>JAHDCO010000001.1 GCA_020629835.1 Granulosicoccaceae bacterium
GCTCATCAAGTTCATCAAGTTCATCAAGTTCATCGAGTTCATCGAGTTCATCGAGCTCGTCTAGTTCGTCTAGTTCGTCTAGCTCATCCAGATCACCTAACGGATCTGTCTGTTGCGCCGCAGGGCGAGGGCGCGTGTCTTTTTTCCCGTCCCAGGTCAGAGCACGATGACGGGTAATCCAGAAGTCGCGGGCTGTTAGGTAAGGATCAAGAGCTACGCTATCCAACAACCCGGTGGCCTCCAAAAGGTCGGCACGAAAGCTAATTACCGACAGGGCACTGGTCGCGTAGCGGGTGGTGCTGTCATCTACTCGCGCAATCATGTTTACCGTTTGGCTTTCAGTCAGCAGACCGGCGCTGCTGCGCAAATTGTTTGGGCCGTAAAATGGGAGCACCACATAAGGGCCTTCCCCCACGCCCCAAACACCCAGCGTCTGCCCGAACGACTCATTGTGTTTAGGCAACCCAAGCGGCGTAGCGAAGTCAATTAATCCACCCAGTCCCAGGGTTGTGTTCACCAACAAACGCCCGGTGTCGCTGGCGGCCTGTTTGAATTTCCCCTGCAGCACGTCGTTTACAACCACTCTGACATCGTCCAGGTTATTGAAAAAATTTCGCACACCGGTTTCGACGGGGTCGGGCGTTACCTTTTTATAACCTTGGGCGACCGGCTTTAATACCGCCCGATCGAGTGCGTCGTTAAATGCGAATACCTTTCGATTCATGGGCTCCCACGGGTCGTGGATGGGGCCGTTCGGTGGATTCGTTGCGCACGCACTGGTAAGCAGTACAACGCTGAGCAATAAAAAACGAAACATGTTGGGGAACCGGGTTCGCAGGTTTTGGGAGACCGTCATGATCAGCTAGTGTAGCGAGTCAAGTAACGTACGGTGTAGCGGAGTCGGCTGGATAGGTACATGTCGATACAGTCATCAGAGTAGGTTTTCAAGTTGGACTGGTACACTGTTAGCCTGAATTTGCCATTGTTTTAACTTTGAGAGCCCGTTCCTTTGTCAGACACCCAAAGCACCTTGGTCAAAATTCGCGACTTGCATTTTAGTCGTGGGCCAAAAGCTATCTTCAAAGGCCTGAGTGTAGACATCCCGAGAGGAAAGGTGACCACCATCCTCGGCCCCAGCGGCACGGGTAAAACCACACTACTGAAGCTCATTGGAGGGCAGGAAAAACCGTCGCAGGGGCGCATCGAAGTGGATGGCCTGCACGTTGCCGGTTTGTCACGTCGGGATTTATTCGATCTGCGTAAGCGTATCGGCATGTTGTTCCAATCTGGTGCGTTGCTAACGGACCTATCTGTGTTCGACAACGTTGCCTTTCCGTTGCGTGAGCACACCAAATTGCCGGAAACGCTCATTCATAAGCTGGTTTTGATGCGTCTGCATTCCGTGGGACTACGCGGTGCAAGAGATTTGATGCCTGCAGAATTGTCCGGCGGCATGGCGCGCCGTGCGGCACTCGCAAGAGCTTTGGTCATGGATCCAATGATGATCATGTACGACGAACCGTTTACCGGCCAGGATCCTATTTCGATGGGTGTATTGCTGGAGCTAATCCATACCGTGAACAAAGCGCTCGGCTTAACCTCGCTAATCGTTTCCCATGATCTGGCTGAATCGCTGTCCATTTCTGATTTTGTTGTGGTGATATCCGAGGGCAAAGTGGTGGAGTCCGGAACGCCAGAGGCTTTGCGCAACAGTCAGTCAGCCTGGGTGCAACAATTTTTGAATGGCGAACCTGACGGGCCAGTACCGTTTCAACTTGAAGCGCCTGACTACGCGAGCGACTTAGCGTCATCCAAGGAGCGCCTGGATGCTTAATGCCATTCAGTCGCTGGGAGCCAAGACCCTTTCAGCGGTGGCCACGTTAGGCCGCGCACACGCTTTTTTGCTGCAAACGCTAATTGGCATGCCGGCAGCGATCGCGCGCTTTTCCTTAGTGATTCAACAGCTATACGCCAGTGGCGTGAAAACACTATCCATTATTTTAGTCTCAGGGCTATTCGTGGGCATGGTTTTGGCCCTGCAGGGTTACAACACCCTGGTTCAGTTCGGTGCCGAAGAATCCTTAGGAGTTGTCGTAGCACTCACCCTGGTTCGAGAGCTAGGGCCTGTGGTTACCGGTCTTCTTTTCGCAGGTCGTGCCGGTTCAGCGCTTACAGCTGAAATCGGGCTTATGAAATCGACCGAACAGCTGTCCGGTCTGGAAATGATGGCCATTGATCCGTATCAAAGAATATTTGCGCCTCGCTTACTGGCCGGCTTTCTGGCACTGCCTATGCTGGCCGCTATGTTCAGTGCGGTAGGCGTCCTGGGTGGACACTTAGTTGCTGTTGAATTGTTGGGAGTTGACGTTGGCGCTTATTGGTCGCAAATGCAGAGTGCCGTTAGTTTTCAAGCCGATGTTGTCAACGGTCTTATTAAGGGCGTGGTATTTGGTCTGGTCGTTACCTGGATAGCCATTTTTGAAGGTGCGGATTGCATACCCACCCCGGAAGGTGTTGCCAGTGCTACGACTCGCACGGTCGTGAAGTCTTCGTTGGCGGTTTTGGGATTGGATTTCCTGTTAACCGCCGTCATGTTTTCGGTATAGGTTCGAATTAGATGAATGCTCGAGCAATGGAAATTTTGGTTGGAACGTTCATGCTGCTGTTTTTCGCAGCCATGGTCATTCTCGCCATGAAAGTCAGCAACCTGGCCAGCCTGACCGGTGGCGATGGCTACAAGGTTGTTGCGTATTTTGAAAATATTGGCGGCCTGAAGCCCAGAGCTCCGGTCTCGGCCAGTGGCGTGCGTGTAGGGCAGGTGTCAGATATCGAATATGACCCTGAAACCTTTCAGGCCAAAGTAACTCTCAGCATCAATAACGAATACAGCGAATTCCCGATCGACACAACCGCAGGTATCTACACCGCCGGCCTTTTGGGTGAACAGTACATTGGGCTGGACCCAGGTGGCGACATTGATTTCCTGGTAGACGGCGATGAAGTTGAATTTACTCAATCCGCGCTTGTACTGGAACGATTGATTGGCCGGGTGCTGGTCAACCAGTAAGCCTGAATTTTGCATAGAAGCGTGTAATGAAAAGGACAATACAACGCATGTGGGCATTAACAAAAAAAATAGGGAGCATCGCTGCTGCCTTAGTTTTCATATCCTCAGTCAACCTTGCTCAAGCGCAGGACGATCACCCGGCACAGGTACTGGTTGAAACAGCCATCACCGACATGCTCGGGTTTTTGTCTGAAAATGTGGATGCTGCGAAAGAAGACCCGTCGATACTGCAGGCTAAAGTCGATGAGGTTGTTGTACCTCATATCGATTTTGAGACCATGACGAGGTTGTCGATCGGTAAAAACTGGCGACTGGCGGATGAACAACAGCAAGTTGAACTGGTTTCGGAGTTCAAAACCTTACTGTTGAACACTTACACCACGGCCATGACGCAATACGGTGGTGAAGAGGTGAAGTTCGAGCGCTTTCGACCAGAAAATCGTGAGGATCGAGCGGAAGTTCGCTCGGCGTTTATGCAAAGTGGCAGCTCCGAAGTGCCAGTGATTTACAAACTGCGTGAAAAAGGCGGCTGGACTATTTACGACATCGAGGTAGCAGGTCTTAGCTTAGTGAATAATTTTCGCCAGACTTTCACCGATAAAATCAACGCTGACGGCATCGATGGTTTGCTGGCGTTCTTGAAAGAAAGAAATCAGGGCTAAGGTGTCGACTCACTCTCACACATTCGAAGGCGATGTCTGTTATTTGTCCGGCGCAGTGGATTTTGCCAGTGCGCCGGAGATCTTGAAAATCGTCGCAGATCGTCTTGAGTCCGGGCAATCTGCGGTGGTGGATTTTTCTCGGGTTACGCAGGCGAACAGCGTGGCGCTTGCGCTCATGCTGGAATGGAAATCCGTCGCTGCCGAACATGGGGGCAGCGTTACTCACCAGAATTTGCCCGATTCTATCCGGCAACTGTCTGAGATCAGCCAAGTCAGCACGTTGATATAGTCGTATAATCGCGCCATCTGCCGCGCATTGCGGCTACTTTCTTATGTGTAGGCGCACGCGTTTTCATGGACAAATTCCTGGTTGAAGGCAGTTCACCCCTAATGGGTGATGTGCGCATTTCCGGTGCAAAAAACGCCGTATTACCCATCCTGGCTGCCACCTTACTCGGCAGCAGTGAGTCGACCATCGGCAACGTACCGCACCTGAATGATGTGACGACCACGATGTCGTTGCTGGCTCGTATGGGTTGCCAGATCACGCTCGGCGACAACATGAGCATTGGCGTTGACCCGACCGCCATTAATGATTACACCGCGGCTTATGAGCTGGTAAGAACCATGCGCGCCTCAATTCTTGTGCTGGGCCCTCTGGTTGCTCGTTATGGTCAGGCGGAGGTTTCCCTGCCTGGAGGCTGCGCGATTGGAGCCCGGCCGGTCAACATCCATATTGATGGTTTGCGAGCACTGGGCGCTTCCATATCCATTGATGGAGGCTATGTTCGAGCGAAAGCCGGACGCTTGCAAGGCACGCGTATATCCATGGATATGGTTACCGTGACAGGAACTGAAAACCTGTTAATGGCTGCCGCTTTGGCAAAAGGTGAAACCGTTTTGGAAAACGCGGCCCGCGAACCCGAGGTCGTAGACCTTGCGAATTACCTGATTGCGATGGGCGCTCAAATTGAAGGCGCTGGTACCAGTACTATCCACGTTCAAGGGGTGGAGCATCTCACCGGGTGTCACTACGATGTGGTTCCAGATCGCATCGAAACGGGTACCTTCCTGGTCGGGGCTGCGGTTACTCGAGGCAAGGTTCGAGCATTAAATACGGTGCCCGGTAATTTAACGGTTGTGTTGGACAAATTGCGCGAAGCGGGTGCGGTTGTTACAACCGGGGACGATTGGATTGAGGTGGATATGCAGGGGAATCGTCCCCAGTCTGTCAGCATTTCCACCGCGCCCTATCCGGATTTTCCCACGGACATGCAGGCGCAGTTTTGCGTATTGAACGCAGTGGCTGAAGGCACGGCCAAAGTCATTGAAAACGTCTTCGAAAACCGGTTTATGCACATCAGCGAGCTGCAACGTATGGGGGCGGACATGAGCATCGACGGGAATTCGGTCACCATTCGTGGCGTTGAGCGCCTGCAAGGTGCGCCTGTCATGGCCACAGACCTTCGTGCATCAGCGAGTTTGATACTGGCTGCGTTAATGGCTGATGGCGAAACTGAAGTGCGTCGCGTCTACCATATTGATCGCGGCTACGAACGGATCGAAGAAAAATTCCACCAGCTCGGCGCTGAAATTCGTCGCCAACCGGATTAAACCAGTGACTCTGCGCATTGCACTCTCAAAGGGTCGAATCTTCGATGACACTCTGCCGCTATTAGCGGCCGCGAACATACACCCCGCGGAATCTCCCGAGACATCACGCAAGCTTATCTTGCCTTCAGTTGAAGGTGATGTGGAGTTTCTTATCGTACGTGCCTCGGACGTGGCTACTTACGTGCAACATGGTGGTGCCGATTTGGGCGTGGTAGGTAAAGATGTGTTGTTGGAACACGGTGGCGAGGGATTGCTCGAGCCGCTGGATCTGCATATCGCGCGTTGTAAGCTGATGGTGTGCGGCCCGCCGGAATTGGATTTACATGCCAACGTGCGTTTGCGCGTTGCCACTAAGTACACACAATGCGCTCGCGCACATTTTGCATCGACGAGCCGCCAGGTTGAAATCATCAAACTGTATGGGTCTATGGAATTGGCCCCTCTAACCGGGCTTGCTGATGCCATCGTTGATGTTGTAGATACTGGCAACACGCTAAAAGCCAATGGCTTGGTCGCGTTAGAACATGTGGCGGATAGTACGGCGCGACTGGTTGTTAATCGCGTGTCGATGAAGACGCGTCATTCGCTTATCACCCCCATTATTGAACGTGTCAGAGCCGCTGTCGCGTCAAACCAACCTAACTAATTCATTGATCATGTCTACTGACGACTTACGTATTACCAGCACCGAAGAACTGCGATCCCCGGCCAGTTTGATTGAGCAAATTCCGGTGTCGGAAAAAGCGGCCGCCACAGTGACCTTGGCGCGTGATTCGGTGCAACGTATCTTAAACGGTGAAGATGATCGGCTAGCGGTCGTCGTCGGACCATGCTCCATTCATGATCCTGAAGCGGCTATGGAATACGCTAATCGCTTAGCTGAGGTACAGGAGCGCTATGCAGACAGCCTTTACCTGATCATGCGGGTGTACTTTGAAAAACCCCGAACCACCGTTGGCTGGAAGGGTTTAATCAACGACCCTGCCATGGACAACAGCTTTCAAATAAACAAAGGTCTGGAAACCGCGCGCAGCTTACTCGCCGGTATCAATGATCTCGGCATCCCAGCTGGAGTGGAGTACCTGGACTTAATCAGCCCGCAGTTCATCGCAGACTTAGTCGGTTGGGGCGCTATCGGCGCAAGAACCACTGAAAGCCAGGGTCATCGGGAACTGGCGTCTGGCTTATCGTGCCCAGTAGGATTTAAAAACGGCACGGCGGGTAGTGTGCAGATAGCGGTAGACGCTATCGGTGCAGCTCGTCATTCGCATCACTTTTTATCGGTTACCAAGGAAGGGCAGTCGGCTATTTTTAAAACCTCAGGTAATGCAGGTGGGCATTTGATTTTGCGTGGCGGTAGTGCCCATACAAACTACGACGCCGCCAGTGTGGATGCCGCGTGTGCCTTGTTATCGAAGGCGGGTTTACCGGAGCGGGTAATGATCGACTGCAGTCACGCCAACTCACGTAAATTGCATCGGCGTCAAGGCTACGTTTGCGGCGACATCTGTGCTCAGTTGAAGTTGGGTGATACGCGCATCATGGGAGTCATGATTGAGAGCAATTTGGTTGAAGGTAACCAAAGTGTTTCGAACAAGCCGTTGGTGCGAGGGCAGAGCGTAACCGATGCCTGTGTTTCGTGGGAAAACACACTGCCCATGTTGGATGGCCTTGCCGAAGCGGTGCGTATACGCCGAGGCGACTAAACGTGATGTAGTTCAAGTTTTACTCAACGCTGACCGAGTCAATGCGGGTGTCACGCCTGCCCTCGGTACACAGTGGTAAAGCTTCAAGCCTAAGGGCCGCTTTTTAAAGGCATCAGACAGTTGTCGATGCGCTTGAAAAGTTCCTATGGCTCGTTCATCCGATGCGGCATTCCCGCTTTCTCTGCTCCGTGACAAAACGTTTCAATTCAGACAAGTCCGCCGCGTGATGTGGCTGACGCTGTTTTTTATCCTGCAATCGACGCTGGTGCTGGGAGTGTTCTACTACTTCCTGCTGGGAGACCTTGTCGCGGGTACTGCGCCCTTACTCTTCACCTCTGAAGACATGGCAATGTTGAATGAGCAGATTCCGTCGGTATCTACGGTGATGTCACAGTGGCTGGTGGTGATGCTAGCGATTAACGCAGTCGTTACCGGAGCCATCGCGGTTTATGTCATGCGTAAGCTCGGTAACCCGATATTGGCGCTTCATCGAGCATTGAACGAGATCGGTGACGGTAACCTTAACGTACGCCTGCGTTCTCGTGACAGTAAGGATTTCGCTGAAATCACTGAAGCCATGAACCGTGCAACGGCCAGTATTCAAAAGCAAATCGAAGCGGCTAAGCAACAGACCAAGGTGTTGGACGAATTAGAGTCTCAGCCTGATCCAGATGCTGACGAGATAAAGAAGGCGCTGGAAAATTGTCGCAACGTTTTGAGTTTTTTCCGCGAAGACAGTACCGAACCTGCGAAAGCCGCCAATGGCGACAGTTAAGTCGTAGGTTTTACTCATATGTCAAAGCGATTGGTATGGCTGAAACACTCTGCACACCGTGCTATGCGTGCTGCTGTCATGTTGGTGCTGTGTAGCGTTACGGTAATTCCGGCTGCATACGCGAACGAAACAGAGGCTCAAACAGCTTACGATCAGGCGCTTGGCAACATCAGCCGAGGTCAGTTTAAAGAAGCCTTGCAAGTGCTTCGTCAGCTACAAAAGCAATACCCCAGTTTCAGTAACATCTCCGGTGTAAAAACGCGTATCGCGATTTTGCACGAGTCCGATATAGCGGGTTCTGAGTTGTTGGGGTTCTTGCGAGCGTTAGACTCCCGTGATGCCGGTAATGCGGATCGAGCCTTAATTGAACTTAGATTGTTAACCCAGCAGGTACCTAATTCACCGTTGGTGGATGATGCGTTGTATTTGATGGCGTACATTCAAGTTATGGAGCGATTTGATTACGAGGAAGCCCGTCGCTTACTCATCGAGTTGGTTCAAAAAGCCCCGGATACGGCATACCTGGACGCCGCCGATTATTTAAATGCAATCGCCCTCGAACAATCCGGTGACACCGCTCAAGCCATCCTGCAATTTGAAGCGTTGCGGGATCGGCATACCGGTGTAAGCCTGCCTTTTGGATACCGCGTAGCTCGCGGTAATGTGTTGTCACGTTATTGGTTTGATCGGGCCAATCAACGTTTGCAGATACTGGCGGAACAAAAGGACAAAGCATCCAGCTTGGCGAAGCGAACAAGCATGGGTGATGAAGGCTTACTGGTTAGCGTTTTGATCGGTGGGGTTGAAGCCGATCTGGTGTTGCAGGCAAGTGGTTTAACACGCGATACGCAGTGGCGCGACGGGCGGCTTCGCGACCAGCTGCCTCCTTCCGTGGGTGTGTACTCTGGATATGTCGTGGGCGATGAAGACTCGTGGGCTCGCGTTGTGTTGTCCGGTGATGATATACACGGTTCGGTGCGCATGCAGGGTCAGGAGTATCGTCTTCATACCGAAGACCTAATCGGTACTCTTGATTACTACCAACCAAAACACCGCGCTGGCGAAGCGATAAAGATGGGTGGTTCAAACCCTGACTTGCCGATGTTGCTGGATACACTACCAACGCCACCGATATCACCACGATCTCATAGAGGGTCGGTAGATAAGCGTGCGTCCAGCACGGACTTACGGGTGGTACCGCTCTCGATCGTCATAGACAGTCAGTACAACCGTTATTACAACGGTCAGGCACTTGCGTATGCGATTAATACCATCAATGTTGCCGATGCTATTTATCGGCCATTGGGCTTAGCGTTAATGCTGGACGAAACCGTTGTCATCGATGCAGATAGCCAGTTTGATCCGCTGGACATAGGTCCAAATACGCTTGAAGCGATGCTGCGAAACTTTCGGGATTATCGTATGGACAAAGACACGTTGTTTTCAGACAGCGCATTGGTGTATCTGTTTACAGGTAACCCGAAAACGGATGTAACACTGGGTTTGGCCTGGATCGATACGGCCTGCCGATACGACGGGTTTGATGTGGGTGTAACGACGCCTTCAAGTTTTAGTGATGTGTTATTCACGCACGAGTTAGGGCATTCACTGGGCGCAAGACACGATACTGAGACGGAATGCTCTGGTTCCACCGGCTTTTTGATGTCGCCTAGAATCTCTGGCAATACCGCCACGTCCATGACATCGTGCAGCCAGACCAGCATAGCCAATTCGTTAAATCGAGCGTGTTTTTTGGATGCGTTAGATTTGAGTTTAAATCTGCAACAAGTGGGCGACTCGGTAGCGATCGATGTGAGGAACTTAGATTCCGTTCGAACTGTGTCTGCACAAGTGAATATTGAAGTGGACAGCACAGCACAGGTGGATTGGCCATCGTTGTGCGAAGTTACCGGCCCGGGTAGTGCCGCCTGCCAAATTCCCGCGTTGCAGCCGAATTCTGTGCATTCGCTTAACGTAGCATTTCGCGCTTCCGAACAACCTCGACTCAGTGCTCAGGTGAGTACCAATGAAACAGTAGACCCGACGCCATCAAATAATGTCGTTGCGCTCAACATGGATCCCATTTCCAATACGCCGGTGGTGGTGGCTAGCAACGATTTTCCAACGGGCACCGCTTCTACAAATGCAGCCTCGCAGTCCAGTAACGGATCGGTGGGCTGGGTATGGCTAGCGGGTCTGGCAGCGGCGCTACTGGCTTCAGCTGCTGATGGTTCTGGCCAGGGCAGGTTCGCCCTTAACGCTCGACGTTGATCGAGTGACCGAATCGTTTAACGAGCCTGCAAACGAATCACTTAACGCGCTGCTCGTTCTGGCGCCATCGATTAAACCGCGGTAGTTAACGTGGGTCAGGTGGTCGTACCTTGTGTAGGCATCGCCCACTTCACTTAAGCCCCGGTAAGCCGGTACCGGTACCGCGCAAGGTACCCACGGCAGAGGACGGGCCGTAAGCATCAATTTGCGCCCCGGTAGTTCATTGAACTGCTGAATTAGCTCTGGCGTGCAAAGATCTCGGTCAGTGAACGTAAAGATTAGGTTATCGAAGTTCACCCGGGCTGCGCGACGATGCCATTTGTCAGCCGCATCCGCCTCGCTGCTGTAGTGCATGAAATGCACCTCAATATCGTCCAGTAGGCCGATGGGATAGCGCCCATGACCCTCATGCGTGGCTCGCCCCTGTTGGTACTTCGACGTTGCGATAAAGCCCATGGGCTGATTGAGGTAGTGCTCGAGCCGGCTAGCGAACTTCAGGTAGTCGGGGGCGAAAAAGAACAGATTTACCGTTGGAGACAGATGCGGCATGTCCAGAAAACGGTACGGCAGGGTGCCTGTGCAATTGCTGGCGATCAGGGAAAAATCACGACTTTCTATGCCACGGATATGCCGCTGCACATTATATTTTCGCGCCTTTTGTAGAAGTAGATCGATCATCTCACTGCTAAGTATACGTCGTGGTATAGATTCCGCCAAAAAGGTTTCCGTTTTGCGAACTGTTCCGTTGCTGTTAGGCAATCTAGTTCATCGCAGCTGGAAACGACCGGGTTTACCGCAGATCCAGCGCCGACAGTCGAGGCCGTTCTCCGAGTTCTACCTGCAAGGTAGCCATGGCACCGCCGCGGTTAATGGAAAGGGTTATCAGGCTGCCCGGCGGCTGACTGGACACTTTTAGCAGCAGCTCACGCGCATTCAGGATGGGCTCACCGTTGAGCGCTCCCACCACGTCGAAACGGCGCAAGCCGCCGATGTCGGCGGGGCTCAACGGCAGCACGCCGGTTATCACAGCGCCGCTTTCGACCAATTCATTGACGGCAGGAAACATCGGCAATTCATCGGCATCGATGCCGAGCCAGCCTCGGATAACCCGTCCGTGTTCAATGATTTGTGGCACCACACGCTCGAGTAGGCTGGCTGGAATCGCGAAACCAATCCCTTCGGCCCCACTGTCGCGCATGAACACGGAGGTATTGATGCCCACCAAATTGCCGTCGGGTGTGATCAACGCGCCACCGGAGTTACCAGGATTGATGGCGGCGTCAATTTGTACGAAGTTCTGCCAGGCGGTGCTGCCAGCGACCTGTCGGCGCGTAGCACTGACAATACCCTGTGTGACGGTTTGCCCGACGCCGAATGGGTTTCCGATGGCCAGCACAATGTCGCCAACGCGTAGCGTTAAATTGTCAGCTACAGGCGCTGCTGGCAGGCCGCCGGCCGGAATCCGAACTACCGCCAGGTCGGTTTCCGGGTCAGAGCCTATGACTTTTCCCTGATGCAGGCTGCCATCGCTTAAGACGACGTATATCTGATCTGCTGCTTCCACCAAATGGTTGTTGGTCACGATCAAGCCATCTGAGCCAATGATCACGCCTGACCCCTGGCTGGTCGCACGACGTTCAGCCGGGGCGATGCGCGGGTTGATGCTGTCTTGAAGCAGATCGGTGATCGGTGCGCGATAAACCGTCTCGCTGGAATACAGGCTGACCACCGAAGGTGCCACCCGAGCAATGCCATCGTGGTACGAGAATCGGTTCCACTGCGGGTGTGTATTGGCTGATTGCTCGCTGCCGGCGGGCGGTTCTGGATTTAACGCATTAGACGCGTTGGCGACTTCATCTTCGTCTATTACTGTAGTCGGGTTACTGAATACCGTTGATGCGCTGAGTTTTTTGGCTTGGATTTGAGACCACACCGAATACCCAACGGCACCGCTGAGTGATCCAACCAGAACGCTAATGGCTAAAAATGTGGCTAGTTTCAATGGTCTAAATGGGCATAGTTGAGCGGCCGCAACCGACCGACAGAGCTTACAAACTCAATGGAAAGTCTTACAAATCTGGTCGCCTATGGTAACCGAACCCTGGAGGTAGCTCGTTATAAGGATTACTGTCCTAACGGGCTGCAAGTAGCGGGTCGCGAGTCGGTGCACAAAGTTGTTTCTGGCGTGACGGCCAGCGCGAGCTTTCTAGATGCCGCTTTGCAGGCCGAGGCTGATGCCGTTCTAGTGCATCACGGTTATTTTTGGAAGGGAGAGGATCCGGCGTTGGTCGGTATGAAATACCAGCGATTGCAAAGGCTAATTAAGCACGATGTGGCCCTGCTGGCGTATCACTTGCCGCTCGATTGTCATGCAGAATTTGGCAATAACGCTCAATTGGCCAAGCGGTTTGGGTTGCAGGTTACAGCCACGCACACCGCAGGAGATGTCGAGGGGTTGTTATGGGAAGGTCAACTGGCCAGCCCTGTCAGCGCGGCGGAGTTTGTAGGCCATATCAACGCATCGCTTGGACGAACGTGTGTTGCGGTAGGGCGCCAAAGCCATGACATTCAGCGTGTTGCCTGGTGTTCGGGTGGTGGGCAGCGCTTTGTGAACGATGCGGCACGCTTGGACGTGGATGCGTATCTGAGTGGTGAAATCAGCGAGCAAACCACGCATGAAGCGCAGGAGCAAGATTTGCTTTACGTGGCCATGGGTCACCATGCGAGCGAACGCTACGGTGTTCGTGCTTACGGTGAGCACCTGGCCAGTGTGTTCGGCATAAAGCACGAGCACATTAACATTGAGAATCCGGCCTGATATCGGTTACGCCGGTTGAATACCGGGTCGTTTTTTGAAAGATTTTTAACGCAAACACTGGGTTTGTCGCTGCGTGAAAGGGTCTTTGGAACAAGGGTTTATGCGATTAAACCTATGTTCTGTGTGGTAATCTTGAGCGGTTAATCCTTTGTGTTTTCCGACGATCAAAAAGAGACTTTGGAGTCGTTGCATGAGTTCGAAAAGTAAAACAGGCGAGCAGTCAGCAGTTGAGAGTTCATTCTCTCCAACACCCGCTGATCCAAAGCGTCGACGTCTGCTCGTCGCTGGGGCCTCTGTGGCCGGTGGCTTGGGAGGTGCAGCATTGCTTCTGCCCATGCTTGATTCAATGTCACCAAGCGCGCGTGCCAGAGCCGCAGGTGCACCGGTTGAAGCGGATGTAAGTAAGCTCGCTCCAGGGCAGATGATGACCGTTGAATGGCGCGGCAAACCGGTGTGGATTGTTAACCGTACCGAAGATGCGCTGGCGTCACTGCGATCAGATCTGGACAAACTTAGCGATCCAAATTCTGAACAAGATCAGCAGCCTGAGTACGCTGCCAACGATGTTCGCTCAATTAAACCGGAGCTTCTCGTTGTTGTCGGCATTTGCACACACCTAGGTTGTTCGCCAACGTACCGACCTGAAATAGCGCCACCAGATTTGGGTAGCGATTGGGCGGGTGGATTCTTCTGCCCTTGCCACGGGTCGAAATTCGATATGGCCGGTCGAGTGTACGCAGGCGTTCCAGCGCCTACAAACCTCGAAGTGCCACCGTACACTTTCATAACGGACGACCTCATTAAGGTTGGCGAGGATTCTGGAGCAGCAGCATGAGCATCGAGAACAAGGCAGACGGCGGCAAGGGCGTTGTCGGTTGGATAGATGATCGATTTCCAATGACGAAGTTATTGGAAGAGCACATCACAAAATATTACGCCCCAAAGAACTTCAACATCTGGTACTACTTCGGCGCCTTGTCGATTCTGGTACTGATTATTCAAATCGTCACGGGCATTTTCCTGACGATGAATTACAAGCCCGATGGTGACTTAGCGTTTAAGTCGGTTGAATACATTATGCGCGACGTCAACTACGGCTGGTTGATTCGCTACATGCACTCCACTGGGGCATCGTTGTTCTTCGTTGTGGTTTATCTGCATATGTTCCGCGGACTGATGTACGGCTCTTATCAGAAGCCGCGGGAACTCATCTGGATATTTGGCATGTTGATTTACGTGGCCCTGATGGCTGAAGCCTTTATGGGTTACCTGTTGCCGTGGGGACAAATGAGTTACTGGGGTGCCCAGGTAATCATCTCACTGTTCGGCGCCATCCCATTTGGTATCGGAGATGCACTGACGATTTGGCTGAAAGGCGACTACATCGTCTCTGACGCCACGCTGAACCGATTCTTCGCGCTGCACGTTATTGCTGTGCCACTGGCACTGCTGGGTTTAATCGTCGCGCATATCATTGCTCTGCACGAAGTGGGTTCTAACAACCCTGATGGCGTGGACATTAAGAAGCACAAAAACGCAGAAGGTATCCCGAAGGATGGAATCCCGTTTCACCCGTACTACACGGTGAAGGATTTGTTCGGTGCCACTATATTTTTAATCTTCTTTTTCGCCATCGTATTTTTTGCCCCCGAGATGGGCGGCTATTTCCTTGAGCACGCGAACTTTGTACCTGCGGACCCGTTGAAAACGCCAGAGCACATAGCACCGGTATGGTATTTCACACCGTTCTACGCCATTCTGCGGGCCGTACCCAGCAAGTTAGGCGGTGTGCTGTTGATGGGTGCAGCCATTGTTGTGCTGTTCTTCCTGCCCTGGATTGACCGAGGCAAGGTGCGCTCTGTGCGATATCGTTCAACGGCGTATAAATGGTTGCTAGGTTCGTTTGTTGTGTCGTTTGTCGTGCTTGGCTACTACGGGCTGCAAGTGCCTACGCCAATTGGCACATTCATTTCGCGTCTGGGTACGGTGATTTACTTCGGCTTCTTTTTCGGTCTTTATTTCATAAGTAAGAACGAGAAAACGAAACCGGTACCGGAACGGGTGACTGCATGATGGGCTTGAACACAGGCACAACGGACAAACCGAAGGGACAGCTAATGCAACGTCGAAACGTCGCCCAGTGGGCTACTGGTGCGCTCTTGTCTTTGTCAGCATCAGTGGCATTAGCCGCTGGTGCCAGCGTACCCCTGGAGTCCCCGGCTATTGATACAGGCAATATCAAGTCGCTACAGCGCGGCGCGCAGGTGTTTGTCAATCACTGCATGGGTTGTCACACAGCGGACTACCATCGCTACAGCCGCATGGCGGCCGATCTGGATTTAACCGAAGAAGAAACGCTTGAGAATTTCATCTTCACGACGGATAAGTCTGGCGAACAAACTAAAGTCGGCTCGCTGATGGAGAGCGCAATGACTGAAGACTACGGTCGCCAGGCATTCGGTGTGGTACCTCCTAACTTAGCCTTGACGGCGCGTTCGCGCGGTACAGACTGGATTTACACCTACATGAAGAGCTTCTACATTGACGAAGAGCGTGGTGGTGTAGGGGTTAACAACAAAGTTTATCCTGGTGCTGCGATGCCACATGTGCTTTGGGAATACCAGGGCTGGCAGAAGCCGATTTACGAAACAGAAACAAAAGACGGCGTTGAAACCGAAGTGTTCAAAGGCTTCGAGTTGATTTCGGAAGGCACCATGACGCCGGAAGAATACGACGACATGATTACTGACTTGACCAATTTCATGGCATATCTCGCCGATCCTATAAAACAGGAGCGCCTGCGCATTGGTTTTTGGGTTATGTTGTTCCTGCTAGGTATGGCTGTCCTGACTTGGTTCTTGAAGCAAGAGTACTGGAAAGACATCAAGAAATAGCACACGCGCGGTTTCGTACCGCCTTCTTGTAAAAGCTTTATAACAAAGCCCGTTCGGCCACTGTCGGACGGGCTTTGGAGTCTAAGGAATTGAGTACATCAGCGAACCATCAGTCTGCCATGGTGCTGTTTTCCCACACCGACTGCATTCATTGTCACCGTGTCCGACTGGTGCTAGCGGAAAAAGACATCACCGCCGAGATTGTTGAACCGATACCCGGTGATTTACCTGAAGAACTAACGCTCATTAATCCCACCGGCTCGCTTCCAACCTTAATCGATAGAGATCTTGGCCTGTATGACGCCAAAGTCATCAACGATTACCTGGATGAACGCTATCCGCATCCGCCCTTACTGCCTGTCGACCCAGTGTCACGCGGCCGGACTCGGCTGGCGATGCATCGTATTGAAGCTGATTGGTACTGCCTGGTGCCGGCTTTGTCAGGTAGCGATGTTGCGGCCAAGGAGCGTGCGGCGGGTCAGTTAGCCGAGTCGCTAACGGCATCGGCCAGTGTGTTTCAGGCGATGCCTTTCTTCCTGAGTGAAGAGTATTCCATCCTTGACGCAACTCTGGCGCCGCTGTTGTGGCGACTGCCCCAATATGGCATTGTTTTACCTGCCGGTGCGAAAGCGGTTGAAGACTATGCCCAGCGAATATTTAATCGCGAAGGATTTCAGGCTAGCCTGTCGGCTGCAGAGAGAGCTCTGAGGAACGCATGACGTCCAGTCGTCCCTACTTGATCCGAGCGCTGTATGAGTGGATCGTTGATAACAACTTTACGCCCTATATGCTGGTGGAAACCGCATCCGAGAGCGTGGAGGTGCCGCGTGCCTTTGTGGAAAACGGGCGAATCATCCTGAATATCAGCCCTGAGGCAACGCATAGCCTGGTACTGGGTAATGAAGCGGTTACTTTCAACGCGCGTTTCAGTGGCACAGCGATGGATGTGAATGTGCCTGTCTCTAGCGTAATTGCCATCTACGCGCGTGAAAACGGTCAGGGCATGATGTTTGGCGATCAGGATGACACGCCACCCGAGCCAACTCCAGGTCGCTCCTCCGATAAGAACGGCCCAGCCAGCGACGTCAAAAGGCCGAATCTGAAAATCGTCAAATAGCTTTGTGGCGCAAGCGTCGGGCTTGCATCACAGGCTAGGTGGTCAACACGTTTTTCAACCACTGCACATCGTACGAACTGAGTGGGTCCTGGGGTTCGGCTGATTCGGTTGGCGAGCACGTTTGATTGCTCATTGACCGTCTTTCATACCTCTCCGAATCCGGTGTGGCCGTAATGATCAAGGCGTCGAATCGAGCCCCGTAATTAGCCTCGTGTTGGTGAGCCAGGAACAGCCGGGCGGTAAGTAGCAACTTTTTCTGTTTGTGATACCCGATAGCCTCGGCGCCCGGCACCCTAGCATTGCGTTGCCGGTATTTCACTTCAACAAACACCCATTGTTGGCTGGGCATGTCTTTTAGAATTAGATCGATTTCGCCTACACGGCGGCGAAAGTTCCGTTGGTGCGGAGTGAGGCCTTGTTCAGTTAGCCAGGCTTCAGCAGATGCTTCGGCCCATTGCCCCCGGTGGTGGGGTGATCGGTAATCCATGCGACTTCCTTGTCGATTTTCTATCAGCTTAATCGATTAATCATTGTCTGTGGTGCCCGCTCCGGCACCTTGGCGGGAAGCTTCAGTTGCTGGGGCGTAGGTCATAGCTGCCAATCTGTTCAGCACATCAAGTTCGTCTTTGCCAAGTGTCGTTCTATGGACGCGTGATGGTTGCTCAGACATTGCACTTGGTGAGTCAACCGACAGGATTTGGCAATTGGCTGTGGGGCTTTCGTTTTCGTTAAGGGTGGATGCTTCCGTAGGGTTTGAGCTTGAGTTATGACTCAGCGTAACGCTGGTTAGCGCCTCTGTGCTGATTAGCTCGGCTTCGAAAGCGGGCGTTAGCAGGTGGGTGCACTGAACTCGCATTCTGCGTTTACTCAGTTGCTCATTGCGATAGGCCAGAAACGGCAGCAGCAAGTAGGGCGATATAACATGATCAATGCGCAGGTCGCGCAGTTCGATATGCAATGCATCGGTTAGCGCGGTACCGCAGGCAAGTGCGCACAGGCCGTTCGGTCCACCCACCCACGGCTGCTGCAGGCTTTGCAATCGCACGGTTGCTAAGTCTAGGCCTTGCACATGCTTTAGGTGAGAAGCCATAGCGCCAGCTCCGTCCAGGCCTCGATGACACAACCAGGCGACGGCATACGCGGCTTCGTCCGCTAATGACCAGGTATACCCAGCACCTCGGGCTGCTTTTTTAACCAAAGCAGCAATTTCGTTGACCGAGCTTTCCGATGTTGCACTTGTCATGATCGCGCTTTAATGGATGGGATAAATCCAACGATCAGCGTTGTCTGTGTTTAATTCTTCGGGATACGGGGCGCCAGGATACAAACAAATTCGCACCCATCGATCGGATCGCGGATCAAAACGCGTGGCACCAAAGAATGACAGTTTGGCGCGCAACAAATCGATAGGCATCATGTCCGCATCGATGGTGTTACTTCTAATCTCGCCATAAGGTGCATAACGGCCCCACTGAGCTCGTTGCACAGCACGACGATGTTGCGGTTCAGCGACTAAGACCTCGGCGATGGTCGTTTCATCTGCCCAGTTTTGTAAGGCATTAATGGCAGCAACCGCATCGCGCGCCGGTGCGAGTGGTTGTTCATAATCGGATAACGGTTCTTCGTAACGTTCGCCTAAGCGGGGCTCTAATTTCTCTTCGGAAACATACCAACAGCGGGCGGTGGCTGGCTCACTTTGCCAGTCGATAGATTGAGCCCACGAAAAACTGGTTTTAAGTAATTCAGTTACCTCGCTAACGGACTGCGAGCCATCGATGCGTTGTGAGTGGCTGACGCTGTCGTGCATGCCGAGGCTCAAATCATCCACGAGTTCTGGGTAGGGTTCCAGGAGTAGCGAAGCCAGACATTCCTGGCCTTCGAGGCTTAGGTGATCATTAGCCCAGTCCATAACCGCGTTCCAGAAAAATGGCTGCTTGGATGATGGCTGCAAGATGAAGTTTATTAAGCGCTGTAAATCATCTACTAATGCGCGTTGTTTCTTTTGCTGTATCGGGTGCTGTGAGTGGTCGTGTTGCGCATCACGTAGCTGATTCTTAAGTAGCGTTGACACCATGGATACAGCCTGCTCGTGCACCACCTCCACAGCACGAACTCGTGCGATAGCGGTTTCCCGAGCGTTTATCCAATTGTGGATGAGCACGGGGTGGTTGATCAGAAAAGGCGCCATGCCAAGCCCGGTGGAATTGCCAATGCCGAGGCCTCGAGCCAGTTCTGGCGCTAACGTTACTGCTCGGCTTCCACCGGCGCAGCGAGCGGCGTGATTGATCAAGTCGCGCACAAAGGTACGAATCAAATATACCGTCAGCATTTCTACTGAAAACGGTGCAGTGAATAACCTAGCTGTGGTTGGCTCGGCGAGTAGCTGCTCACGATCGGCTGCGCCAAATTTTCCCGAGCCGTAAACGGCCGTTGTTCGCATGAGGTAACCAACGCCTTGAAGTGCAGTCTCATCCGGTTGTTGCCCGGAGGCTAAAGCAGCAACCACCGTTTCCCATAACCGCACGGATCGATTAGCTCGCGATAGGGTCAGTTCTTTTTCACTGAGTCGACCTGCCTCTTGTTTGGGTACGTTTTTACGCAGTCGCTCAATGTCTTCTTTAGTAGGTTGACCATTAAATAGCGTGAACGTGGTGTCCCATTGTTCGGCGATCACACGATCTGAGCGAAGTTCGTCTGGCAGATCATGAGCGAAAGCGATTAGGGAAGCCTCTCCACCTGGGTAGTGGGCGGTGTAAACCGCATACCCAACGCCGGTGTTATCGATATTGAATTCAGGCCGGGAAAACCGCCACCGTTCCGCCGCCATGCGCCGCGTCATTTGACGCATGAAACTGAGTCTGCACTGATGCAACGATCCTAATCGATCCAGTTGCATCACCGTATCTGCCGGTCGCAGCCGCACAGCGGCTGCGTTGCTTGGGTAGGTTATGTTTGCTGACGTGCTTTCGGTCAGCAGCGCAGCGACTTCACTGGTTTTTGATGAATCTGCTTTCATCCAATACTGCCTGGGTAATTACATCTGGAGTGTTCTAATTTGGTGAAGCACCTGCTTGCAAAGCTGTGTTCGGTGCTTCCACACGTTTCACACTGACCGAAACGCCTTCCTGGTACTGGGCCCAATCCAAATGCCTTTGAATTCGGCCATCCCGGGTTAGTTGCAGGTCGCCAGTGTAGCCTTCTAATCGTAAACCCGCGGTGAGTTCATCCAATTTCGTAGCAACGTTAAAGGCGTCTACACCTAACGCATACAAGTTTGCGTACACACCGCTCGCTGCCGGGAAGTTAGCAACGATGTCCTTCTTTAACGGGTCATTCCGTAGGGATTTTCGCAGTTGCCACGGGGTTCCGGGGTAATACAAGCTGTTTAAATCCTTATTAATTTTTAAATCTGTGCTCCCTGAAGCAATTCGTGAGGTACCCAGTCGAGGTAAATCCACCGCGTAGAAGAAGTCCAGTTGTGGTCTAACCGACTGCGCTTGCTCAGAGCCTACGGCTAAAAACACCACGTCCACATCGTTTCTGATGGTCGGCTCGAAAAATAGCTTTTGACCAATCGTACGACTGAGTGCTTTAAACCGGGAATCACTTTGAGTGATAAGCAGCGCATCTTTTATTTCTTTGCCGTAGTCGTATTGATCGCGCGGTAATACGGCGACGTGCACGACGTTCCCACCTAATGTGTACATCGCTTGTTGAAAAGCGCGTGCCTCTCGATCGCCGCGTGAATCATCAGCTTGCAATACCACCGCGTTTCTTAAATTCAAACCAATTGCGCGCGACGCGGCTGATCTGGCTTCGTCTTCAGGCGCTAAACCAAACTGAATAAGGTTGTTGAGTTGTCCTTGTTGCACACCGGCATCGACGGTATTTAACGTAATCGTAGGTACCGGAATTTCTCGTTGCGTCACGATGGCAGCAACCGCTTCTTTACGCAGCGGCCCGACGATCGCGTTTGCGCCATCGGATAGGGCGGCAGCGTACGCAGAACGTGCAGCGGCCGGACTGACTCCCACATCATAAAAACGTACCGATGGCGCTTGTACCCGGCTTTGCGCGTAACGATGCGCCACGACAATACCGTCTTGTACGGCAGCCGCCACTCGCCCCATGCGTTCATCAGATAACGGCAGTAAAACAGCGATGGCATTGACTTCACCGCCGGCAATGGTGGACGCAGGTACTTCACGATCGTCCAGAGTCGCCAGGAAACGTTCATTAGCCGGGTGGGCAGGAAAGCGCTCCCGCCATTGTTGTAATCGGTTCAGCCGGTTAACCGCATCTGGTGTGGCGTTTGCCAAACTCAGCTCTATCCAACCCTGGTATACATCGTTGCGCACATTGGTGGTCAGGGTCTCAACGGTTGTGCGTGGCAGAGTGGTTAACAGTTGCCATATTTCGCTGTGGTTGCGATCAATAATGTTGCTGTCAGTGAGTGTGCTCTCTAACTGAATGCGCGCTTGCAGCTCGTTGTCGGGGTCTTGCAATGCTTTATAAGACAACGCTCGAGTTTCGTAAATGCGTGCTTGATGCAGCGCGTCAAAGACCAACTCAGGGTCAGGCAGGGCCAGTAGCGCACCAGCTGGGTCGTTGCTATACAAGTTCGCCTTGGCCTGCACTATGTCTCTGCGCACTTGAAGTTCGGGTGACGACATCAAGGGCGTAAGTGCTGCCAGCTTTGTCATTCCCGGTTCTACCATGGCCCGATCAAACAGAATTTCGGCGGCAATCAGCAAGTAATCTTCTTTAAGTGCTGT
This sequence comes from Granulosicoccaceae bacterium, assembly GCA_020629835.1. GTDB lineage: Bacteria > Pseudomonadota > Gammaproteobacteria > Granulosicoccales > Granulosicoccaceae > Granulosicoccus. Next base: position 21,700 of record JAHDCO010000001.1, read on the forward strand.
GTCGTTTGTTCCCTGTGCTCGTTGCGAGTAGATATTCGCAGCTTCCAACGGATTGCCGCGCTCTAGAGCCCGGCGAGCGGCCGGGTCTGTTATTCTCGTAAGCGTTGGGTCATCGTTGTTTTCTTTCACTTCCCCATTGCCAACACAGGCGCTGAGTAACCCTGCACTGAGTATCAGGGCGAGTGCTAAACGTGTTGCGCGGGCCATACGCGCTCGAGTGTGTGCATTCATGGTTGCAAAGCATACTCTGTACATTGTGGCTACGCCAATCGGCCACCGTGATGATGTGTCAATTCGCGCTATTGATACGCTTAAGCGCGTAGATCGGGTGTTGGCCGAGGACACTCGGCACAGTGGCAGTTTACTCAGACATCACGGCATCACCACACCAACTGTCTCGTTGCACGAACATAATGAACAGCAACGGGTGAGTTCTGTTTTGGACTGGCTTAAAAGCGGCGAATCTTTGGCGCTGATCAGCGATGCGGGCACCCCCTTAATCAGTGATCCGGGATATCGCCTGGTTAACGCGTGTCTAGAAGCTGGAGTGATGGTGTCTCCGGTACCTGGTGCGTCTGCTGTTATTGCTGCCCTGAGTGTGTCGGGGCTACCTACGGATGCCTTTCGCTTCGTGGGATTTCCTCCGGCTAAATCGGCAGCGCGTGAACGTTGGTTGTCAACGCTGAAAGCAGATCCGCATACCCTGGTTATGTATGAATCGCCGCATCGCATCCAGGCGTCCTTGGCCAGTATGCAGTCAGTCTTTGGTCCGGATAGACCGATCACGGTAGCCAGAGAGCTGACTAAGCAGTATGAGACGCTGTTACACGGCACGATTCAGTCAGTACTCGATCGAATGAAGGCTGACGTCAATCAGACTCGCGGGGAGTTTGTTGTCATGGTTGGCGGTTCTGCACCAGTCGCCGAGGGTCAATTTGAGTTAGACGCTGTGATTCAAGTGTTAAGTCCGCACCTGCCGCCTAAAACAGTGGCTCGATGTGCGTCCGAATTGGTGGGGGTGCCCAAGCAGGAGGCTTATCGGCGTGTGTTGCATCTTGCTCAGACGTAAAAGTTAATCCCTTAAACGGCTGGTGAACAGCCGTTACGTTTTTTTAGTCTTACCGCTGTCTTTGCAGCGTCTCGTGTCTTAAGATTTTTTGAAAGAAGACAGACACTTAATTCGGACAGTTGTGTACAGTTCGACCCGGGAGTCGGCCAGGTCATCGCGGTGCGTAAGTATCGAGGAAAGTCCGGGCTCCATAGGACGAGGTGCCAGGTAACGCCTGGGGGGCGTGAGCCTACGGAAAGTGCAGCAGAGAGTAAACCGCCTACGTAAGCGTAAGCTTGCCGGTAAGGGTGAAAGGGTGCGGTAAGAGCGCACCGCGCCGGTGGTAACATTCGGTGGCATGGTAAACCCCACCTGGAGCAAGACCAAATAGGGGAACAATGGTGTGGTCCGCACTGTTCCCGGGTAGGTTGCTAGAACAAGGCGGTAACGTCTTGTCCAGATGAATGATGACCCTTGACAGAACCCGGCTTATGGCCGGCTCCCACTTCACGACAGTTTGGACACGGTTAAACAAAAGTTGTGTAGCACTCAAGTGCACCAAATCGATCAATTATTAACCTAAATACACGGTCATAAAGGTGTCGTAACTCATTGATATTCCAGATAATGTGCGCATAATATCTATCTGGAAAGCTTTGTAAGTCGTTGTTTTTTATACCAATATTTTTCATTCCGATGTCACGTCATGTCGTTGACCCTACGTTTCAGCGGCCGTATAGTGTCGAATAGTGGCAAATAGTGTCGGTTAGTGGGTGTTAAGGGTCAAAATCCCCCGTTTTTATGTTCTTCAAAGGCATTTCCAAGATCAGTGTGGATGCCAAAGGGCGTTTTTCGTTGCCGAAATTGCAACGCGAGCGTCTTCAGGGCTCCGGGTCCAGCAGCGTGGTAGTCACTGCTGACCCGTCGCGGTGCCTGTTGATTTATCCCATGACCGCCTGGACTCAATTTGAAGCGCAGATTGTGGCCTTACCTAATGCTCATCCGTCGGCGAGGCAATACCAGCGGCTGTACCTGGGGTACGCCACTGAAATTGACTTTGATGGCAGTGGGCGTCTGTTGCTCACCAGCGAACTTCGGGAGTACGCAGGAATTGATCGCAAGGCCACAGTGATTGGTCAGGGGAATAAGTTGGAACTTTGGGATGTTGATCAGTTTGATAAGCAGTCTGAGCTTTGGGCTGATGAGCTGAACGACTTGCCGCCGAATGAAGTGCCGGATTTCATTCAAAAACTGAACATTTGATGTTGCATATACCGGTTTTATTAGAGCCTGCGGTTGATGCATTGAATGCGCAGCCAGGCGCCAGGGTTGTCGATGCTACTTACGGACGAGGTGGGCACAGCCAATTGATCCTGGATCGAATTGGTGAACACGGTGAGTTGTTGGTGATGGATCAGGATCCCGAAGCAATAGCTCATGCGCGGAGTCGTTTTGCTGACGACCCGCGTGTAACGGTTGTGCAAGCGAACTTTGCGCAGCTTGAAGAAGAGTTGATACAAAAAAAGTGGTCAGGATCTGTTGATGGATTGCTGCTCGATATCGGTGTTTCGTCGCCACAGCTAGACGAAGCACAGCGCGGGTTTAGTTTTTCCAGTGATGGCGACCTGGACATGCGAATGGACACAACGCAAGGGGTGACGGCAGCTGAATGGTTGCGTCAGGTTAGTGAGAGTGAACTCATGACAGTCATTAAGACTTACGGCGAAGAGCGTTACGCCAGACGCATCGCGAAAGCGATTGTGATGGCGCGCGAGTCAGAAAGTCTTAGTACAACCGGCCGCCTGGCAGAAATCGTTAAGGCGGCGCATCCTCGTTGGGAGCGCCATCACCACCCTGCAACGCGCACCTTTCAAGCCATTCGCATAGCGGTCAATGGTGAGCTGGATGCCTTGCGCTCGGTATTGGATCAAGCGGCCAATGTGCTTAAGTTTGGTGGCCGCCTATCGGTAATTAGTTTCCATTCCCTGGAAGATCGCATCGTTAAACATCATTTGCGTAAACCTTCCGCCAATGATGACCTGCCTCGTCATCTGCCTATAAAACCCGCAGAAATCGCGCACCCATGGCGCACGGTCGGTAAATGGGTTAAGGCAGACGAAGAGGAGTTAAAGCGTAATCCACGTGCCCGCAGTGCAGTGCTTCGTATTGCCGAAAGAGTTGCGATGCCCGGTGAGTCTCGAATCGTGGAGGCGCCCTTATGAACAACGCAATGACGTTAGTGGCTTTTTTGGCGGCGTTAAATTTCTGTACGGCGGTGGGTGTGGTTTATATCAAATATTTATCAAGGCAGAGCTACACCGAAGTTAGCCGAAGCCAGCAAGAAATCGATCGTCTACAAGTGCAGTGGAGTCAATTGCAAATTGAGGAGGGCACCTTCTCAGAGCATGGTCGAGTCGAGCGCACCGCGCGCGATCGGTTAGGTATGGCACTGCCGGAACTGGAAGATACGGTGATGATTATCCGATGATTATTACTGCCCGCATTCGCCCGAATTCATCGCTTAACTGCCTCTTGTGTCAGCCAGTATTGAGAGCCTCATGGTAAAGCCTCGCAAACAATCCAATGCCGCTGATGGTGACAGCCGCCGCTGGTCGTTGCGACGTGGCTTCATCATGGTGGTGTTTCTAGGTCTGGGTAGCACGCTACTGTTTCGTGCTCTGCACTTACAGGTGTTGTCACACGATTACTACCAAAATGAAGGTACACAGCGTCAGCTGCGTCACGTGGATATTTCTGCGCACCGGGGCATGCTGTTAGATAGAAACGGTGAACCTCTGGCCATCAGTACGCCCATACAAACCATTGTGGGAGACCCCAGAAAGCTCATTACTGAGCCTGAAAAAGTTATTGCCATGGCAGATATTCTGTCTATTGATTCGGGCCAACTGCTGCAAAAAGTGCAGAAGCTGAACCTGCAACGCCGTGGATATATGTACGTCAAACGGCATGTGTTACCACCACTGGTGGATGACGTTGTGGCGTTAGACTTACCGGGTATCACGATTGAACGTGAGTTTCGTCGTTTCTACCCCAGCGGGCACGCCGCAGCGCATGTGGTGGGTTTTACCGATATTGACGATAAAGGTCGTGAAGGCTTAGAGATGGCCTATGACGATTGGCTTCAGGGCAAAGCCGGTAAACGTAAAGTCATGCGTGACCGAACCGGGCGTTACATCGAAGGCGTCGGTGTTGTTGAAAAGGCTGAACCGGGTCGAGATCTTCGCTTAAGTTTGGATAAGCAGCTGCAGTACTTTGCCGATCGTGCCTTGGCATCGGCTGTGGAAGAGCATCAAGCAGAATCTGCCAATCTTGTGGTTATGAATGTAAAGACCGGCGAAGTGTTAGCCATGGTCAATTACCCCACTTATAACCCAAACGATACGAGCGATCGCAGTAACGGCGCGCAGCGCAACCGATCTATTACAGATGTGTTCGAGCCAGGCTCGACTATGAAGCCGTTCACCATTGCAGCCGCCCTGGATTCAGGTAAGTTTGTGTCTGATGACATCGTGTACACCTCGCCAGGTCATTACACCATTGGTAAATATAAAATCAGTGATGTGCGCGATAACGGCTGGTTAGATCTATCCAGCATCATTGCAAAATCAAGCAACGTGGGCGTGAGTAAAGTTGCCCGACAACTGGAACCCGAGCAAATGTGGTCGGTGTTCGACAGCTTTGGTTTTGGGCGCCCAACGGGCAGCGAATTTCCCGGTGAAGTAGCCGGCTATTTCAATCATCCAACCCTCTGGCATCACATCGAGCAAGCGAGTGTGTCTTACGGTTATGGGTTGTCAGTTTCTGCTCTGCAGTTAGTGCGAGCGTATTCGGCGTTGGCCAATCAAGGCTCCATGCCGTCGGTTTCTTTCATTGCCGTAGATGCAGCAGAAACTACGCAGCAGGTAGTGGAAGCACCGATTGCCAAAAGTGTACAGCGCATGTTGGAAAATGCGGTCACTAAGGGTACGGGCCACAGAGCAAAAGTTCCGGGGTATCGCGTTGCTGGTAAAACCGGAACTTCGCGCTTGTCTCAATCGGGCGGGTATGCCGAAGATCGTTACGTCTCTTTGTTTGCAGGCTTTGCACCGGCGAGCGACCCGGAGTTGGCTGCGGTGGTTGTTATTCATGATCCAAAAGCCGGACAGTATTACGGCAGTGTTGTGGCAGCGCCTATCTTTTCGGACGTCATGGGGCATGCCTTACGCCTCCAAGGCGTAGAACCGGATGACATCGATGGCGCACGCGCCGATTTGCGTGGTTTGCCGTTGATACCGAAAACAGGAGACCGCTCTTAAGATGTCTGCTGGGTTTGTCAAAGCGTTATCTGTTTGGCTAAAGGCTGTGCCCTTGGCTGACGGCACTGCTTTGCCTGATATCTCAGTTTATGGCGTTTGTCAGGACAGTCGGCTGTGCGAATCTAACGAGGCGTATCTGGCGCTGGCAGGTAAAACGACACACGGCTACTTGTTTGCTAAAGCTGCCACCGAGCGTGGCGCTTCGGTTGTACTCGTCTCCCCCCTCGTGGCTCAGGATCACCCCGACGTTACGGCCGAACTCAATGCGCTAGCGGTGCCGGTTGTTCTGGTACCTGATCTTGATGAGCATGCCGCCGCATTAGCTGCTGAGTTTTATGGCTACCCTGCGCAGCAGATGAACGTGATTGCGGTTACCGGCACGGATGGCAAAACTTCGGTTTGCCGTTTTATTCAACAGGCGTTAACTCAGCAAGGCATCGTGTGTGGTTATATCGGTACCTTAGGTTGGGGAACCAGTGCAGAGAACTCACAGGAAACTGCGCTTACCACACCAGATTCGGTGGTTTTGCAAAAGATGCTAGCCACGATGTTGCAACAGGGGGCTAAGGCCGTCGCCTTGGAAGCGTCCTCACACGGTATTGCCGAAGGTCGGTTAAATGCCATTGAAATTCGTGTTGCGGTGTTAACCAACCTGGGTCGTGATCATCTGGACTATCACGAATCCGAAGAAGCCTACGCGCAGGCAAAAGCGCAACTGTTCCGATGGCCCTCGCTAACATCTGTGGTATTGAATGCCAACGACAACCTGGGTCAGTTGCTTATTGATGAGCTAGCGTCAGTGGCTTCGGTACAGGTGCATACGTATGGTACGCGGGCGCGGTACACCGCCAGTCATGTGGTGCTCGGTAACGCCGGGCTAAGCTTTGAAATAGATGATGACGGTCAGCGCCATGAGATCGTTTCTTCGTTCTATGGTCGTTTCAATGTTGAAAATTTATGTGCTTGTTATGGCGTATTACGGGCATGCGGTTTATCGACAGAGAATAGTGCGGATGCTCTGCAAACTCTTGGTCGTGTACCCGGGCGTATGGAGCCATTCAAGGTATTCGCACAGCCAACGGTCATTGTGGATTACGCGCATACACCGCAGGCGTTAACTGCGGCAATTCAAGCGGTGAGGGAACATACGCAAGGTGATGTGTGGGTTGTATTCGGCTGTGGCGGCGATCGAGACCCGGGTAAGCGCGCCTTAATGGCACAAGCGGCCGAAGCGGCTGATCACATCATCGTGACTGACGATAACCCGCGTAGTGAAAATCCTTCGCACATACGCCTGATGGTGATTAATGGGCTCAGTTCGCCCTCCAGCGCTTTAGAAATTGGCGATCGTGAGCGTGCGATTCAATACGCCATTTGGCATGCGCAACCTGATGACGTCGTTCTTGTTGCAGGAAAAGGGCACGAATCGGTGCAAATTGTGGGCAATGACGTGCTGAATTTCAGTGATCGTGACGCTGTGCAGCGTTTGCTGCAGGAGGCATCGTAATGTTTCGGCTTCCTTTATCGGTGTGCGCCGACGCTGTGAATGGGCAGTTAAAAGGTGACGATATTGATTTAACGCGGGTCAGTATCGACACGCGTACGTTAACGCCTGGCGATGTGTATGTAGCTATTCGTGGTGACCGCTTTGACGGGCATCGATTTATCCCGGATGCCATCGCCAAGGGCGCCAGCGCGGTTGTAGCCGACACTCAATTTGCGGTGGATTCAACCGGTATCGCCTCGGCTGCCGGTGTTGTTCCAGTGCTGCACGTGCGCGATACTCGCGTTGCTCTCGGTGCTATTGCCTCGCTTTGGTCGCAAGGTCATCAGATACCGACCGTTGCTATTACTGGCAGCAATGGAAAAACGTCTGTTAAAGAAATACTGGCTTCAATACTTGGACAGTTGGGCCCAACGCTGGCCACCAGCGGTAACTTAAACAACGAGATTGGTGTGCCACTAACGTTGTTATCTATTCGCCCAGAACATCGCTATGCGGTGATTGAAATGGGTGCGAACCACGTTGGTGAAATTGAAGTGCTTAGCGCCATGACGAAACCGGATGTGGCGGTGGTAACGAGTATTGGTGCAGCGCACATAGAAGGTTTTGGGAGCGTAGAAGCGATTGCCCAAGCTAAAGGCGAAATTTATTCCGGTGTGTGTGCGGGCGGGTTTGGAGTCATAAACGCTGATGATCGTTTTGCCCCGGAACTTAAAGCCGCAGCCGACGGCTTAACGCTTCGCACGTTTGGTTTTAAGGAAGGCGCCGATGTACAAGGTGTGGAATCACAGGCCAAAACGGTGGTGGGTTTTGGGCGTTCCAGCGTTCAATTAAGAACACTCGATCAAACATGGTCTGCACCGTTTTCATTGTTGGGTAGGCATAACGTGATGAATGCTTTGGCTGCCACGGCTGCTGCACAGTGTCTGGATATTCAGCGTGAGTCGATTTTAGCTGGGTTAAAAGCCATGCAGCCCGTGGAAGGCCGGTTGCAAACGGTCATCGGCATTGAATCATCTACCATCATCAACGATTCCTACAACGCCAACCCAACATCCGTGCAGGCAGCCATAGACGTGCTGGCGGGTTTTTCCGGAGACCGGCATTTTGTGTTGGGCGATATGGCTGAACTGGGCGCTGATGCAGATCAATGGCACGCTGAAGTAGGGCAGTACGCTAAAAAGCGTGGCATTGATCAGCTTTGGACAACTGGTGTATTGGCCGAGCATAGCGCTAAGGCGTTCTCGGGGGCAAAGCATTTTGATTCGCAAGCTGACTTGCTGAGCGCGATAGAGCAAGAACTTACTGGGGCATCCACGGTATTGGTTAAAGGATCCAGGAGCAGCCACATGGAAAGGGTGGTTAACGCGCTCAGAGAACCTCAAACGCGCGACACCTCAACAGTCACCATTGATCTGGCTGAGGGCCTGCCGTCATGATGTTGTTGTTTGCTGAGTGGTTAGCGTCGATTGATGCCTCTTTTTTTGTGGTGCGCTACATCACGCTCAGGGCCATCTTTTCTGCACTAACGGCTTTGATTATTTGTTTAGTCGTCGGGCCTTTTTTGATTCGTTGGTTGGTAAACGCAAAGGTGGGCCAATCGGTACGTGACGATGGCCCGGAATCACATTTGGTCAAAGCCGGTACCCCTACGATGGGTGGCGCAATGATTATTGTTGCGGTGGCGCTGAGCACATTGCTGTGGTCTGACCTCACCGTAAAGCAAGTTTGGATTGTGTTGTTTGTCACCATTGGTTTTGGCGCGGTGGGTTGGGTTGATGATTACCGAAAAGTGGTCAAAGCCAATTCGGTGGGTTTAACAGCGCGTGAAAAGTTGTTCTGGCAGTCGCTGGTATCCGGTGTTGCTGTTGTGGTTTTGTATCAGACGGCAAATGATCCTGTTGAACTTGAACTCATCGTTCCCTTCTTTAAAGACATAGCGCTGCCGATGGGTGTGTTTTTTGTGCCGTTTGCGTTTTTGGTCATTATCGGAAGCAGCAATGCGGTAAATCTTACTGATGGCTTGGATGGATTGGCGATTTTGCCTTCGGTTATGGTGGCCGCGGGTTTGGGGCTGATCGCCTACGTTGCGGGCCACGCGGTTTTTGCTGAATACCTGCTGGTACCGAATGTTGCCGGATCCGGTGAACTTACGATTTTCTGTACCGCGTTAATGGGCGCAGGTCTGGGTTTTTTATGGTTTAACACCTATCCGGCTCAAGTGTTTATGGGAGACGTGGGCGCCTTGGCTATTGGTGCCGCGCTCGGTGTTGTTGCCATCATGGTTCGTCAGGAGTTGGTGCTGTTCATCATGGGTGGCATCTTCGTGCTGGAAGCGGTATCGGTCATTTTGCAGGTCGGCTCTTATAAGTTGCGCGGTAAGCGCATCTTTCGCATGGCGCCCATCCATCACCACTTCGAATTGAAAGGCTGGCCAGAGCCTCGCATTATCGTGCGCTTCTGGATTATCACTGTTGTCCTGGTTCTGGTGGGTTTGTCCACCTTGAAGTTACGCTAATGACGCCAGACATACTCAAAAGCAAGCGGGTGTTAGTGGTGGGTGCAGGTGTCACCGGCCAATCCGTTATGCGCTACCTGAAAAAACACGCGGTTGCGTTTGATGTAGCTGATTCGAATCAACAGCTTGCGGATAAAGCACTGGAGCTATTGGGCAGCGGGTGCTACATCACGCCGTTAAGCGCGGTGGCGGTTAACGACTACGACGTTATGGTGCTTAGCCCCGGTATCCCACGCAGTCATGCCATGCTGCAGCAGGCACTGGCGGCAGGCGTGTCAGTGGTAGGCGATGTGGAACTCTTTGCCGTCATGGTGCAAGGTCCGGTTATCGCCATAACCGGTTCCAACGGTAAAAGTACGGTGGCTTCCATGGCCGCTCATGTACTGAGTGCTGCCGGAAGAAACACGGCCCTGTGCGGCAACATCGGAACAGCGGTATTGGATGTGCTACCGGCAGAAGTGGCAACAGCTAAAGAAGAGCCGCCTGTTTACGTGCTGGAATTGTCCAGCTACCAATTGGAATCCGTCGAGTCACTGGTGCCAGTCAGTGCGGTGGTGTTAAACATCAGCGATGATCACTTGGATCGCTATGACTCCATTGATCACTACGCTGAAGTCAAGCGCACAATCTACGCAAAGGCGAACCGGTGTGTTGCGAATCTAGACGATGCCCGTACCCACCCTGAACCTGCACGTTCGGGTACGCAGTGGTTTTCGTTGCAGGACACCAACGCGGATTACACCGTGCAACAGCTTGAAGACGGTAGTGCTTTATTTGCTCAGCAACAGTGTGTGTTGATGACTGAAGAATTAAGTGTGCCAGGGCAACATAACGTCGCAAACGCGCTGGCGGTATTGGCTCTGTTGCAGCCTTTACAACTGAGCCTGGCCGAACTGAAGCTTGGACTAACTACGTTTAAAGGCCTTGCGCATCGCACCGAATTCATTACAGAACTCAATGGCGTGCGTTGGTTTAATGATTCTAAAGGCACCAATGTGGATGCCTGCATGAAAGCCGTTGAAGCCATGCCAGGGCCGGTCGTGTTGATTGCTGGCGGGCAGGGTAAGGGTGTGGATTTTTCCAGCTTGCGAGAGGTCGTGACCCGGCGAGTTAAAGCGGTGGTGTTGCTAGGTGAAGATGGCCCATTGCTGCGTAAAGCGCTGTCGGGTACCACCGAGTTATTCGATGTATCAACCTTGCCGGAGGCGGTACAGCTTGCTCAGGAGCTGGCGGTGTCTGGTGATGCCGTGTTGTTATCGCCAGCTTGTGCAAGCTTTGACATGTTCGACAACTACATGGTTAGAGGCGATGTGTTTCGTGAATCTGTGGAGCGCCTAGTCGCATGAGCTCAATAGTCTCAAGAACCGTCATTGGCAGGCAATCGTTGGGTGCGCCGGCACCAGAAGTACCTGTGCAAGGCTGGTTAGCTTCGCATGCGCTGTTGATTGTGCTGGTGGGCCTAAGTTTGTTTGGCCTGGTGATGATTGCATCTGCCTCAATGCCATACGCGGCGGAAACGCATGGTTCTCCGTTTTACATCGTTGGGCGCCAGCTTGTGTTTCTGGTTTTAGGTCTGTTGGTTGGTTACGGGGTCTACCAAATCCCCATCGCTGTTTGGGAGCGGGCGGCATTGCCGCTGATTTTGGTTTCGCTATTTTTTCTCGGGCTGGTGTTAGTACCAGGCATTGGAAAGATGGTGAACGGTAGTCGGCGTTGGCTGGATTTCGGATTATTCACAGTGCAGGTATCTGAAGCGGTGAAGTTATTAATCATCGTGTACATGGCGGGCTATCTCGTGCGTCGTGGAGAATTGGTACGCGAATCCTTTAATGGGTTTATCCGGCCTTTGACACTGATCGGTTTTGCCAGTGTGCTGCTGTTGTTAGAGCCGGACTTCGGTGCGGCGTTCGTCATTGTCACCACATCGTTGGCGATGCTGTTTGTGGCGGGTGTTCGTTTGACCCAGTTCATTGCCATGAGTGGCGCGCTAGCGGTACTCGGTACAGCCAGCATCGCGTTCTCCCCGTATCGAATGCGCCGATTTTCCAGTTTTCTTGATCCATTTTCTGATCCTTACGACTCCGGCTTTCAGTTAACGCAATCGTTAATTGCCATCGGTAGTGGTGGCTTCAGTGGATTGGGCTTGGGCGGTAGTGTGCAAAAGTTGTTTTATTTGCCTGAAGCGCATACTGACTTCCTGTTTGCCGTGCTGTGTGAGGAACTGGGCTTTCTCGGGGTATTAGCGGTTATCTCCGCCTATGGGTTTATCGTCTGGCGAAGCTTTCGTCTGGCGCGTACCGCTGAAGAACTTGGGTTTCGCTTTGCCGGTTATTTGGCCTTGGGCATTGGCATCTGGATTGGCCTGCAGGCGTTTGTCAATATGGGTGTGAACATGGGCATCTTGCCAACGAAAGGCATCACGCTGCCCATGATGAGTTACGGCGGTAGTAGTGCCATCGTCTTTGCCGTGTCGTTTGCCATCTTGCTTCGTATCGAAAGTGAACTTCGATGGCAGCAGCGCGAAGAACTCGCCACTCAAAAACCCTTATCTCGCAGTCATCATCGGGTAAGAACCGTATGAGTGCTGACTCGCGCCCAGTGATCATCGCGGCCGGTGGTACCGGAGGCCATGTTTTCCCTGCATTAGCGGTGGCGGAGGTGCTGCGTGAACGCGATGTTCCGGTGATCTGGGTGGGAACCCAGCGTGGGCTGGAAGCAAAGGTGGTACCTGCTGCCGGGATTCCAGTTCGTTGGATTTCGGTTGTTGGCTTACGAGGTAAAGGTGTATTCGGCCGGCTGGTGGGGCCTTTACGTCTTGCGCTGTCGATTGTTCAGTGCCTGGGGTTAATGCTTAAGGTAAAGCCAAGGGCGGTACTGGGTATGGGCGGCTATGTGACAGGGCCTGTTGGTATCGCTGCCAAGTTAACCGGTCGTTGTTTGGTATTGCACGAACAAAACGCAGTGGCTGGAATGACCAATAAACGATTAGCACCTTATGCTGCACAGGTTTTTTCAGCCATGCCTAATGCATTTTCAAGCAGTATAAATTCAGTAGTTGTTGGTAACCCGTTACGTCGTGATATTGAATCAATTACTGTGGATAACACGAGCACGAACGAATTTAAAAACTCTATTGAACATCACACTGCTAATGTAACAACAGACGCTGCGTTACGAGTTTTGATTGTTGGTGGAAGCCAAGGTGCACAAGTGTTGAACAACGTTGTACCTGAAGCGTTAAAACACCTAAATTTTTCGATAAAACTTGTACATCAGAGCGGTTTAAGCATGTACGAAACTGTTCAAGATCGTTATGCTTCACACACACCAAACACGCACGATGTTGACGTGAAAAAATTTATCGACAACATGACTGAAGCGTACCAATGGGCAGACCTTGTTATCTGCCGTTCAGGTGCAATGACGGTGTCTGAATTAGCGGCCATGTCTTTACCATCTGTGCTAGTACCTTTTCCACATGCGGTTGATGATCACCAAACTAAGAATGCAAAGTTTTTAGAACAACACGGTGCTGCGGTTGTTATTCCACAACCAGAATTTACGGCAACACGTCTTGCTGCTGTGATCACTTCGTTTCAGCAAAACCGAGATCGGCTATCGCAAATGGGCAAGGCAGCGCGCGCTGCCCATCGCCCGGCGGCTGCGGAAAAAGTGGCGGATGCGCTACTGTTTGCACGAGGTGATTCTGTTTCTTCAAACCATGAGGTAAGTGCCTGATGGTTATTGATATTTCACCGCTTGTAAAAAGCCAGATGCGTCGCGTTCGTGCCATGCACTTCATCGGGATCGGTGGTGTAGGTATGGGCGGTATTGCAGAGGTAATGCATCACCTGGGTTTTCGAGTTTCAGGCTCCGACCTAAATACAAATGCCTTAACGCAACGACTTGCCGGTCTGGGTGTGCAAGTGGTTAAAGGTCATGCGGCTGAAAATGTAGAGACGGCCGATGTGGTAGTGGTTTCCACCGCCGTGCCTGAAGACAATCCGGAAATTGTCCGTGCACGCGAATTGGGTCTGCCGATTGCGCGCCGCGCAGAGATGTTGGCAGAGCTCATGCGCTTTCAACAGGGTATTGCAGTTGCGGGTACTCATGGAAAAACAACCACCACAAGCCTGGTGGCTTCTCTGCTAACAACGGGTGAGCTTGACCCCACGTATGTCATTGGTGGTCGCTTAAACAGTTCATCAACCAATGCGTACCTCGGACAATCGGACTGGTTAGTGGCGGAAGCGGATGAAAGCGATGCCTCGTTTCTGTATTTACAGCCAGTTATTTCGGTGGTTACCAATATTGATGCCGACCACCTGGATACCTACGACGGCGATTTTGAAAAACTCAAACAAACGTTTATCGACTTTCTGATGCACTTGCCTTTCTATGGTCTGGCGATTGTCTGCATTGATGATGAACACATTCAAGACATCGTATCCAAAGTTGCCCGACCGATTCGAACGTACGGCTTCAGCGAATCGGCCGACATTTGTGCGCACAAGGTTCGTCAAAGCGGTCAACGCATGATTTTCGATGTCAAGATTCGGGAAGGTGGCGAGCTTACCGATGTGGTGTTGAATTTGCCGGGTCGCCACAACGTGCTGAACGCGTTAGCCGCCATTGCTGTATCGCTGGAACTCTCCGTCAGCACCGATGCTATCCGCCGAGCCTTAATGAACTTCGAAGGCATCGGCCGTCGTGTGCAACCTCATGGCTTGCTACCTTGTGCAGAGGGTGGGCACGCCACACTGTATGACGACTACGGTCATCACCCCACAGAAGTAAACGCCACCTTGTCTGCTATTCGCGGCGGTTGGCCGGATAAGCGTTTGGTGGTGATTTTTCAACCACATCGCTACACGAGAACGCGCGATCTATTCGAAGACTTCGCAGAAGCCTTGTCGAACACCGATGTGCTTATCCTCACTGAGGTCTATTCCGCCGGGGAAGAGCGTATCAACGGCGCAGATGGTCGGGCCTTAGCCCGCGCCATAAGAAACCGCGGTGCAGTGGATCCAATTTTTGTCGAAGCCATCGATGATGTGCCCGAAGCGTTGGCCAGGGTTATGAGTGACGGCGATTTGGTCTTGACGCTGGGCGCAGGTAGCGTTGGCGGCTTGGCGGCGTCCTTACCCGCGCACTTCGAATCTGAGGTGCAGCATGGTTAGTGAGGCGGCTGTGAACACACCAAGGACTACCTCTGCAAGCCAACACCCGTTCGGTAAAGTGGCTGTGGTTATGGGCGGGTGGTCGGCCGAGCGCGAAGTGTCATTGATGAGCGGGCACTGTGTATTGGAAGGTCTGATAGCTGCCGGTGTGGATGCTCATGCGGTAGACGCCGACCGCCACATCATCGCCGAGCTGCGCGCCCGTGAATTCGATCGTGCATTTTTGATTTTGCATGGTCGTGGTGGCGAGGATGGTCAGTTGCAAGGCGCTTTGGACTTAGCGGGTATTCCTTACACCGGCAGTGGTGTTTTAGCGTCAGCGCTGAGCATGGATAAACATCGAGCCAAGTTGTTAGCAGCTAACGCCGGTGTGAAAACACCTGCCGCAGTTTGTGTGTCCTCACTGGATGAAGCGATGGCTGCCGTCGAATCCATTGGTTTGCCGGTGGTTATCAAACCTACTCAGGAAGGCTCAAGTATCGGTGTGTCGATGGTAAGAAGTGCCAATGATGTGGCTGATGCTTACGCTTTGGCCAGTGAATACGGCACGGTCTTGGTTGAGCAAATGATGTTAGGGATGGAAGTCACCGCTGCGATTGCCGTGGGTCAGGCCTTGCCTCTTGTGAGTATGCGCGCTGAAACGGAGTTCTACGACTACCACGCCAAGTATTTTGCTGAAGACACGCAATACGAGTGTCCACCAGCCTTAGCACCGGCTGTGCAAGCGCAAATTCAAAAAGATGCTTTAACTGTTTTTAACGCGCTGGGTTGCAGGCATTGGGGTCGCGTTGATTTCATGTTGGATGAACACGGCCAGCCACACTTTATAGAGTGCAACACGGCTCCAGGCATGACAACCCACAGTCTGGTTCCTATGGCCGCTGCAGAGGCTGGCGTTAGTTTCAGCGATCTCGTGGTTTCAATTCTGGCAGAGACTTTGGCTGAAACGGAGCGTGCATCGTGAACACGGCTGAGAGCAACATGCCGCTGTTCCCTACGCGCATGAGCCGCCTGCCACCCATGACACGGTTTCTTATCGGCGTGCTGGGTTTCATCATTGTGCTCACCCTGTTTGCTATGGCGTCTGAGGTTTTTAAAGATCCTCGCGTATTTCCGGTCACCAACGTGGACGTACTGGGCACCCTGGACTACACAGACCGAGCCACCTTGAGCGCTAATGTCGAAAACGATATTCAAAAAGGCCTGCTGGCACTGGACATTGATCGCGTTAGAAACGCGGTTGAAGCTCTGCCGTGGGTAGCCGCTGCTCATGTGCGCCGCGAGTGGCCGGGTCGACTCACCATCGTGGTGGAAGAGCATGAACCTGCGGCACGCTGGAACAGTGACGGCTTGGTGAGTAAGCGTCATCAAATGTTCTTACCGCCTCAGCTTCAGCCAGACAGTATTCAACACATGGAATGGCAGGAGCACTTTGCTAGTTTGCCGCGATTGACGGGTGCGGAAGGCCGACATGATGGGGTGCTGGATGACTACCGCTATTACCAAGGCCGGTTAGCTGAGTTAGGGCTCACCATCAATACCCTGGACGAAGACGACCGACGTTCGCAGACGTTGATCTTATCTAACGGTGTCACGGTGAAACTCGGTTATGAAAACCAACGCGCGCGCCTGGCCAATTTCATTGCCGTGCACGACCGGTTAGTCACTGAAGCGATGGCCGATCAATCGGTGCGCTTTGATATGCGATACAAAAACGGGTTTGCGTTTACAGGGCGCAGACCTTCACCAGGTGTGATTTAACGGATCCTAATGGGCGGTAACACTGACAAAGAAATGATTGTTGGACTCGACATTGGTACGTCGAAGATTGTGACAATCGTGGGCGAAGTAGCCGAAGACGGCAGCATTGAGCTGCTGGCGATGGGTACGCACCGTTCGCAAGGTTTGAAAAAAGGTGTGGTCATCAACATTGACAGCACCGTTGACGCCATACAGAAGTCGGTGGATGAAGCTGAGCGCATGTGTAACGTCGAAATCAAATCGGTGTTTGCCGGAATAGCCGGTAGTCACATTCGCAGTTTAAATTCACATGGCATCGTGGCCATTGGAAACACTGAAGTCGAGCAAGAAGATGTGGAACGAGTGGTAGATGCGGCCAAAGCGGTGGCTATCCCCGCTGATCAACGCATTCTCCATGTATTACCGCAGGAATTCATCATCGATGATCAAGACGGGATACGTCAGCCCATCGGTATGTCGGGCGTGCGATTGGAAGCCAAGGTGCATTTGGTCACCGGCTCGATCAGTGCCGCGCAGAACATTGCTAAATGCATTCGTCGCTGCGGTTTAGAAGTTGAAGATGTGGTGTTAGAGCAATTGGCTTCCAGTCAATCGGTTTTGACTCCTGACGAAAAAGATTTGGGCGTTGTGTTGGTTGATATGGGTGGTGGTACGACCGATATCGCGGTGTTCACCGAAGGTGCCATTCGTCATACCGCAGTGATACCCGTGGCTGGCGATCAAGTCACTAACGATATCGCCGTGGCGTTTAGAACACCAACACAATTTGCGGAAGAAATAAAAGTACGACATGCCTGTGCACTGACGCAGTTTGCCAGTGCAGAGGAAATGATAGAGGTGCCTGGCGTAGGAGATCGCTCGGCACGTCGGCTGGCTAGACAAACACTCGCAGAAGTGGTCCAGCCTCGCTATGAGGAACTGCTGACTCTGGTTCACGACGAGCTGGTACGAAGCGGATTTGAGGATGCATGTGCTGCTGGGTTGGTGTTAACCGGCGGGACATCCAAGATGGAGGGAGTCATAGAGCTGGCAGAAGAAATTTTTCATATGCCCGTTCGTTTGGGTCATCCGCAGCATGTAACAGGGCTTGCGGAAGTTGTACGCAATCCGATCCACGCAACTGGTGTTGGCCTGTTGCTGTTCGGCCAACAGCGGCGTAAAAACCCGCGCACCGAACCCGTCGACATACGCACAGAGAAAGGTATCTGGCAGCGCATGAGCGAATGGTTTCAACGCACTTTTTGAATGGTACTTACTTTACTGGGGATGCCCATCGGCCTATCGGGTCTTCATTGTTGGGCAATTGAATAAAGAATTTTTTTCTGGGGAACGAACTATGTTTGATTTAGTAGACACAATTAACGACGCACCGGTGATCAAGTTGATCGGTGTTGGTGGTGGCGGTAGCAACGCCGTTCAGCACATGGTGGCGCAAGGTATTGAAGGCGTTGACTTCATTTGTGCGAACACCGATGCACAGGCATTAAAAGGTATGGCGGCACCTACTGTGTTGCACATCGGCCAGAGCATCACAAAAGGCTTAGGTGCGGGCGCGAACCCTGAAGTGGGTCGTCAAGCGGCGATGGAAGACCGTGATCGTATTCAGGATCTTATTGAAGGCACTGACATGTTGTTCATCACAGCCGGTATGGGTGGTGGCACGGGTACTGGTGCTATCCCGGTAGTTGCACAAATTGCGCGCGAGTTGGGCGTGCTGACCGTAGCTGTAGTTACTCGGCCATTTCCTTTCGAAGGCACCAAGCGCATGCACGTAGCGCAGCAGGGCATTGATGAGCTTCGCACCCATGTCGATTCGTTGATCACTATCCCGAATGAAAAATTGCTATCGGTATTGGGTAAAAACATCTCATTGATCGATGCATTCAGCGCAGCGAATGACGTTTTACGTGGTGCGGTACAAGGCATCGCAGAACTCATCACTAACCCAGGCTTAATCAACGTTGACTTTGCTGACGTTCGAACAGTGATGTCTGAAATGGGTCTTGCGATGATGGGATCGGGTATTGGTCGCGGCGACGAGCGCGCCACCGAAGCCGCTGAGATGGCAATCTCCAGCCCATTACTGGAAGACATCGATTTAGCGGGTGCTCGCGGAATTCTCGTGAACATCACCTGTGGTCTGGACATGGCCATTGGTGAGTTTGAAGAAGTGGGCAACGTGGTACGTCAATTCGCGGCCGATGATGCGACCGTGGTTGTGGGTACCGCCATTGACGAAAATCTGGACGGTGAACTGCGTGTTACTGTGGTTGCAACCGGTTTGGGACAGCAGCAAGTCGGCGTAGGCATTAATCGGGGCAAAGCCACCGGTACGAACGGCATGCACGTCGTTGGTGGCAACCAAGCCTATACGTCGGCTGGTCGAGGCATGGGTGGTCAAGCAGGTTCTGGTCGTCCTCAGACGCCATTATCAGCAGGTCGTCCTAGCACTGCACCGGCGGGTTCACCCATTGGAAACTCACCATATTCTGACTACCAGGCGCCAAGCGCCCGTCCTAGCGCGCCCTCACGCGGAAGTGCCTCCACTCAGGCGGGTGGAAGTCCCACTGGAGCTGGCAGTAACAGCAACGGCGGCGATATGGATTTACTCGATATTCCAGCGTTTTTGCGACGCCAGGCCGACTAGCGGTTATTACTAGGGAGCCAGAATGGCAACGGCGCGACTGCGCATTCGATAACATTCTCGGCTGATCTGACAGGGCAGCCTCCTCGTTTTGAGGGGGCTGCCTTTCCAGTTTGTGATAGGTGAAATAACACGTCGTTACACACAGTGCGCTGTAACACTGTGAAACTACGCATCTACTGCTATATATAAAGCTGCACGCCGGTAGTCAGGAAGTAGGACATAACTCTGTGATACGCCAAAGAACACTAAAAAACACCATCCGAGCCACTGGTATCGGCTTGCACACCGGTAAAAAGGTGTATCTGACCCTAAATCCAGCGCCGATTGATACGGGCGTGGTCTTCCGTCGTGTCGATAGTCACCCACCGGTGGTTATTCCTAGTCATCCAACTCACGTGCACGACACCGCGCTAGCGACGACTCTGGCAAAAGACGGCGTGCGAGTGTCGACTGTAGAGCACCTGATGGCCGCATTTGCCGGCTTGGGTATAGACAACTGTTTTGTGGACCTGAGTTCGGACGAAGTGCCTATCATGGACGGCAGTGCGGCGCCTTTCGTCTTTTTGATCCAGTCCGCTGGCATCCTTGAGCAGGGGGCTGCGAAGAAATTTATTCGGATCAAGAAGCCTGTAGAAGTGCGCGAAGGCGACAAGTGGGCACGTTTTGATCCGTTCAACGGGTTCAAAGTGGCTTTCACAATTGATTTTGACCATCCGGTATTCGCTGATCAAAGCCAATCAGCCGAAATGGACTTCTCGTCCACATCGTTCGTGCGTGAACTCAGCCGTGCGCGCACGTTTGGTTTCATGAAAGACATCGAAGAGCTTCGCAAGCGAGATTTGGCTCGTGGCGGCAGCCTGGATAACGCCATCGTCATTGACGATTTTCGTGTTTTGAACACGGACGGCCTTCGCTACAAAAACGAATTTGTTCGTCACAAAATGCTTGATGCTATTGGTGATCTGTATTTGCTGGGCCACAGCCTGATTGGGGCATTTTCTGGTTACAAGTCAGGTCACGCGCTGAACAATGCATTGGTCCGAGAGCTGCTGAAGCAGAGCTCAGCCTGGGAAGAGGTGGTGTACGAAGACGTAGCAACGGCACCAATTTCCTACGCTCAGGCGCAAGAAGCCATCGGTTAAACCCATCGGGTTGTTTGAGTCCAGTCGGCTGAATCGTGTCGGTTGAGAGTCGGTTGCAAGCGGGCGGAAAGTTGACTGGTTTGGGTCAATTGGCGTGCGTCAGCCGATCGGACATCATCGTATTGGGCTGAGAGCTCAGTGCGGCTTTTCGTTCAAGCGCTGTTGCATGGTGTTCGCCACACGCGTTAGAGCGTCGCGCAGAGAGTCGTCTTCAAAGTTTTTTGCAGCGGCCAACACTCGCTGCGGTGCATCGACGGGTATGACCAACGCTTCCTGACGAATAGACTCACGTCGTTGCGGCTCAACACGACCTGGCAGTACATGCCATTTGAGTCGCGTGGCGGTGAGGTTCAAGGCGCGTACTTCGCTCAGAATCGTGCGTTCAGTGAAGCGCAGTCGAGACAGCCAACTGGCACTGGTGAGCGTAATGTGCAGCTGATCATTTTCCAGGCGGCACAGGGAAACGGCGCTGATGGCTGCTGGCGGTACGCATTTTGTCAATGCGGCGCGTAGTTGGCGATTCAGTTGAATGGTTTGTCTGGCCTCGGGAGCCAAAAGCGTTGTGAAGTCTTTCATAGCCACACAGTCATTACAGCATAAATCGAGCGCGGGACTGGGTGCTTTACTGCTGTTTATCGCCAGCCTGGCCGCCGCCGTGGGGTACTGGGCGGGCTTCAAAACCGGCACAAGCGCCAGTCAACTTAGCCCCAGCACAATTCGCCCCGCATTCGTTGTCATGAATGCCAATGCTGATGGCAACTCAAACCTTGTTAACGATGAGCTCCGTGAAACCACACAGGGCTTGGAAACTGAACCGGTGAGCGCTGAACCTGGGCCGACCGAATCTGTCACAGCCTCAGCGCCGGTTGCAAGCTGGGCACCCGCCTTGGGTCAACTGCATGCGGATATCCTGTCGCTGCGGATTCTCTACCGCCGGCTGGCAGAGCAAGCGGGGGTGGATCTAACAGACTTCACCTTAGACGAAATCGTTTTGCCCATGGTACCTGCGCAGCCCACGATTGAAGATGTATCGGCGTGGAATGCGGTAGTGGATGAATTGCAAATGTCCTCCACGGTATTAGCCAGCTGGTATCAACGGCAGGCCACCGAATCCACGTTGCAACTCAGTGGCCCGGTTGTGATGCAGGGAAGCTTGTCATCGGGATTTGGCTGGAGAAATAGCCCGCAAACCGGTGAGCGCAGGTTGCATAAAGGGGTGGACTATCGTGGCAATGAAGGTGAGCCCATATTGGCTTTGGCGGACGGGGTGGTCAGCTTTGCCGGTCGTGTGTACGCCTACGGCAATATGGTTGAGTTATTGCACGCGGATGGATTCCGAACTCGCTATGCTCATAACCAGGTGAATTCTGTTGTGCGTGGGCAGCGCGTGCAACAAGGGCAAATCATTGCCCGATTAGGTTCCACGGGTCGTTCGACTGGCCCTCACGTGCATGTGGAAGTGCATTTGGATGGTGAGGCACTTGACCCTATGTTGTTCTTTCAGTGATGCCGAAGCGTTCGGTGTCATAATCCGCATTCCGAAACACCCTGCAGCCGCAGGTCAAGGTCTTAGAGTACATGTTAGGTAACCTCGTAAAGAAAGTCATCGGCAGCAGTAACGACCGAATCGTTAAGCGATTGGGTAAAGAAGTCGCGGCGATCAACGCGTTTGAACCCGCGCTTCAAGCGCTGGATGACACCGCCCTGCAGGCGAAAACCCAGGAATTCCGTGAGCGGTTGGAAAAAGGCGAAAGCCTGCAGCAACTGTTGCCTGAGGCCTTTGCGGTCGTACGCGAGGCGGGCTCCCGGGTGCTTCAGATGCGTCATTTTGATGTGCAGATGATCGGCGGCATGGTACTCAACGACGGCAAGATCGCAGAGATGCGCACCGGTGAAGGTAAAACGCTCGTAGCGACTACCGCGGTGTATTTAAATGCGCTGTCAGGCAAAGGCGTTCACGTGGTGACCGTTAACGATTATCTGGCCCAGCGTGACGCGGCTTGGATGGGGCAGTTGTACGGATTTCTTGGCCTCAGCACGGGTGTCATTATTGGGGGGCTCGATACCGATGCCCGGCGTGAAGCCTACGCTGCGGATGTGACCTACGGCACTAATAACGAATTCGGATTCGATTATCTGCGCGACAACATGGCGCATTCAAAAGAGCAAAAAGTTCAACGACCACTGAACTACGCCATCGTGGATGAGGTGGATTCCATCTTAATCGATGAGGCCAGAACGCCATTAATCATTTCCGGGCCAGCTGAGTCCAATTCGGATTTGTACCTAAAACTCAACGCCATCGTTCCGAGACTTGAACGGCAGGTGGAGGAAGAGGGCCCCGGCGATTATTCGGTTGACGAAAAGAGCAAACAGGTGCACTTGACCGAAGCCGGTCACGATGCGGTAGAAGGCCTGCTACGCGAAGATGGTTTGCTGGCTGAGGGGGAAAGTTTGTATGACCCTGCGCATATCGCCATCATGCATCACTTAAACGCAGCGATGCGCGCGCACTCGCTATTTACTAAAGACGTGGACTACATCGTTCAGCGCGATGAGATTGTCATTGTTGATGAATTCACCGGGCGCACAATGGCCGGCCGGCGTTGGTCGGAAGGCTTGCACCAGGCAATCGAAGCCAAAGAAGGTGTAACTATTCAGCGGGAGAACCAAACGCTCGCATCCATCACTTTCCAGAACTACTTCCGACTGTATGAAAAATTATCCGGTATGACCGGTACGGCGGATACAGAAGCCTTCGAATTCCAGAGTATTTACGGCCTGGAAGTGGTGGTCATTCCAACGCATCGCCCCATGGCACGTGAAGACCGCGCTGATCTGGTGTTTTTAACGCAACGCGAAAAGTACGAAGCCATTATCGAAGACATCGAAGAGTGCGTGAAAAAAGCTCAGCCGGTATTGGTGGGTACCACGTCAATCGAAATCTCTGAATTGTTGGCGGGCTTACTGCGTGAAAAAAATATCGCGCATGAGGTGCTGAATGCAAAACAACACGAGCGTGAAGCGAACATTATCGAAAACGCAGGCCTTCCCGGTGCTGTGACCATTGCCACGAACATGGCGGGTCGAGGAACCGATATTGTGTTGGGCGGTAATTTGGAAGCTGAACTTGCGACCCTGGATGAGTCCGAACACGCAGCAGCCAGAGAAGCCTGGCAAAAACGTCACGATGCGGTCCTGGCAGCAGGCGGGTTGCACATCGTAGGTACCGAGCGACACGAGTCACGTCGAATCGACAACCAGTTACGTGGCCGATCCGGTCGTCAGGGTGATGCGGGTTCCAGCCGGTTTTATCTGTCGCTGGAAGACAGTCTGATGCGTATTTTTGCGTCCGATCGCGTTAGCGGGTTGATGCAGAAACTGGGTATGCAAGAAGGCGAAGCCATCGAGCATAAGTGGGTCAGTAAGTCGATAGAAAATGCTCAACGCAAAGTGGAAGGGCACAACTTTGATATTCGTAAGCACCTGCTGGAATATGACGATGTTGCTAACGAACAACGCAAGGTTGTGTACGAACAGCGCGATGATCTGATGGAAACGGATTCGGTGTTGGAATTCGTTAACGACATCCGTGACGAAGTCGTACCGGGTTTGGTTGAAAACTATATTCCCGAAGGCACCCTCGAAGAGCAATGGGACGTACCCGGACTTGAGGCGGAACTTCTAAAGTTAACCGGTGAAAATTTTGATATCCAAGGTTGGTTAACTGAAAACCCGGATCTGCCAGAAGAAGATATCGCGAACCGTATTATTGAAACGCTCACGGCCAGTTACGATGCCAAAGTAGAACGTGCCGGTGAAGAGCAATTCCGACGGTTTGAAAAATTCGTGATGCTGCAATCATTGGATGAGCATTGGAAAGAACAAATTGCCGGTATGGAGTATTTACGCCAGAGCGTGGGCTTGCGTGGCTACGCGCAGAAAAATCCTAAGCAAGAATACAAGCGTGAGGCCTTTGAGCTTTTCAATCGTATGCTTGAGGAATACAAGCGCGATGTCACTGCCAAACTTGCCACCGTGCAGGTGCGCGATGCAGAACAAGTGGAGCAAGCGGAAGCCAGCCGCGCAGAGCCGACCGACGTCACCTACGAACATAAAGCGATGGACAGTGCGTTGGCCGATGCTGACGCCCAGGCTGCCCAGGGTAGCGAAGCAGAACAGGCCATTGCAGCGGCGGCAGCAGCACGTCAGGCGGCTGTTGCAAATCGGCAGCAGCAAACCGCAAGTGATGAACCGGTGCAGCCGTTTGTGCGCGATACGGCCAAGGTTGGGCGTAACGATCCGTGCCCCTGTGGTTCAGGCAAAAAATATAAGCAGTGTCACGGCAAATTGAGCTGACGTTATGCCCGTGAATTTAAGGCTACCCGAGGCAGTCTCTGTTCCTGGGGTTAAGGCGTCGACCTGCGCTGCAGGCATTAAGAGCAATGGCACCGATGACATGGTGCTGTTTGCGTTAGAACCCGGCAGCGTAACCGCTGGAGTGTTTACGCAGAACACGTTTTGCGCAGCGCCGGTCACCGTCGCAAAACAGCATCTCTCGTCTCAGCACGGGCAAATTCGAGCCTTATTAATAAACTCAGGTAACGCAAATGCCGGTACCGGACACGACGGAGTTACTGTTGCTACCGAACACTGCGCAGCGGTTGCGAATGCACTGGGATGTGACGTCGAAGCGGTATTACCGTATTCCACTGGCGTCATTGGTGAGCCGTTACCGAATCAGTTGATGAAGGACCATATTCCTCAGTTGGTGGCTGCAGCAACAGAGTCCACCGCCGCGCTTCAACAAGCCGCTCGTGGCATCATGACAACCGATACCGTCGCAAAAATAAGCTCTAAGCAAATTACGATTGGAGATCAGCAAGTCACCCTTACCGGCATGTCAAAAGGTGCCGGTATGATTGAACCAAACATGGCTACCATGCTGGCCTATGTCTTTACCGATGCGGCTATTGCTGAAAAGGATGTAAACACGGCATTGAAGACAGCGGTTGATCAGTCGTTTAATGCAATCACGGTAGACAGCGATACCTCCACTAACGACGCGTGTATGTTGTGTGCCACCGGAGTCGGGGCAACCCTTGCACCCAGTTCTGAACACTGGCCAGTTTTTCAGCAGGCCCTGAACGAACTGATGCTGCTGTTGGCTCAAGCCATTATCCGTGATGCTGAAGGCGCGACGAAGTTTATTACTGTGTCTGTGGAGGAGGGTGCCAGCCAGGCAGATTGTCGCAAGGTGGGCTATGCGATTGCCAATTCCCCGCTAGTAAAAACCGCCATGTTTGCCAGCGACGCAAATGTAGGCAGATTATTAATGGCTATCGGAAAAGTGGGTCTGCCCGGTTTGGACCCCTATCAGGTAACTGTAAATATCAATGATCTACCGGTATTTGATGGTGGGCAGCTTCACCCCGATTACACAGAAGCTCGCGGCAGTGAAGTGATGCAAGCCACTGACATTACTGTCTCAGTAAACCTGGGTATGGGGAATGAACGCATGAGTGTATATACCAGTGACCTTTCGCACGATTACGTCACCATCAATGCTGAGTACCGAACGTAACAACAGGTATTGGTTATGAGCGCTCCGAACTGGGTCGTAGTCGCCGCCGGCGCGATACTGTCCGCTGATCGACAACAGGTGCTCTTAGCTAAACGCCGAGCCGATCAACATCAGGGTGATTTGTGGGAATTCCCCGGTGGCAAGATTGAACCGAACGAATCTGCAGACTTGGCCTTGGCCAGAGAGTTACAGGAAGAAATAGGCATTACCGTTGAAACCAGTTCGCCACTGGTAACGGTGGAACATGAATACTCGGATAAAGCGGTTCGCTTAGATGTGTTCTTAGTCGAGCGCTTTAGCGGAGAGCCTGCGGGTTTGGAAGGGCAAACGGTCGCCTGGGTGCCGCTTACCGATCTTTCGAACTACCAATTTCCTGAAGCGAATGTGCGCATCGTACAGGCACTACGGCAAGCCCTGGGACAATCCCAACAGCAATCCCAACAGTAACTAGTGTTCGTTGGGTTGGCTGTAAAACGCATGCAGCTTATGCACTTGTGCAACGGTGCTCGCTTCATCCCCGGTGTTGTCAATAACGTCGTCAGCAATGGCCAGTCTGTCTTCGCGGCTGGCTTGTGCATAAATGATGCGTTCAGCGTCTTCACGAGACGTATCATCCCGACGCATTAATCGCGCAATTTGTGTTTCAACGGGCACATCTACCACCACGATACGATCGTAACGATCAGCCTGCTGGGTTTCCACCAACAATGGAATCGCGTGCACCACGTAGGCATGTTGCGCTGAGCGAAGTGCATCAATTCGAGTGGCTGTTACAGCACCAATCATCGGGTGAAGTAATGCGTCCACCTTCGCACGCGCTGTATTCTGTTCGAAGATGATTTGCCTCAGCGAGGCACGATCAAGTTCGCCGGTTTCAGTGACAATGTGCTGGCCAAAGAGCTTGACCAGACCTTGTAAACCTTCGCTGCCCGGCGCAACGACTTCGCGAGCTATCAGGTCAGCATCAACAATGGGCACACCCAAGGCCGAAAACGCATCGGACACGAGCGTTTTGCCACTTGCAATACCGCCTGTTAGACCAACCAGTAGCACCGCTTAGAGTTTGTCTGATAACGAGATGCCAGGGAACCAGTCGTACAGTAAGCCAAACAGCACAAAGGCGAGCAGTAACCGATACACCATGAACATAAAAAAGCCATAGCGTTTTACCACCGCCATGAGTAAGGCAATAGCTGCCAGTGCTGCGAAGAAAGTCAGTCCTGCTGCCTTCAGCGCATCGGCTGGAATATTACCGCCCACTTCAAGCAGCTCTAACGCGGTGTACGCGCCAGCTGCGGCGATAGCCGGTATCCCTAATAAGAATGAGAAGCGAGCCGCTTCCGCGCGTTCGAAGCCCAAAAATCGAGCCGCTGTCATTGTGATGCCTGATCGGCTGGTACCCGGGATGATTGCGATCGCCTGGGCCACTCCAATGATGAGTGCAGGGGATAGCGTCATGTTTTCCATAATCTTTGTGCGCTTGCCGACGACATCTGCGACGTACAACAGGATGCCGAAGATCACCGCATTCCACGCCACGATTTCGACACCGCGTATGGCGTCGATGGTTCCGCTGAGTTTCATGTAAGCCCCAAACGCCAATGCAGGAATGGTAGCCAACGCGATGTACCCTGCCATGCGGGCTCCCGGCGTGCTTTTAAAGCGTACTAATTCACCGGTACCTTTAAGCAGCATCAAGACGTCTCGCCAAAAATACACAACCACCGCAAACAAGCTTCCCACGTGCACCATCACATCAGTGACAACACCCTGGTCAGGCCAATCAGTGAGGGCCGGGATGAGGATAAGGTGACCCGATGAGGACACGGGTAAAAATTCGGTTAAGCCCTGAACCAGGGCTAAGACAAAGATTTGCTCGAAGCTCATATCGGTTTATGTGTTCCTTGCCGTAAACCATGCGAGTGCCATCATAGCGCTTACGCGATTGCTGTTACGACTTAAGTCAATACTGAAAAATACGCGTTCGATAACGTGTCGCCCCAAATCATTGCTATCCAACCGGCCGCAGCCAGGTAAGGGCCAAATGGGATAGGAATGTTTTTGTCACGACCGGATATCACAATGAGTGTTATGCCAACCACGGCGCCAACCAGTGACGACAATAAAATGACTATCGGGAGCGCTTGCCAACCTAGTAGCGCACCAATGGCTGCCAGTAATTTGAAGTCGCCGTAACCCATGCCTTCTTTTCCGGTGATGAGTTTGAACAAATGAAACACGGCCCAAAGCGTTAAATAGCCAGCAGCTGCGCCAATAACTGAAGATTGAAGATCGGTAAATACGCCATTGACATTCACCAGTAAGCCAAGCCAAATCAGTGGCAGCGTGATGCTGTCTGGAAGCAGTTGATGATCGAAATCAATCATCGTTAGGCTGATTAACGCCCAGGTAAACAGGATTCCAACAAGCGCTTGAGGCGAAGGGCCAAAATACCAGGCAACTACCAGTGATAGCAGCATGGTGATGCATTCAATAATGGGATAGCGCGGTGAGATGGGTGTCTTACAACCGCGACATCGGCCTTTCAGCATCAGGTAACTAATGACCGGTATGTTTTCCCACCACGTGATGGCGTGACCGCATTGGGGACACCGAGAGCGCGGAGTATTGAGATTAAACGTATCCGGCTCGGGTGAATTTTCTTTAGCAAGTGCGGCATTGACCGCGTCTATATCGTTTAAATCAATGCCTTGTGCTTCGAGTTTTTGCTGCAGCTGGAATTCGGCCAGGCTTTGTTGCCACGAGCGCTCCATCATGATGGGGAGTCGGTGGATGACTACATTCAGGAAGCTACCAACAAGCAATCCTATGCACGCAACAACGCTGTAGAAGACTACAGCGTTTTGCGTATAAAGCTCGATCAGAGCATTCATGGTTTATCGCTTTTGCAAACAGGGCGCGACTATATCAGAACGCATCACCCATCTTAAAGATGGGTAGGTACATACCTACCACCAGACCACCGATAACCACACCAAGAAAAGCCATGATCATGGGTTCCATTAAACTGGTCATCGCGTCAACCGCGTTATCCACTTCTTCTTCGTAGTAGTCAGCTACTTTGGCGAGCATGTCATCGATAGAACCTGATTCTTCACCGATGGAAACCATCTGCGTCACCATGTTGGAGAACAAACCAGAATTTTCAATCGACTGTGTTAATCGCGTACCGGTAGCCGCCTCATCCTTCATCTTCAAGATGGCTTTTTCGAAGACGTAGTTACCGGCGGTGCCCGCTACCGAATCCATCGCCTCCACAAGCGGTACACCCGCACTGGACATCGTAGCCAAGGTACGAGAGAAACGCGCTGTTGCAGATTTATGAATAATTTCACCAAACACCGGGGCCTTCAGCATGACTCGATCAAGGCCTCGTGCAAACGCGACGCTGCGTTTTTTGGCTTGTTTAAAAGCCATCACGGCTGCGATGATAAATCCTAGGGCAACCCACCACCAGGCCTGCATAAATTCAGATGCGTTTACGATCATTCGTGTAAAGGCTGGTAAGTCTCCGCCCATACCCTCGAACAAGGTTTCAAACTGAGGTACTACGAAGATCAACAGGATCGCGGTAACGATAAAAGCAACGATCAATACAGCCACCGGGTAGAACATCGCTTTCTTGATTTTCTTCTTGAGCGACTCAGACTTCTCTTTGTAATCCGCAATTTCGCCAAGCAAGGTTTCTAAGGTACCTGACTGTTCGCCAGCTTCCACCAGGCTACAGAACAAGTCATCGAACTGATCGGGGTATTTGCGCAGAGCGTTGGTTAAGTTGCTTCCGGACTCCACTTCGTTCTTAATGCCGGTCACCATGTCGCGCATGGCTTTGTTTTCCATACCGTTTGCGACAATCTCAAACGACTGCACCATGGGTACACCAGCACCCATCATGGTAGTCAGCTGCCGTGCAAAGATCGCGATATCGCCAGCTTCGATCTTCTTACTGCGACCGCCCGAGCTTTTTTTCTTCTTTACTTTGCTGGGAATTATGCCTTGACGACGAAGTTTGGCTTTAACCAAATCCGCGCTCGGGCTCGACACCATACCGCGCTGCTGGTTGCCTTTGGCGTCTTTACCTTCCCATTCGAAAAGGATCGTGCTTTCTTTTTTCGCGCTAGCAAAAGCCATGGGTCAATTAATCCTTAGTTACGCGGTTGGCTTCTTCAAGACTCAGAACGCCTTGTTGAATTTTTAGTAGTGCAGACTGGCGCAGATCGTTAATGTTTTCTTTCTGTGCTTGCTCAGCGATGTCAAGTGCGTTACCGCCTTCCATGATGATGCGACCCATGTCTTCACTGATCTTCATAACCTGGTAAATACCCACTCGACCCTTATAGCCACCGTTGCACTTGCTACAGCCTACGGCTTTGTATGTGGTCAAGCCGTCCAGTTGTTCTTCCTTAAAGCCTTCGGCTAATAAAGCCTCACGAGGCAGCTCTTCTGGTTCTTTGCAGCTCTCACACAATCGACGCGCCAGGCGTTGAGCGATAATCAAACTGACCGCGGAGGCTATATTGAACGGAGGTATTCCCATATTGACCAAACGCGATAACGTCTGTGGGGCATCGTTCGTGTGCAGGGTGGATAACACGAGGTGACCGGTTTGGGCCGCCTTGATTGCGATACTTGCTGTCTCAAGGTCTCGTATCTCACCCACCATGATGATGTCTGGATCCTGTCGTAAGAAAGACTTCAGTGCTTCGGCGAACGTTAGACCAGCCTTTGGGTTTACGTTAACCTGATTGATTCCTGCAAGGTTAATTTCCGCAGGATCTTCAGCTGTAGATATGTTGGTACCGGGTTCGTTTAATATATTCAAACCCGTATAAAGCGATACGGTCTTACCCGAACCGGTAGGGCCTGTGACCAGGATCATGCCGTAGGGGTTAGCCAGAGCGTCCAGGTACAACTGCTTTTGGTCAGGTTCATAACCCAGCATGTCAATGCCTAACTGTGCACTGCTCGGATCCAGAATACGAAGTACGGTTTTCTCACCAAACAAGGTAGGGCAAGTGTTTACACGAAAGTCGATAGCTTTCGTCTTGGAGATTTTTAACTTGATTCGACCATCCTGCGGTACTCGTCTTTCCGAGATGTCCATACGTGACATAACCTTTAGACGTGATGTCAATCGGTTAGCCATGTTTAATGGAGGGTGAGCGACTTCTTCTAAGATGCCGTCAACGCGGTATCGAATACGGAAGATTTTTTCGTAAGGCTCTACGTGTATATCCGAAGCGCCACGTCTGATCGCATCAAGCAGAACTTTGTTGACGAAGCGAACGATTGGGGTGTCTTCAACATCCGAATCATCACCGTCGTCTTCGAGCTTCGTTTCGCCAGTATCTTCAACTTCAAGGTCAAAGGTTTCATCCAACCCGTCGGATAAATTGGATTCACCTTCGGCAACCCTGGCGCGCAGGTCTGCCAGCTTGTGTTCTTCAACCACAATGGCTTCAACACTGAGCCCTGAGGTGAATTTGTATTTGTCCAGCGGTTCGCTGTTGGTGGGATCAGAGATTGCGACAAACAACTTTGAGCCGCGACGCATAATCGGCACTGCGTTCAGGTTAGTGATCAGTTCTTCAGTGACGTATTCTTGTGGAATGCTGTCTGCATCGATCTTATCCAGATCGAATACTGGAAGGCCAAATTCCCCTCCAATACACTGCGCGACGGCACGAGAGTCAACGTCGGGTAAATCACCCAATGCAGATAAGAACGTACGTTTGTTTTTTTCTGCTTCAGTGGCAACTTGGGTGGCGCTTTCTTCGGTAATCATGCCATGCACAATCAGTTGCCGCGCTAGGCCGTTTAACGAAACAGTTTGGGGAGTTGAGTCACTCACAGGTCAGCCTTCACAAGGATTACACTATTGTGATAAGTAAATCGGCATAAACTGCGATTGCTTAAGCGGTATCAGCGGCGGGGAAGCCTGGAGTTATCCGGTTGGTGAACCGGTCACGTCTTTGGTTACTGATTCACATTTCGTCGGAACCCGCAGCATGCGTGAGGCACTCGGTTGCAGTTCAGGTGTCGGAAGGAAAGAACGGGATGAAATCGGGTAAGGGCAAAAAAAAAGAGGCCCAGTTTCCTGGGCCTCTTTCTAACTTCAAGTACTACGCGTACTTAAGCGTAATGCTTATAGCTTGCAGAGGTTAGAAGCTGCACAAGTAGAAGCAGCGTCAACACTCCAGTTCAATGGAGCACCAGCTGCACCGATACCTGGATCCAAGATGTAAGTAGCGCCGTCAACCTGTACGCCACCAGTAGCAGTGATCACGCCGTTAGTTGTAACGATAGTGTCTACAACAGGACCAGCTGTGTTTACGTCAACGATACCGAAAGCGCCACCGTCACAATCAGCGATTACGTTACGGTCTTGGTAGCACAGAGATACTGCAGTTTTGATAGCAGCAGTCTGAGTGATAACGTCTGCGAACTTAGCTCGCTTTGTGTACTGACCGTATTGTGGTACAGCAACCGCTGCCAAAATACCGATGATCGCGATTACGATCATGAGTTCGATCAGTGTAAAACCTTTTTGTGTCTTAACCATTATTGGTTTTCTCCAGAGATTTAATTTGTGTAGGTCGTTGTCAAGCGAACCCACGGTTTAGTTATCGTCCGTGGCGTTGAAGGTTTAAGTGCAGGGCATGTGCCAGTGGCAAAATGGATGGGTATTACTAAAATTAAATCAATGAAAACAACAACTTATAATTACCAGAGTTTTTTTCTAAGAGAACGTCTTCACAGTGTGAAACTGTCACTTTGTCACTTAGTGACACTTCAATTGTCACCCTTGTGACAAAGTGTGGATGCGGCACTGCATTAGACAGCAGCGTAAACGTTTAGCTGATAACGGTTCGCCTGATAAACGCCAACACGTGTAGTTGTTTGTATGCATTAAAAAAGATTGCTGACTGATTGGTGCTGGGCACACAAACAAAAAAGGCCCGGATCAACCGGGCCTTTCAATACTTTGTTTGTTAGAACTTAGCTTAAGCGGTAATGCTTAGTTCTCTACACATAATCTTGCTTCACCACACGTTGAATCAGTAGAGACGAGCCAATTAAGGGGTTGTCCGGGTCCAACGATCCCAGGATTTAATATGTAGGTGTGGTTGTCAACTTGAACACCGCCAGTCGCTGTGATGACCCCATCAGTTGTAGCTATTGTTGAAACGATAGGCCCGTTCGGATTGATGTTGGCTGGAACGCCAAAGGCGTTGCCATCGCAATCGGCTATGACATTGCGATCCTGGTAGCAAAGGGATACCGCACTTTTAAATGGTGCTGTTTGAGTAATAAGATTGGAGAATTTAGCTCGTTGAGTGTACTGACTGTATTGTGGTACGGCAACGGCTGCCAAAATACCAATAATCGCTATTACGATCATGAGTTCGATCAGCGTAAAACCTTGTTGTGGCTTCTGCATTACTGGGTTCTCCAGAAAATTAATTCGTAAGGGGCGATCTAAATTGAACCCATACAGACGATGTGATCACGGGTTATTTGGTTTTAGTGCAGGGCTTGTGCCATTGCGAATAGCAACACGCTGTTGAGGATTAATATTTAATGCGATCAACTGTTTTAAACACGATTGGTTTTTCTAATGTGAAGCCTTATACAGTTATGAACTGTCACTTTGTCACTTAGTGACACGAAATTTGTCACCGCGTGACAAAGCGTTGAGGCGCGCGTGCGGTGAAGCCACGACATCTAGCTTAGCTGGCTTTATCAATACGAAGCTGCTGAATCCGGTAGCGTAACTGCCTATAGGTTAATCCAAGCTGTTCTGCGGCGGCTTTGCGATTCCAACGTGTGTCATTAAGCGCTTGAAGGATGCGGTGGTACTCATCGTCCTGAAATGCTTCGCCTGGCTTATCACCCTTGCCTGTAGTCGCGTGAGACAATCGCCCTGACTGTGCCACTCCAACGGGTTTAGGCAATTGAATGTCGCTGGTGGTGATGGTGTTATGGTCCATCATGGTTGATGCGCGTTCTAGTGTGTTCTCCAATTCTCTGACATTGCCCGGAAAATCGTATTGGCATAGTAGCTCGATTGCCTCATCGTCAATATAGATACGTTTTCCATTTTCGTTGTTTTGAAGTTTAGCCAGAAGGTGAGCCACTAATAACGGGATATCCTCACGCCGATCGCGCAAGCGCGGTGCGGTTAATGAGATAACGTTTAGTCGATAATACAGATCATGACGAAAGCGGCCCTCATCTACTTCGTCCGCCAGATCTATATGGCTTGCGCTGAGTATTCGGACGTTAATCAAGCTCTCTGTACGGCCACCAACTGGGCGTATCGAACGTTCCTGGATAGCTCGAAGAAGTTTAACTTGCATGTGCAAGGGCAGTTCGGCTACTTCATCCAGAAATAGAGTTCCATTGTTGGCTTGCATGAACAGTCCATCGTGATCGTGCGTTGCGCCAGTAAAGCTTCCTTTTTTGTGGCCAAACAGTTCGCTTTCCATGAGATTTGAGGGGATAGCGCCGCAGTTAACCGCCACAAACGGGTGTTGGCTACGCGGGCCGCGCTCATGAATCAGTCGGGCAATCACTTCTTTTCCTGTGCCCGATTCACCGGTTATCCAGATCGGCGCATTCGTCCTGGATACTTTTGTAATTAATGATTGCAGTTCTTGTATTGAATGGGATTGACCGATTAACTGTGTACCGTTGCTCTGTGATGCCTCGAGTGTGTGTGCCTCATCACCTGTCGGTTTGTCTGTCCGTTTGGATAAGCTAGCCAATGATGATGGGGCCACAAAGGATTCAGATGAAGAACCTGCTATGGCATCTGGGATGGGTTGAGACGTTTGCGATGAATTCTGCCGGGCCATGTGACCGGACGGAGGATTTTTGGGATCGTTAACCGCTTTGGAAGACAGCGCTACAGCATGGGTGACCAATTGACGTAGCTGGGTGATATCCACCGGCTTTGAGACAAAATCATAAGCGCCGTTTTTCATGGCGTTAATAGCCGCTTCCATATTGCCGTGAGCCGTTATTACAGCAACGGGTAAGTTCGGCTGAGTCGATTGAATGTACCGTACAAATTCAACGCCATTGCCATCAGGCAATCGCATGTCAGTCAGACATAAATCAAACGTGTAGGCCGACAGTAAGTTTCTGGCTTCATCTAAATTGGCGGCCGTATGAAATTCAAGCCCCATACGCGATAGGGTGAGAGCGATGAGTTCACGAATATCTGCTTCATCGTCAATAATGAGTGCCGTCGCTGTCATTGCTTAGGCCGCCATCTGCTGAGATTGAGACAACACAATACGAAAGTGTGCACCAGTATCTGATTCCACGTAATCCAGTGCCGCTTTGTTTAGCTGACACAGTTCTCTAATGATATACAGGCCTAGGCCACAGCCTTCATGGTGAGTGGAATAGAACGGTTCAAAGAGCTTTTGTCGATCAATGTCCGCGATTCCACGACCATCGTCCATGACGTCTATGACTGTGCGCATAGGGGAGTCCTGGTAAGCGTTTATCGTGATTACCACATCTTGGCTGCAGTTGTGCAGTAACGCGTTCGAGCAAATGTTCCATAACACCTGATCGAAATGATGCGTATCAAAAGTGGCCACCAGGTCGGGTTCTACCAGCACGTTCAAAGACGAACCCTCGCGCAGGCTTTCCGCCGTGAACCGTTCTTCAAAGTCTTTTAATGTGTGGCTTAAGTCGAAGCAGTCACGACGCACTTTTTGCCGATTGGATAACTGCAG
Source organism: Granulosicoccaceae bacterium (assembly GCA_020629835.1). Lineage (GTDB taxonomy): Bacteria > Pseudomonadota > Gammaproteobacteria > Granulosicoccales > Granulosicoccaceae > Granulosicoccus. Next base: position 57,173 of record JAHDCO010000001.1, read on the forward strand.
AATATCTTCAATGATGCGGTTAATTCGGTGGGTGTTGGTGTGCGCAATGCTCAGAAGTTGTTGATCCACAGGGTCAATTTTGTCGGACTCCTGCAACAGTTGTGTGGCGTGAGAAATCGCACTGAGTGGGTTTCTGATCTCGTGCGCAATGCTCGCGGAGAGTCTTCCCAGTGACGCCATTTTGAGTTGCTGGAATTGTTGACGAATGGCTGAATGATCGTCAATGCGAATGAGTACGCCACCGGTAGATAACGGCGTGTACTGTGGCAGCACCTCTTGTGAAGAAGAGACCACCGTAAAAGACTGCACACCTGAGTTCGGGTTGCGCCGCATTGATTCTAGGCTTTCCATGAGTTCGGGGCATAGTCGTCCCAGGTGAATGGGCAGCTCAGTGAACTCTGTGCTGAGTAATAAGCGTGCTGTATCGTTAATCATGACGACCTGGTTCTGAGCATTGAGCACCAGGACACCAGAATCCAACTCGCGAATGATTTCCTCGTTTAGCGTGGCAATTTCGTTGGCATCTAATGCCGCCCGGTTTTTGGTGGGCTCAGTGATTTGTCTCAACATGAGCCGACGCAGCGGAACAGTCATTAGCCAAGCCACGGCAAACAGCAGTACGCCCAGCAAGGCCGTTTTTTCAAAGTCGGCTGCCCATTGGCCGTACAACAAGCTGGCGAAAAGCTCGGCCGATAGCACGGCGGATGAGGCGATGGCCGCGAACAGCAAGGCATAGCGAGTGTTAGTTAACTGGCTAAGCAAGGCGATGTTGATCAGTAACAACAGACCCAACCCGCTTTGCACGCCTCCGCTGGCGTAAATCACGCCAACCAGGCACACGACATCGAAGTAATTTTGCAGATAGAACTGGGTTAGCGCACTAGGCCAGCGTCTGCGCTCCAGATAAATAGCGGCCAAAATGCAAGAGCAATAGGCGAACAAACAAAACTCGAAGAAGCCGGGAGAGCGCTGGCCTAGCGCTTCCTGGGCCTCCACTAGGTAATAAACAGCGGCCAATGCCAGTACCACCACCAGGCGGTAGCTGTTCATAAGACGCAGCACCGGCCAATCCGGCGAATATTGCGCCTTAGGCGGTGTGGTGTTGTTAGAGCGAGAAGCGGCCATCAGGCCCTGACAGGAGCAAGATCTGCTCCCCAACCTCGCGAAATCAGGCTGTCCGGTGCGCCACAGGGCTCATGGAGTGTGAACTATTTCGCAAAAGCGCTAGCGCCGCGTTAAAGCCGCTGCACTGCCGGGTGTTCCGGGTCAGTTTGCGCCAGCACCCGCAAGGTGTCGTTTGCCAGATCGGTTTGCCCCAACGAGCGCTGAGCCGAAGCCATCAGCGCAAGCGCGTTTGGCACGTGCTTTGAGCCTTTGTAGTGCTCCAGCAGGTAAGTCACCCGGTTAACGCTTGCGACCATAGCGCCCCGGTTGTAGTAGTACCGGGCGGTAATGAGTTCATGCCGGGCCATTTCGTCGCGCAAATAGGCCATCCGGTCCACAGCATCGGCGGCGTATTCGCTGTTCGGGAAGCGTCGAACCAGGGTATCGAAATCCACATAGGCGGCGCGCAGCCAATTCTGATCAACATAGGCCAGTTGCCGAGGGAAGAATCGCTCCATCGGAGAACCACCGCGGCTGAAATTGGACAGCGCTTTCATGTAAATGGCGTAATCCACTGATTCATCACGTGGATACAATTTGATGTAGCGATCGGCCGCTGATATGGCGTTGTCGTATTCGTCCTGCTTGTAATAGGCGTACGTGACTTCCAGCTGGGCCTTCTGAGTGTAATTTCCGAACGGGAATTGCGCACCCAAAGACTCGAACACATCGATCGCAGTGAGGTAATCGCCGCGCGTCAAAGCGCGTTTAGCGATGTCGTACAACCCTTCAGGGGTGTTCGACGGAGAACCCGGCCCACTGTTATTGGTGGCGCAGGCGCCAAGGCCAAGAGATACGGCCACAACCGTAATTAAGGCGGCTTGGCGTATCGATGAGTAGTTAGCACGTATCATAGCTGTATGAGTATAGCGAATGATCCGCAACAGCCAGATGACCTTTGCGCCACAGTACCGGACGACTGGGCGGGTCAGCGCCTTGACGCGGCTCTCGCTCACTGTTTTTCCCAGTTCTCGCGTTCCCGGTTGTCCAGTTGGTTGAAAGCTGGCTACGTCGAAGTTAATGGGCAGCACAGGCCGGGTAAATCTAAAGTGATTGGCGGGGAGAAGCTGCTGATCGCCTTGCCTTCGGAGGTGCTCAGAAGCACGTTTGAGGAGAGCATGGCCTCAGGTGAATTGGCCATTGATGCAGAGGAAGTGCCGCTGGATATCGTGCACCGCGATGAAGCCTGCTTTGTTCTGAATAAACAGGCTGATCTGGTTATGCACCCCGCCCCGGGCAACCGCCACGGTACGGTCATGAATGGGCTCTTGTATGTGGATCCAGGTTTGGCTTCGGTACCTCGAGCCGGTGTAGTGCATCGTTTGGATAAAGACACAACCGGGCTCTGTGTTATTGCTCGTAGCCTGGAAGCTCATACCCATCTCGTTCGGCAACTGCAGGCCCGCACGGTATCGCGGGTGTATTACGCGGTGGTGGCAGGCGACCCGCCGCAGGAGGAAAGTGTGGATGAGCCCATTGGCCGGCACCCTAAAAATCGGCAGCGCATGGCGGTGGTGCCGCAAGGCAAGCGAGCGGTCACGCATTTTTCCGTATTGGAGCGTTTCCCCAGCTGCGCCCTGGTGCGCGTGAAACTGGAAACAGGTCGCACACATCAGATACGTGTACACATGACGCACTTGGGTTTTCCATTAATTGGTGACCCGGTGTATCAACACGGTCGCACGCTTCAGCGGCTTCCCGAACCGGTGCGTGATATCACCGATCGATTCAAGCGTCAGGCGTTGCACGCACATTCGTTGGGCTTTTTACACCCTAGCACCAACCAACCGGTGAATTTCGAAGCTGAGCTACCCGACGATATGCAACAACTGGTGAGCCAGCTGCAAACGCTGGTAGATGGTCCAGGCGCGAACGAGTATCTATAACCATGGGGAAACATGAACCGCAATTGATATACGCAAACTGGCAGGCACCCAGGCACGTGCACGCCTTTAATACGACTCGCGTCGGTGGCGCGAGTGAAGCACCTTTCAATAGTTTAAACCTCGGCTTGCATGTAAACGATAACCCGAGCCACGTGCGCAAGAATAGGCAACGTGTTGCGCAAGCCGCTGAGTTACCCGCAGAACCACACTGGATGAATCAAGTGCATGGCTGCCATGTTTTAGAGGTAGACGGCTTAACAAACAGTTCCATCAGTCCTGTCGACTCGGAGCAAAATAATCCCGCAACCGCCGGTACATACAGTACAGCGAGTGGCGACGTGCTGGATGCAACCGCTGACGTTAAGAATGCACCGCATACCGCTATTGAAGCGGATGCAGCGTTTACTCAATCTAATAATGAGGTCTTGTGTGTGGTGACCGCTGACTGCTTACCGGTAGCCATCACTAATGAAGCTGGCACGAAGCTGGCTGTCGCTCATGCGGGTTGGAAAGGTTTAGCTAACGGAGTACTTGAGGCGTCGTTGGCCCATTTTAAAGAACAGGAAACATTGCACGTATGGCTGGGCCCCGCCATTGGCCCGGAGAAATTTGAAGTGGGTGATGAGGTGAAGCACGCGTTTGTGGATAAGGATCAACAGCAAAACAAGTATTTTCTGCCGCACCCAACGGAGGCCACCAAACACTACGCAAACCTGTATGGACTGGCGACTCGAGTGATTGAACGTACGGTGGAAGGGGTTGGAACCATCGCTCACATCACTGGCGCACAGTGGTGTACCTATACAGACCACACGCGCTTTTACTCTTATCGTCGCGACGGGCAAGCCAGTGGTCGAATGGCCCTCATTGCTTGGCTATCAGGTCACGAATAGCGCGTACTGAAACACTTGAATTGACTGAAGTCAGCATTACTTTTTTGCCATTCAATTTGAGTTATACCCATCGCAGGGGTGCGAAATTATGAGAATGGACAAACTTACCAGCAAGTTTCAGCTGGCATTGCAAGACGCGCAGTCGATGGCGGTTGGGCGCGACCATCAATTTATTGAGCCTGCGCATTTATTACTGGCCTTCCTGGACCAGGATGGCAGTGGGGTGCGCCCGTTACTGGCCCAGTCCGGTGTGAACGTGAACGGACTGCGCAATGGTTTATCGCAGCAACTTGATTCCATGGCATCTGTGCAGGGCAGTGGTGGCCAGTTGCATGTGTCTAACCGATTAAATCAGCTGTTAAACCTAACCGACAAGTTGTCACAAAAACGAGGAGATCAGTACATCTCTTCGGAGCTGTTTGTGTTGGCGTTGTTGGATGATAAAAAAGACCCCACCGCTAAGCTGTTGATCGAGCATGGGGCGAATCTTGCCGCCATTGAAAAAACCATCACCGATGTGCACGGTGATGACCCCATCAATGATCCAAATGCAGAAGATCAGCGCCAGGCATTAGAAAAGTACACCATCGATTTAACCGAACGCGCTGAGCAGGGGAAAATTGATCCGGTAATTGGTCGCGACGATGAGATTCGTCGTGCCATACAAGTGCTGCAACGCCGCACAAAAAACAATCCCGTCATTATTGGCGAGCCAGGTGTAGGTAAAACCGCTATCGTTGAAGGGTTGGCACAACGTATTGTGGACGGCGAAGTACCCGAAGGCGTACGCAATAAACGCGTGCTGTCTTTAGATATGGGTGCCCTGATCGCGGGCGCAAAATTTCGTGGTGAATTTGAAGAGCGTTTAAAAGCGGTATTAAACGATTTGTCCAAGCAGGAAGGTCAGATCATTTTGTTCATCGATGAAATTCATACCATGGTGGGTGCGGGAAAAGCTGAAGGTGCTATGGATGCAGGCAATATGTTAAAGCCTGCGTTAGCACGTGGCGAATTACATTGTATTGGTGCAACCACACTGGATGAGTATCGCCAGTACGTGGAAAAAGATGCTGCCCTCGAACGACGCTTTCAAAAGATCATCGTGGATGAACCTTCCGTGGAACACACCATTGCTATTCTGCGTGGGCTGAAAGAACGGTATGAAGTACATCATGGTGTGGAGATTACTGACCCCGCCATCGTGGCGGCAGCCACCTTATCGAATCGTTATATCAGCGACCGGCAGTTGCCTGATAAAGCCATTGATTTGATCGATGAAGCGGCATCGCACATTCGTATGGAAATCGATTCCAAACCCGAAGAGCTGGACAAATTAGAACGTCGCATTATTCAGTTAAAAATTGAACGCGAAGCCCTTGCCAAAGAAACCGACGAAGCGTCAAAGCGTCGATTGGCAGACTTGGACGACAGCATCAGTTCGGTTGAAAAAGAGTACGCCGATTTAGAAGAAATCTGGTTGGCTGAAAAAGCATCGGTTCAAGGTGCAACATCAGTTAAGGAAGAGCTTGAACGTGTGCGTTTGGAATACGAGACCGCCCGCCGAGCCGGTGATTTGGCCAGAATGTCAGAACTGCAGTACGGGAAAATTCCGGCGTTGGAAAAGCAACTGGCGGACGCCTTGGAACACGCCGATCAATCGGATATGCAGTTACTTCGAAATAACGTCACCAGTGAAGAGATTGCGGATGTGGTGTCTAAATGGACTGGCATACCGGTCAGCAAGATGATGGAAGGCGAGCGCGATAAGTTATTGCGCATGGAAGACGAGTTATCACAACGTGTCATTGGTCAAGCTGAAGCGGTGGAAGCGGTCTCGGATGCGGTGCGGCGTTCGCGCGCTGGACTCAGCGACCCTAATCGTCCGATTGGTTCTTTTTTATTCCTGGGCCCAACCGGTGTGGGTAAAACCGAACTGACCAAGACGCTAGCGAATTTCCTGTTCGATGATGAAGACGCTTTAGTTAGGGTGGACATGTCTGAATTCATGGAAAAACATTCGGTTGCGCGTTTGATTGGTGCACCTCCAGGGTATGTCGGGTACGAAGAGGGTGGCTATCTGACTGAAGCGATTCGCCGCAAACCGTATTCTGTCATCCTGTTGGATGAAGTGGAAAAGGCACATGCGGATGTATTCAATATTTTGTTGCAAGTGCTGGATGACGGTCGCTTAACCGATGGACAGGGTCGTACGGTAGATTTTCGTAATGCAGTCATTGTTATGACCTCAAACTTAGGTAGCCACGTGATTCAAGAGATGTCGGGCGCTGAGCAGTATGAGGACATGAAAGATGCCGTCATGACGATTGTCGGTACGCATTTTCGACCTGAGTTCATTAACCGAATCGATGAGTCGGTTGTGTTCCGACCGCTGGCGGCCGAGCACATTCGATTGATATGCGGCATTCAGATGAAGCGGTTAGCCAACCGATTGGCTGCTCGTAATGTGGAGCTCGTGGTTAGTGACGCTGCGCTGGACAAGATTGGCCAGGCAGGGTTTGATCCGGTATATGGCGCACGGCCTTTAAAGCGTGCTATCCAGCAAGAAGTTGAAAACCCGTTAGCTCAACATTTGCTGGCAGGGGATTTTTTACCTGGCAGTACAGTTTATGTAACGGTGCAGGGTACGGGCTTACATTTCAGTACCGAAGCCCAAGCCGATGCCAGCGTAGCGATTCATTAAAACCTGTGACTAGGACGGCGGCCAGGGACCGGCCGCCGCTACCGGGATCTGCACGACTATCGCGGTAATGTTGTCCGTGCCACCCCGACGTAACGCCAGTGACATCATCGCTTCCACAGCGTCGTCAGGCCCACTGCTGATACAACGGGCTTTGAGCTCGTCATGACTTACGTCTTTAAACAAGCCATCGCTACACAGTAAAAATCGGTCACCGGGTTTTACTGAAATTCTTCTGACTTGTGTTTCCAACGTGTCGTGCACGCCAACCGCGCGGGTAATGACGTTGGATGATGGATGGTTATCCAGATCATCATCGGATAATTCGCCTAATCGAAACAACTCTTGCACCAACGAGTGGTCATCGGTGAGTTGCACAAAGTCCGGTGCACGATAGCGATACAGTCGGCTGTCGCCGGCCCAGATTACGTAAGCATGCGTGCCGTAAACGTACAACGCTGCAACCGTGCTGCCCATAGTGCCTCGGCCTGCCGATTCTTCTCTGCACAATTGGTTGGCTTCGTCTAAACGCGCAAGGATGTCATTCAGGTCTTGTTCGTGATTTTTGGTTTTTGAAAAATCCGATAGAGCGCTAATGATTGCCTGGCTGGCGCGATCCCCTCGGCTATGCCCGCCCATACCATCAGCCACTACCCATAACCCTTGTTCTTGAGCGTCCAAAAAAGCGTCTTCATTGGCTTTTCGCACATGACCCACGTTAGTACGCGCACTGGAAAACCACTCGGTTCGGTGCGTGCGCACGTTTGTGCGAAGGGGAGGACGCTGTTGTGGGCTAGCGGCAGACATAAAAACTCTAAAAAACACACAGTACCGTCAGTATAGCTGGAAGGTCTGCGGTGCTACACTTTCCGGCATGACTACTGTACGTACACGATTTCCCCCCAGCCCCACGGGCTATCTCCATATTGGCAGTGCGAGAACTGCACTGTTCAACTACTTATTCGCGCGCCAGCATGGCGGTGAGTTTGTGTTGCGAGTGGAAGATACCGATCGTGAGCGATCTACCGACGAAGCGGTCCAGGTCATCATGGACAGCATGGAATGGATGGGCCTGGAATACGACGAAGGCCCATTTTTCCAGACCCAGCGTTTCGATCGATATCGAGAGGTGATTGATCAGTTGCTCGAAAGTGGTCATGCCTACCGCTGCTATTGCACTCCCGAGGAACTCACCGCCATGCGTGAGACGGCAATGGCAAATAAAGAGAAGCCGCGTTACAACGGCTACTGGCGTGACCGCACCGATACGCCACCAGAAGGCATTGACCCGGTTATTCGGTTTAAGAACCCACTGGATGGTGTCGTGGTTATTGAAGATGCGGTTAAAGGGCCCATCACCGTAGCGAATGCTGAGCTCGATGATTTGGTCATCATGCGCTCGGATGGAACGCCTACCTATAATCTGTGCGTTGTCGTTGATGATATCGACATGGCAATTACACACGTTATTCGCGGTGACGACCACGTGAATAACACGCCACGACAGATCAATATTTTTAAAGCGCTTAATGCGCCCTTACCGGTGTTTGCGCATTTGCCCATGATTTTGGGCGAAGACGGCAAACGTATGTCAAAGCGGCACGGTGCGGTGAGTGTTATGCAGTACGCGGAAGATGGGTACTTGCGAGAGGCGTTGTTAAATCACTTAGTTCGCCTAGGTTGGTCTCACGGTGATCAGGAAGTATTTTCACTGGAGGAAATGAAAGCTTTATTCAGCCTGGATGGCGTGAATAAATCCGGAGCCGTATTCGATGTAAAGAAATTGGATTGGTTAAATCAGCAGTACATTCAGTCCGCTAGTGCTGAGACCCTGGCATCGGGGCTAACCGAGCAGCTTGAAAAGATGGGTTTAAGCACGGCAAGCGGGCCTGATGTGGCTGTGGTGGCAGACTTGCTGCGTGACCGTGCCAAAACCTGGCTGGACATGGCCGAAGCTGCCAAACCTTTTTATCAAGCACCGGCTGAGTACGATGCTAAAGCGGTCAAAAAGCAGTTCTCGGCAGAAGCGGGAGAGCGCTTGCAGGTGGTGCACGATAACCTGGCCGCGCTAAGTGACTTCTCACCGGCATCGGTAGATGCCTGCCTGCAAGACACCGTGGCACAGTTGGAAGTGGGCTTTGGCAAAGTAGGGCTACCGCTGCGTGTGGCCCTGACCGGCAACACCGCATCCCCCGCGCTGGACCAGACGGTTTCGGTGATTGGAAAGGAGGCGGTACTGCAACGATTGGTGGCCGCAGTTCAATACTGCCAAACTTTATAGGAAGTATACTTGACAGCGTAGAGCGACAGCCGTACTCTACGCGCTCTGTGGGGCTATAGCTCAGCTGGGAGAGCGCTTGCATGGCATGCAAGAGGTCCGCGGTTCGATCCCGCGTAGCTCCACCAAATCCCTTCCCGGCACCTTTCTTCCATCCGACTGAAAACCACTTGGCTCGCGTTGGGTTTCGTCCTGAATATCATCCACAACCGACAGCCCGGTTGGCCCCTATATCTATGCGCCATTGAGTAATGGCACTTCGAGTAAACGGCCAATGGCTCTTTCAACTTTGCGCCTGACTCTCGTACGCTGTGGTTCTTAATCCAGTCAATAGACCAGGCCAGATATGCAACGCTACGTACTGTTTGGCTTTTTTTTCTTTGCAGTCTTTTTGCAAGCGGGAGCCTACGGTCTGACGTTCATGCTCCCCGAGTTGTTTGCCGACTTCGGTGCGAACGAAAAAGCGGTTGGCTTCATGTTGCTGATTACCGCGATGGCCACGCTAGTGTCTGTGGCGCTCTCTGGCCATATAGCGGATCTATTCGGGCGATTACCTACGTTGTCAGGCGCTTGTGGGTGCATAGCGGTTGCACTGGTGCTGTACGGTCAAGCCGGCCGATTGGGAGTTGGCATCACAGCCGCGAGCATACTGCTTGGGGTAGGTTGGGGTCTGACTTACACCTTAGCTCCCATCGTGTTAACGCGGATAGTCATACCGGAGCAACGCGTGCGTTACTTTGCTTTGTTATCGGTGGCTGTCATGGCAGGCTTCGGACTGACGCCAGTACTTGCTTCTGTACTGGAACGGATGGGTTATGCGGTATCGCTGACGTTTTACATTACTGGCGCGATTTGCGTTCTGGCTGCTGGTTTGTTTTTGTTGATTACACCGCACGTCCGTGATCATTCGATTGAATCGGGTGCAGAAGCGTTGTCACGGCTAACCACAGCGGCTTTTGTCAACGTCATGCGAACACCTGCCCGGCTTCCGATTGTTATGGTGTTGTTGGGGGCGTGTGTATTCGCTGGCATGAACAATTTTCAAACTGTCTATGCAGATCAAAGAGGTTTGGATTACGCACAGTATTTTTTGATCTATACCGTAACGGTTGTTGCTCTGCGTTTGCTGTTAGCTGGGTTTAGAGGTGGCCCTAATCCCTATCGAGTTATTGCGTGGTTGCAGTATGTTATGACTGGCAGCGTGGTGCTATTCATCTTTAGTGGGAGTAGTTTGGTTAGCTATGGTTTAGTGGCGTTGTTGTTCGGGGTAGGTTACGGCGTGTCGTATCCAATCCTTGCAGCCATGGCGGCTAACGATGCTGATGATCACGTTTTATCGCAAACGCTTCAGTTGTTTGCCTTGTCATATTTTGTCGGGATTTTTGGATTTCCTTTGTTTGCTGGGTGGTTATTAGTGGACTATGGCAGCCTATCGGTACTGCTGGTTAGCGCCCTATTGGCTATGACTGAAGCGTCGCTCGCTTTGAAACGCGCCTTTCGATTTAACTAAAAGCTGAATGTAAGCGCAGCATGAAACAGCGCTAACTGCCTTGCTCAACCTCTGCAGTTAAAACACCGCAAAGATTGAACAAGGCAGAGCAAACAAATACCAATATTTCTTCGTGCTTATTGCGCGGTGATAACTTGCATGACCAACTTATCATCAATGCGAATAGGGCCATCTTCTTTTGCACCTAATGTGTATTCAAATACACCGGTAGCGTTACCACCCTGTTCACTGTGAATCATAAGCATCAGCATCTCACCCGCTGCAACCGGCTCTTGTAAAATCGCTGCAACGTCAAGGTTTTCGCCATGGCGCAAAGGTGCGTAGCCCACGACAGGGCCTGGCTTCATGGTTTCATCTGTTCGGTGTACTACCAGCCAGCCGTTCTCGCCGGCAGTAACCATGCTAGCGCTAACGATGCCGTTAGAAACATCTTGATCCTGCGCTTCAACCATCGGTGCTTTGGCGTGACCACCAGCGAATGCAACGCTTGTTGCCATTGTCAGCACAGCGGCTGCGTAAGTCATTTTTCTCATCAACATAATCCTTCGGTGCGTATCTGCGGTTTGGACTTTGAATTACGCAGAGCAAGCGATAAAAGTTGCAGTGAGTTACGACTGACTTTATTAACGAATGGAAAGTGATGGTTGTCGTTTTGACTAAACCAGGCTGTTGATGCGTTTAGTGGCGCACGCAGTGACGCACGTAGTGGCGCATGCAATGGCGCACGCAGTGACGCACGCAGTGACGCATTGTTCGGTTATCGAACTTTGTACTGGGTCGGGCAATACCCACGGCTAACACCAGCAGGTCTTTTCTTTCCATGCTTGGTGACCCGTCCTGATACGCGTTCCCGCCACAACTTAAACGAGCTGTGTTTCATCTCACGGCGCATCAGTTTGATAACGCCTTGTTCGTTCAGGCCGAACGTTGCCTCGATGGCCTCGAACGGTGTGCGATCTTCCCACGCCATTTCAATGATGCGCGAGGTATCTTCTTCGTTGAACTTGGTTCCCACGGTTGGTGCTATATCCGACGTTGCCAGGGTAAATGTGAGCAAAGGTCTGTCCGCGCTCACAGGGTTTTACGCGATCGGGGCAAAACAGCTCAGGCAGCGTGTGCACTATCGTGTCTCATTGAAAAAATTCTCATTTTTACGGCATCGCGCAGAGCACAGGAAGGGCGCATCTTGAACTCGTGATTTTGATCCCCAATGGGCTTTGAGAAAACGACTTCAAGTGTCTCAAGTCTTTGTTTTATATGACTTTGATGACATTCAGAATGTGCGTTTAGGCCCAAATCAATCGCTTGAAAATCAAAGGGTCAGAGCCAATCTTTTTCTCCGTTAGCAAAGGTCTCAAAGAGAATTTGCAACAACCCTTTTATTGCTTCAATTTCGGAGAATGAGAATGAAAATCGATTTAACCCCTTTATATGCTTCTACTGTTGGCTTTGACCGATTCGGTTCTTTGCTCGATGCTGCCATGAACGCAGACCGGCAAGGCGCTGGTTACCCTCCTTACGACATCGAACGCGTGGAAGACAACGAGTACACCATTTCAATTGCCGTCGCTGGCTTCCGCGAGAGCGAGCTGGACGTGCAAGTGGAGAACGGCGTACTAACTGTTCGCGGTAAGAAGGAAGCGCCTAAGAAAGATGCACAGTATCTTCACCGTGGTATCGCCACTCGGTCTTTCGAGCGCAAGTTCAACTTAGCCGACCATGTAGAAGTGCACGACGCCAAGCTGGATAATGGACTACTGGAGCTGCACTTAGTGCGGGAGATTCCTGAGGCGATGAAGCCGCGACGAATCCCGGTAGGATCCTCCAAGCCCGCAGCGATTGAGCAGGCCGCGGCGTAACGTGAAAAGCCAAACGGGGCGGATGCAATCACGGATGTAATCGCGGATGCAGTCACGCATGTAAACCATCCGCGAGCGCCGCGGCAGTGAATTAACCGCGCCGCTCGGATGCATCCCAACCGGGCTTAATGAACGGGCAATCCCTCACGGGGTTGCCCGTTCTTGGTTTGGGCTGTGGTACCTTCGTTAAACTGTAAATACATCCAGTTATCACGTGGCGCACCGGCGAAGCAAACCAAAATCTGGCATTGACCATAACAGGACGCCTTTAACGCCTGCCTCGCAGCCGTTATCACAGCGTCAGATATCGTTTCTGCAGCGGGTGGCAGCCGGTATTCCCAGGCTTTTCGTGGCACTGGAAGAGGGCAACGTTAAATCAGAATTAATACTGGGGCTTAGAAGAATACGCAGCCGACAGGCAAGGTTAAAGCTGGTGGCTGAATTAGTAGACCCTGGAGCCAACCCCTTAAAAACGCATGGGGCCAAATCAGCCGACGCAGTAACAGACAAATCAGCAACTGACCGGCGCCCTGAGAACCAGACTAATGCGCCTGTAGCTGAGGAGCTACCGAGTGAAAAGATGACAACCGATGAAACCATAACGTGAAACGTTGCGACGCACACACTCAATAACCCGCGTTATTTGCGAGGTCATCAAGCGGTGCGTCGCACCGTGATCTGTCGGTGAATGGGTTTACCGACCCTCGCGTTCGATGAACTTGTCCGCAATGCGGGCGGCATCTATTTTGTAGCTACCGGCCTCAATTTCAGCCTTGAGTTTGGCCACCTTCTCGTAATCAATTTTTCGATTGGGTGTTTTGGACTTTTTCTTAACTGCATCACCTGCTGGTGATGAGTTTGCGTCTTTCGACCGGCGTGCTTCGGAAATATGAGTCACGTTGTCGAGAGGCGCAGCGTTGCTCTCAAGTAGAGCCATGATAAATCCTCTTTGCTCCCGTCAGGCGCCAGTTTCAGTACTGATCTTCCCTCGGGAATTCTTATTATTATTTTAGTGTGCAGCTGGGCCAGTGGCATCAACTACACCCCATGGATCGGCGATCCCTGGTTTTTGCGTACCTCTTTGGTTCACAGAAAGTCGTCAATACTTTGTCTTTTCCAAATCCTTGTCTATGCTTTTGTGATCGGTGTCAAGATTACGGTCGGTGCGACAGGAGCCCGTCACCCATGAGCAGCAAGCGCGAAGTGAAAAAAGTTCTTATCGTTGATCCCAACTCGGAGCAGTCTGCCCGGTTGGCGCATCAGCTCCAATTCATTGATTTTGATACCAAAGTGTTCAGTTCAGCGGACATGGTTGAAGCTTTGCCCGAGGTGTCTGAGTTCCAGGCGGTACTGGTGGCAAACTTTCACGGCATCGTGGATTGGGTTACCCGATTGAAAGCCAAACACGAAGGTTGCCCGCCATTTGTGCTGTTGCTGGGTAACCAGCCGGCAGACATCAGCCAAAAAGAAATTGAAGACAATTTCATTGGCTGTTTGAAGGATGAAATCCGCTACGCGAACCTGTCTGACATTCTGCACCGGGCTGAGGTTCGGGGCAGCGCGAACACCGAAGTGCCGAAAGAGAGCACGCAAAATCCGGAGCTGTTCCGAAGTCTTGTGGGTAACAGCCGCGCGATTGTGCGAGTTCGTAAGATGATTGACCAGGTCGCGCCGACTGAAGCTACCGTGTTAATTCTTGGCGAGTCGGGCACGGGTAAAGAAGTGGTAGCTCGGAACATTCACTACTACTCAAATAGACGCAGTAAGCCGTTTGTACCTATTAACTGCGGAGCCATTCCAAGCGAGCTATTAGAGAGCGAGTTGTTTGGTCACGAGAAGGGTTCGTTCACGGGTGCAGTCGGTGCTCGTCAGGGCCGCTTTGAACTGGCCGAAGGCGGAACTATATTTCTGGACGAGATAGGGGACATGCCTCTATCCATGCAGGTTAAATTGCTGCGCGTTATTCAGGAGCGTTCCTTCGAACGAGTAGGTAGTAACAAAAGCATCAAAAGTGACGTTCGAATCGTGGCCGCGACGCACCGCAACTTAGAAAAGCTGATCGAAGATGGCAAGTTCCGAGAGGATCTCTTCTACCGCTTGAATGTATTCCCCGTTGAGATGCCGCCGTTAAACAGCCGCGCTGAAGACCTGCCGCTTTTGGTTAACGAACTGATCACGCGTTTAGAGCATGAGAAGAAGTCCTCTGTGCGCTTAACGCCTGCAGCCATGATGGCTTTATGTAATTACGATTGGCCCGGCAATGTGCGCGAATTAGCTAATTTAATGGAGCGTTTAACTATCTTGCACCCCTATGGTGTGGTTGACGCTGCGGATCTACCGGCAAAGCTGGCTCCACATGGTGCGCAAGTGGCGTCGTCTTCTGGTGATTCGGCCGGTACAGCGTCCGCTGATCAATTAAACGATGACGTGGGCTCAGCGCCATTGATTCAGGGCATGCCACAAATGCCATTGAACAATAAACCCAGGCTTCCCCGCGACGGTATCGATCTTAAGCAGCACCTAACCGATATTGAAATCATATTAATCGAGCAAGCGTTGGATGAATGCTCAGGCGTGGTGGCACATGCGGCTAATCGATTAAAGATTCGTCGTACCACGTTGGTTGAGAAGATGCGTAAGTACAACATCCAACGCCCGGAAGAAGTGTCTTAGTACGACACAGTATTTGACGGTTCGTCTGCGCGTCGACTTCGGGTTGACTGAAAGTTGACTGAGAGTTGACGCGCAGGGCAGTACGCAAGCAAAGTTAGCGTGTGAAGTAGTCAACGCTTTGCGCGCTTTGAGTGCATGCCACATTCCCCTCTAGTGACCCCGTTTTGTTACTTGAAGTTAACAAACTGAGGCACGTTTCCCAAATCCCTCATTGCTCGCCCTGGCACGGTTCCCGAAACCCCTGTTAGGCCAGTTCCGTGGTTCGAGACTTGCAGCCACCGTTGCGTCTCCCGCGGTGGGCGTGTGTTTGCACAAACGCTGGCGGGTTGTTGAAATTTTGGATGCCCATTCGTTTGAGCGCTGCTGCACACCAATCTATTGCCGACGAGTTTGAAGGCCGACCCACGGCGGGCGGATCTTCAGCTCCGGTGCAAACCATTGCCGTCATCGGTGGCAAGGGCGGAATTGGCGTCACCAACGTGGCCGTGAACCTGGCGGTTGCCATGGGCGCGTCCAATCATAAGGTCTTGCTGATGGATGCTGACCTTGCCATGGGTAATGTGGACTGTTTGCTCAATTTACAACCCAAACTGACATTGGCAGACGTCATGCAGGATCGGTGTGAGCTGGCAGATGTTTTGTTGCCAGGGCCGCCAGGCGTTTCAGTGATCCCTAGCGCAAATGGGGTGACTGACATGGCACGTCTTTCACAGTTTGAGCAAGCTCGCCTGGTTTCACTCTTCAGTCAACTGGGTGTTGATGCCGACACTCTACTCATAGATATCCAATCAGGCCTGGACGACAGCGCGGTGTTTTTTGCGCGTGCAACGAGAGAAGTGGTGGTGGTGGTTTGTGATGAACCCACAGCCATTAGGGATGCATTAACAACGATTCGTGTGCTGAGCGAGTCGGGCCGAATTCGACGGTTTCGGATTGTGGCTAATCAGACGGATTCTGCACAGCACGGGCTAGATCTCTACGCAAAGCTTACGCGACACACCGATCGTCATTTAGATGTGTTGCTCGATTTTTGCGGTTCCATCCCGTTCGACCCACAGCTTAAGAGTGCCGTGGGCCAGCGATCTTCGGTAGTGAACGCGTTCCCTCGCAGTCCTGCCGCGCTGGCTTTTTCGAAACTTGCACGCCGTGTGGATCGTTGGCCAACTCCGGCAGCGCCTGCTGGCCATATTGAATTTTTCGTTGAGCGGTTGGTACAGACCGCCGGCGGTCATCGGTGAGAACGAAGTAACATGAATGCACACGCAATGTATAACGAGGTGGATACGGTCGATCCCGAAGGGGTTGTGGCTGCTAATCGCGACCTCGTCAAACGTATCGCGTTTCACTTAATGAATCGGTTGCCACCCAGCGTGCAGGCCGAAGACTTGATTCAGGCCGGCATGATCGGATTGCTGGAAGCTCGTCGTCACTATGACCCGTCGCAGGGAGCCAGCTTTGAAACCTACGCTGGAATTCGTGTGCGCGGTGCGATGTTGGATGAAATCCGTCGCTCGGATTGGACTCCCAGATCGGTGCACCGTAAAAACCGAGAGGCAGCTGAAACGCTGCGTTCGATTGAACAAGAAACCGGACGTGATGCCAAGCACACCATTGTGGCAAGTCGTCTGGGTATTGAACTCTCGGCCTACCATACGATATTGACTGAGAGTTCAGCCGCACATATCTTCAGCTACGACCAACCCGATGAACATACCGGCGAATCGATTGCGCTGCCTCAAAGTGACGAGGCCACCCCGGGTGAACAGGTTGAGTATTCCTCTTTTAAAGGTGCGTTGGCTGAAGCGATTAAAAATCTTCCAGAGCGAGAGAGTTTGGTGATGTCGCTCTATTACGACGAAGATCTAAACCTTCGTGAAATTGGCGAGATTTTGGGTGTGAGTGAATCTCGCGTATGTCAGATCCATGGTCAGGCGTTGGTTCGATTGAAAGCGCGTTTGGCTGAGTGGACTCAGAAGTAAGCGGCTAACGATCTATGGTCACTGATGACCCACAGTGGTATGTGCAGAAGGGCGCCAGAGTTCAGGGCCCTTATTCAACCAGCGAGATCGGCCGGTTTCTGCTGCTTGGCCGGGTGCGTAACTCGGATCGAGTGTCGCGTGATGGCGAGCTGTGGGAGCCTGTGACACAAGTACCAGAACTCATTCCGGATGAATTGCTGGATTTGAACACCGAGCAAGGTTGGGAGCGATTTTTTACCGCACGCAACGAAGCCGATGAGCGAGATGCCTCAAATTCAGCACATCAGGTTATGAAGGGCAGGCGCCAGGCCGATGTAGCTCAAAGAGGGTGGTTGAGGCTTGCTGGAACTCACCTCCGGCCGGGACGCAACATGGATGCCGGTCTGGATATCGACTTGGCCGAAACCAGCACGCCCTATGCGGCCTATGACCTATTACCTCCGCCAGACCAGCTTAGAGAGGCTGATCGTGTGCGAGATGATTGGAACCGGTCTGCCCAACCTGCGTCCAGCGCATTGCCGTGGTCCTTGCTTGGGGTGACGTTGGTCGTACTTGGCGTGGTCGTGTACTTGAATTCCGTGGGTGTCCAACCCTCCTAGTGAGGCCTGCAAAGTCTTAACTGGCAAGTCTTAACTGGGAAGTCTTAACTGGGAAGTCTCTATTGGGAAGTCTTAATTAGTAAGCACCGGTCGGTGTGGAACGTCCTTTGCACTCTCTCTTTCAATCCTCGAATGAAGGTGGGCGATTATGGCTGCGTACCCAACAACCACGGCGTCTGTGACGTCATTTGCTTCAGTGAAACGCCAGCAATTGGACGTTCAACTGCGGCAATTGGAGTTTCATGCGCTGCTGCATCGAAAACTCGACCTGGTCCACCTGTTTGAAAGCTTCCTGATGGGCGGCCAGGTGTTTATTCCATTTGAAGGCTTAGAGTTTATCGCCGCAAGCCGCGGTAGCGATGTGCTGGTGGGTGACCAGCGACAACATCGATTGCGATTCGACTTATCACTCGGTGGTGAAGCCTTAGGGCAGGTGTCGTTATTACGTGATTCTGCGTTTCAAACCCGGGAAGCCCGTCTGGCTTCGCGCATGATGGAATCGTTACGCTATCCGCTGGAGAATGCGTTGGCCCACCACGATGCGCTGATGGTATCCATGACTCACAGTGAGTCCGGCCTGCATAACGAGATGGCGTTGGAATTGGAGCTGCCTCGCGAAATGCGCAACGCCAAACGCACCGAGCAACCGCTGGCTATGATGGTTATTGCGGTGGACTACATCGAGTCCATTACAGAACACCACGGCCCCGACGTCGCGACAACAGCGCTTCATGCGGTATCCGCAGCCCTGGTGGATCAGCTTCGGCAAAGTGACCGACTCTTCCAGGGTGTGAACGATGAATTCATTGCGATCTTGCCCGTGACTGATTTAGACGATGCCATGGTGGTTGCACACCGCTTGCAGAACACCGTAGCGTTGTCAGTTAAGGACCAGAACGTGGCCTGTGTGCTAACCGCGAGCTGCGGCATCACGGAATTGGACGGTAATGACGATCCGGAACGCTTATTGAAGCGGGCTCGCAAAGGGCTGAATAAAGCTCGTCGGCATGGACGCAGTCAGGTGAAGGTGATACCCGCGGAATTTCCAGTGGGCTCAGGTTTTGACCCCTCAGTGGCTTAATGCTAAAAAAGTTTGCCGCAACGCCCACACACTAAAAATTGTGGTTATAATGGGCAGCTCGAAGGCGCCCAATTGGGCATACAGCGTCCCCTTCGTCTAGTGGCCTAGGACTCCGCCCTTTCACGGCGGCAACAGGGGTTCGAGTCCCCTAGGGGACGCCATTTCGACTTTCTGTCCGCACACTTGTTAGCGGCAACAAGAACCCCTGCAACTTCTCCCGAACCCCCACCAGTAAACCGCATCGCGGTCACGTGCCCGCCCGGCGCAGCACCTATCAATAAATCGCAAGTATCATCATCGCTATGCAACGATTAAGCGACGTGGTAAAGGCGATTCCTGGTACCGACAAGACGGCCGTGGATTATCAGTCCGTGTTGGGATCTTCGGTTCGAACGCTGCCGTATTCACTGCGCGTATTAGCAGAGAACGTTGTTCGGCAGCAGTCAGAGAATGACGAGGTGCATCACGTCACCGATCGCGTCGGTGGTTCGATTCCGTTTCGGCCATCACGGTTACTCCTTCAGGACATGCTGGGCCTGCCACTTCTGGTGGACATGATGGCGATGCGTAGCCAGATCGAGCAGGTTGGTGGTGATCCGGGCAAAGTGGATATGAGCCTGCCTGTCGATTTGATCATCGACCACTCAATGACCATCACGCACTGGGCTGAACAGCAGGCGTTACCGCGCAACATGCAGCGCGAGTTTGAGGTAAACGAAGAGCGTTTCGCATTCATTAAGGCTTGCGAAGAACGTTTTTCAAACCTTCGTGTGGTACCGCCGGGCGGAGGGATCATGCACCAGGTCAATCTGGAATATCTGGGTCGCATGGTGATGCCGTCCAGCAAGGATGCTGCGTTACTAACACCGGATACGAATCTGGGTACCGACAGTCACACCCCCATGATCAACGGGCTCGGTGTGCTTGGCTGGGGTATCGGTGGTTTGGAAGCTGAAGCGATTATGTTTGGCGACAGTACGGCCGTGAATGTGCCGCGCGTGATTGGTTTGGAAGTTAAGGGTCGCCTGGCCGATGACGCCACCGCCACGGACATTGCGTTAACAGTGGCTGAGAAACTGCGGGCAATCGGCGTTGTGGATTGTTTTGTAGAAATGTTTGGAGCCGGCTATGCCAACCTGTCGGTTGCAGACCGCGCCACCATTGCCAACATGGCGCCAGAGTACGGCTCTACCACCGTCTTTTGCCCGTGCGACGACAACACGTTGCGATACCTGAGTGAGACTGGAAGATCTGCAGATCATGTGTCGCAGGCTGAAGCGTACAACCGTGCACAAGGGCTGTGGTTTGATGCTGACGAATCCCGTTCGATTGAATTTGATGCGGTTGTGGAGCTGGACCTTTCGCGCATTGGTCGCTCGGTAGCGGGGCCCAGTCGTCCCGAACAGCGTATGGATCTTGATGCAGCAACAGCGCAATTAACCAGTACTGAAGAACGCCGCGCGGCTCGTCGCGTTCCTGTACCGGGTAAAAGTTATACGATCGGTGACGGCGACGTTATCATCGCCGCGATAACAAGTTGTACCAACACCGCGAATCCTCGGAACATGATTACCGCGGGTCTACTGGCTAAAAACGCGGTTGAAAAGGGATTGACGGTTAAGCCTTACGTTAAAACTTCGCTTGCCCCCGGCAGTCGTGTGGTTGCGAAATACTTAACCGATTCAGGGCTTATGGAACCGCTGAGCGCGTTGGGATTTCAGATCGCTGCGTTCTCCTGCTCAACGTGTAACGGTATGTCAGGACCGCTCGCACCCGAACATGAAACCGCTATTACTGGTAACAACATACAAGGCATCGCCGTGTTGTCGGGTAACCGTAACTTTGCCGGCAGAATTCATCCGTTGGCCAGTCGAAACATGATTGCAGCACCTCCACTGGTGGTCGCGTATGCCTTATTTGGGACCGTCCTGAAGGACATAACCACTGAAGCTATCGGGCACGATGCCAACGGTAATGCGGTGATGTTGTCCGATCTTTGGCCTAGCCGAGAAGCGGTTGACGAGCTCGTTGATAACTTTATTCAGCCGGACGATTTCGTATCGAATTACCGAACGATATCGATGGTTAATGAACGCTGGAATGATTTGAATGTGCGCGC
The DNA here is from genome assembly GCA_020629835.1 of Granulosicoccaceae bacterium. GTDB lineage: Bacteria > Pseudomonadota > Gammaproteobacteria > Granulosicoccales > Granulosicoccaceae > Granulosicoccus. The sequence continues at coordinate 77,912 of JAHDCO010000001.1, forward strand.
GGATAGTTACGACTGGATGCCATCAACTTACATTACGTTCCCGCCGTTTGTTAAAAGCATTGAACAGACATCAAACCCCAATTTTCGACTGACAGGCCTAAGGCCATTGGCGATATTGGGAGACTCGATTACAACTGACCATATATCCCCATCGGGTTCTATACCGATGGAAAGTGATGCAGCCCAGTTCCTGATGGAACGTGGTGTTGAGCCGCGAGACTTCAATTCATTTGGTACCCGACGCGGATCATCCGATGTTGTTATTCGATCTACCTTCAGTAACGTTCGGCTGCGTAATGAGATGACGCCCGACAAGGAAGGATCGTGGACACGCATCGAGCCGGAGGGCGAGGTAACGAGCATATTCAAAGCAATCGAAACCTATCGCAACAGAGGACAGAATCTGATTGTTATAGGAGGCAAAGAATATGGCTGTGGGTCATCGCGTGACACGGCCGCAAAAGCCCCATGGCTTGCCGGAGTGCGAGCCGTGGTTGTGGAAAGTTTCGAGCGGATTCATCGATCTAATCTGGTCAATATGGGTATCGCACCGCTTTGTTTCACAGATGGCGTGACACGGAAATCGCTGGGTCTGGATGGCAGCGAGTTATTCGATATTGAACTGTCTGAATCTCTGACGGATGCGAGTATGACCATCACTCGTAACGATGGCGAGCAGGTGAGGCTGGTACTGGATTTACGGCTGTATAACGACAACGAACGAGAGACCTTTCGTAACGGTGGGCTGTTGCCGAGATCGTTCCGAAGTTTTCTTGGGCACGTTGCCTGATGAGCCGCAAAAAAGTCAGGGCGGCGTTTTATCGCGGCGGGACGTCCAAAGCGGTGATGTTTAACGCAGCGGATTTGCCTGCTGACAAAGCGCTTCGTGATCGTATCTTTTTGCAGGTGATGGGCAGCCCTGATGCCTACGGCCGCCAACTTGACGGGATGGGCGGCGGACTGTCGTCACTATCAAAAGTCGTCATCGTGGAGGCTTCATCGCGTGATGACGCGGACATCGATTACACCTTTGTCCAGATCGCTGTGGGCGAACCCGTGGCTGACTATGGACAGCTGTGCGGGAATATGTCGTCGGCTGTCGGTCCATTCGCGCTGGAAGAGGGCCTGGTAAGTGCCACCGGTAGCCAAACGGTGGTGCGCGTCCACAACACCAACACCGGCAAGGTGTTTCATTCGCGCTTCGCTACCAAAGATGGACTCGCCGTGGAAGAGGGGGAATTTGAGATTCCGGGGGTAACGCAGCCAGGCGCTAAGGTACAACTGGATTTTCTTGACCCGGGTGGGTCGCGCACAGGTCAGCTGATGCCAACCGGACACGCCGTGCAAACGCTGGACGTACCCGGGCATGGCACATTTACCGTTTCAATGATTGATGCCTCCAACCCGGTCGTTTTCGTTCAGGCCACCGACTTAGGCGTGCGTGGGGACGAAAGCCCGATGGATCTCGACGCCAACGTGGCACTGTGTCAAACACTAGAAGCGATTCGTCAGCACGGCGCTGTCGCCATGGGCTTGGCTGCAGAGCCTCAGGACACAGAATTGTCCACGCCTAAGGTGGCAATTGTTGCCTCTCCTTCGGAGTTTGTTGCACTGGATGGTCGAACCTATGCGCCTGTGGACTATCACGCCTCGGTAAGGCTTGTATCAATGGGGAATTTTCACCGAGCCATCACGCTGACAGGTGCGTTGTGTGTGGCCGTTGCAGCGCGAATTCCGGGTACGCTCATCGCCCATCACGTTCCGCCGTCGGTCGACGTTCTGATTGGCAACCCATCCGGGGTTCTGCCGGTGCAAGCCGAAGTCAGTGAGGGGCCAGATGGCCTGATCGCCCATTCTGCGACCACTTTTCGAACCCAGCGCCGAATCATGGAAGGCTATTTGGCTTATTCATCCGGGCTGGAGGCGCTGGCATGAACTGTATACACTGAAGTACCCATTGCTCCTGTGTGCCGCAGCGCAATGCAAATCTGGATTAAACATACTAACTAGAGAGGAGAATCCAACCAATGGCAATTTTTAAATCAACCTGGCGCGCCGCAATGGTGGCTGCCGCAACCTTCATGCTTGCAGGACCTGTCCATGCTGATGGCCATCAGGTGCTCGAGAGCATTCACTTTTTAATCCCTGGTGGAGCCGGTGGTGGCTGGGATGGCACAGCACGAGGCACGGGTGAAGCGCTGACTAATGCTGGGCTTGTTGGCTCTGCTTCCTACGAAAACATGTCTGGTGGCGGCGGCGGTAAAGCCATCGCGTACCTGATCGAGAATGCGGAAAGTAACCACGGCACGCTGATGGTTAATTCAACTCCCATCGTGATTCGTTCACTGACGGGTGTATTCCCGCAAAGCTTTCGCGATTTGACCCTGGTTGCGGGCACCATTGGCGACTACGCAGCAATCGTTGTTGGCAAGGACAGCGCAATCAACTCGATGGATGATCTGGTTAAAGCGTATGCGGCTGATCCTAACGGCACAGCTGTTGGCGGTGGCTCAGTTCCTGGCGGTATGGACCATCTTGTTGCCGCCATGGTTATGGAAGCAGCCGGTCAGGATCCGATCGGCGTTAAATACCTGGCCTACGATGGTGGTGGTCAGGCGATGGCAGCCCTTCTGTCTGGCGAAATCAAAGCCTTGTCGACCGGTTTCTCAGAAGCCGTTGAGTTGGCTAATGCGGGCGAAGTCAAGATCATCGGTGTGACTTCCGACGAGCGTGTTGACGCTGCACCGGATGCACCAACCATGATGGAACAGGGCATCGACACAACGTTCGTTAACTGGCGTGGTTTTTTCGCAGCTCCCGGCCTGCCTGATGACAAGTTGACGATGTATAAGGACGCCATCGCGATGATGTACGAAACGCCTGAGTGGGAAGAGGTGCGTGCGCGTAATGGTTGGGCGAACATCCACAACCCAGGTGATGAATTCGAAGCTTTCCTTGAGAACCAGGAAGAAGTGATCGGGACCTTAATGAAAAAGTTAGGTTTCCTTTAAGCGTTACGCGTGAAACCAACTTACCCGCGGGTGGGTTGGTTTCACGCCATATTAAAAGGATCTCCCCATCATCCGATCCACACTGAGCTCGTCGGATAAGCGAGCGGCCTTCCGGCTAGCGCTGTCGAGCGGGAAAATCATTCGTGCGCCTGGCGCTTTTTTGCCGCTGGTTGCTATTGAAATCGAACGACACGGCTTTGAGGCGATTTATCTGTCCGGCGCGGTGTTAGCGGCTGAGCTTGGCTTGCCGGATATTGGTCTGACGACCATGACCGAAGTGGCTGATCGTGCTGAACAATTTGCACGAGTGACCAACCTGCCCATTATTCTCGATTGTGACACCGGTTTCGGCGAGCCGATGAACGTTGCTCGGTGTGTTGAGATCATGGAAAGTCGCGGGATGGCGGCCTTACAGATTGAGGATCAGGAAATGCCCAAACGCTGTGGGCATCTGGATGGGAAGACCTTGGTCTCCATTGATCAGATGCGACAGCGGATCGGTGCGGCGGTAGCTGCCCGACGTGATCCTGCCACCGTCATCATTGCGCGCACCGATTCGTTTGCCAATGAAGGTATTGATGGCGTTATCCAGCGTTCGCAGGCTTATGTTGAGGCAGGTGCGGATGTGATCTTTGCCGAAGCGCTCGCGGGCGCGGACGACTGGAACACGGCTTCGAAAGCCATTTCAGCACCGCTACTTGCCAACATGACTGAATTTGGTAAGTCTGAATTACTGAGCGCATCCGAGCTGCAAACTCTGGGTGCGAGCGTTGTCATATACCCGGTAACGCTACTACGACTTGCCATGGGCACCACGCGAGAGTCTCTGACTGAAATCGCAAGTAAAGGCACCCAGACCGATCTAGTGTCACGCATGCAGACCCGTGCTGAGCTTTACGAGCTTCTCGACTACGAAGCGTTTAATCGCTTCGACAGTTCAATTTACAACTTCACTCTTCAAACTGAGGAGGACTGAGTTATGGCTCTTGACCGATGGATCGCATTTTTTTTACTGCTGGCCTTTGCGATTTATGGCTACACAGCCTTTTTTACGATGGACGAGCTGCTACCGCCTATCATGCAAAGAAATCCGGTTTGGCCCTCCAGCTTTCCAAAAGTCTTAGCCATCGGTGGCACCGTCTCTGCGTTAATCGTGTTGCTGGGCTTTGAAAAATCCTCTGACCCTGACGCAGCAGACATTAACTATCGAAAGCTCACTCAGTACAAACTGGGTCAGGCACTCGGTCTCCTTGGCTTAATGGTTGTGTACGCGCTCGTGTTGCGCCCGTTGGGCTTTATTGTGGCTACATTCTTATTCCTCGCCCTTGGCAGCCTTGTGCTCGGTGAACGTCGATACCTGATAATCGCCATCGTATCGGGTCTGGCGGCTGGCGGAATTTGGTATCTCGTTAATGTTGTGTTGGGCATATTCCTGCCAGCGCTACCTAGCTTCATGTAAGAGAGGTTTCCCATGCTCGAAGGTCTCATGATCGGCCTCACCACGGCACTGTCAACTCAAAACCTCATTCTGGTTGTCGGTGGGTGTCTGGTAGGAACGTTTATCGGCATGCTCCCCGGTCTTGGGCCGATGTCGATCATCGCTATCATGATTCCCATCGCGGTCACGATTGGTGATGCCTCTGCAGCGTTGATTCTTTTGGCAGGGGTGTACTACGGCGCGGTATTTGGTGGATCCACCTCGTCAATTCTGATCAATGCACCCGGTGTGGCATCCACCGTAGCAACCAGTTTTGATGGTTACCCGCTCACGCGTCAGGGTAAGGCCGGCAAGGCTTTAACCATAGCGGCCATATCCTCTTTCGCGGGCGGTACGATTGGAGCGATTCTCTTGTTGGTCTTTGCGCCGATGCTGGCAAGCGTGGCACTGCTGTTCCATTCGTCGGAATACTTTGCACTGATGGTTGTCGGCTTGTCGGCTATCGCAGCCTTCGCCGGTACCGGCCAGGTGTTTAAAGCGCTGCTTATGACTTTCCTTGGTCTGGCGCTGGGGACCGTGGGTGAGGGTGTGTTATTTAATATGCCGCGTTTTACCGGCGGTATTCTGGATCTGCAATCGGGATTCGGGTTTATCACGCTGGCGATGGCGATGTTTGCGCTGCCTGAAGCGCTTTATCTCGTGCTTGACCCCGATCGTTCTAAACAAACCGGTGCGGGTGGGAAAATCAAGGATCTTCGCATCACCAAAGATGAGGCTAAATCGATTGCGCCTGTGATTGGTCGCCAATCCATTCAGGGTTTCTTAATTGGTGTGCTGCCCGGAGCAGGTGCAACGATCGCATCATTTTTAGGCTATGCCGTAGAACGCAACCTGGCTACGAAAGAAGAACAAGCAAAATTTGGTAAAGGCTCTGTAAAAGGTTTGGCAGCACCTGAATCAGCAAACAATGCCGCCTGCACGGGTTCCTTTGTACCGCTGCTTACCTTGGGCATTCCCGGGTCAGGGACAACAGCGATACTGCTGGGTGCGCTTATCGCGTTGAATGTATCGCCCGGGCCGCGGCTGATGATTGATGATCCAGAGATCTTCTGGGCTGTGATTATCTCGATGTACATCGGCAACCTGGTGCTGTTGATTTTGAACCTGCCGTTGATTCCGTACATTGCAAAGGTACTGGCTGTGCCTCGCAATTATCTGATCCCATTCATCCTCTTCTTTACGTTGATGGGGGCTTATATCGGGCAAAACAACGCAACGGAATTACTGATTCTCGTGGGCTTTGGTGTTGTAGCAACCGCCTTTCGATTTGCTGACTATCCGCTTGCGCCGTTATTGATCGGATTCATTCTTGGCCCTCTATTAGAGAACAACTTCGCCCGTTCCATGCAACTCTACGATGGCATTGCTTTCATTTGGCAGCGCCCGATGACGATGGTTTTGTTGATACTTGCTGTGCTGCTGATCCTGTTGCCTGGTTTCCGTGCGCGGCGGGCTGCAGCGCGAGCAAAAGGCGCCGCTGATGGTGACTGAAGTTAAAACGTGATGGTTAGCAGGCGATTGGCCAGCACGCGCAAACGTGCAGCCATCGCCGCTATGCATGCCTAGGTTGATGCAGCCGTTGTCTGATTGGCAGACGCCGTCGCTGACTTCAATGCACTGGCTTTACGGGCCGCTTTCTTATGCTTTCGAACTTTAATTGAAGCGCTAACCTTCGCCCCTAACACCAACAAGCACGGCGTTAAGAACAGCGTCAGTAACGTGGTAAACGCTAAGCCACCGGCTATGGCGCTGGCCATCTGAGTCCACCACATAGTGGATGGAGCACCGAAGGTAATGGTGCGTTCCAACAGGCTGATGTTCATCGATAACACCATGGGCATTAAGCCCAGGATGGTGGTGATGGCGGTCAGTAATACCGGACGCGCGCGGACAGCACCGGTAAGTAATGCAGCATCGATAGCGGCCGCACCGGCCGCGCGAAAGCGGTTGTAAGTATCAATCAGCACGATGTTGTTGTTCACGACAATGCCGGCTAACGCAATGATGCCGATCCCCACCATCACAACGCCGAAGGTTTGCTTGGCGAGCATCAGGCCAATCAAAACACCGGATGTAGAAAACACGATGGCACTCAGTATTAGTAGTGCGTGGTACACACTGTTGAACTGAGTGACCAGGATAACCATCATCAAAAATATGGCCGTAATGAATGCAGTGGCCAGAAATATCATTGCCTCCTGTTGCTCTTCGGCTTCACCTTTAAAGTTGATTGATACCTCGGGGTCCTGCGGGCCGTTCTGTAGCGCTTCCTGCAGTAACTTTAATTGCGTATCGGGTATAAAGCCTTCAGCCATGTTGGCTTCAACGGTGATTACGCGCTGCGTATCCACGCGTGTAATGGTGCCGGTTTTCTGTACCGGTTGAATAGAGACAAAGTTGCTCAGGGGTACCATGCCGCGTGGCGTTCCAATGCGAATGTTTTTGATTTGATCCAGGGTTCGGTTTTCAACCGGGTAACGCACCCGAATATCCAGTTCGTCCGTGGCGTCGTCGGGTCGGTAACCTGCCACTCGTATACCACTGGTAATCATTTGTACTGCGTTGCCGATCATGGCGATATCCACACCATTGCGCGCCGCTTGTTCTCGATCTACCGCCAGTTCCCATTCAATGCCGGGTAGGGCGCGGTTATCACTGATTTCTACAAAGCCGCCAACCTCATTCATCAAGTTGCGTAAGTACACCACCGCTTGTTCCTGCTTTTGATCACTGCGCGCACTGACTTGTATGTTGATGGGCTTGCCACCGCCGCCCGGTCCGCCTTCGTTCTTGGCAAACTCGAGTTTAATACCGGGTATGTGACTGGTTTTTTCGCGTAGCTCTTCGATGATGTCGACCACTTTTGGCCGCGTGTTCCACGGAGTGAGCTCTAATACGATACTACCGATTTTGTCGGCAGCGCTATTGTCGGCCCCACCGCCACCGCCTGTTTTTGCATAGACGGTTCGTACGCCCTCCTGCTCGTATAGATAAGACTCGACATTGCGCACGATGGCATCTTGTTCAAAGATCGATAAGTCACCACGGGCGTACACTTGCACCGCCATAGACTCTGGCTCGATATCCGGGAAGAATTCAACCCCGCGGCCAAGTACCCCATACACAAAGTAGGTAACGATGGTAAAACCCAGTACAAACAGAAAGGTGATAAACGGGCCGCGTAACAGCACGTGCAGGAATTTTAAATAACCACTTTTAAAACCTGTGGTGCCATCGTGAATATCGCGGGCACTGATTTGACCCGCGTTAGCCGCCATGTCAGGATTTTGCAATAGGCGACGCAGGGCCGCTTTAGGGTCATTACTGACGTCCTGCTTTTCCGTTGTCTTAGGGGGGTTACGCCCAATCAGTTTTCCCAACACCGGAATGAACACCAGTGCCATAGCCAATGAAGCAATCAGGCAGGTGATGACCGTGATAGGCATGTACTTCATAAATTGCCCGATAACACCAGGCCAAAACAGTAACGGGGTAAATACCGCAATGGTTGTGAACGTAGAGGCTGTAACGGGCCAGGCCATACGCTTAGCTGCCGCGCGGTAAGCCTCATCCTTACTCATGCCATCTTCTATATTCCGGTCGGCCAGTTCGGTCACGATGATCGCGCCATCAACCAACATACCGACAACCAGGATCAAGCTGAATAACACCACAACATTCATCGTGAAGCCCAGCATATTGATAACAAAGATGCCTGCTAAAAATGAACCCGGTATCGCGACACCTACCAATAACGCAGACCGAAAACCCAAAGCTGCCATGATGACAATCATTACCAGCACAATGCCCGAGACCACATTGTTCTGCAGATCTGTCAGCATGGTGCGTGTTTCTTTCGCTTTGTCCTGGTGATAACGAACAATCAAACTCTCTGGCAGTCGCGCTTGCTCTTCAGCGATGATTTGGCGCACCGATTCAATCGTACTTATAACGTTTGCACCCAGTCGTTTAGAGATCTCCAGGACCAACGTCGGGGAGCCGTTTAAACGGGCAAAGCTATGAGGGTCTTTAAATGTCCGTCGTACTTCAGCCACATCACCAAAAGTAACCACGTTATTACCGTCTACTTTGACCGGTAGGCTCATGACGTCGTTAATGTTCTCGATAACGCCGGGCACCTTTAACACCATGCGCCCGACGCCGGTATCAATCGCGCCTGCGGCAACCAGTAAGTTGTTTGATTGAATCAGTGAAAAGAGCTCGTTGAAGTCGACGTTGTATGTTTCCAGTACTACCGGATCAACAATCACTTCCAAAACTTCTTCGCGTTCCCCGGCGACGTTTGCTTCCAGCACACCCGGTAACGCTTCCAGTTTGTCTTTGAGTTCTCTGGCGATGGTGACCAGGGTGCGTTCGGGTAAGTTGCCCGACAGGCTCACACTTAACACCGGAAACAAAGCAACATTAACTTCATTCACCGTGGGTTCGTCGGCTGCGGCGGGAAGGTTGCTTTTAGCGCGCTCAACCTTTTCACGCGCATCCAGTAACGCCTGTTCACCATCAAAGCCTGCATCAAATTCCAATAACACCGACGCGTGACTTTCCGACGCAGTGCTCGACATAGTCTTCAGGCCGTCAATGCTTTGCAGTTCTTTTTCCATAGGCCGAACCAGCAGTCGTTCCGCGTCGTCAGGTGATATCCCATCCAGTGACAACGACACGTAGATGATGGGAATCGGAACGTCGGGTTCCATTTCCTTGGGGATGCTGGTGTACGCCAACACACCGGCAACGATCAAAAACACAAACACCATAAAGACGGTGCGGCTTCGGTCAAACGCTGCATCGATAATCGCTAGCATGGCTTAACTCTCGTTAGTAGCTTGTGTGCCCGCTGATGCAGCGTCACCCTCTGTATCCTGTTCAGTCGCCTCGATAGGGTCAACTTTTTCGCCCACGGCAACAAACGCCTGGCCCAACGTGATGACGCGGCTGCCGGTTGGGATACCCGATACCCAGGCGCCGTCAATCGTTGTGCTGAGTAAAGACACCGGAATAAATTGCACCGTGTCCTCATCGTCCACAAGCTTTACGCCTAGCTCTCCTGCATCGCCTAATGCCAGGGCTGAGGGGGTTAAGAAAACCGTGTCTATGGTTTCCACAGGGATTCGAAGTGATGCACTGACGCCGGCGGCAATAGGTTCGCCCGTGCTTCTGACTTTTGCTTCCACGGTAAAACTGCGCGTTTGTGAGTCAGCGACTGAGGCGACAAAGGTCAGTTCACCGCGTAGTACCTGACCTGTGATCAGTTCGACATCTACGGGTTGGCCGACTTTTAATTCGCTAACCGATTGTTGGGCTACTTGTGCACTGACCTTGAAACTGGAGTCATCAACTAACTGTGCGATAGTATCGCCGTTATTGACTAATTCACCCAGCTCCACCGGTAACGCATTGACAATGCCGTTAAACGGGGCAGTAATTTGTGTATTTGCGATATCTCTGCGAATGCGGTTCCTTTGCGCTTGGGCCGATGCCAGACTGGCGGCTGCCTGTTGGGACTGCACTTTAGACTGCAACCCTTGTTTACGAAGTTCTGCAGCTGCATTTTGCTGGCTCACAGCGGCCACGACCTGGGCGTCCGCTTCGGCTAAATCCACATCGCGGCCATTCAGCGCGAGCGTGGCTATGACGTCATTTGCGCGCACTCGCTGGCCTTTTGCAATGGGTAAGGTTTCGATTGTGCTGCTGGTCTCTGCACGCACAGCCAACACCCGAGCGGGCTCTATCTGGCCTTGTAAGACAATTTCACGCGCTCGGGATTCCAGATTCGCGACCGATACCTGTACCTTCATCAGCCCCTCATTAGCGGCGTTTTCGGTACCCTCGGCAACGGCGGCTGAATTGGCTTCAGCGTCTGAGTTTTGATCGCCAGTGAGTAGCCCGCTAGCCATCCACAAGGCTAAAACCAAGACCAACACACAGGCTGCAATGATTGATGTTTTCATACTGGCCCTTAATATGAATGGTGCTGTGTAAGTCGATACATTGACTATATCTCACTGTATATGCATAAACCGTGAGCGGTTCGCTCAGGTGACTGGACAGAAAAGTTTGATTTCACGCCTTACCCAATGCTTGCAACCACCGTATTTGCATCGGCACGTGGTACGCGTGTGTGAAAAACTGGTCTTAGGTTTAGTGCTTGTGACGTTGGTCGGCTGCGCAACGCCTACCGGCAAGTTGGTAGCTATTGCCGATGAGCAACAGTTTATACGCCATGACATTAACGCTAATGGTTATAGACACTTAGTGTTACAAAACAGGCCGATTAACCGCTCGAATGCAGACACCCTTCATGTGTATCTGGAAGGCGATGGTTCACCCTGGCGTTATCGCGTGTTGCGCATGCGAGACCCCACGCCGCGTCAACCGTTGATGCTCCGTCTTATGAGTTTTGATGATCAAGCTGCGGTGTATTTAGGCAGGCCTTGCTACAACGGCACCTTTGCAGAGTCCGGCTGTAATGATGATCTTTGGACGTCAGCCCGATATTCCGAAGCGGTGGTTGCCAGTATGACCGGTGCGCTTCAGCAAGTGATTGCTGAGTCGGGTGCCACGCGTGTACGTTTATTTGGCCACAGTGGCGGCGGAGCCTTGGCTTTGCTGATCGCTGAACGGCTACCAAGCGTGGTGCATGTGGTTACGTTGGCTGGCAACCTGGATACCGATGCGTGGGTGGCCCATCATCGTTACTCGCCCTTGTATGGATCCCTGAACCCGGCAACGCGTTCCCCGTTAAGGCCTTCGGTGATTCAGTGGCATTTGCTTGGAGGAAAGGACACGGTCATTCCTCCGCAGCTGGTGCGCACGTTTGTACGCGCGCAAACCAATGCCTTTGGGGTAGAGCTGGGGTCATTTAATCATGGCTGTTGCTGGCAAAGTATCTGGCCTGCGGTGTTGCAGGGATTGGATGACAACGATGTTCAACGCATCCCCGGTGTTCGGTTTAAGTACCCTCGCTCTACGTTGCGCTAATCTCGTTTAACAGCAGCTTGGGCTTGTCGGTAAATACCCCATCGACACCCATGCCCAATAGACGGTGTGCCTGGCTGACCTCGTTGACGGTGTAGCAGTACAACCCATAACCTGCCGCTTTGATAGCTTTCGCGTCTGTCTCGTTCAGTAACTCGGCTGCCATGTGAAAGTTCGTACATTCCAATGCCTTCAGCGTGTTTTCCCAGTCCGGTGGCACAGCGCAGGTAATCAACGCACGCTGAGCATTTGGCAGCAGTGCCTGCGCCACTTCCAATGCGTCCTTACTAAATGAAGAAATGATTAACGGCAATTCACTGGGCCAAGTGGCTTCTAATTCGGCAACCACAGCTGCTGCTGTGGCTTGTTCCAGCCCAGGTGTGGGTTTGATCTCCAGGTTCAAACCGGTTTTCTTCTCGATGAGTAAATCCAGCGCTGCTGACAAACGCGGTAAGGGTTCACCCGCAAACTGGGTGTGCTTGCCAGATGCGTCAAGTGCATCCAATTCAGAGGCTGAGGCGGCGCAAACGTAACCACGACCATTGGTGCATCGTTCCAGACCATCGTCGTGGTGTAGGAAGGCTACGCCATCTTTAGAAATCATCGCATCGACTTCGACGCAGTTTGCACCGTATTCAATGGCGAGGTTTAAAGCGCTTAAGGTATTCTCAGGTGCATCGGCGGACGCGCCTCGGTGGGCTACAACGCGGCTGAGGTTGTTACTGGATGGCGCCATAACGGTGAACTCTTTTCGGTAGCTCGAGATTCGCGCAAGAATTCATTTCGCATGCGCTCGTACTCATTGTATTCGCGCTGGTAAGAACGGGTGCAAAAAATCTCAACCTCGTTGCGCTTGCAGTCTTCGTGGCGCAACGCAGAGTAGGCCGCCTGCCGATAATTGATTGAGGAACAGCCTACCAAACTTTCTGATGCAATCAGCACGCACAAAACAGTGGCTGACTTGGACCAGTTTCGACGAAGTTTTGTGGCGAAGAACATCATGTAAGCACCGTCGTTGTTTCTGTCGTGCAGTGGCTGTCGGGGCTGGGGAGTATAGGCATTTGATAATGACTTTCCAGCCATCTGCCCCGCTAAAATCACACTGCTTTACAACTGTAATAATTGGGCGAATTATTGCGCAGTGCGGGCCAGTCCTTATGACAGACAGTGCGCATAAATGGCGTCAAAACTCGCTTGCCGTGTCGATGCTGTGACGGGGTTGGTACACTGGCGCTATGTCGATACTCACCTCCGATAACATCCAAGCTATTCGTTGTGCGGTTGATCACGCTCTGGACCAGGCAGCGACTGTGACGCTACCCAACTTTCGGCAGCCACTTGCCGTGGCTAACAAGGCGCAAACCGGGTTTGACCCCGTAACCGAAGCGGATCAACAAGCCGAGCAAGTACTGCGAGACTGCTTAATGGCTGCACTGCCTGAGGCGGGATTTTTAGGGGAAGAGAACTCGCGCCCGTCTGCTGGCGACGCGATTGCTGCCTTAGCTATTGATCCGGCTGTGCAGTCACAGTTGACCTGGGTTGTGGACCCCATTGATGGCACACGAGCGTTTATCACGGGCTTACCGCTGTGGGGAACCTTGGTGGGCTTAAACGATGGACAAGACGTGCTGTTCGGTGCGCTCGACCAACCATGGACACAAGAGCGGTTTCTGGGCTGGGACGGTCACGCAGAATGCGTTCACCAGGGGGGTACTCGACCGTTATCCACACGAGACTACCGTCCATTAACTGAATGCATCGTGCAAACCACCACGCCAGACATGTTTACAACCTCAACCACACAAAAGCAGTTTCGCTCGGTTCGTGATGCTGTGGCCATGACCCGCTATGGCGGAGACTGTTATGCCTACGCGTTACTGGCTATGGGCGGGATTGATGCGGTCATAGAAAGTAGCCTGCAACCGTATGACATACAGGCGCTTATCCCAATCGTGCACGGCGCAGGTGGCGTTATCACGCAATGGTCGGGTGAGCCGTGCCTCGACGGTGGTAGTGTCGTGGCGTCTGCCAATGCAAAATTGCATGAGCAGTTACTCACCCTGCTGCAAAATGCTCACACCGACACCACATAGTAGTTTGTGTCGTTAGTCGTTAACCACCAATCGAAACTGATCGGTCACTGTACCGCCGCGATTGTCTGTGGCTTCCACACGGATCAACCAGCGTCCGTCGTTTTGCGCGTTAGCGGTTCCTGTCAACAACCCAGCTGCGGATAAGGTGGTACCAGGCGGTAAGTTGGTAGAACTAAACGTAAGCGCATCACCATCGGCATCCGAGAAGTAAGGTGATACGTCGTATTCAAAGTTGCCCGATACCGTTCGGTTTGGAATATCAGTGACTTCCGGGGGGGTGTTTGTCGGGCGGTTATCGCGGATTTGCACGGTAAAGCTTTGTCGAAACGTGTGTAAGCCGTCGCTGCTGATTACAGTGATCTCTTCTGTGCCGAAATCCTCTTGAGTGAAGCTACCGGTAATCAGTCCTGCATCGCTGATTTGTATTTTACCGGCATCAACAAGAGGGCTCGATTCCAGGCGAAACTGCAGTGGGTCACCATCCGCATCAGATACGTATCCGGAAACATCAAGTTCCAGTGAACCTGTTAGATCATCGTCAAGGATCACGGGCGTCGCTGGGATCTGTTGTACGGTGTTGGGGCGAATACTGCTGGCCACCAAACGAAAATGAATAACCGAAGGTACGGAGTGCACACCATCGCTGACAATCAGATCAACCCGATCTTCAAGTTGTTCATCGGCTGCGATGTACAGATCGGCGGATGGCGTATAACGAAATGCACCATCGGCGGTTATGAATAGATTGTCAGCGTACCTGGGGGCGCTGGTAATCTCTTCAATAAACAGCGGTTGGTTACGAACATGCTCATCGTCGTTATCATTTTTAAGTACGGCGAATGGGTCATTGGCTTCAACGGTTCGAATTTGATTGGCCAACACTAAGTAGTGATTTTCGACAACCGAAGGCGCTTCATTTATGGCAATGCCACAGACGGTTTGCCGTTGGCTGTAAGTTTCACCGGACGATAGGGTGGTTTCCAGTGAATAGGCCAAGGCAACCGGTGCGGACAGCGTGGGTAAACGCACATCGAATACGGTACCTGTGCCACTGGTAAATTCCTGGATTTGCAGTTCGCAATCGGCCGGGTTTGAACAGGCGTTGGTTAGCGAGGTTTCTGCCACCAACCCGTCCAGACCATGCTCGGTTTGGCACAGCGATACATCATTTTCATCTGGTAGAAATCGCCATGTCCAGGTGCTCGGCGCATCCACAGATTTTAAAAGCGGGAAACGCTTGGTGGTATTTTCATTCAGGCTTACTGAACCGTCCGCGATCAACGCGCCACCGGCTTCAATGGAGGTTAGCCCGCCACTGTCACGTCCACCTTGTTGCCCGGTTGAATCCACCCAGCCGCAACCGACCAGCGTGAGACAAAGCAGGGCACAAGCGATTGGTGTGTAGCTGTTAGTCATGGTGGCACCTGAAGGCGGTGTGTAAACGGATACCCATGGTGTAAAACAGCGGCGGAGTCGTCTGTGCCTGAATGCACACAACCGGTCATGCCAAGGTTGCTATGTGCTCATGCACCAAAACTGTGATGTAGCGCGTGAATAGTAAAAGCTGAATGCTTGCGTTAAATCGCGTGTCATCGATCGGTTATGAGACGTATGTCGATGCGGATCAGTGGTTGCGTACGCTATTCGAGTTACCATAGAAACCCGCTCAATTTCTCAGGTTAATCCGCCCGTAATGTCTGCTTTGGCATCCCCCTCAGATCACTGGAGTGAACCCGCTATCGGTGGGTGGGTAGCCGGTGTCTGCGTGTCTGTGGCGGCGCTAATGATGCTAGCGGCTGCATTGGTGCAGGGGCATCGATGGGTGGGTGAGTCGTTGGGTGGGTTGTCTGCAGCTAACATCGCCTCTCCTGAAACGGCAGAGCTTGTAGAGCCTGTGCAAATCGAACGTCAGACACTCCCCCCTTCCAGTCCGGGGGCATCCACCGAAGTTTCCGAACCGATTTCCGCAGTAACGGTATCGCAGCGCTTGAATGTGCCGCTGGCCGATGAAACGGCAGACACCGTTTCTTCTACCGAGCCAACAGAATCAACAGCCACAACTGTCGATCCTGCTGCTCCCATCGATCTCGTTACCGCCGTTGATTCTGATGAATCTGCGGAAGTTGACGTTGCAGTTGCAGATGCAGATGCAAATGCGGATGCAAATGCGGATGCAAATGTGGTTACCAGCACGGCAGAGGATGCTGCTGAAAACACGGTGCCAGCAACGCCGGCACAGCCCAGTGCTAATGATTCGCTCGCTATCTTGCGTCGCACGGTATTAGGGGCGATGACGGAGCGCTCGAAGAGGGTAACGTTTCTAAATGGCAGAGCAGACTTAACCGCTCAGAGTGAAGGTTTACTGCAAGAAATCTTTGAGGATCTGTTTTTGTATTCGGAATCGCTTATCGTGGTGGAAGTTGCCAGTGATGACGCACGCTCAGGAAGCAGTAACCGAGTGCTTTCAGAAGAACGAGCGCGAACCATCAGAACGTTTCTGACAAACCGCGGGCTGGAGCAATCCCGGCTTATTACTTCGGTGTTGCCGCGCGTGACTGAGTCAGGGCGCAGCCAATACGTCAATATTCAGGCGAACCTCGATGAATAGCGCGACTCGATTATTCGAAAGCCTCGAGTCTCAGTGGGGCACGCTGGCCGTTTTGGGCGGGTTGTTTGGTTTGACCGCTCTGGCTGGGTTGCTGCTCGGGATCTGTCTAATGGGGTTGGTGGGGGCGTTTCGCCGCCGTCGATGGTCACGCGAAGCCAACGAAGAACGTGAGTTACTAAAACAACTTTTGGAGGATTCGCGTAAGCACCGGGTGTTAGTGCAAGCCGAGCGCGATTCCTTACGCTCTAAAAACAACGGCCTTGAGAACCAGCTGTCGCGCTACAAGGGGCGTATGGAGACGCTACAGGGTAAGTTGATCGCCTCGCAAAAATTGCTGGCCCGCAAAGAAAAAGAACGTGCGCTGCTCACGACACCCACGGACCAAAAGGCCTTGCCCACGCTATTGAAACGAGTGCCTGCAGATAACGAAGGCTCGCTAACTGCGGCAGACACTGGCATTATTCCAGACGATCAAATCATTCCAACGTTGCCAGAGGCAGAACTGACCGCCAATGTGGAAGCTTACGACCTGTCCGATCTTGAAGACTTGGTACTGCAAGATAAGTAGCGCAACCGGTTACCTGTTCGCCGGAGGCCGTTAGCGGTGTCGCGTTCGCGAGAGCAGCCTATGTGGCAGCAGCTGTTTCAGCTCAATCACGAAGATACCCAAAGCCTGCAAACGCAATTGCGGCAATCGTTAGTGAATGCCATCCTCGACGGCCACGTAGCGGTGGACATGCCTCTGCCATCATCCCGAGAGCTGGCCAAGCAATTGAGCGTTGCAAGAAATACGGTCGTTTTGGCCTACCAGCATCTGGTTGATGAAAACTATCTGATTGCGCGTGAGCGTCGTGGCTATTTTGTTAACCCCGAAATTCTTGAAGGCCGGGTGGACGGCACCACAAAGCATAAACAAAGTACGCCGAAAGACGACATCGAAGTCAGTACAGTTCTGGACCTCGGTTCCCAGCGCAACTTACGCCGGCCTGCGGATTGGAACCACTATCAGTACCCCTTCATTTACGGTCAAGTGGACTCATCGTTGTTCCCGGTTAACGACTGGCGTGAGGCTTGTCGTTTGTCGCTCCACGTGGGCGCCATTAATGAATGGACACACGATCGTATTGCCCGTGACGACGAGCTGCTCGTTGAACAGATCCATAAGCGTGTATTGCCGCGGCGTGGCGTATGGGCCGATTCCGATCAAATTCTGATTACCACCGGCGCTCAGAATGCTCTGTTTATCACCGCCCAGCTGTTATTGAACAAGCAATCCAAAGTGGGTATCGAAAACCCTTGCTATCCGGATGCGCGCAACATTTTTTCGTTGTTTGCCGGCGAGCAAATTCAATTCCCGGTGGGTAATGAAGGCGTTCAAACCGATGAGCGATTGGCTGATTGCCAATTAATGTACGTAACACCCAGTCATCAGTGCCCAACCACCACAACCATGCCGTTAGCGGCCAGGCAGGAATTACTGGCACTGGCAACCGAGCACAACGTGATGGTGGTAGAGGACGACTACGAAAGTGAATTGAATTTTGTCGGCAAACCCACCCCGGCTTTGAAGAGCCTCGATCAATCACAGAACGTTATCTATATTGGCAGTTTGTCTAAAACGCTTGCCCCTGGATTGCGAGTGGGGTTCATGGTTGGGCCAAAATCATTCATTGCTGAAGCCAGAGCGCTGCGCCGACTCATGTACCGACACCCACCAAGCAATACCCAGCGCACCGTTGGTCACTTTTTGGCTTTGGGGCATCACGATGCGGCAGTGCTGCGTTTGTCGCAGGCGTACAAGAAACGCTGGGAGCTAATGAATCAGTCCCTTGGTAAGCATCTGAGTTTATCGTCGGTAGCGCCCGCGTTCGGCGGTTCGTCTTACTGGGTGCGCTTGCCGGCTCATATTGATGCACAGCAGCTTGAGCTGCGAGCGGCGGCTGAAAGCGTCTTTCTTAATGCGGGCGATACCTACTTTGCCGAACCTGAAGGCAATCGTCATTTCTGCCGACTCGGCTTCTCATCTATTCCAGATGACCGAATCGAGCCTGGAATCGAGCGGCTTGCGGCCGTTATTGAGACTTTTTAGCTCATTATTGGTTATTCTGGCGCTCCCCGGCGCCAACCTTTGGACCTAGCGAATAGGCCAGAGGCTAGCTACAGTTACATCCTCACACTCTAGGAGTTATACAGCCATGCCACGCATGACCCCCAGTGAAGCGTTTGTAGAAACGCTTGTCGCTAACGGCGTTACAGACATTTTCGGCATCATGGGCTCTGCGTTCATGGATGCAATGGACATATTCGCACCTGCGGGTATCCGACTCATTCCGGTTGTGCACGAGCAGGGTGCTGCTCACATGGCCGATGGTTACTCTCGAGCAACGGGTCGTCACGGTGTTGTGATCGGTCAGAACGGTCCGGGTATCTCTAACTGCGTTACCGCTGTTGCGGCGGCTTACTGGGCGCACAGCCCAGTCGTTATGATCACTCCGGAAACCGGCACCATGGGTATGGGTTTGGGTGGTTTCCAGGAAGCCAACCAGCTGCCAATGTTCCAGGAGTTCGTGAAGTACCAGGGTCACGTAAATAACCCTAATCGTATGGCTGAGTACACAGCCCGTTGTTTTGATCGCGCCATTTCTGAAATTGGCCCCACCCAGTTAAACATTCCACGCGATTACTTCTATGGCGATATCAACGTCGATATTCCCAAGCCGATGCGATTGGATCGTGGCGCAGGTGGTGAAGACGTACAACGAGAAGCTGCCGAGCTATTAGCTTCTGCAAAATTCCCGGTCATCCTGTCTGGCGGTGGTGTGGTGATGGCAGAGGCCGTTGATGATTGTGTTGCCCTGGCAGAGCGCCTGGGTTGCCCGGTCGTTAACAGCTACCTGCACAACGACTCATTCCCTGCAAGCCATCCTCAGTGGGCAGGCCCTCTGGGTTATCAGGGCTCGAAAGCCGGCATGAAGCTGATCGAAAAGGCGGATGTCGTTCTAGCGTTGGGTTCACGTCTTGGGCCATTCGGCACCTTGCCACAACACGGTATGGACTACTGGCCGAAAGATGCCAAGATCATTCAGGTAGACGCTGACCACAAGATGTTGGGCTTGGTTAAGCCAATCTCTGTCGGCATCTGTGGTGATGCAGGCGCAACCGCACGTGCTTTGCTGGCTCGTTTGAACGACATGACGCTGGACTGCGATGCCACACGTGATGAGCGTATGGCAACCACCAAGCAGGAAAAAGACGCCTGGGAAGCGGAGCTGGATGCATGGGTTCACGAAACTGACAGCTTTAGCCAGGACATGATCGCTGAAGCTGAGGCCGAAGAAGGCAGCTGGTTAGCGCCTCGCCAGGTCTTGCGTGAACTCGAAAAAGCCATGCCCGCTGATGTCATGGTGTCTACCGACATCGGTAACATCAACTCAGTGGCAAACAGCTACTTGCGTTTTGAACGTCCACGCAGTTTCTTTGCGCCAATGAGTTTCGGTAACTGTGGATACGCACTGCCGACGATGATCGGTGCGAAGTGTGCAGCGCCTGAGCGTCCAGCCGTGGCCTACGCTGGTGATGGTGCCTGGGCCATGAGCATGACAGAGGTTATGACCTCCGTTCGTCACAATATCCCGGTTACGGCGGTGGTTTTCCACAACCGTCAATGGGGTGCTGAGAAGAAGAACCAGGTGGATTTCTACGGTCGTCGATTCGTGGCCGGTGAACTTGAAAGTGAAAGCTTTGCTGAGATGGGGCGTGCGATGGGCGCCGAAGGTGTCACTGTGGATCAGTACGGTGATGTGGGCAAAGCGCTGAGCAATGCGATCGATGCACAGATGAATCACGGTAAGACCACGGTCATCGAAGTCATGTGTAACCGAGAGCTGGGCGACCCCTTCCGCCGCGATGCATTGTCAAAGCCAGTACGTCACCTGGCGAAGTACAAAGACTACGTATAAAGCGAGTCTGGTAGGTCAGAAGAGGGAGCGGTGTTACCATGCAGCGCTCCTTTTTTATGTCTGCAATAAACAGTTGAGATTGAGGTGTTGATATGGCCACAGTTGCGTTCTTAGGCTTAGGTGTTATGGGTTACCCCATGGCCGGCTATCTCATCAAAGCAGGCCATGACGTGCGTGTTTACAACCGCACTGCGTCAAAAAGTGCTGATTGGGTGAGCACGTACTCGGGTGGCACAGCATGCGAAACGCCGAAAGAAGCGGCCACAGGTGCTGAGTTTGTTATGGCTTGTGTAGGCAACGATGATGATTTGCGATCGGTGGTACTGGGTGAGAACGGTGCGCTTGCTGGCATGAGCGAAGGTTCTTTGTTTGTTGATCACACCACCGCATCAGCATCGGTTGCAAGAGAGCTTTACTCGGTTGCTGCAGAGCAGGGTGTGGGCTTTCTTGATGCGCCTATCTCAGGCGGGCAGGCCGGTGCAGAGAACGGGGCATTGACCATCATGGTGGGTGGAGATTCCGAGGCGTATAACCGGGCCGAACCCGTGATGGAGCTGTACGCAAAATCCGTGCGGTTGATGGGGGATAGTGGTGCCGGACAGCTCACCAAAATGGTTAACCAAATTTGTATTGCCGGGCTTGTTCAAGGTTTATCAGAAGGGCTGCATTTTGCCGAGTGCGCAGGGCTTGATGGTCGTGCGGTTGTTGATGTGATCTCCAAAGGTGCCGCACAGTCATGGCAAATGGAGAATCGCTACGAGGGTATGCTCGATCGGGAATTCGATTACGGCTTTGCGGTGGATTGGATGCGTAAAGACCTGGGGATCGTTCTGGACGAAGCGCGCGTGAATAAAGCGTCTTTACCCGTAACGGCCCTGGTGGATCAGTTCTATCGGGATGTCCAGGCCGCTGGTGGTGGCCGTTGGGATACCAGCAGTCTCATCGTAAGGCTGCCGAAAGCGGATTCTTAAGCGAAAAAATGCTGGTTTTGCGGGTAAAAGTTCGATGCCGACCGCGTAATTTAGCTTAGACACAATTGAAAGCTGCAGTAACGGCCGGGCTTGGCCGATTAGCTTGACGTCAGCCCGGGCTTTCAGTGTGTTGGTTATCACAGTTTGCTCGGCGCCCAGGATCGAGCACACTCATGATCAAACCTTACCTTGTTGCAGGCCTATCGGTTGCGTTCGTCAGCCTGCCCATTCTGCTGTCAGCCTATCCGGATGCCCTGATTCCATGGCAATCAAACAGCACCAGTGACGGCACCAGCATCACCCCACGGCACGAGACGGGTTCAGTGGTTGTTGATGGGGATATGTACGTACTGGGTGGGCGTGGCATGCGCCCGGTTGAGGTGTATCGCTCTGGGCAGAACGGCTGGGAATCCCTGGGCGCCACCCCGCTTGAGATTCATCATTTCCAACCCGTGGCGGTAGGGTCAAAAATCTACGCGGTCGGCGCAATGACATGTTGCTACCCGGATGAACCTTCGGTTGCTGATATACACGTTTTTGACACCGCCAACAGCAATTGGAGCACCGAAGGAGTCATTCCAGTTGCAAGACGACGTGGGGGCGCGGGCGCGGTTGTTTATAACGAGCGTATCTATGTGGTAGGTGGAAATACGCTAGGCCATAACGGCGGTTCAGTTGCCTGGTTTGATGAGTTTGATCCCGCTACGGGAACATGGCAGACCTTGCCTGATGCACCGAACGCGCGGGATCATTTTCAGGCAGTGGTGGTGGGTAATCAATTGATCGTTACCGGTGGTCGTCAAACTGATCTTCCGAACCCGTTTGATAACACGGTAGCTGCTACTGACATCTACAATTTTGACACCGGTGTTTGGCGAACCGGTGCCAGCATACCGACCTTGCGAGCGGGTTCGCCCACCGTGGGGTTTGGCACAGAGGTGATCGTTGTCGGTGGCGAAGCCGCCGGTCAAAGCACAGCATTTGATGTGGTTGAAGCCTATGACGTTGCCACAGATTCCTGGCGCACGCTGCAACCGATGTTGGAAGGAAGACACAGCGGTGCGGGTGCTGTTCTGGGTGATCGCCTGCACGTTATGGCAGGCAGCGCAGGCGTGGGCGGGGCACCGGAAATCGCTTCCCATGAAAGTGTGTCTTTAGTGGGTGGGGTAGAGGCGGATACCGATGTCGACAACGATGGATTATCCAATATGGATGAAGTCACCGTTCACTATACGGACGCGCAGTTGTCGGACTCTGATAACGATGGTTTAAACGACGGCGCGGAAGTCATTAGCTTCAATACCAATCCTTTGATGGCAGATACCGATGCTGATGGTTTAAGTGACGGCGACGAAGTGAACGTACACAACACCAATCCTCTGGTGGCTGATAGTGACAGTGATGGCGTAAACGACGGTGATGAAGTTAATACTCAGAACACCGACCCGAATGACCCGACCAACCCAAGTCAGAACACCGATGGTGGTACAACTGATGGTTCTGCTGGTGGTAGTGGCTCCGGTGATGGTGGTGGTTCAACCGACGGCAACGACGGTGGTTCTGCAGGTAGTACTACGGGAGGTTCTGCGGGTGGTACAGACACTGGTTCAAATAGCGGCAACCAGAGCACCACAAAACGCGGTGCCTTGTCACCTTTGGGTGCTACGCTCCTGCTTGTACTGACTGGGTTTCTATCAGTGCGGCGGCGCAAGGCGCAGTAAGCTAAAACCGTGTAGCAACAGAACTTGTTTCGTCGGTAACATGACGCAACTGTAAGTTCTTTGACTTAAAAGTCAAATAATTGATGACGAGCGCGTGCATTGTAATTCGTTCGTTCAATACAATTTAACGCTTGCCGCTGCGAAACCCTGCAGTGCAAGCTATCCTTGTAGCCTTAACATCAGTCGTTCTATGGCTACAAGGATTCCGCGCCCCATGAATAAGTTCGCAGCCAGCGCTTTTTTTGTGTCACTTACTGTGACCAGCACGCCTCTATTTGCACAAACCCTTGAGCAAGGCGAAACATTACCAAACGCAAAGCCAGGTGAGTGTTACGCAAAAGTGGTAACGCCTGCGAAGTTTGAAACTCGCACCGAAGAAATTGTGGTGCAAGAGCAATCGGAGCGCATTCAAACCGTTCCCGCTTCTTTTGAAACCGTTGAGCAACGCGTGTTGGTACGTGAAGCCAGTCGGACACTCACGTATGTGCCTGCCACCTACAAAGAGGTGGTCGAGAAAGTGGAAACGCGGCCTGCTGAAGCAAACTGGGAAATGAAGGTAGGTAAGGTTTCGCATCCGGCTAGCCCCGGTG
This sequence comes from Granulosicoccaceae bacterium, assembly GCA_020629835.1. Lineage (GTDB taxonomy): Bacteria > Pseudomonadota > Gammaproteobacteria > Granulosicoccales > Granulosicoccaceae > Granulosicoccus. The sequence continues at coordinate 101,359 of JAHDCO010000001.1, forward strand.
CGTTAGACGGCATCGCGGCGTCGGGCGTTGATTTAGATACCGTTCCAGAGACCGTATGCTTTCATGAACATTACACACCGGCTGAATACCGCACACAAGATCAGCGTGTATTGAAGCGTGCTGGCGGTGAAACCATTCAGGTGAGTGCCGCTGAGTATGAAACGGTGGAAGAGCGGGTGGTTATAAAAGAAGCTTCCAGTCGGTTGGTCAATGTGCCTGCGGTTTACCGAACGGAAACTGAATCTGTCCTGGTTGAACCTGCACGCAGTGTTTGGAAAAAAGGTCGGGGACCGCTGGAACGCATTGATGACACGACTGGCGAAATCATGTGTTTGGTTGAAATTCCAGCCCGCTATGAAACCGTAACCCGTTCGGTTCTTGAGTCTCCGGCCACCACGAAAACCGTGGATATCCCAGCCGTTTACAAAACGCTGGAAGTTGAGCGAGTGGTTCAGCGCGCATCGGAAGAGCGCGTGGCTGTCGAACCTCAGTACGCCACTGTGCCGACTCGAGTCAAAGTGGCCGATGCCGGCTTCTTTTGGTTGAAAAAAGGCGAAGAGGCCAGCGCAAGCGCAACTTACACAGGCAGAGAAGTGTGCTTAGTCCCGCGCCCTGCAGAATTTACAACGGTCAAAACGCAAGTGATTGATGTGCCTGCGTCTGTGAAAGTCGTTGAGCGTCCAGCGCAGTTTGAAACGGTGAAAGTACAACGCCTGGTGAAGCCTGCATCCGAAGAACGAACAGAGATTCCGCGTTTGGTAAAAACGGTGACCCGACAGGTTCAAGTCGCACCGCCCACACTTGTGTGGCGACGTGTTCTGTGTGAAACCAACACCACACCTGAAATCATTCAACGCTTACAGCGAGCGCTTGCCCGCGAAGGGTTTGACCCAGGTCCGGCCGATGGTGTACTCGGCAGTGCGACGTTGTCTGCGGTTAAGGCTTATCAAGAAAAAACAAATCTTGATGTTGGCGGTGTTACTTACGAAACGTTGAAGTCGTTAAAAGTCGAGCGCTAAGAACCACGACTGCCAGTTAGGATCGATCGTCTGTAAGCGTTTGACAAAAGCGCTTACAGGCGGCGCCATCCATAAGCCGACAATCGTTACGGCAATAACCGCAGCGCTGCCCGGCCAGCGCGCAGTATCTATCACTTTTAAAGCAGAACCAAACGAACGTTTCACGCGCGCACCAGTAAAATCCACGCTGTAAATTTCATCCAGGATTAAGTGCGTCAAGCAGCCCAACATGACACCGGTACCCACCAGCCAACTAATGTCTGCGTCCTGCTGCCAGTAGCGATGGCATAACACTGCGGTACCAACACCAAACATAAGGCTTGCGGCCAGAGAGTGCAGTGAGCCTCTATGAACGGTAAATTTATGAAATAGCGCTCGCAATAGAAAGCGCACCACCACGAATAAAATTGCACCCAGTGCCAGGAGCTCCAGTACGCTGAAACGTGGCACGTGCTGCAGCATGCCTAGGATGGCTATCATCGCTCCGAGTACTAAAAACAAAGCCCGGCTGGGTGTTGATGCCTTCAGGTCGATATCGGGCAGTATGCCGCCAACGGCCGTAGCCGCAGCTAACAGCAGCGCAGGGGCCGTTGGAATGGACAAGCCTTTGGTTGCAACGGTGGCGTACACGGCACCCACAGCGGTTGCGGTGAAAATGTGTGTGTTAAAGTCAGCCATAGAGACCTGTCTACTGCTCGAGAAGCGAACAGCATGTTAGTGACTTTTAAAACCGCTGGGCAAGCGAACATCACCATGTTTGGTGATGTGGCTAAAGACCTTTTAACGATGATGGGGCAAAGTGGCAATGTGCCTGGCGCCATTATGGCTGAAGATGTCAGTTCGGCTCTGGCTGAATTACAAACGGCATTGAGTAATGTGGTTGAGGACGACGCGCCGCCACCGCTTGATGATGAGGACAACACACCCTCTCCGGTGGCCTTATCCGTGCGCGCTGCACCGCTGATTGATTTACTCGAATCAGCGGTGGCCAGTAACGAATCCGTGTTGTGGGAATCCGACTAGGCTTTCATAAAACCTAAATCCCGTACAGCAAAATTCTGCAGGTCGGGCAAGGCGGCTTGAATGGCGGTTTCATCAACGCCCATCCATCTCGACAGTGTGGCTCCGTATTGATTCACCGATAACTTCGGGATGATACGTCCGGCAAACGAACCGTCGTCTTCGCCGGCGTCATCCGGATTATTGTTACGGCGGTAGCTTGGCATCTCTCCAACCACTCGGCCACCGTCCACGGCGCCGCCAAAAACGAAGTTATGTCCGCCCCAGCCGTGATCGGTGCCGTTACCGTTACTGGTTAAGGTGCGCCCGAAATCGCTGGCGGTAAATGTGGTTACTGAATTTGAAGCGCCTATGTCATCGATAGTGTCTTGATAAGCTCCAACGGCTGCATTTAATTCCTGCATGAGCAGAGGCTCGCGAACGCCTTGATTGGAGTGCGTATCAAAACCGCCCATCAAAACAAAAAACACCTGGCGAGTCATGCCCAGTTCTTCTCTTGCCGCGATAAGCCGAGCCACCAGATGCAGTTGTTTGGCGAGCTTATTCCGACTGTCGTAGCGCATTTGTGGCAACGTATTGCGGAGTAGCGCGGCGTGTAACGAAGCGGTGGCTACCGTTGCTCGATCAATACCACTCGAGATCGTTCTTAGCATGGCGGGGTTACCACTGGCTTCGCCTTGCGCAATTAAGTCTTCTAGTGTGTTGCCCACACGGCTTAATCGCGTGGACGGAATCCATTCAGAAATGTTATCCAGGCCGTACATTCTTTCCACGGCGAAATCTGCGTTCAGGCTTATGTAGCGAGAGTCGGCGGCGTCCAGCCAGGGATTGGATCCGGCAATGGAGAAAGCCGGGGTGATGGCTGACGGGCCGTTACACGTCACCGCGTGTTCTGTGATGGCGCCGCCCCAGCCAAAGCTGGATGTGCCACTGACGATGCCAGCACCGGTTTGCCATAGCTTCTGCTGTGTGTTGTGTGCAAACAGCGACTCGGGTAGGGCTTGTTCTGCCAAGTAATCCGATTGCGTAGTAGGGCGAATTAAGGTGCCGACGTTACTCACAACGGTCATGCGCTTTTGGTCATACAGAGTTTTAAATGCCGGCAACAGTGCATTGAAGCCGAACGCACCCTGGTCTGCATCACTGACGTTTAATAAGCCAGATTCAGGTATGGCAATTTCACCGCGCGATTCCAGGTAGTCGCTGTAGCCCTGATTACTGCCGGGGACAAACATATTGAATGAATCAGCGCCGCCTGCCATAAACAAGCAGACCAGCGACTTGGCTCCGCCGTCACAGCCCATGGCGAGCGCATCTGTACCCGTCAGCATAGAAACACCAGAGCCGAGAGGAACCGCTGCTAATTGCTTCAGTAGCTTGCGTCGCTGTTTTTGAAAATTTGGTTTAGCCATGATTAGCGCTGCCATTGAATTTGAGGGGTCGTCAGAATCAAGAACAAGGTGTCTTGAACTAATTCGAAACGACCTTGCGAATTGGTCGGATAACTGCTGGCGAAACGAAACAGGGTTTCGCGCATATCTGTGGGCATACCGCCAGCAAACAAGTGCAGGTTGTACCAATCCAGCAACGCGTTACGATTGCCTGCAATATCAACCAGTGGCGCAAGATTAATAATCGTGACGCGTGGGTTATCGTCACTTAGATTTGAGCGGTTGTTAAAGCGATACACCTGGTGGTGCCAATTGTTGTGCGTGGCGGCCAGGTTGGCTTCTGACATGATCTGCATTTCCGGAGAGGTCAATGTGGCACCCGCACTCAACGGGTTGTCGGGTAAGTAGAAGTTAAACACCGACTTCGACCGCAGTACCGCTTGTCCGGTCATGGAATCCAATTGCTCCATAGGGTAATCGGCTGTTGCGTGTACGCCGCCAGCAGAAGGGCCAGGGGTGGCATCCAGTGCACGCCACAGCTGTGACCATCGCATAACCGGTTCTTTTAGTTTGCCAAAATTGGTTAGGGTTAAATGTCCGTTGCGCGCTTCTTCATCGGTGAGCACCGCGGTAATAACGGCCTGTAGATCCCCACGTACGCCACTGCCATTGTTAACAAACGCCTGCGCAACACGTTCGACGTATTCGGGCGTTGGGTTGCTGGTAGTGAAGCGCTGTATGAAATGTTTGGCGATAAATGGCGGCACGTTGGGATGCTGAAACAAGTTATCCAGTGCCAGGCTAATATCTTCCTGCGCACTCAGGCCAGCGGGAGCAACCGTACCGCGCAGAAGATTCTTTGCCCCTTTATCGTGGAAGTTTTCATTTGCCACCATCCGACCTTCATAGGCGGCGTTGGTCAGGTTGTTGTCTGTCCATGAGCGTACATTCGGGTAATTCCAACCGGTAAAAACTCGAGCAAACTCTTCCACATCGTTTTGCGTGTATGTGGGTTTTGGGTTTCCAATGGGAATCGCTTCACCGCGCATGTTAAGTTCAAATAAACCCAGCGTGAATAGCTGCATGACTTCACGTGCGTAGTTTTCATCGGGCCGAATGTTTTTCTCAACGTTCGCTTTTTCATTACGGACCATACTGAGGTATACACCCATAGCGGGGTGTAAGGTCACATCCTCTAACAAGGTTCGAAAATTACCCAGCGAACCACGCGCCAGCATGTCGTAGTAATCGGTAACCCCGTACTGTGCATTGCCTAATGCGTAATCGACATCGGATATGACGAACAGTTGGCTTAGTGCAAACGCCATGCGCTGACGTAACTGATCGGGTTCGTCCATCACGTTATTCCACCAGCCGTGATGACGTGGGCCGCGTAAGCTTCCATTACTGTTTTCTTCGGTGTAGTCCTTGGTTGTGGATACCGGTAAGCTCGCCTGCCAGTTTATCCACGCTTCTATCGATCCATAGCGACGAAACTCAGCAATGGTATCGGCGCTGGGACCGAAGGTGGCTTGAGTCAGAAAGCGTGCTGCGGCCACATCAGCCGGGTTTAAGTTACCGGCATTAAAGTCCCCGGTGTCGGGCGCCGCTGCTGGTGTTTCCGGGCCTGCGTCGGGGTCAACGTTTGAAGGTGGTGTAACGATAGGGCTGCCCGGCTGGCCACCGCCATTGTCAATGGCACCGTTTGATGCATTGTCCCCCACCACAACGGTGTCACCACAGGCGGTCATGGCTACGGTCAGTACCAGTAGCAAAAGCCAGTTTGGTGTGTTTTTTAAGCGCATGATGCTCATCGGTTTGTCGGTGGCATCACGCTAACAGAAGTGCTTTGTAAGGTCGTGTTACGTTGCGCAAATTTGCATTTGATACGCTGCCGCAGGTGGGTAAAACAGGCCAGCTGTGATCCGATTCTCGAAACTAGGTCACAACAACGCGTTGCTGTGTTTCGCGCCACGCCACATAGCCTCCCGCAGCAACGATAAACAAGACACCGAGCCACGTTAACGCGTGTGGCCAATCACCGAAAATCCACCAGCCAAGCAATGTGGCTGCAATGATTTCAGAGTAGCCAAACGGGGCAAGTACCGAGGCGGGTGCTCGGCGCATTCCCATAACGACCAGGGTGTGGGCAATGGCAGCTAACAACCCAATGGCGAACAACCATGCCCATTCCACAGCGGTGGGTTGCTGCCAGGCCCAGCTGTTCGGAAAAAACTCTGCGAAGCCCAACAACACACTGAGAAACAGAGCGCCGCCTACTCCGGAAGCCATCTGCTGAATCGCCGGAGTATCGACTAGGGCAAAAGCGCGTGTGACGGCCAGATAAATTGCGTAGAACAGGGCAGCCGCCAGTGGTAACAAATAGTAGAAAGAAAACTCCGCGCCGCCCGGGCGAATAATAATTAAGGCGCCAATAAAACCAACGACTACCGCCACCCGGCGGTGAGTGCCAATGGTCTCGCCCAAAAACCACGAGGAAAGTAGCGTCAGGATCATCGGTTGCACAAAGAAGATAGCGATACATTCGGTTAATGGGAGATGTTGCAGCGCCCAAAAAAACAATAGTGTTGCGGTTGCTAACAACGCCCCTCGTACCATGTGCAACCCGAACCGATGGGTGTGCAAAGCGCGCAAACCGCCCGAACCTATCAGCAAGGTAAGCATCAGCACACTTTGAAACGCGAATCGCCCCCAGGTAATAACCAGAGGTGACAGCGAGTCACCGAGGTGCTTGGCTACTGCGTCCATGCCTGGGGCCATGAAGGTACCCAATGTCATAAAAATAATACCGTTGCGGTACGAGGCGCTCAGGCTATTCGCCTCTGGTGTTGTCATCTGCTTCATCGCTGGTTAGTGCCGACAACAGTTTACCAGCGACCATAGATTAGTCGTCTTGTTCGTTGTGTGCCTGGTGCAGCTGGACCAAGCGTTTCTGGACGTTAAACGGTTCGTCTTCGCCTGGATTACGCCGAGCGTATTCACCACTGGGTAATAGATCCCAACTGGAGCAGTTGTCGGCTAAGTACATATCCAAACACTCTCTTTTTACTCGTTCCAGCAACATGCCCTTGACTGGTATGGCAATCTCAATACGTTTAAAAAAGTTTCTGGGCATCCAATCCGCGCTACTGATGTACAGCGACTCTTTACCCTCGTTGTGAAAGTAGAAAACGCGTGAGTGCTCTAAAAAACGGCCAAGCACTGAAATAACGCGAATGTTGTCAGATAAGCCAGGTACCTGAGGTACCAGCACGCAGATACCGCGTACGATTAAATCGATTTTCACACCCGTTTGTGAAGCGTTGTACAAAGCATTCACGACACCCGGGTCTACCAAAGAGTTCATTCGAGCGATGATATGGGCAGGCTTTCCGTTGCTTGCATTTTCGGTCTCCTGCGCAATCTGCGAGATGATGAACTTGTGCAACGTGAAAGGCGCTTGAATCAACCGATCCAGCGACATAACCTGTCCCAGCCCGGTGAGTTGTTGAAAGACCCGGTTTACATCGTCGGCTATATGATCATTATTTGTTAGCAGGCTGATGTCGGTATAAGTTCTGGCGGTTGTGGTGTGATAATTTCCGGTACCAACGTGGGTATATCGTTTTAATCCATTTTTTTCACGTCGAACTACCAGCAACATTTTTGCGTGTGTTTTATAGCCCACTACGCCGTACACAACTTGAATCCCAGCCTCCTGCAGTTGGGTAGCCAGCGACACATTGGCTTCTTCATCAAAGCGCGCCAGCAATTCAATGACAACGGTTACGTCTTTGCCTCGACGTGAGGCTTCCATCAGGTGTTCAACGATGATGCTGTCTTGCCCGGTGCGATACAGCGTTTGTTTTATGGCCAGTACCTCGGGGTCTACCGAGGCTTGGCGCAGAAGTTCGGTAACGGCAAGGTAGGACTCGTAGGGGTGGTGTACCACCAGCGAAGACTGAGTAGCGAGGGTTTCAAAGATATTGCTTTCATCGCTCAGTTGACTGGAAATGGCCGGCCGGAACGCAGGGAACTTCAAATCGGGTCGGTCGATTTGATCGGGAATGGTAATTAAGCGGTTAAGGTTGACTGGACCGTCTACGCGGTAGACTTCACTGTCCTGTAGCCTGAATTGTTTTTGTAAGTAACGAACGATACGTGGTGGGCAGGTGTCATCAATTTCTAATCGAACCGCTTGACCAAACGCACGTTGCAGTAATTCACTTTCTATTGCGCGCTTCAGGTTAGCCACGTCTTCTTCGGACACATACAAATCACTGTTGCGGGTAACCTTGAACTGAAACGTGCCCTTCGGTTTCATGCCATAAAACAGTTCGTCGACATTGGCGTGAATCACCGACGACAGAAAAATAAAGCCATGTTCCACGCCACCCACGTCTTTTGGCACAGCAATAACACGCGGCAAAGATCGGGGCACTCGGAGCAGGGCGAAACTGGCCTCACGGCCAAATGCATCATTACCTTCAATTTCGATAATGAAGGTTAAGCTTTTGTTTGTCAGGCGCGGAAAAGGGTGCGAGGGGTCTAAACCCAAGGGACTTAACACGGGAGCGATCTCGCGCTCGAATAGCTGTGTAACCCACTTCTTCATCGGCTTTGACCAGCTAGAGCGGCGGAAGAAATGAATGTCTTCGTTTTGCAAGCGCGGGATGAGTGCGTCATTAAGCAATTCATACTGTCGCTTAACCACCACGTTTGCTCGTTCAGTAATTAACGCCAATTCCTGAGACGGCGACAAGCCATCGACTCCAGCGCTTTCTACGCCGGCTTGTACTTTCTGACGAGTACCAGCAACGCGGACTTCGAAAAATTCATCAAGGTTACTGGCGGAAATACATAGATACCGCATCCGTTCGAGTAGTGGTACAGAATCATCGGCGGCCAGCTCCAACACGCGTTCATTAAAACGCAAAAGCCCGAGCTCTCGATTGAACATACGCTGCCGAGGGTCTGGGTGACTGCTGGGTGGGGCTGTTATGGCGTCAGGTGTCATGAGTGAACCGCGTGGTATCTACAATGTGAGGCCTGTCACAATTCTAGCTGCTTTGGCAGGTGAGTTAGGTTAACAGTAAGCGCACGCATGGTTTGCACCAATCCTGCGTGATTGAGCTTGAAAAAAATCACTGATATTCGCTAAGGGCTTTGACGCCGCAGCCGCTAACGTTTCCGAGTTAAACAGAAGTTTACAGGCTAAAGGGTATGAAGAAATTTCGGTTGGTTACTCGCAGTGACTTCGATGGTTTGGTGTGCGCCGTACTGTTAAAGCACCTGGACATGATTGATGACATCAAGTTTGTGCATCCTAAAGATATGCAGGATGGCAAAGTTGAAATCACGAACGAAGACATCACGACAAACTTACCTTACGTTGAAACTGCCCATTTGGTATTCGACCATCACGAATCAGAAGTGATGCGTAACGGATCAGGCCAGCGTAATTACGTTATCGATTCAGAAGCTGATTCTGCCGCTCGCATCGTGTGGAAACACTACGGTGGTCATGAAGCGTTCCCAGAAGCGTGGGACGACATGATGGTCGCGGTGGATAAAGCTGATTCAGCGCAATTCAGTATGGAAGAGGTGTTAGAGCCCAAAGACTGGGAGCTACTCAATATGCTGATGGATTCGCGTACTGGGCTGGGGCGATTCCGTGAGTTTCGGATTTCGAACTATGAACTGATGATGCAGCTTATCGATTACTGTCGTGATCACACCATTGAAGAGATCCTGGCGTTACCTGATGTGGTTGAGCGAGTGGAGTTGTATGAAGCGCATAAAGCGGATTTCCATGAGCAGCTGAAGAACTGTTCAACGGTCTACGGCAACCTGGTTGTGCTGGACCTTCGTGACCAGGAAGTCATTCACCCGGGTAGCCGCTTTGCGATTTACGCGATGTTTCCTCAGTGCAATATATCGATTCACCAAATGTGGGGCCTGCGTAAAGAGAACACCGTGTTTGCAACAGGTAAGTCGATCTTTGATCGCAGCAGCACCACGAATGTAGGTGAACTGATGTTGTCTTATGGTGGGGGTGGCCACATCGCGGCCGGTACTTGTCAGGTGAGTAATGATCTGGCAGACAGTACGCTCAAAGAGTTGGTTGCCAAGATCAATGCAGATGAGGCCCAGGCCTTAAAGAAGGCCAGCTAACAGCAGCCTACGGAACAACAGGCTGTGGTGGTGTCCCCGCTACAGCCTGACTATCTATTTGCAGTAACGAGTTATTTCACGCTCGAACCCTAACGATCCCCCGCCTTAATGGTATTGTTCCGTAACGACTTTCGCGGAGCAGACTCATTGCCTCTAGAAACCCATCTTCGCTGACACGAACCGTTTGCCCGCACGACTGCCCCAGTGTGTGTGCGCTGGATGTAGAAGTTCTCAGCGATCAGCGCATTGGCCGTGTTTATGGCGCAAAAGATCATGACTACACCGACGGTGTTATTTGCGCGAAAGTCTCACGTTATAAAGAACGCGTACATCACGCTGATCGATTGACGCAGCCGCTGCTGCGTGTAAACCCCAAAACAGACGCTGAACCGCACTTTGAAACCGTAAGTTGGGACAAAGCACTGGATGTCATCGTGCAACGGTTTACTGATTTGGCAAGCACGCACGGCACCGAATCCATCTGGCCTTATCACTACGCCGGCACCATGGGGCTTGTACAGCGGGACGGGTTGGATCGTTTTCGCCACGCTTACCGCACCACCAAACAAAAGTGCACCATCTGCACGGCGCTGGCAGACGCCGGATTCGAGGCGGGCCATGGCACGAAACGGGGGGCTGATCCCAGGCGAATGCAGCAAAGCGATTTGATTGTTGTGTGGGGTGGTAACCCGGTCAATACCCAAGTGAATGTCATGAACCACATTGCTAAAGCTAGGCGGCAGCGCAACGCTCGCCTGGTGGTTGTGGATCCGTACCGAACTCGAACAGCGGAGAAAGCTGACTTGCATCTGTGCTTGAAACCCGGCACGGATGGCGCTCTCGCGTGTGCGGTTATGCACGTGTTGTTTCGCGATGATTATGCGGACCGAGCGTATTTGGAAAAGTACACAAAGGATTCTGATGCTCTGGAAGAACACCTGCGGTCGCGGGGGCCAGACTGGGCCGCTCGTATCACCGGTTTATCGACCGTAGAAATTGAACAGTTCGCCCAGTGGTATGGGGAAACCGCCAACAGCTTTATTCGATTAGGGTACGGATTTTCCCGCTCTCGCAATGGCGCGGTGAACATGCACGCGGCCAGTTGTTTGCCGGCTATAACGGGGGCCTGGCAGCACCCGGGTGGTGGCGCACTCTACGGGCAATCGAGTATCTATCACCTGGATAAAACCGTGATTGAAGGTAAGGACGTTAATGACCCGAACATCCGCACCATCGATATGTCAAGAATTGGCCCCGCACTTAACGGCTGTGAAGAGGATTTACAGGGTGGCCCGCCAATTAAAGCGTTGTTAATTCAAAACACAAATCCTGCCGTGGTTGCCCCACAAAGCGCAGATGTTAAAAAGGGTTTGCTAAGAGAAGATTTGTTCACGGTAGTGCATGAACAATTTATGACTGATACAGCAAAGCTTGCCGATGTGGTTTTACCGGCAACCATGTTCCTGGAACACGATGATATCTATACCGCTAGTGGTCATACGCACTTGCAAATTGGTCGTAAACTCATCGACGCGCCAGGTGAATGTCGCAGCAACCACTGGTTGTTACAACAACTTGCCAAGCGCCTTGGATTGAATCACCCGGGTTTTGAGTTATCCGAATGGGAACTCATTGATGATTTACTGGAACGCTCTGGTTGGCCAGATGCGCAGACGGTGCACGAGCAGGGGGGCATTGATTGTGCTCAGTCATTTGAAGACATGAATCATCTCAATGGTTTTGGTACACCCGATAAGCGTTTTCATTTTTCTCCCGACTGGGCTGCCATTGGGCCAAACAGTGCGGGTATGCCTAAATTGCCCGATCATTGGGAAGTGATTGACGCGGCAACCGAGGAGTGTCCGTTGCGATTGGTTGCGGCTCCGGCGCGTCAGTTCTTAAATACCAGTTTTACAGAAACCGCCACATCGAAAAAAATGGAGAAACAGCCGCTTGCCTGGATGCACCCGGATGATATGACCACTTACCAAGTGGTGGACAATGATTGGGTTGCTTTGGGTAACCAACACGGTGAAGTCATTCTTAAAGCTCAGGCTTTCACTGGCGTGCAAGTGGGTACCGTGATTGTGGAGAGTATTTGGCCGGATGAGCACTTTAAAGGCGGGGCAGGCATAAATACGCTGGTCTCTGCCGATGCAGGACAACCTAATGGTGGTGCGGTTTTCCATGACACCGCTATTTGGGCGCGACCTTATTCGTGAAAAGTCTGTGGCCTCTGATTTGGGTTTTATGCCTATCGTATCTGACGCACCTCGGCGCATCACCGGATTGGCGTGCACCGGAGGTTATCCAAACCTTCGTAAGCGCCAACGAGTGGTATGACAACTCACAATGGAATACTGAACCCGAAGGCGCTCGGCTGGCTGAGGGACCGGATCGTTCGGTGTACCTGGTAGGGCCGAGTAATCGTTGGTTACATGCAAAGCGTTCTTTTGCGTTAACTGAGGCAGATCGACTCATTCGTTTGCAAGCCACACTTCGTTCGATCACACCTCCGCTGCAGCGGGTGACGCCGTTTCCGAGGCCTGTCTTACATGTTCATATAGAACAAGCAACCGAACCGTATCCTTTAGTCGAACACCCGATGTTTTTTCAATCCAAAGTGGTGTTGGATAAAATTGTAGAGCTGGATTCCAGTGCAACATCCATGGAGCTTGCGTTAATTGCATCCCCAGGTTCGCATTGGCGCCTATCCGACGTCATCGTGACCTCTGTGGTTGCCAATGATCGGTATCAGATCGGGTTATGGGTGTTAGCCTTGCTCTGGTTACTGACCTTGCTTGCTGGCGTTTACTTTGCGTGGCAACGGGCAAAATTGCCTACGGTGGTCGTTGGTGTTGTATTCAGTACCGTGCTGGTGGGTGTGTTGTCATCGCGAACGCAAGTGATCGAAAGTTTTGGAGTAATCAGCCGTGGTATGCAAACCATTGGCACGGACTTAAACACCGGGCACCTCACGCTGTTCATGCAGATCGGGCATGTCTCGTTATTTACTGCGTTAACGTTTAGTGCGTTGCTATTTCATACCCACTGGCGCTTTACGTTTAAGCAAGTGTTGCTGTGGCTTGTTGCACTGGCTATCGCCACCGAAGCGTTACAACGGCACGTGATAGGCCGCAATCCGGATATTCAGGATTTTATGTTCGATATCGTTGGCATCGGGTTGGGTGTTGTATTTTATTTTGTGGTTCAGCGCTTTGTGCCTCGGTAGTGTGAGCACTCGCCCATGAAGAGGCTTTTTGGCATTGCTGCCACGGTCTTGGTCTTAGCGCTACTTTGGTTGTTTTTCTACCTCGCCGAGCAACGTCAATCCGACGCGGAAAAGACCGCGTTGTTGTTGAGTCATAAAGAGGCGTTTGAGCGCGAACTGAATCAACTTTCCTTTGTGCCAAAACTGCTGGCAAATGACCCTAGCATTACGTCGTTGCTGCAAGCGAATCTGGTAACGAAGAACCCTCAAAGCGTATTCGCTGCGGCCAACGCGCGTTTAAAAGAAACACAATTGGCCAGCGGCTTGGAGTTCAGTTTTTTATTGAACCGTCAGGGTATTACGATTGCGGCAAGCAACTGGCAGGATGCCGTGTCATTCGTTGGGCAGGACTACTCGTTCAGGCCATATTTTCAACAAGCCATACTTGGAAGCCGAGCCACGTACTACGCGGTGGGTGCTACGACCGGTATACCGGGTTACTTCATCGCCGAACCTGTCAATATTGACGGGATAACGCAAGGGGTGGTTGTAGCAAAAGTCTCACTGAGCGGTGTTGCGCAGTCGTGGGGTGCCTTAGGTATGGATACGTTAGTGGTCGATGGGTTTGGCGTGGTCATATTGAGTTCTGATGATCAATACCTGTATCAGCCCACTAAGCCGTTAACCAGTACAGAAATAGCTAAGCTGGTCTCCGAGCGCCGTTACGGCTCGTTGTTCGTTGATGCGGACAGTGCGCGCGCCACAGAAATTCTGGACTTTGTTGATTACCGTGTGCAGTCGCGTGCCATTGACGATGCTCAATGGCGCATGCAGGTGGTGTTACCTAATCAACTGGTCCTGATGCGCTCATTGTCAAAAGCCAGCATTGCTTTTGCAGCGCTTTTAATCGCGTGGTTACTGTATTCGCTGTATCGACAACAGCGTTTAACTGTTGCTGCCGAGCAGCGAGTGTCCAGAGAATTGGAGCAACAGGTAAAACAGCGCACACAGGAATTAGAAGCGATACAAAAAACGCTGATTGCTGAATCCAATTTTGCCATGTTGGGACGCATGTCGGCAGCCATCAATCACGAAGTGAATCAACCACTGGCCACGCTTAGGTTGAACTTAGCGTCATTGCGATCGTTGTTTAAAGAGCCGTCTTTAAACGATAACGCCTGGGATTCTATTCAGCAAATCGTGACCGACAGCGACCTGACGACCAAGCGCATAGCGCGGGTGATTACCAGCTTACGCAGCTATGCGCAGCGTAATCGCATGGATAAACAATCCTTGACAGCTGCGGAGCTGTTGCAGGAAGTATTAGCCACCATTCATACCGAACGACCCAACATGGCGTCGTTTATACAGACAGATATAGTCGATGAACCGCTGTTCATCAGCGGCGACTCTACGCTGCTGCAGCAAGGTGTGCTCAATTTACTGTACAACGCGTTTGATGCGGTATTAAACAAAGAGGACCCCGCCGTAGTGATTAAAGCCGAACGGTGTTCTGGTGTTATCGCTGATGAGTCAGATCAAGGCAGTGACCGCACTAAGGCACTTACCGCCGATCTTGGCCCGGGTAAAGGTGTTGATGCAAGGCACGATCTTATCGTTATATCGGTTATTGATAACGGCGATGGGATTGCTGATACGATAAAAGAAAGCCTATTTGAGCCGTTCACCACCGATCGATTGCATACCGGTGGACTGGGCTTAGGTTTGACTATCACGCAGCAAATTATTGAAAGCCACGACGGACGCTTAATTTGCGATTCAAGTGATCAGGGGAGTCGTTTTTCCATGTATCTGCCGGCGTGCAATCAAGACGATAGTAGGTAGCAAACCGATGACTTCAAAACCAGACGCAGCGCCATTCTGTGTTTTATTGGTAGATGATGACCACGATGTTCTTGGCGCGAATGCGCGTTACTTACGCATCGAGGGTTTTGAAGTGGTGGTAGCGAATTCTGCCGATGTAGCGTTTGAGCGTTTGCATGAACGTGATGTCGACGCGGTGATCACTGATCTCATCATGCCAAATACACCTGGGCTGGCATTTGCACAGAAGCTGCGATTTTCACATCCGCTGTTACCCATCGTATTTTTTTCAGGTCACGCCAGCGTGCCCGATGTCGTGAACGCCATGCGTTTGGGCGCCGTTGACTTCCTTGAAAAACCCATAGACCCTGAAGTGCTGTTGAAAACCTTAACCGATTTGCGTGATCGATACGAACGAACGGCAGTCGTTGAACGAACAGCTTTTATGCCCGATGAAACGTCTGCGGGAACGGTTTCGTTTCGCACGCGTGTGCTCGCTTATGAAAAATTTATTATTGAAGCAAGCTTAGAAGAGCACGAGGGCAGTGTGGCCAAAGTGATCGATGCGCTGAAAATAAACCGGCGAACCTTGAATGAAAAAATGGTGAGATTAGGAATCCGCCGTTCAGGTGACAGTGCATAAAAATCGGCAAAAATTTGCCGACGGACGCGAAATCGATTCAGATACCTCTGAGCAATATTGTTTTAATCTCATAAAAACAATAACTTAGCAGCTATTGCCTGCGCTTGCGAATCATTACACACTTGCTGTACAACACACGTTGTTAATTTTTTTTGGCCAAATCGGCACACGATCGATGGCCCTTACTCTCTTTTGGAGGATTGGATTCGTGCGTACAACCTTAAAAACCGTGGTCGCAGCCGCGCTACTCAGTGCAGGCTTAGTGGGTACAGCCACAGCAGACACAGACTATGTATTAAACACAGCGTCCACCGGTGGAACCTACCATCCGGTTGGTACTGCAATAGCCACGCTATCTAAAGTTAAGCTACTGCCTAAGCAAAAATTCAGCTTGACCGCAGTTAACTCTGCAGGTTCTGGCGCAAACGTGCAGGCGCTAGCTGCCGATACCGCTCAATTCGCTATCTTGCAAGGCCTGTACGGTTCGTATGCTGCCACAGGAACCGGGCCAGTATCCGAGCCACAAACCGGCATGCGCTCAGTCACCATGTTGTGGCAGAACGTAGAGCAATTCATCCTGGCCAATGATTTGGTTGACGGTGGAACGGTTAGCGACATGATGGCGGCGAAAGGTCAACCGGTTGCTATGGGTAAAGAGAACTCAGGTACTCTGGGTTCAAACAAAGTACTGATGTCCGGCTTGGGTGTTGATTTCGAAAACGACTTCGAATTTGTTTACGCTGGCTATGGCCCGTCAGTTGATGCACTGGCTAACGGACAAGCCGTTGGAGCAGGCATTCCATCAGGCCCTCCAACCAGTGCTATCACCAAACTGATGTCTGCAAATGCAGATAAATTCACGTTGTTAAATGTCACAGCAGAAGAAGCTGCGATGATGGACGGCGGTAGAAACCTCTGGACGCCATACACCATTGCGGCTGGCACATACCCAGGTGTGGATAGCGATGTAGAAACCATCGCACAGCCTAACTTCCTGGCTGTTAATGCTTCTGTTGACGAAGAGCATGTGTACTTACTGACAAAAACCATTTACGAAAACCTTCCGTTCTTACAAGCGATTCACCCAGCCACAAAAGCAATGGCGGTTGAAAAGGCCATGGCGGGATTACCCGTGCCACTGCATCCGGGTTCTGCTCGCTACTACAAAGAAATGGGTTTAGAGATTCCTGAGCGCTTAATGGCTCAGTAAGCAGTACCGCTGTGCTGGCCCACGTGAGTTGCTGCGTGGGCCAGCATAGAAACCCCTCTGGCTTGCCCACGCCTTTACTGGGCAACTCCTGCGTCACTTTACGTTTGTAACCGATACATTCAGGCTAATTCGGCTCTGTCAGCCGTGTGCTGTGGATGGCGTTATTGCGCAAGGCTATCTGGCATGAACCAAGTCACTTCTGAGTCAGCTCATCACATTGCCAATCTAGAGCGTACCGAGAATCGCTCGCCATTCGATTGGTTGGTGTTTATCGGCGCGGTGGCGTTCGCGCTGTGGCATATCTACACCAACCTGGTGCTTATTGAACCCGGTATTTGGCAGAACGCTATTCACTACGCCGGATTTGCTTTTCTGGCAGCGGTTACCACGACAATGTTCGTTGGACCTCAATCTAAACTGGCGTTTGGATTAAACATCGCGTTTGGTTTGTTTATCGCTTTTTCTGCGCTGTGGATAGCGGCGGCTGAGAATGGTTTGTATGAGCGTACTCTGGCTAAGACCGGTTTAGCGTGGCAGTTTGGTGTCATAGACTGGATCGCCGGTTTTGCTGTCATCATCGGTGCTATCGAACTCACACGTCGATTGACGGGTTGGATCATACCGGCGCTTGTGATCCTCGCTGTTTCATACATTTTATTTTTGGGCGAGCATTTACCCGGCGCTTTCCGCGCTGCGAGTTTACCGCTAGATGATGTACTGTTTCGCTCGTTGTATAACGACGAAGGCATGTTTGGCATCATCACAACGATTTCGTCATCCAATATCACACTGTTTATGATCTTCGGTGCGTTCCTGGTGGTGTCGGGCGCATCTGATTTCGTTATCGAAATCTCTAAAGTCATTGCCGGTCGATTCAAGGGTGGAGCAGCGTTTGTTGCGATCATCTCATCAGCACTGACCGGCACCATCTCGGGTTCAGCAATTGCCAACACCGCCTCCACGGGTGTCATCACCATTCCATTGATGAAGTCCAATGGTTTTCGAGGGCAGTTCGCTGCCGGCGTGGAAGCAGCGTCGTCGACGGGAGGACAGCTAATGCCACCGATTATGGGGGCAGGGGCATTCATCATGGCCAGTTACACCGGAATTCCTTATGGCACCATCGTCGCTGTATCGGTGGTACCGGCAATTTTATATTTCTTATCCGTGGGTTTTGTCGTTCGCATAGAAGCGGTGAAGCATCAGATTGGCACAGAACAAGTGGCTGCCATCGATAAACAAAAGATGCTTGCCGGTTTATTGAATTTTGTATTGCCGCTCGGTGTGATGACGTATCTGTTGGTGAGTGGCAGAACACCAAGTTTTTCAGCCTCGGTAGCCATGGCAACGTTGGTTGTCGTAAGTTTTGCTACACCGAATAAGATGACACCGAAACGATTGTCTAAAGCTTTAGCGCTTGGCATAAAAACTTCCATCATGACAGCGGTGTTGTTGGTGGCCGTAGGCTTGATAAACAACGCCGTAACCACCTCAGGTCTAGCCAATACGTTTGCACTCATGATTGCGCAGTGGTCACAAGGCTCCTTGTTGATTGCGTTAGCGCTTATCACAGTTGCATCATTGGTATTAGGTATGGGCTTACCGGTTACCGCTGCCTATATCGTGTTGTCGATTCTGTCGGCACCGGCGCTGGCTGGCATGCTGGCCGATAGCCTGATTGTTGAGCAACTGATGACTGGCATCTCAGACCCTGGAGTGGCTGCGATGTTTATGCTGGTGGATCCTGAGCTGCCGGCGCGACTAGCGGCCGGCTTGTCCGAGGCAGACGCGCGTGCACTGTTGTCGACCATGCCTTTTGATCTCTCAGTGGCTTTACGGCCGTTATTGGTCGATCCGGCGGTGATGACGACCTTTCTATTAACCGCGCATCTCATTGTGTTCTGGCTCAGTCAGGACAGTAACGTAACGCCGCCGGTGTGTTTGGCCGCATTTACAGCAGCCGGGATCGCCGGTTCAAAACCTATGGCAACCGGTGTAGAAGCCTGGAAGATAGCCAAGGGGCTTTACGTCGTGCCATTGTTGTTTGCGTACACGCCCATGATCGGTGCCGATTTTCCGGATTTGATGCGGCTGGCGGTGTTTTCGCTGTTTGGTATTTATGCTTTGAACGTGCTGTTGCAGAACTATGCTGAGGGCCCGATTCCAATTTGGGGCTACCCCATCTTTGCCCTGGCGGCCGTAGCGTGCTTCATACCGTTAGAGTGGGCCTTGAATATCGTGGGTGCCATCGTGGTATTCACGATGATGTTGTACACAAAGCGAACCGGTGGTACCGAAGCGGCTGCCTCGACGTAAGTGGGAAGCAGGCTATAATCCCGGCACCACCTAAACATCTGACGCTACAAACACTATGCAAGCTTTTTTAGCCCGCTACCGGATCGGCGTGTCTCGGGCGTTTTTTGCGGTAGCCATTGCGCTTATCCTGTTTACCGTTTCTGCCTGGGAACCCTCTGGTGCAGTGGCGCTGGCACTCAGAGCGCTGGGTTTTGCGTTGGTCACCGTAGCGGCGCTTGGCCGCTTGTGGTGCTCTATTTATATCTGCGGTTACAAAAATCGACGAGTCATACAGGATGGCCCGTACTCTGTAGTCAGAAACCCGCTGTATTGCTTCAGCCTATTAGGCGGCGTGGGCATTGGGTTTCTGGTGGGGTCTTTGGTGATAACCGCGCTGATACTACTGTTCTTCATTTGGATTTACCCCATCACAATCCGTGATGAAGAAGCCAATCTAGAGCGCATGCTGGGTCAGGATTATCTGGACTACAAAGCCAAAACGCCTCGGCTCGTACCGGCATTTTCACAGTTCTCAAACGTTGAGCAATACACCATCAATATCCACCAAATGCAAAACGCTTTTCTGGATGCCGTGTGGTTTTTGCTGGCGGTACCTATTTTAATTGGGATTGACTTGGCGCATCGATCGGGCGTTTTACCCGCCATACTCTCTCTGTACTAGGGACAACTTAAGGCTTGTGAACCACTAGCTGCGGAAATGGTATCGACCAGCCATTCTGATTAGCTGCATCTACGCACGCTTGCAGAATGGTTCGGCGTAACGCGAAATACTCATTCGCTTTATCCGATGGAAACTGCGCGAATATTAAAAAGTCCAGCGACGACGCACCGGCCTCGTTGAGTTCAACCAACAAGTTATCAGCCGATTCTGCATATCCTTTTTCACGAAGTGCGGCATCAACATGGGCTTTGAGTGTCGTTGGTATCTCATTTAATGAAAGATCCTGTAAGCCATAGTCCAGGCCAAACACCGAGGCAATTCCGTAGTTTTCCCCGCGGGATAAATTCGTGATGGGCATGGCGTAAAAGTCGCCAGTAGAGAAACTTTTCAACATACCGCCTCTAACACTAACCTGCACCAATTCTGGGGTTTGCTCCACCACTTTGCCAAAGGTTTCATCCGGTAACAAAATGAAATCATCACGATCGGTAGGAAACCATAGCGAATCTTTATAAGGCCGAGAGGTTAGGTTTTTAACATCGGCAATAGGTAGCCTGAGCACCCCGTTTAACGCAGGGTTGCGCAGTATCGTTTGTAAGTTAATGGCTTCAACGTTCCATGGAATGCCGTTGTATAGAACTCGTTCTTCTTCACGCACAGCGCCGATGTTAAGTAACAAACGTGTTTCGTTTAAATAGTTAGGTAGATAATTACGCATACCCAACAGCAGCGTAACGACTAACACTAACGCGACAGCCAGTAGAAGGGTGTCTTGCCTGGCTTGTAGCACGCCAATGAATGCGATAAACATGGCAATACCAGTAAACAGCGCAAAACTGTAAGATGCCAGCCGAAACCAAATGGCTTTGCGTCGCGTGTGTTTTGTGAGTAGTCGGTTAACCACCAACCACCAGATTGCCCTGAATAACATCCAAACGATTGCCGACGCACTGATGGCAAGTAACAAGGTCAGACCACGACCCAGAACAAAATCCTTTAAGCCATTGTGTAATCGTTGGCTTACGGGCACCTCGTTGTCTTGCAATATCTGCAGGCGAGTTTCATTATTCAGCAACTTGTCCTGAGCTGTTTGCAGTCGATCTTCCCAATCGGATTTAATCGTGGCAAGCTCTTCCACCAGTGACGTGGTCATCGTCGTATCGGATTGGCTGCTCAGTATTTGAATAGCTCGCGAGGCTTCAGCAATCTGTTGCTCGTTCCGATCGATATCGGCGCGGAGCTCACTCAGCTGTCTGGACTTCTCGGTAACATTTTTGATCGAATCGACAATGGGTGCTGCGACATCGCTGAGTTCTTGTTGCCAGTTAAAATCTTCTTCAGGGTTTTGCTGAAAGACGGATGCGTCCACATCGCTCAACGCCAATAATGCAAACGACTCGCGAACTTCCACGAGTTCGGCATTCAACTCTTGCAGTTGGATGGTTTGAGCGTCATTGAGCGACGCGACTGAGTTTCCGTTTTGTGCCAAAAGCTCAGTTCTTGCCGCTTGTAATTCGTTGATTCGGTTACTGAGAGTTTCCAGCCTTAGAACGACCTTGGGCGCGTAGGCCGATGCGGTGGTGGGCGACGTGGGCGATGGAATATCCTGAGCACTAGCGCCTGCCGACAGGACCAGAAATGCGACAAACAGGTGGGCTAAGAATGTCTTGCCAGTCCACTGAAATGGCGTTGAGTAAAGCTTCATCTTGTTTCCAGGCAGCGCTAAATCTTTACAACGGCCTGTCTGTGCGGGCGTGTTTGTTACCGCTCAGGCCAGCATCGCTGTGTTACTGAATACGAGTATAGGCTGCGGATGTAATAACGGGCCCGGTGGGTACCGCTTCCGGTGAGCCACCAGCAGGCTCCAGACTTACTGCAAAAGCCACGCCTTGTGCCAGATTAGCTTTGAGAAGGGCGTCCTCGAGTACAAAGGATTGCTGGCTGCCTTCTCCGTACGGCAGTAAGCCCACCGATTGCACGCCCGTGTCATCGGGCAGAATTATCCAGAGCTGGTGTGAGTTATCCGGGGTTGATTCCGGTGTTTGTAAACCCACAACGTTCACGGTGCCCGTATCGGCGTTAGCCAGCACAGTCCATAAATCCTCACCGCTTTCGTTTGATAAAACCGACAACACGTTGTAGTCGGCGTCTTGCGAGGAAGCCACGACGTCCGTGGTTACATCTATCGGCTCGTCAATGAGTTGTGGCTGTGTTTTGATTGCGAGAACGGTGGCAAAAACCGATGCAGCCATAGCGGCTACGGTAATGCCTGCCCAGGTTCCGCTGCTGGGTGAATCTTTATAAACGGTTGGCGCAGGTGGGGGCGCAACCGCCACTCGGCGTTGCGGTGGTGTTGCTTGGGAGGTAGTTTGCGATGTTGCCTGTCCTGTGGGACGCATGGGCACCACGGTACCCGGTGCGGCTTCGGATGAGGGCTGTGTTACTTCTGCACCACTGGAGTGTTCATCAATTTTAGCGCGGATACTAGGCCAAATATTATTCGGTACTTCAGTGATAGTGTCGTCTTGAGCTAAGGCAATATCAATCGCCTGGAAATGCCGTTCCCAGTACTCTACATAACTACGTGCTTCCGGGTCACGATCAATAACCTTTTCAAATAAATCGCGTTCGGCACCGCGTAGCGTACCCAGGACGTATTCGCCTGCTTCAACCAGCCACCAATGTTCTTGATCACTCGTGTTCATCGAGACACCGTTTTAACGCCAGTAGACTTCGACGTATCCAACTCTTTACTGTACCAACCGGAGACCCCATCTCGCGGCTCAGCTCATCGTGTGAATAACCTTCGACATAGGCTTTCACCACACAATAGCGTGGCTTATCTGTGAGCCGACCCAAGCAGTTTAGTAACAGGCCACGCAGCGCCTGATTATCAGGGGAGTCCGCTGATGGTGCAGCACCGAGCATGTCGAGTAAGGCATTGTCATCGTGCAGGTCGTGATCGGGCCGGACTTTTTGATACCGCAGGGTGTCTATAGCTTGATTACGGGCGATTCGGCCCATCCACGCCATTGGAGCGGCGCGGTCGGATTTAAATCGATGTGCGTTTTCCCAAATCTTCACGAAAGTCTCTTGCAGTGCCTCTTCAGCGATGGCCTCTGTCTTCAACATACGCACGAGGATCCGAAAAAGAGGCAAGGAGACTTGTTGATACAAGGACTCCATCGCAGAAACGTTACCTTCGGCAACATCTCGCAACAGCGCTGCAATCAATATGTCCTGATCTGTGGTTTGCATGGAGCGCTGCTGACTATCCGGTTTTTATTTATCGGCTGTAATAGGAGCATAGCATAGCGATGAAGGGGTAAAAATGACGGTCAGATAGGGCGTTCAATGAAGTAAAAGACACGCGAAGTTTTTTTTCTAAGGGTGCAACTTTTATAAATCTGTGGGCGTAAGGCGTTTTAGGAAGCGAGATTCGCTTCACTACTTGAATACCCTCTTGGAGAATTTATGAAACGCCTACCAGTTTCGTTTAACAGAACGCTTAGCCACGTGTGTTGTGCTGTTGTTGCCACCGTGCTTACCGCATCAGCACAGGCTTCATCACATGGTGAAGCTCCGTTTGTGAAAACACGCCCAGCCGTTGACGCTACCGATTTCTATATGTTCCGCAGTTACGAACCGGGACGCGAAGATTACATTACTTTGATAGCCAACTATTACCCGTTACAGGACCCGTACGGCGGCCCGAACTACTTTGCCTTGGATGCAGATGCAATTTATGAATTGCACATCGATAACGACGGAGATGCTGTTGAAGATCTGACTTTTCTGTTTGATTTTGACAACGGATTGCAAAATTCAGATGAAGGCCTGGCCCTACAGGTTGGAGGAGAGTCTGTTGCGGTGCCTCTTAAGCACATTGGGCCACTGGGTACCGGTGATAACCGAGGGGTTTTAAATGTTAATGAAACGTACCTGGTGGGTATGGTTGCAGGCGATCGTCGTGGGTCTTCGCCCGATTGGGCGCAACGCCCTGATTCAGGGTTACGTTTGTTTTCCAAGCCCTACGATAACGTGGGCACAAAGAGCTACCCCCAAGGCTATGACGCCTACGTCAAGAGCCTAACCAACACGGGTGAACTGTATTACAACGTTGAATTTGGACTCTGTCCAACGCACGCAAATCAAGGACGTGTATTCGTTGGTCAGCGTAAAGATAGCTTCTCAGTAGCGCTGGGTGAAGTCTTTGACTTGGTTAATTTTGTACCTTTAGCTAATGCGTTGCCCGATGATGCACTACGTGATGACTTAGGCGATAAAAACGTAACCAGCCTGGCGTTAGAAATACATAAAGACTGCTTGGTAGGTGACGGTAACGGTGTTATTGGTGGTTGGACGACTGCTAGCCAACGTAACTCGGAATTTTTAAATGCATCGCCGTCTTATCGAGAACCTGCGCAGCGACGAGGTCTTTACCAGCAGGTATCGCGTTTAGGTCAGCCGCTGGTAAACGAAGTGGTCATCGGTTTACCGGATAAAAATACGTTTAATGCCAGCGAACCACAGAATGACGCACAGTTTGCTACGTACGTAACACATCCAACCCTGCCGACCATACTCGATATCTTATTTCGGGATGCGGTAGGTGCGTCCTCAACCATTGCACCAACAAACTACCCGCGCATGGACTTGGTGACTGTGTTTCTGACAGGCGTTCCTGGCGTGAATCAGTTAGCGACGGTTACGCCATCGGAAATTCTACGTCTGAATACAGGCATACCCGCTACCGCTAAAGACAATCAACATAACTTAGGTGTTGTTGCTGGTGATTTAGCCGGTTTCCCGAATGGTCGCAGACCCGGCGATGATGTAACTGACATCGCCTTGCGAGCCATGATGGGTGCGCTTTGTCATCCTGTGGCGCTGGATCTGGATGCTAGTGGAACCGCGGGGGATGCAGGCGATAACTTAGGAGTGTGTAGCCCAAGTGATGCGATTGTTGGAACCGCGCCGTTCACCGACGGCGCACCGCAAAATGCCGATCAGTTTATGAATCACTTTCCGTACTTAACCACGCCCATCGCAGGCTCATAAGGAGACGGGTATGCGTTCGCGGATGAACAAGATTACGCAAAGGATTCTTACCGTGGTTTTGATCGCAAGCGCTGCCGCTGGCTGTAGCGGCGGTGGTAGCGTGACGTCCGGTACGCAAGCGGGTGTGTCAAGTCCAGGCGAAGGAGCGCCTGGGCTTGTACTGACACAAACTACCGCCGGGGTTGTTCCTAGCGGTTCGATTACCCAATACGGCGCGATTAACGTGGCTGATGATGCTGGCCAGGCAGCGGATGTGGTGGCAGGTTTTTTTAACCTTCAGGTTGGATTGTCGGCAAGTGTTCTGGATCAGCTGTTTGCCAGTTCTTCCAGCGGCGATAGCAATGCAGCAACTCAAGCCAACTGCCAGGTATTTGAAACCCCTAAACCTACGTTGTTCGATTTGAGCGGAGCCTACCTACCTGAGTTGGTCGCGACGGGTGCCCCGATTGAATTAGATGGCTCAATTACGCTGCGAACGCAGTCGTTACCCTACGCATTGCTTGAATTTACAGATGTTGGTGAATTTACGTTTTATTCATTGCCCATCAATGAGCGTTTGCCTGAAGGCGAGGTACCAACTGATCTCAGCGTAATGGTTGCTGATGGTTCCGAACGCTTTGGTGGCGATTTCGGTTTTGAGCCTGTGGATCCGCTACAAGGATTTACCTACGCGGATCAGCCTGGACCAGTAGTTAATACGCAGGTCTTTTCTGATTCAAGGTTTACGTGGACACCGTCAGGAAAAGCAGGGCAGTGGATTCGCATTGAAACTCAAACTGCAGGTGGTTTCTTCCTGGATGAAAGTCAGTCCATAAAGTGTGTGGTGCCGGATTCTGGAATGTTTACGTTTCCGGCGTCGGTGACGTCCAAGTTGGGCGGCGATTTTTCTGGCGCAAAACCTATGGTGTCCAGGCTGAGTATTAAGACGCAACTAAATGATACGACGGCGTTGTTTTTGATTCGGGAATCTTTTTTAACTGATTGAACGGCTGTGGGTGATGTGTAAGGAGTGTGGGTGGTCACCGGGTAGACTCAATGCTTATCGACTCTGATTTCCAATGTACTGAGTGGGTGTGCAACCATTAACTCGAGAGAACTCCCTGTGAAAATTGGATTTGGTGTTGAAGCCACTCTGTAGCATCGTTTCGGTCACAAGGTTTCCTTGTGCAAGCAATTCACTGGCAAATTTAATGCGGTAATTATTTACGTGCCTTGAGACGTTATGTTGACAGTAGCGATTGATAGCACTCGACAAACGTTTTGCCGGTATACCCAGTTTGCGACTGAGTTTTTGCAGGGTCAAATCAGGATCCAAGAACGCCTGAGTGTCTTGCAGATAGTTATCCAGCAGCTCGACGCATTGCCGATCAGAGTCAGCTGAAGATTCGACTGCGGATTCGGGGCCGGATTCAGCTGCTGACTCGTGCGCTCTTTCGTGTGCTGATCCTGACGCAGATTCGGGCTTAGATTCTGATGCAGAGTCAGATGAGAATTCAGATGCGGTTGCAAATGCGGTTGCAATTGCGGTTGCAGATGCGGTTGCAGATGCGGTTGTAGATGCGGCCGTTGATGCGGTCGTTGATGCGGATGCAGACGCAGATCCACCAGAGGCCAACTCAGCAATCTTGTCCACATCGGTACGTTTTTGTGCACCGTCGGTGGTGGCTGCTTTGGTTTTTACCCGTTGATGTTCGCTGACTTCGACAGGGTTATTGTCTGAGGCATACAGGTCCTCGAACAACATGAGTAAACCTGTAAGCAATAGATGCGACGAAGACGCCAAACTTACTATCAGGGGCATCAACCACGTTTGCCCAAGTGCCAGCGACGCTGAAATACTCAAATCGCTGATAGCTGATAACACCAGCAGGACCGATAAAAGCAGCCAGACGGATCCTGGTACGTGGCCCGAGGACAGTTTGGCAAGCGGTAAATCTCCGTGGTAGCCCCTTGCTGCGCGGCCCATGGCGATGCTGTAGGCGGAGTAAATAACGGGTAGCAACACGTCGATGAAAAAAGGCACGAGCAACGACGCCAGCCACACGGCAGGTACGGCAAGGAAGTGCAAGAAGTCGCTTTGTCGCAGGGGCCTTTGTGTGATCCGAATAAACGCGATCCAAATCAAGGCAGGCAGGGCCGCTGCTGTTACTGGCTGAACCATTCGAATACCAGTAAAGCCATAGTGGTGAATCATCACGCTCAGTACATTCTGCAACGCACAGGCGAATACGACGGCGATGAGCCAGGGATTGATGCGCTTTAACAATAGGGCGCGCAAACCAAGAAAGACAAGGAGAAACGCGACGAACAGCGGTATGGGTAACTGAAGCATGGCTTTATTGTGCGTTCTAAAACCGGTTTTTGATCGTCCTAAATCCGGTTTGAGGACGAGAAACGTTCGTCAAAGGCCGACAGTGAGTACACCTCACAACAGGACTGAAAGAAGGTAGACACCCATGACTCATAACGATTGTTCATCCATTTTCGAAACCCCTACTGACCGGGGTCGTGTAATCGCTCAGGTAACGTCTGGTATTCGACACGCCAGATCGGGTGCGGCCCTAGTGGCCTGCTCCATTTTAATGAGCACTCTGGCTAATACTCAAGCGTTAGCGCAATCGCAACCGGCAAAGTCGGAAAATGCTCCTGCGATCTCAGAGGTTCTATCCGGCTTCTCCCAAATCGAGTTTGACGTTCCGCATCACGAAAAGCCGGTTACTGGTGTTATTTGGTATCCCGCCAGTGACGAAGTCGCTGCTCAGGCTGAGATTACGCCTACTCTGGTGGCTGATAATCCGGTATGGCAGGGGGTGCACGTTTACCCGGATGCCCCGGTGGCTGAAGGGCAGCACCCACTGGTGTTCATTTCGCATGGCATGGGTGGGCATCCGTATTCGTTGAGTTGGCTGGCATCGCGACTGAGCGCTCAAGGTGCCATCGTTATCGGGGTGGCGCATCTGAACAGCACCTGGCGCGATTTCGATATGCAAAAGGGCTTAAACCACTGGACGCGTGCCCAGGATGTGTCAGCCACGCTGGATTGGGTGCTGGCGCACGACACGTTCGGAAATCACATCGATGGCAACTCCATACACGTAGCGGGATTCAGTTACGGGGGCTGGACGGCTCTGTCGGTGGGCGGATTGCGAGGTAACCTGGAGTGGTACGTTGATCACTGCGAGCAGGAAGGCGAGCGTTCAAGCCATTGCCGGGACATCCAAAGAAGTGGCGCTGATTGGGGCCTGATTGACGAAGCGCAATGGAACGCTGACTACAAAGACGATCGAGTTACATCGGTAGCGGCGATTGATCCTGGTCTGACCTTCGGTATTACCGAGGCCGATGCAATGTCACTGGTTGAGAGCACATTGCTGATTGGTTTGGGTCGTGGTGAGGATCGTCTGTACGCCACCGACTTCAGTGAAGCAGGGTCCGGATTGGTACAACACACACCGTCCGCAACCGTTCTGAACATTGAACCAGCCAATCACTACACAGCATTCCTGACGTGTAAGCCGGCGGGGCCTGCCATTCTGGAGGAAGAAAATGATGATCCCGTGTGTACAGACCCGGCGAATACCGATCGAGCGATGGTGCACGGAGCGATGGCCGCAGCGATTGCGCAGCACTTTGGGTTAGCTGAGTAACCGTGAGATCTTGATGTTTACCCGTTCTGCACCCAGGGCGTAAACGTGGGTGTTAAATGGTTGAGAGAAATGAGCTGAATGTGAACAGCTGCGAGTAAACGGCTGAGAGTAAACACTTGAGCGTAAACAGCTGAGAGTAGTATCCCTGACTCAGCAGGATGTAACGACATCCTGCTGAGTAGGGAGCTAGGTATTAACCTTTGGATGCGCCCAGGGTTAAGCCTGCGATGAAGTGCTTTTGCATAATGAAAAACATCAACACTGGTGGTACAGCCGCTAACAAGGATGCCGCTGATACCAAATGCCACTGCGATACGAACTGTCCGTTTAATGATCGGACGCCGGCGGTAATCGGCAGACCGTGATCACCTTGAATCAGTACCGTTGCCCAGAAGAAATCATTCCAGATGAAGGTAAAGATCAGTACGGATAACGCCGCGATTGCCGGGCGAACCAAGGGCAATACCAGGTAGAAGAAGATCTTGAATTCTCCTACACCTTCAATGCGTGCAGACTCTATCAGTTCATGTGGCAGCGCTTTTATGAAGTTCCGCATAAACAACGTACAGAACCCTGTTTGGAACGCGGCATGGAATAACACTAAGCCCGTAATGGTGTCGTACAGACCAGTTTGCACTGAGAAGTCACGTACAGGAACCATCAGTATTTGAAACGGTACGAAGTTACCGGCAACAAAGATAAAGAACAACGGTAGGGCTGCCCGGAAGCGGTAAACCGACAGTGCGTACCCTGCTAAACACGACAGGGCCACCGAAATAATAACGGTGGGAATCGTGATACGAAACGAGTTCTTTAGATAAAGCCAGGCTTTTGATTCTGTGAAAACGGCTTTGTAGTTTTCCAATAGCAAAAAGTCTGATGGCCAACCAAACACGTTACCTGCGTTGATATCTGAGCCGGGCCGAATTGACGTCAGGAAAATTGCGATAAGTGGCAACAACCAAATGATCAAGGCGATCGGAAGAATCAATTGGTAACGAAGTACGGCGCCTGATCCGCGCGTTTCTATGGGTTTTGGAAACATGCTTTAGGCTCCTTTCTCGTCTTGGTACATACGCCATAGGAAATAGCTGATGTACACCAACATAATCAGAAACAACACCGTGGCGATGGCCGAGCCATAGCCCATGCGGAATCCGTACTCTGATAACGACGTTTCAAACATGAAGTACGCCAGTACATTGGAAGATCCGTAGGGCCCGCCGCCGGTCATGATGGCGATCATATCGAATGAACGTAGTGCGCCGATGACGGTTACGACAACCGCGATAAACGTTGCCGGACGTAACTGAGGAAGAATGACGTGCCACAACATGCCAAAGCCTTTCGCATTGTCTAAGCGCGCGGCTTCGATTTGATCCGGTGAGACGTTATTTAAGCCTGTTAGGTACAGGATCATGCAATAGGCAATCTGCGGCCAAAGGCCTGCGAAGATGATGCCGAAGGTTACGAGGTTTTCGTCTGCCAGAATAGCCGGGGGTTTGGCGCCGAAAAATTCCCAGACGATGCCAACGATCCCGAAATCGGGGTTATAAAACCACGTGAAAATCAGACCAACAACCACTTGACTGATAACAAACGGGAAGAAAAATAGCGATTTATAGATGCGTATACCGGTGACTGTTTGATTTAGGAACAGCGCAATGGCGAGTCCGACCGGAACGGCCAGCATGTACAGAACAAGCCACCAGATGTTGTTTTTTAAGGACGTGTAGAAACGGTCGTCATCCATGAGTTCGACGTAGTTACCCATGCCCACCCATTTCTTTTCGCCCAAACCATCCCACTCAAAAAACGAGATCCAAATGGATTGGAAAATGGGTGCGATAACGTAAAGCGTGAAAAAGAATATTGCTGGTGCTAGGAATAACCAAGGGGTTATTGCGAAGCGATTGCGCTGGTACCAGCTTTGCTGCGCATCGCCTGATTGAACCGCTGTATTCATGGAAGTTGCCAACCTATTCAGTCGTTGAGGGGTACAAAAAAGGCCATGCCGAAGCATGGCCTTTTGAGCTCTTCAATTGGCGTTCGAAAACGCCGCTACTGCGTGAGTAAGCATGGCTTACTTGTAAACGCGTTCCTGAATTTTGTCTAAACGCTCAAGGATGCTCATCATGCGCTCTGGCTTGATCATGAACTCTTGAAAGCCTTCCATACCGGCTTTAGCCATCTCAGCAGGCGCGTCACGATCGTAGAACTGTGCCAGTGCAGACGCGGTGCTAACAGTTTCAAAACCTTTCTGGATGAACTTGTCATCACCTGGTGTAGCGTTCTTGTTGATCGGCAACTGACCCAGAGTCTTATTCCATTCAGTTTGTACGTCAGGCTGAACAACGAACTTCAAGAACTCACGTGCGTCTTCTTTGTTCTTAGCATTCGCTGGAATAAAGAAAGCATCAGTTGGCGCTTCTTCCGCACGAGCAACATCGGGGTTGATGGTTGGGAAGGGGATGTAGTCGATTTGATCGTCAGTTAATCCACCGTCGCGCATTGGCGCTACTGCGAAGTTACCCATGACGTACATGGCCGCTTCACCGTTGATGAAAGGTGCTAATGCATCCTGCCAGGACATGGTTGCGTGGTTTTCGATGAAGTAGCCAGGCTCAACCAACTGCTTCCAGTTTTCAAAAACTTGAACGATGCGAGGATCGGTGTACTTGATCTTGCCAGCAGTCAGGTCGTTGTGAACGTCGAAACCGTTAGTACGCAGGTTCAGGTAGTCAAATACGCCAGCGGCAGTCCATAAGAACTTGGTACCGATGGTGAAAGGCGTTACACCAGCTTCTTTCAGTGCCGCAGAAGCTGCTAACAGCTCGTCCCATGTAGTAGGAGGTGTAATGTTGTTTTCAGCGAAGATGTCTGAACGGTAGTAGATGCCCCATTGGTAGTAAGTGTAAGGCACGCCCCACTGCTTACCATCACGAGTCATGGAAGGCATGGTAGAAGCCATGGCGTCTGCCCAGCCTTCTGATTCCCATAAATCTGAGATGTCTTCAAATTGGCCAGCGTCGACGAAAGGCGCCATACGGTTGCCGGGGTACCAGGAAGTTACATCAGGAGCATCAGCACTTAAAAAGTTACGGATGGCGGTTTTGTGCGCTTCGCGGTCAGTGTTGTTGACAATGACGTTGATGTCGGGGTTAGCCGCTTTGAACGCTTCTACTGCAGTTTCAAAGGCTTCTTTAGGCGCTGCGTTTAAATCATCGTAGTTGATGACCAAATCGCGAGCAGAAGCGGGTGCACTTAATACCGCAGCTGCCAACACAGCGGCCGCTGTGCGTACGAAAGGCTTAAACATAATTGATATCTCTCCAACAGTGGATAAGGCCTGCTCTGACGGGCAGGTTATTGACTAAATTGGTGTGCTAGCGGTCAAATGAGTCATGCCGCAGCGTTCCAAGCCCAATGATCTGTCAACTTGTCAGTCCAAGTCAATCAATTTCGGAACCTTGTTCCAAAAAAATGTGGGTCCAACCAAAACTCATCGAAACTGCTGCGCTTACTCGGGCCAGTTTGTGACCAATTGCCGGACGGTAGATTGGCAATCGTGGCTAAGCGCTGTGACTCCAAAGTGCGACCGCAGCCGGTTGCAATGGCAGAGAGCCCAGCAGCGGTTTCGCGTCTGACCCGACGCCAAGTGCGTCCATTACCGTCTCAGGCATAGCCACGGTGTCCGAATTGAAGTTAAACGCCCATACGCCGCCTGTGGTGGTTCTTGTGCGAACCCCATCTGGCAATTGCACCCAAATCACACCGATTTCAGTGAATAAGGTGCTCAGCCACGTTTCCAGGCTGCTCTCACTCAGGCAGGCATTCAGGTAATGCACACGTCCCTGCCGGTAGTGAAACCCTGATCCATCTGAAAATTGGCCAATCGGTTCTAAGCTGGATTCAATCGTGTCGCGCCAGTGCACTGCCGACATCGTGTTGCCGTTTGAATCAATCGACAGTTCAATAAAGTGAGGCAGTGATTCTGATCGCACCACCTTGATGGGAATAAGCGCCTGAAGCTGCCCGGGTGGCAGGTTGGCGGGAATGGCGTTGTTTTGAGTTTTACTGCCTACCCGTGGCATTAAGACCACGTGACCGCGGCAAGCGTCCAGTTGGGTGCAAAATTCAGGGTCATCCAGTGTGTTCGTCGTGACGAGCACCACGGCATAGTCCGTTAAGTTGGCGTCCTTGGGCAGAATGTCCACATCCACACCCAACGAGCGGCACGCACCGTAGACCTGCTGCGCATAGCGCAACGGATCAAACGTTCGTCCGTCAGGTTGTTGGATGCGCTGGGCTTCCAGTCCCGTGTAATCGAACACCAACGCCACGGGCGCTTGACGTTGAGCGAGCAGATCCGCGGCGTCTGATGTGCTCAGCATCGCCTGCAGTTCCTTGCCCAGTTGCGTGACTTCCTGGCCACCGACGTCCATCGATCCGTCCGGGCGGCACAAGCCGGTGTGCATTTGCTCTTGTGCGAACGGGCATTGCCGCCAACGAAAGTAACTCACGACTTCGGCGCCGTGGGCTATCGCCTCCCATCCCCAGAATCGAACCATGCCATCCAGTGGCGCTGGGTTATAGGGTGCCCAATTGACTGGTCCGGGTTGTTGTTCCATTAGCCACCAGCGGCCTTGATTGCATCCACGATATAAGTCGTGATGAAAGCCTGAGCTGTCCGGGTGGCCGGTTCTTAAGTACTTGGCTTGAGTGGCTTCACTGAATCCGTCGCGTGTGAGAAAACCCAGTGGGTAGTTATCCCAACTCGCCACATCTAAATCTTTGGCAACCGCGTGGTGATCAAACTGGACGAAGTTGCCCATGTAGTTGTGTATCAAGTCGTGTTGCGGGCAATGCTGACGCAGAACCTCGGTCTGAACTCGGTTGAACGCGACCACTTGATCAGAAGAGAAACGCCAGAATGCTAAACGGTGGGCAGGGTTCGTTTCGGTAACTGCGGCAACGGGAAATCCGATTTGATCGAAGTCGTTGTATTCCATGCTCCAGAACACATTGCCCCAGGCTTCATTTAACTTGCTAATGGTTTCGTACTGTTGTTCGCACCATTGTTGAAAGCCGAGAAGTGCGGCTGACGAGTAACTGGGAATGGTGTCATGGCATCCGTATTCGTTATCGGTTTGCCAACCCACAACGCCAGGATGATGTCCGAATGCGAGCGCTAATTCGGTAACAATCCGCCGGCATTCATCGCGATAAGGCAGGTGCGAAAAGCAGTAATGCCTGCGAGAACCGAAGCCTCTGGGTTGACCGTTTTCATCGATTGCCAGAAGATCAGGGTATTTGTCCAGCATCCATCTCGGTGGCGTAGCAGTCGGTGTGCCCAGGACAATGCTTAAACCTGCGTTGTGTAAGGTGTCCATCGCACGCTGCAACCACTCGAACGTGAATTCCCCGGGGGTTGCTTCCAGCCGGCTCCACGCAAATTCACCAATGCGTACCACGCGAATGCCCATGTCAACCATGGCCTTGGCGTCGTTAGCCCAGTTAGCTTCCGGCCAGTGTTCGGGGTAATAACAAACGCCTATTCGGGGTACTGTGAATGCGTTGTCCATCGTTAAATCACGCACGCACGTAATCGTTCTGCAGCGATTTCCGGTTGAACCGGGTTGGTGATGTTTCCAGCGGCCGATTCAAATCCGGCGATGTACTTGAGCTTGTCAGGTTCGCGCAAAGGAGGCTGAAAAGCCATATGAAAACACCAGTGCGCGTTATCGGCATCGCCGTCGCTGGGGGCGTTATGGAAATGCGTGATGTTAGGGGATTGACGTTGGAACAACACGTCGTACCGTTGTGTTTGGCGTTGGTACACTGCGGCTAATTCGTGCAGCACTTCGGTGCTCAAGTCTTCCAGATCTTTAGCGGCCTGATTAGGCACGATCCAGGTCTCGTAAGCAAATCGCGCAGCAAACGGCACAAGCACTGTCCAGTGTTGGGTTTTCTCAACGATCAGATCGTTGGCAACGCTGGGGTGTTGCAGCATGTCTACCAATAACGCACTGTTGTGGTGTTTGGCGTATCGAGCCTGGGCGTTACGCATACGTTTACCCTGAGTAGAAACAAACGGTAAGCCGTAAGCCTGACCATGTGGGTGCAAGTTGGACACACCAATTTCAACGCCTTTGTTCTCGAACAAAATCGCCTGCTTAACATCCGGGTTCGCTTTCATGGCGGAAAATTCAGCCAACCACAGATCGGCTACCGCTGGCATTTCCTCAGCCGGTAAATCGGCCAGCGTTAAGTCATGGCGATGGCTCCAGCATAAAACCCGACACTTTCCACGGGAAGCCGCTGTGATTCCGAATGGATTGCTGGCTAAGGTTGCGTCGTCAGGCGCTGCGTCGATTCCACCTTCTGGTTCAGGTGCGTGACTGGCAAAGGTAGGAAAGTCGTTATCAAACGCGAACGGGCCTTGGTAGTTCGGATTGACGTGACCACTGGCGCGCGTTACGCCGGGGCAGAGATAGCAGTCCGGATCGAACTGAGGCGAGTCAGTTTTAGAAACTTCTGCTTTGGCACCCGACCACGGCCTGGATGCTGAGGACGAGGAAATAATGACCCACTCATCGAGCAGGGGGTGCCAACGTCGTTCCCAGGGACCACTCATGAACGTATTTCCTCAACCCCATTGCTGGGTGTTATGACATAAAAATCAGCGGTTAACCCGGTTTCCTCTCGGTAGGCGTTGCCCACGTCCTCTCTAAAGGAATCCACCATGTCGCGACGCATCAGATTAACCGTACAGCCTCCGAATCCCGCACCGGTTAGTCGTGCGCCCAGTACACCGGGATGTTTAAGCGCATGCGAAACCAACGCTTCCAACGGTTTACTGGATACTTCGAAATCATCGCGCAGTGATGCGTGCGATTGCTGCATTAACTCACCAAACGCTTGCAGATCATCATTTTCCAGGGCGTTAACAGCCGCCTGTACTCTGGCGTTTTCACCGGTGACGTGTCGAGCGCGCTGGTAGGCGATGTGATCATCGGCAAAGATCGGTTTTACCGTTTCCAACTGCGCTTCGGTGATGGCGCCGAGCGACGGCGCGTCGATGCGTTGCTGTACGTAGCCAAGCGCGCGTCCACACTCTGCCACGCGGTCGTTATAGGCTGATTCGTTTAATTCACGACGTTGATTGGTGTTGGCCAGCACGATAGCGTTTTCACCCAGATTTAGCGGCACGTGTCGGTAGTCCAGGGTTTCGCAGTTCAACATCATGGCGTGGTTCGCCTGGCCCATGGTGACGGCGAATTGATCCATGACACCGCATTTCATACCGACAAAATCGTTCTCGGCTGCCTGGGCCAATTTTACGATTTCCATATGCGTAAGCCCGGCATCAAACAGCGTGTTGATGGCGTAGGCGGTAACCACCTCAATGGCGGCGGATGAACTGAGCCCCGCACCATTGGGCACATTGCCCGAGTACAGGCAATCCAACCCGCTCATGGTGATGCCCCGCCGCCGAAATTGATCAATCACACCCAACGGGTAGTTGATCCAACTATCGCCGTAGGTTTGCTCAATTTCGTGCTGAGACAGCTGCGCCATCAAATCGAAATTGGTGGAGGCGAACCGGAATTGGTTGTCGTCGTTACGACGGATGAGTAGCAGGTTGCCACGATCGATAGCGCACGGAAAGACCAGTCCGCCCGTGTAATCGGTGTGTTCGCCGATCAGGTTCACACGCCCCGGGGCATGGAATACCGAAGGCTCGTTTTCAGGCTGAGTGCCAAATTTTTCGTTGAATCGCCGGGTGAGTCGGCGCAGGTCAAACGGTTCAGGAGAGTGATTCATGTGAGCGAAGTTCGGTCGCGATGGGCTTGGGACGGCGCAATTCTATGGTACCTCGCTCATTAGCGTGACGGCTTTATTTGCGTCTGTATGGAATTAATGGAACAATGTTCCGACAACAATGAAAAACGGTGGGCTCGACCCACTGAGCGCTGATCAATGAGTAAATCGGACAAATCGCAAGAAGAAAGCGCTGTGACCCCGGTCACACCAGCGAAAGATTCACATCCCTATCGAAATGCGACCGTGATCGGACGGGCTGTCCGCTTGCTTGACCTGATTGCCGAGTCAGGGCCGTTTCGATTCAGCGAGATTCAGGAACACACCGAATTGCCCAAAGCCACGCTTCACCGGCTGCTTAATGAGCTAGTGGACGAACGCATCGTTAGCTTTGATCAAAAAACGAATTTATACAGCGCGGGCTTCCGAGTGCTTGAACTGGCGAATCGGGTATGGATGCGTTCGGACATTCGCACTCTGGCGCACGATCAGTTGCTGGGGCTCAGTGCACTAACGAACGAAACGGTGCAGTTAGCGGTGCACGCGGATACCCAGGTGGTGGTCATCGATCATGTGGAGAGTACCGAAAGCGTGCGACTGTCCATGTCGATTGGCACGCAAGTGCCTGTGTATTGCACCAGTGTGGGCAAAGTGATGGTGGCCTGGTGTGATAAGCCGCAGCAGAATGCCATTCTCTCGCGTCTATCGTTCTCGCGATTTACACCGAATACGTTAACCGATTTAGATGCATTAAGACTAGAGCTCTCACAAGTCAGTGAGCAAGGCTACGCCATTGACGCAGAAGAGCATTTCGCTGGCAGCTGCAGTATTGCGGCACCGATTGTTGATCACTCAGGACGAGCCATCGCCGGCATCAGTATTACCGCGCCCACGTTTCGGGCGCCGATTGAACAGTTACAAAAGTGGCGCGAACCGTTGATGGCAGCAGCTGCCAGCATTTCCGGTCGAATCGCGCCGGGTACATCACAGCGTCCGTTGTCATCGCATTAGACGATGCGCGGTTACACCTTAGGTTTGGAGGATTGGTTAAGTGGCGAATGTTGAATTAAAAAAGGCAATCAAGCAGTTTGGGGAAACAAAGGTTATTCACGGCATTGACCTGCAGCTCAATAGCGGTGAATTCATCGTTTTTGTAGGCCCCTCAGGTTGCGGCAAATCCACGCTGTTGCGTTTGGTGGCCGGTTTAGAAGATCTGTCTTCAGGCAGCATCCATATCGGTGATCGTGATGTGACGAATGTGGCGGCCGTTGATCGCGGTATCGCGATGGTATTCCAGTCGTATGCGTTGTACCCGCACATGACCGTAGCTGAGAACATGGGTTTCGGTTTGAAGATGAACGGCGTGGATAAAGCCGAAGTAGCTAAAAAGGTGGAGACGGCTGCAAAAACCTTGCAGTTAGACCAACTGCTGGATCGTAAACCCAAAAATTTATCCGGTGGTCAACGCCAGCGTGTGGCGATCGGTCGAGCGATTGTCCGTGACCCCGATGTCTTTTTGTTCGATGAGCCGTTGTCGAATCTTGACGCCGAGCTGCGGGTGGAAATGCGTTTACAAATCGCCCGCTTGCACGAGCAAATCGGCGCAACGATGATTTATGTGACACACGATCAAGTCGAAGCCATGACCATGGCCGATCGAATCGTGGTGTTGCGCGCAGGCCACGTAGAGCAAGTGGGTTCCCCGCTGGAGTTGTATCACCACCCGCAAAACCTGTTCGTTGCAGGCTTCATTGGCTCGCCAAAAATGAATTTTGTATCCGCCACCTTAAAAGAAGGGCATGCGGATCGTGCGGTCATTGAACTTGCCGGGCAGACCATCACGTTACCCGTGAACGCTGAAGGCGCTGCGGCCGGATCAAAAGTTACCTTGGGTATGCGACCGGAAGATCTCGGTGAATCCAGCGGAGATTTTTCTCTACCCATGAACGTCGATGTGGCAGAGCGCCTGGGTGGTTCAACCTACCTGTATGGAAACTGTGGTGGGCTGGAAAACTTTGTTGTGCAGCGCCCGGGTTTGGACGCAACCACAGAAGGCCAGGGCGTGGATGTGCACGTGCAGGCTGGTAACTGTCACTTGTTTAGCGATGCGGATCTTGCGTTTCCACGCTTAACTGATTCGGGTAAACCGCAGGCCG
The DNA here is from genome assembly GCA_020629835.1 of Granulosicoccaceae bacterium. GTDB lineage: Bacteria > Pseudomonadota > Gammaproteobacteria > Granulosicoccales > Granulosicoccaceae > Granulosicoccus. The sequence continues at coordinate 139,516 of JAHDCO010000001.1, forward strand.
CTTAAGCCTGCGATACCGCTTGTAACGCATCTGTCATTGCATCGAACAGCTCGTCGATCTCATCATCATTGATGATGAGCGGCGGGCAGAATGCGATGCTGTCTCCGGGCGTGGCTCTGACCACCAGGCCCTTCTCTCTGGCAGCGGCAACCACTTTAGCGTTCATTTTTTCACTCGGGTCATGTTGTTCGCGAGTGTCCTTGTCTTTCACCAGCTCAATAGCGCCGATTAAACCAACACCGCGAGCCTGACCGACTAACGGATGGTTTTGCAGCGCTTGTAAGCGTTCCAGAAAATGCGGTGAACGCGCCTTGACTGCGCCGACCGTGTCGCGCTCTTCATAAATTTTCAGCGTCTCCAAGGCTACCGCTGATGCAACCGGATGACCGCCATAGGTGTTACCGGTGCCGAACATGCCCAGTTCTGAACTGTAGGCTTCAAACGCGTCGTACAACGCATCGGATACCAACACCGCACCGATGGGCTGATAAGCACTGGATAGCTGCTTGGCGCAGGTAATCATGTCGGGTTTGATGTTGTACGTATCGCAGCCCCACCATTCGCCCGTGCGACCAAAACCACAGATGACTTCATCAGCGATGAACAGCACATCGTGCTTTTTCAGCACCTTCTGCACGCGATCAAAGTAATCCGCTGGCGGTAATAACACGCCGCCTGCGCCCATGACCGGCTCAGCAATAAAAGCGGCAATGGTATCGGCACCGGCTTCAGTAATGGTTGCGTCCAATTCATCTGCTAATCGTTTAGCAAATGCTTCATCGGTTTCACCCGGCTTTGCGTCTCGATACGCATGCGGTGTATTGACATGTATGACCGGAATAGCGGGCAAATCAAACCCTGCCTGGGCATAGGGCAAACCGGTTAAGCTGCCGGAGGCAACGGTTACACCGTGGTAGGCACGCTTACGTGCAATGAAGGTTTTTTTATCGGTTTTCCCGCGAGAATTTTGGTAGTACCACGCAAACTTCACCGCCGCGTCCACCGCTTCCGAGCCGCTGTTGACCAGAAAGGTCTTGCCGATGCCTTCAGGTGCGTGCTCAACTAACTTTTGTGACAGTTCGATCGCCGGCAACATGGAACGATGGGCGAACATGTGTGAGTAGGGCAGTGTTTGAAACTGCTTCATGGCCGCATCAATGAGTCGCTGCTCGCTAAAGCCTAACGACGTGCACCACAGCCCGGACACACCTTCCAGCAGTTTATTGTCGTGGTCGTCGTACACGTAAACCCCGTCGCCTCGAGTGACCACAAACGGTTCTTGTTTTTGATGATTCTCAAGATGGGTGTACGGATGCAAGGCGTACTGACGGTCGGCGTCGTGATGTGAATGAGTCATGCGCATGTACCTTAACGATGAAGTCAGTCTGTAACTTGTGTTCTATGACTGATTGACCCATTGATTGGGCCGGTTAACAGCATAATTTAAATCATAGTGATCAGCGAACTGTCCTGGTGCCACTCAAGATGCGGTACGCCGTTGAAGCCTAATAATCGAATCGCTGATTCCTCCACGAGTAACGTGGTGATTGAAGCGTTTCGGATGTACCAAATGTTGTCAACGATGACCGCAAACGGGTGTTGTTGTATAGCGCCAAGTAGCGTAGAGATGACGCCACCGGAAGTAAACAGCACCGCGTGACCCTGTGTACCCACCGCATCCGCGGCGTGCTGCACAGCGCTCAGGCCTCGTTGCATAAACGCATCCCAGCTTTCCACCTCAGTGAGTTCGTGGCTTTGGGCATGACGCCAGCGATCCAGAATGCCGTGGTATTCAGCCAGCGTCAGGCTGTCGCCACTGGCGCTTGAAAAGCCCTGGCCAAACAACGAATCAACTTTGTCGTGTTCGTACTCATTCAAGGCCGGTAAGGTTTGCACCGGTAGCGCACTTAACTGCGCTGAGCCCAGTGCCAGACTGGCCGTATCCTGCTGGCGTTCCAGCGTGCCTGCGAAGGCGGCATCCGCGGTAAACCCCGTTTTTACCCACCACGTGCCTAAATGCTCAGCCTGTAGTCTGCCTAACGACGAGAGCCTGTCATAGTGGCTGGTGCCGGCGGAAGCTTGGCCGTGGCGGACTAGCGTGATAATGCTCATGACGGTGAACGGGACTCATGCTCAGTAACGGAAAAGCATGGAGTATCGCACCTATGGCAGGAGTAGGGGTCTTATCTCGTCATAGCTTGGGTTCAGCAACTGTGGGCCTTCCCGGTACTGCAGTTGTAAGTCTTTGCCAACGCCTGCCTGGCGGATGTTTTGGTTTGCCGCGAAATTAAGTTCGCACTGCTGATTATCGATGTGATAAAGCGCGGCGCTTAGTAAGCTTTCATCAGGCTCACCCAAGGGTTGAGTAATGTTCTCAGCGGTTGGGCAATTAGCGGCGATGCCGTCGTAGTAACCACCGGCATTCGCGGCATTCAACAAATTAACTTCCAATGCGTTTATGACTTTTCCGCAGTAGGCGTTGCTGCGTGTGCCAAACGGTTTGCCGCAGGTTGTGCCACCAACGGTGACCACATCGATAAACGGTCGTAAACTGTTGATGACCATCTCCGACGCTGAGCAGGTATCCGGTGATGTCAGAACGTACACACGATCCAGATCCAGTGCATTCGGTCGAGCTTGAAACGGGTACGACACATCCTGATGTGAATACTTATCGTTGTAGGTGAACCGGGTAAACGTTGTGTTATCCACCGCTTGCCCGGCGATAAGACTGCCTAACTGCTCTGCTATGGCAATACGCCCGCCTAAGTTGTAGCGTAAATCCAATACCAACTCATTGATGTTGTCGTTTTTCAGGGTAGAAAATGCATCGGTCAGTTCCGCTTCTGATGTGTCCAGAAACGTGAGAAAGTTAAGGTAACCAACCCGTTTGTTGTTGTGCTGCAGTGTGCGGTTTTCAAGTACGGTTTTTATGTCATAGAGACCTTTGGTTACCGTGACGTCAATAGGGTCGGTTTGGCCGCGTTTTCGAATAGTGAACGTTATGTCGATCGCTTCCTCAGGGCCGCCAAACGCGGCTTCGATAAACTCGGAGGTAAAGCTGTCGGCATTCACACCGTTGATGGCTACGATTTCATCACCTCGTTCAACGTTGGCAGCACCCAGTGGGGATAGAGGCTCAACGAGTGTGAAATATAGGGTGCCATCAGTGGTGCGTTGAACACGCATTCCAAATCCAAAGCGTTGGCCTTCTTCAAAAAACGCCTGGTTACTCGCTTCTTCAGTTACGTAGCTGTAGCGATCATAGGGGGTAACGCGAAGCGCTTCGACGTAGCTCTCGGGGTCGGGGTAGGCCGCTTCATCAACGTCAGGGAGTTGATCGTAAAAAAGATAATAATCTTGCATGCTATCAAGCACCCAGGATTTCATATCAGTGGCAGAACAATCAAACGCCTGTGCATTGGCAGAATCGTGGATTGACCCGGCCGAACCACCGCAGCCTGCCAAGGCTAGGCACATCAATATCGTCGATGAATGCTTCATAAGAACCGGTAGCGGCTCTGGGTGCTAAGGCGTTAGCCTGGGGTGCTTGGAAAGCGGGCTCAGTTAAGGGTTTTAAAGGCGATCAGTTCACACAAAAATAGAACCCCACTGCGAAGCGCAATTCGTCAATTCAGATGAAACAGTGTTGCTTAACGGATCGTTAATGCTCAAATGCATAAACCGGATACTAGAATCCAAACAGCAGCACATCCATCCCTCTTGTTCCCTGACAACACACTCTGGCTTTCTCATGACCCCAACTGACAGCACTCAGAACGGATCCATCATTGCCGCGGTGGGTTCAGCGCTTGCGGGGTTTGCACTGTTTTCAATGCACGATGCGTTAATCAAAAGCGTGCAAGGCATTCCGACGTTTCAAATCGTATTTTTTGTAGTGCTGACAAGCTTTGTTCCTTTCACGCTATTTGTGGGGGTTAGTAAGCAAGCGCGATCACTACGCCCGAACTTGCCGTTGCTGGTTTTTTTGCGCTGTTTGTTCACCGCCGGTTCTCTGTTCTCCGCCTTTTATGCCTTTGGTAATCTACCCATGGCAGAAGTCTATTCATTGCTGTTCTCAGCGCCCGTTCTGATCACGTTGCTTGCCATTCCATTGTTGGGCGAACGCGTGAAATTTGTGCGCGGACTGGCCATTGTGCTGGGGCTTTTGGGGGTAATCGTTGTACTTCGGCCGGGTCAGGCGACGTTTTCAATGGGCCACGCCGCAGCGCTTTTAGCTGCATCTTGCATCGCGTGTACCTCCATCGTTACGCGCAAGATCGGTTCGCGTGAGCACAGCCTGACGCTCATTTTGTATCCCATGCTAACCAACGTTGTGCTCAGTGGTGTGGCGCTGTTGTTTGTTTATGTTCCGATGCCAAGAGATGCCTTAATTGCCTGCTGCGCAGCCGGATTACTGAGCGTAATTGCGCAGAATTTCGTTATCCAGGCCTATCGAGCGGCTGAGGCTCAGTTTGTCGCGCCCATGCAATACAGCCAGATGATTTGGGCGGTGCTGTTCGGTGCGGTGTGGTTTAACGAAACCATTGATCAGTGGGTGATTGCAGGCTCCAGTGTGATTGTTTTGTCCGGGCTCATGTTTATCTGGCGGGAGCTGGTGGCATCGGTTACTCAGCCGGTTTTGCGCACACGCAACCTGCGTTCCGCTGGTGGCCCGCAGGTTGTGTCACACGAAGTGGACCAACGTGAAAATCACGATCAAGCCGACCATAAGACAAGAGGTCATGGGGATCCATGAGCCTCACTCAATGAGCCTCGTAGGACTTACTGTTCAATGAGCGACGACACCTCATCACCGCAGGAGCTGAACACGGTACCGGCAACGGCCGATGTGCTGGAAGCGGTTGGCATGCGCATGCCGTTCGGGCGTTTTAAGGGTGAGCGACTGATTGATCTTCCCGAGCCCTACATTGTCTGGTTCAAGGGGCAGGGATTTCCTCCGGGCGCGTTGGGCGAGCGAATGGCGCTGGTCTATGAGGTCAAAGTGAACGGGTTAGAGAAGTTGTTACGGCCATTGCTTGATGAGTGACTATTTACGCTTGACCCTGGCGCTGGCTAGCGCTACCCTCCAAACCATGATGCAACTCGACACCATCCGATTACTTATCGGCCCGGCCTCTCTCTAGAGCGCCGGGAGTTCTACCCATTCGTCGATTCACTCAGGCACCTCGTCCACGCAGCTAAGTAGATCAGGTTCGCCTAATTCGGAAAAAGAGCGTTAAAAACCGAACTGTTAAGGCATCAATTACCCACCCATGAACACCTACAGCACCCTACGGGTTAGTCGTAGACTTCTTAGTCTCCTCCGCCTGGCTTTGCGCACCCAGGCGATTCGGCAATTTGCGCAGATCATTTCGTGCTGCAGGTTGCAGCCACTCATTAAATTTCTGAACCCATGAAGCGTACTGTTTGTCGTGGCGTTCGATAGCCGATAGGCACCACTCATGAAAAATCTGCCGAAGAATAAATACCGTCCGTACCCACCGGTCTCGTTGCCTGATAGGCAGTGGCCAGATCAAGTCATCACCCAGGCACCCACGTGGTGTAGCGTCGATTTGCGCGACGGCAATCAAGCGCTCATTGAACCGATGGGCTCTGAGCGTAAATTGCGCTTTTTTAAGCTGTTACTGGCGTGTGGTTTCAAAGAAATAGAAATTGGTTTTCCAGCCGCCTCGCAAACGGATTTTGATTTCGTACGCACGCTGATCGAAGATGACTTAATTCCTGATGATGTAACCGTTCAGGTACTTACCCAGGCACGCCGTGAATTGATTGAGCGCACGTTTGAATCATTGAAAGGTGCCCGTCGAGCCATTGTTCATTTATACAACTCAACCTCAACGTTGCAACGAGACGTGGTGTTTCGACAAGACAAAGCCGGCATTCAACGTATCGCAACGGACGGTGCTGAGATGGTGGCTGAAATTGCTGCAAAAAATCCAGACACTGAGTGGCAGTTTCAATATTCGCCGGAGAGTTTCACAGGCACTGAGCTGGAATATGCCGTGAGTGTGTGTGATGCCGTTAACGCCATCTGGCAACCGACACCTGAGAATAAAGTCATCATTAACCTGCCTGCAACGGTTGAGATGTCTACGCCAAATATTCATGCCGATCAGATTGAATGGATGTCCAGACATTTAGCAAACCGCGACGCCATCACGTTAAGCCTGCACCCGCATAACGACCGGGGCTGTGCAGTTGCCGCAACTGAATTGGCGTTAATGGCTGGAGGTGATCGCGTAGAGGGCACCTTGTTTGGCAACGGTGAACGCACCGGTAACGTAGATATCGTTACCTTAGCGTTAAATCTGTATACGCAAGGCGTTGACCCTGAGCTGGATTTTTCCGACATCTACGATGTGCAACGGACAGTGGAATTCTGTAATCAGTTGCCGGTTCATCCGCGTCATCCTTACACAGGCGAGTTGGTATTTACCGCCTTTTCCGGGTCTCACCAGGATGCGATAAACAAAGGGTTCGCCGCCATGCGAGAGTCGGATTCTGATGTGTGGGCTGTGCCGTATTTACCGATCGACCCAGCCGACCTGGGGCGAACCTATGAAGAGGTGATTCGCGTAAACAGTCAGTCGGGTAAGGGTGGTGTTGCGTTTGTTCTGGAACAGGACCATGGGCTCAAACTGCCACGACGATTGCAAATTGAATTCAGTAAAGTGGTGCAGGGCATCAGCGAGAACACCGGTGGGGAAGTGAACTCGGCGTCCATTCGCAGTGCGTTTGATGAAGAGTTTATCGGTGCCACATCGCCATTGACGTTCCATAAACACACTACCGTCGCTGTGGATGAGCAAGACACCCTGCGTCAGATGAAAGCAGAAGTGGTGTATCAAGGTCAGTTGCGTGAAATAGATGGCACCGGTAACGGGCCCATTGATGCGTTTGTTAATGCACTGACGACGCAATTTCAGGTGGATTTTAGAATCGTGGATTACCACCAGCACACCACAGGCTCGGGCGCGGATGCGCAATCAGCGTGTTATATCGAAATACAAGCCGATAAAGGCGCAACGCGTTATGGCGCCTCATTACACAGCAATATCGTTTCTGCGTCTTTGTTAGCGGTATGCAGTGCGTTTAACCGAGCGGTTGCCGACGGACTGTTGGAGCCAACCGCATGAGCGATGAGTCGTTTGATCAGTTTGACCAGGCCGCCATCGATTACCACCGCAACGGTAAACCTGGAAAACTGGAGATAACCGCCACTAAATCCATGCTCAACCAGCGGGATTTAGCCTTGGCGTATTCACCGGGTGTGGCGGCACCCTGCAAGCAGATAGCGGCCGATCCAGCCGCTGCTGCCGAACTTACCTCACGACAGAATCTTGTGGCGGTCATCACCAATGGTTCGGCTGTTTTAGGCTTGGGCAACATCGGTGCTTTAGCGTCAAAGCCTGTGATGGAAGGTAAAGCGGTTCTGTTTAAGAAATTCGCAAACATTGATTCGTTTGATCTTGAGCTTGATACCAATGACGTGGATCGGTTTGTGGATGCCGTATCGCTTCTCGAACCTACGTTTGGTGGCATCAATCTCGAAGACATCAAAGCACCGGAATGTTTCATCATTGAAAAGCGCTTGCGTGAGCGTATGAACATACCGGTGTTTCATGATGATCAGCACGGCACCGCCATCGTGGTGGCCGCAGCCATTCGCAACGGGTTGTATGTTGCCAACAAGTCTTTAGAGTCGGTCAAGCTGGTTTGCTCAGGCGCAGGGGCCGCCGCCCTGGCGTGTTTAAATCTTCTCGTTACCCTAGGGTTAAAGAAGGAAAACATCACCGTCTGTGACCTGCATGGTGTGTTGCACACCGGTCGTAACGTGGATATGAATCCCTACAACTCGGTGTTTGCACGTGATACCGATGCCCGGGTGCTCGACGATGTTATTGATGGGGCAGACATCTTCCTTGGCCTGTCGGGGCCAAACGTATTAAGCGGCGATCAAGTCAAGCGCATGGGTGAGCGTCCGTTTATTTTGGCGTTGGCTAACCCCACGCCTGAAATAAGCCCGGATGTTGTGCATGCTGTCCGCGACGACGCCATGATCGCGACTGGGCGTTCTGATTTTCCCAATCAAGTAAATAACGTGCTGTGTTTTCCGTTTCTGTTTCGCGGTGCGCTGGATGCCGGTGCTACGGAAATTAATCAGGCTATGCAAGCGGCGTGTGTGGAAGCCATTGCCGAAATCGCGACTAAAGAGGCCACCGCCGAAGTGTCAGCAGCCTACGGTGGTAAGCCGTTCATCTTCGGCCGTGACTACCTGATTCCCAAGCCGTTTGACCCTCGGCTTATGATCGATATTCCGGTTAGAGTGGCAAAGGCAGCTGCCTTAAGTGGTGTGGCGGCCCGTCCAATAACGGACTACGAAGCCTATCGTCGTAAGCTGCGCGACTTCGTTTTCCGTTCAGGGTTAATCATGAAGCCCGTGTTCGAACGAGCCTGTGCAGACACGCAGCGTATCGTTCTGGCCGAGGGTGAGAACCCACGGGTACTCAGCGCTTTGCAGGTTCTGGTAGACGATCAGGTGTGTCGACCTGTTTTGATCGGGCGACGGTCGGTTATCCAGCAAGAGATCGAGAACCTGGGTTTGCGTTTAACCATTGGCGAAGGGTTCGATGTGTTAGACCCGCAAAATAATCCCAACTACGATAAACACGTCGATGCGTACCATCGATTAATGGAGCGGTCTGGCGTATCACCTGAATACGCTGCCTCTGTGGTTCGTACACGAGGAACCGCACTCGCCGCTTTGCTGGTACGCCTGGGTGAGGCGGACGCCTTAGTGTGTGGGGTGCAGGGTGCCTACTACCGACACATCAAGTATTTAAGAGAAGTTATTGGCATACGCGATGATGTGCACGATCTGTCCGCCCTGATTCTGATGATATTAGACAAGGGTTCGGTGTTTATGACCGATACCCACGTGACCGTTGATCCGGATGCAGAACATTTGGCGGAAACGGCCGCAATGGGTGCTGAGGTGGTGGAACGCTTCGGCCTGAAGCCGAAAATCGGATTGTTGTCGCACTCTAACTTTGGTAGCCGTAACAATCCGAGCGCACTGAAGATGCGGCGCACGCGCGAGATTCTCTGTGATCGCCATCCGCATTTGCCGGTTGAAGGTGAAATGCATGCTGATGCGGCTCTGTCAGAAGAAACGCGCAGCCGAATTTTTCCCAACGCGGCCTACGAAGGCGGCGCCAATTTATTGGTGATGCCAAACCTGGATGCTGCGAACATAACCTACAACATGGTGAAGGTCATGGGCGATGGCGTTCCGGTGGGGCCCATGTTGATGGGCTTGAACAATCCCGCTCACGTGGTAACTGAATCCACCACTGTGCAGGGCATTGTTAACCTTTGCGCTATTGCGGCCGTCGATGCCATTGACTATAAACAGCGTAATGAGCTGGTTAAGACGCTGTGATGAAACTGGAATTGTTCCTGAACCGCTTGCGGTCTGAACCCAATGCAATTGAATTTCCCGATTCAATAGCGATTATCAATGCGTTGTACGAGTACAAGCCCACGGGTTTTCGAAATCAGGATCTGATCAGCGAAGCCGGGCAGAATGTGGGCTCGTGTAAGTTGTTTGCATTCGCTCGGCTGCATGATTTAACCGAAAGCGAAACCCTTGCGTGTTTTGGTGCTTATTATCGCGCCGATGTATTGCGTAATCCTGAAGGTGATAGCCATCCGAACATTCGGCAGTTTATGAAAACGGGTTGGGATGGCATTGAGTTTTTTGGGGTGCCACTGCGTGCCAAGCCAAACGCGCTGGTGGACTAGTCCACCAGCGTGATGTGTTTGTTATAAATCACCCTGGGCGTTTTCATCAGGTACTTTGCGGAACACCCAACCGGTGTGCAGCATCGACCCATCGGCCCCTGCAAAAATTGTCTCACCCCGGCCGCGCCCATAGCCCTGAATAACCGCTTCATTGTCGTTGATCAAGCGAATCGGTTGTTTATGGCGTCCGTCGTTATCCTGAATAACCACGTGATACGCGCCGTCTTCGTACACTAATTCCACTTTGCCAAACTGAAAACTTTTGATGTCGGTATCGACGGGATTGATCAGTTGGTAAACCCCCATTCGATCGTGCCACACCGGGTTACGTACTTCGGTTTCCATTTCTGTGGCAATTAAGTTATTTCGACCCGCTCGATTGCGGCCATACAGCACTTTCTTGCCATCCACTTCGCGTGCAAATAGGGATAACTCGCTTAAGCCCGGAATTTTTATTTTTATAAAGCCCAGGATTTTTGCCCGAATAGTGTGACTACCCGTATCGTTAGGCGATAAGTCCAGCGAATCACCGGCCACTTGTAACTCATGACCGTCCGAATCGCCGGTGATGTTGATGTGACCAAACACGGACGTATACTGACCGTTAAAGTCTGTGGGTTCGCCTGGTAATGGAGTGGGTTCGGCTTGACGTTTGGGCACATCGTCTAAGGATTGTCTTGTGGCAACCGGATACGCATTACTCAAGATTTCATCCGCAATCTCGTGTAACCCACCGCTAGGACCATTTGCCATCAACACAACACCCAACTTAGCATCGGGTGCCACAGCCACTAAGGCGTTGTGCGCCATGGTTTGCCCGCCGTGCCCGATGACCGCGTATTTATTGTCTAGCATGCCTGAGAAGTGAAACCAGCCGAGTCCATTAAACGGATCGGGCGTATAGGGTGTCTCGTACGACTGAATTGCCAGCATCTCTTGCAAAGTGTTGGGCGTGATCAGTGATGCTTCAACATTACTCAGCTGTGTTTTATCGGTGTTTTTTACGCCATCAATTTTACTGGTTACCTCGTTACTTTCAACGTGGGGCTTATTGGCGATAACCCATTTCAGCAGTTGGCTTAAATCCCCGACCGTACTGATCAAGCCGCCGGCGGGTAGGTCTCTTAGCGGTAATTCCTCGACTTCTTTTCCACCGATATAGCTTTTGGACATGGCATCGCCCGTGGTGTCGTAGCGAAAGTTAGAATTCATCATCCCCAGGGGTTCTAAGATTTGGGTGTGCATGTATTCAGTAAACGGGGTGTTGCTGGTGTGTTCAACCGCGTGCCCTGCCAAGGTGTACGCGATGTTGGAGTAACCGAATACCGTATTCGGTGGTGCGGCAGTGAAGTACTGACCCATCTGCTCAGTGACGTAAGTGTATGGCGCTGGCTCAGTGGTGAACATGCCGTCCATCAGAGAGTCTGGAATACCTGAATGATGCGACAACACATTGCGCAAGGTAATGTCATCGGTAGAGCCAAAGCGTGAACGTATGCTGAACGACGGTAGCGAATCGACCAGTGGCGCATCGAGTGTTAGGCGCTGTTGCTCTTTGAGCTGCATAACGGCAAGCGCTGTGAAGAGTTTCGAAACAGAACCTGCGCGGTATTGTGTTGCAGCGGTTGCCGGCACTTCAGCGTCGGCATCGGCAAAGCCAAAACCTTCACTCCACACAACGCGCTGATCGTCCACTAACGCAACGCTTAAGCCGGTTATGTCGTGCTCGTCCATGCGTTCAGGAATGTACTGTTGCAGGTACTGGGTTACGCGGGAGTAGTCGTCGGTTAACAGCAGGTTGAGTGCAGGAGCTTTAGGCGTTGTGCTGCAAGCGCACAGGGTGGTGAAAGCACTGGCGCACAAAACGCCTGTTAATTTTTGCATGGTCAGGTCTTGTATCGATGACGTCCATGAGAATAGCGCCTGGCTAACAACGACGTCTGTAGCACTCGGTTACTGAGTGTAACGGGCTAATCTTTCGGACAGCGTGCCCGTGTGCAGTTCGAACAGATGATTATCGTAGTCGTAGAAGTACAGCGAAAGTCCTTCACCATCGACACGTGAACGGCTTTCCAGAATATCCAATTGCAACGCTTCCACTTTAGCCAGGCGCCTATCGTAGTCTTCGGGCGGAATTTTGAACGCGATGTGGTTATACGTTTTCGAGGGTAGAGGGTCGCCTTGCATGGTCGCGACCCATAAGCCGGCAATATCGAAGAACCGTTCTTTGGACAACGAAAACGTTTCGTCGCCACTGTCGTAGATTCGCCTGGCATCTAACACCGAACTTAGGAAAGCTTCGGTACGGTCAAGATCTTTGACGATAAACGTCATGTGACTTAAACCTTCGATCATAGCGAATACCCTTTCGTGTGCAGTGTCTTCGTGTGATGCGTGGAGGTATGCGGACGTATTGCTGCCTCAATAGGAATCGATCGACTTATCGGCACGCAAATGCCTGTTGGCTAGAGGTACAGCGGTAAAAGTCCTGCCAGTAGCCCGATAATGCCGCCGAATACGCCACCCCAAACGACTAACCAACCCAAGTGTTTGTGGATGATGCGGTGCATGATGTCTCGAACCATTTCCGGGGTCAGTTCATCCAGTCTGGCTTGCAGTATGCGATCAAGTTTGAGCAAAAAATCATCGCTGCTGGTGAATTGCTGAATTTGTTCGTTAACTGCCTGTTGAAACCTTGGCGACTCTGATGCATCCACCAGGAATTTATTCATGCGCTTTTTAAACGGCTCACGCATGGGTTCCAACGCACCTTCCCCACCGACCATACCCAGCATGCCGCCAAACGAGGAATCCATAATGGTGGCAACTAACTGATCATAAGCAGCATCAAGGTTCAGCTTGGCAAACAGCGGTTGTAAATCGATGTTGCTGATATCGGTTGTGCTCATAGCGCCATCCACGCGCTCACGCGTGAACAGGTGTTGGTGAACCAACGTCAGAATGCTTTGTTTGAATTCTTCAAAGCGTAATACGATCACGCCAGAGCCGTATAAACCCGGCACACGGTTGAACAGCATGTGAATGGCAAGCCAGTTGGTCAAAGCGCCAGACAATGCAAAAAGGCCAACGCTTAGCAGCACACTGTTAAATGGGGCAGGCAGCGCGAAAGATAATCCAATGATTACCAGCGCAACCAGATTGGGGAAGACGTGCTTAGTGAACACGGTTAGCTTTGCGGGTTGGTGCTTCGACGACGGCGTTTAGACACCCGACTGCCACGGCCACTGGCGGAACCACCTGCCACACTTAAGTCGCCCGCTAACTGAGCTTTTGCACCTACCGATATTTCGCCTAAGCCTGCTTCAATGTTTTCCAGGCTGGGTGCACCCGACTTGGTGTGACCATCAAGTGCATCACGCATGGCTTTTACATGTGCGGGTGTGGTGCCGCAGCAACCGCCGATAATGGAAGCGCCAGCGTTAACGCAAAGTCTTGCGTATTCGGCCATGAGCTCCGGGGTGCCGTTGTAAACCACTTTGCCATCGATGTATTCGGGTATGCCGCAGTTCGCCTTGGCCACTAACACGGGTTTTTCAGGTAATGATTCAGCCGCTGTATTGAGGTTTAGAACAGCGGCAACCACTTCAGAAGCGCCCACGCCACAATTGGTTCCAACGGCGGTAATCTCCGGGCCAAGGCGTGTGCTGATGCCAACGGTATCAGAGGCGGTTAAACCCATCATGGTGCGTCCGTTGGTATCAATGCTGACGGTATAGGTGATCGGCAGGTCGGCATCAGCAGCGCCCAGTACGGCAGCCTCGATTTCTTCAGCCGACGATATGGTCTCGATCCAGAGAATATCGACCCCACCGTCCTTGAGTGCCAGGGCCTGTTCACGAAACGCAGCCCGTGCCTCGTCGATGGAGACCGGGCCGTTTGGTGCCAATATTTCGCCGGTTGGGCCCATAGAGCCTGCGACCAGAACGGTTCGGTCTGCCGAATCTGCGGCACGCTTCGCAATTTGTGCAGCTGCTACGTTCAATTCATGCACGCGATGACCAGCGTTGTGCAGGTTCAGCCGATAACTGGTACCACCGAAGGTGTTGGTTAGGATGATGTCCGAGCCGGCATCAACAAAACTTTTGTGCAGTGTTTCAATGCGATCAGGATGATCAATATTCCACAGTTCAGGAGCATCGCCAGTCTGCAGACCGACCGCGAAAAGGTTAGTGCCTATCGCGCCGTCGGCGAGCAACACGGGGTGTTCGGTGAGCAGTGTTTTGAACCGATTATTCATGATTAGAAGCCTAACACGTTGATTACTGACCAATCGTGGCAAAAATCTTGTGAGTTATGCAGCTGTCGAGGGAAGTTGGATTAATACCGTACCCACACTAGGGGAGTTAACGGTTAGTTGCGTACAGGACGCGACGGCATTCGCACGTCTGCAAAAAGAGTGGGATGCATTGCAGTTACGCAATACATCCTCCACGGTGTTTATGTCTTGGGCCTGGCATCACACATGGTGGACGGTCTTTGGGCGTGATCATCATAAGTTGTACATCGTGTGTGTGAGAGCCGAAGGTCGATTGATTGGATTGTTGCCGCTGTACCAACGCGTGCGGCCGTGGCCACGGCCAAATCAGGTCATGTTTGTGGGCACCGGAGAAGGAGACTCCGATGAAGTGGCCACCGAATATCTGGACATACTGGTTGATGAAAATTACCAACGTGAGGCGGCGCTGGCCGCACTGACCTACATTGAACAGGAAGGTCAGCAAATGCGGTTTGAGTTCACGCATGTGTTGGATGATTCTGTTTTAGTCAAATCCATTGAACAGCACTTTCCAAACTGGCACTTACAGTTTAAAGATTTGGGGTTTCGTTATCGCATTGACTTAGAGGCGGTCAGCGACGACATCCCTATGCAGCCTGAACGAATTAAGCGCGTGAAACGCAGCCTTCGTGCGGTAGAACGTGATGGCGGGTTTCGACATGAGTCGGTGGCTTCGATTGAAGATGTTGCCATGGCGCTGGACGATGTGGCCACGCTGAGTGATCAACGTCAAAAACACTTAGGCCGAGCAAAGAGTGCGTTTGCCTCGCGTAAATTTAACGAGTTTCACCGGCGTGTATTCCCACTGCTGTATCAGTTGGATTCAGCTGACGTGCACAACTTTTATCATGGGCCTGAACTCGTTGCGTCGTTGTACTGTTTCTACAGTGACAGCACATGCCACTATTACCAAAGCGGCTTTGTGCAATCGATGGCTAATCGTTACATGCCACTGACCGTCGCGCACCTTCGAGAAATAACCCGTAACCGAACGGCCGGGCGTCGATACTATGACTTTATGCGCGGGGATACCGAAAGCTACAAAGGCGATTTTCAATGTGAAAAAACCCCCATGCTTACGGTCGTTCGTTATCCCACAGCGTTCGACCAATGGTTGCATCAAACGTTTACAATCGTGCGGCGACTGGTTGTGTGCAACTTACGGCGTGTGGGTGTGTCAAGACGTCGTTAGTTCGGGCTTTAAACAATAGGTTTACAAACGCATGGTTTTTGGACGGCGAAAAACGTACGAACCCAATTTTATCGACACGGTTCAGGTGCCTGGTTACACCGGAGCCATGGGTTTAGTTGCCTGCCCAGGTACGCGTCTGATGAAACCGGAACTGCCGGCTAAAAAACTATTGCCTATCGATTTAGACGCGGCTACCGATTGGGGTGCGAACGGCTTAGTGTGTTTGTTGGAACACCATGAACTCTCCATGCACCGCATTGAACATTTAGGCGAAGAGGCTGAGGCAAGGGGTATGTGGTACAAGCATCTGCCCATCGCTGATATGAACGTGCCTACGCAAGACTTTGAAGATGAATGGGCGATTGAAGGTGAGCGCATTCGGCATGCGTTACGCATCGGTGAACGGGTGGTGTTTCACTGTTACGCAGGGCTTGGACGAACGGGCATGATTGCCGCACGAATACTGGTGGAAATGGGCATGCCGCATGAGGAAGCCATTGCTGAGGTTCGCCGCTCCAACCCCAGACGCATTCAAACCAAAGGCCAGTCCAATTATGTGCGCCGCTGCTATTCGTTGGTGGAGTGAGGCGTTCCTGTCGTTTGAAGCTACCCACGGGTCGCCTTTTCCAACCCTTCAAGGGGCGTTGGCACGCACCATAAACGACCATCTGAGCGGCCACTAATGGGAAATATGCCGTATGGAACCGAATTCAACTGAAGCTTCAGAACCTGCGCAGCCGCGGGCACGCCGCGGCAGACGCGGTGGCGGACGAGCGGCTAAACGAGAGCAGCGGGCAGCAAGCGGCCAGGCTCGCGCACCCTATATAACGCGCAAGGTTGATCCGTTGTGTCTGATCGATGAAGAAGGGCTTGCGCTGATCGAGCAAAACGCAGAAACCGTTTTGGAAGAAATCGGCATCGATTTTCGTGACGATGCTGAAGCGCTGCAGATGTGGCGTGATGCGGGTGCCGATGTCGATGGCGAGCGCGTACGGTTTCCGAAAGGGTTGTGCCGCAAGCTGATTATGGACAACGCGCCAGCTGAATTTACCCAGCACGCCAGAAACCCTGCCAACAGCGTTCAGATCGGCGGCAATCACTTAGTCACGGTACCGGCCTATGGGCCTCCGTTCGTGCGTGACTTAGATGGCGGCCGGCGATATGCCACCATCGAAGACTTTCAAAATTTCGTGAAGCTAGCGTACATGAGCCCGCACATGCACCATTCGGGTGGAACCGTGTGCGAGCCGGTTGACTTGCCAGTGAACAAGCGGCATTTCGATATGGTGTACGCGCACATGCGCTACAGCGACAAAGCGTTCATGGGGTCGGTTACCGCGCCTGAACGTGCGCAGGATAGCGTCGATATGGCCAAGATTCTGTTCGGTGAGGACTTTATTGACCCTGAAACCGGCCAGGAAAAAACCGTCATCATCAACCTCATTAATGCGAATTCGCCAATGACGTTTGATGACACCATGTTAGGTGCTGCCAAAGTCTATGCCCGGAATAATCAGGCCTGTGTGGTGTCACCGTTTATTCTGGCAGGCGCTATGTCACCGGTTACCGTTACAGGTACTGCGACGCAAATACTCGCCGAAGCCATGGCCGGTATGGCGTTCGTGCAGCTGGTCAGACCCGGAGCGCCAGTTGTCTTTGGTACCTTTGCAAGCTCTGTCTCCATGCAATCGGGTGCACCGACCTTTGGTACGCCAGAGCCCACCATGGTCATGAGCGTTTGTGCAGCGCTTGCCAGACGACTCAATGTGCCGTTTCGAAGTGGGGGTGGGTTATGCGGTTCAAAGGTACCGGACGCGCAAGCCGCTTATGAGGCGGCCAACACCATGAGTATGGCAGCGCTTGTTGGCGTGAACTTCATGTTACATACCGCCGGTTGGTTAGAAGGCGGGTTGGCGATGGGCTATGAAAAATTTGTTTTGGACGCCGATCAAGCCGGGATGTTGCCGACTCTGCTCGGTGGTGTTGATGTCAGCGACAACGGTCAAGCCATGAGTGCACTGCGTGAGGTGGGGCCGGGTAAACACTTCCTGGGCTGCCAGCATACGCAGGAGAATTTTGAGACGGCCTTTTATCGCTCTGAAATTGCCGACAACAACTCGTTTGAGCAGTGGGAGTCTGAAGGTTCTCTGGATGCAGCTCAACGAGCCGATGTTCGGTGTAAATCGATGTTGGCAGCGTACGAAGCACCAGCAATTGATCCGGCTATAGATGAAGCATTGCTTGCGTTTATTCAAACCCGAAAAGCTGAATTCCCTGACGCGAATTACTAGCCATCGTGCAACGTTTGCTTCTCCCCGATCGGCGCTAACCCATTAAGGGTTAGCGCCTCGGGGGGTAATCTCATAGCCAGGTTCTTCTGGCTCATCGTCTGTGATTTCTGCAGGAAAACCGTCCGCCAATACTTTAAGCCCGGTGGCATCCTCCAGTCGACGAATGATGTTTGGTGACCACTCGCGTTGACCGTATCGATTAGCACCGTCGTTCATGATGTCGATCATGAGTGGGCTGATATCCAACGGTACGTCGTTGTCTTCAGCCATCTGCTGGAAGAGCCCAATGTCTTTTAACACCAGGTCCATGGTGAAGTTGATGTCACGTGACCCGTTTAAGATCACCTGGCTTTCAGTCTCATGAACAAACGAATTTCCACTGGATATACGAATGGCTTCGTAGGTCGTGGCGAGATCTAAGCCTGCGGCTTTGCACGTGGTTAAGGCCTCGCACAGCGTCAGTAGATTTGCCGTGGCAAGATAGTTAGTCATGACTTTTAACTGGGACGCGCTGCCTAAAGCCCCGGTATGCAATACCCGGCGGCCGAGCGTGGTCAGTACCGGCAGAATCTTTTCAAACGTGGGGCGATCGCAGCCAGCAAAGATCGCGATGTTGCCCGTGGCTGCCCGATGGCATCCACCGCTGACCGGACAATCCACTGCGTAACCCCCTGCCTCAATGACTTTTGCACCCAAACGGGTCACGTCCGCTTGGTCGGTGGTGCTCATCTCGGCCCAGATGGTGCCCGGTGTTAAACCGGCCAGTATCCCGTCGTCCGATTCCAGAACGGCGGCGCTGGCTGCTGGCGAGGGCAGGCACGTAATCATTAAGTCGCAGACTTCCGCCATCTGTTTTGGGGAAGACCCAGCCGATGCCCCCTGGTCAAGTAAGGGTTGCATTGCGTCTGGATCCAAATCCAAAACGGTCAGTTCCAAACCGTTTCTAACCACACTGCCGGCTAACTTTGCGCCGACGTTTCCCAGGCCAACAAATCCTACGTGCATGCTGAGTGCTTCCTTTTATGTTGCTACAACAGAGTAGCTGCTGAGCGACACCTGAGGATACATTTGCGGCGGAAATTGAACCGGTTGGGTCGCTGATGGTTACCTGTATGAGGGGACGGCGGAGAATTTTATGAAAAGGAGGTTAAATCCGAGCATTTCTTTCACAATTCTTTGTCACACCCGCCCCAAAACCTAGCGATTTGGTTAATACTTCCGCCACATGCACTTTAGGTGTCGTCTTATGATCGGCGCAACAGCTCAACCAACTCGTATCGGCTTCTATTTGGTCCCGCAATTTTCCATGATCGCGTTCTCCAGCGCGATTGAAACATTGCGTATGGCAAACCAGGTATCGGGTGAGACGCTTTATGAATGGCGGTTGATTTCATCCGACGGTCAGCCCGTGCAGTGCAGTAATGGATTGGTTATCGCCACCCACCATGGCACGGAGCGGCAGGATGGTGGGTACCACGCCATCTTCGTTTGCGGTGGTAACAACATTCATCAACTCGACGATGATGTGGGCATTAACTGGCTGCGCGCACACGATCGCACCGATATGGTGCTTGGAGCGGTTTGCACTGGCAGTTACCTACTGGCTAAAGCGGAGCTTCTGAATGGTTACCGCTGCACGATTCACTGGGAAAACCTTGCCAGTGCACGAGAGCAGTTTCCGCAGTTGGTCATCTCGCCCGAGCTATTTGAAATTGACCGAAACCGTTACACCTGTGCGGGTGGGACAGCACCGATTGATATGTTCATGTGTGAGGTGAGGGCGCGACACGGTGCAGAAATCGCGAAACGCATATCCGAACAGTTCATCTGTGAACGAATTCGTGATCAAAATGATCGACAACGGGTTCCTCTGACGCAACGTATCGGTGCAAGCCAGCCAAAACTGGCTGAAGCCGTATCGCTTATGGAGGCTAATATTGAGGAGCCGATGACACTGGACGAATTGTCTCATCACGTCGGGTTATCTCGTCGTCAACTCGAGCGCTTATTCCAACGTTATTTAAACTACGTGCCTACGCGTTACTACCTTGAGCTACGGTTGGAGCGCGCTCGGCAGTTGTTGTTGCAAACCAGTATGCCGATTGTTGATATCGCATTGGCTTGTGGATTTATCTCCGCCCCGCATTTTTCGAAATGCTACCGGGATACGTACTCCATACCGCCGCGCGATGAGCGCAGACGCGCAGCCGGTTTATTGAAAAACGATACCGCCGCTGTGTCGATTAACGAGGCCGCGAACAGCCCGAACACCAACAGCGACGCTCCGCTGGACGGAACCGCTAATGGTTAGTGTTAGTGCTTGATTATTGCCTGCGCGACTTGCCGGCCTTGTCGGACTTGGCCGGTACGAACTGCCGGCGCTAATCCCTAAACGGCATTGACGCCAAGCTTGAATTCCAGTCTGCGTCTTGATACGACTCAAGCGGGTGAGGAGTGCGTTTTTCTGAGCCTGCATTTCCACGGGCTGACGCCATGGCAAACGGGTTGGTTACGGCAGGGCAAACATTGGTTTGCAGATAAAACAGCGTAGCGCTCAACAGGGCATCCTGCGTGCTGTTTTTGGGGTGTAGAAAGTCATCAACAATGGCGCAGTCAGGCGCGAGTCCACCGAGTACTGACTCGCCCGCCGCGTTATACGTAATCCTATCCATTGCATTTAACACTTGATCGCAGTTCGGGTTGGATACGCTCGCGAACGGTTTGCCGCTGGTGCGGCTGCCCACCAAAACAACGTCAATGTAAGGCCGTAAATTGTTTGCTATCGCTTCGGCTGCTGAGGCGGTACGGCCTGTGGTTAAAACAAACACTCGATTCACATTCAGGTTCAACTCCTGGGCCTCAAACAACGCCAGTCGGTTGAACTGGCTATAGCGGCTATTGAATTCGGTGGATTGAAACAGGTTGCCTTCAAACGCACTGCCTAACAGCTGTGCGGCAAATTTTTGTGCGATGTACACATAGCCGCCACCGTTGTAACGAAAATCCAGAATAACTTCGGTGGCTTGCCGGTCGGCAATAAACTCAATCGCGGTATCAATCTCCTGTTCACTGGTACGCAGGAAGCTTGCTGAATCGATGTAGCCTACTGTGGTGCCGAACACATCGTAGGTTCCGTATTCACCCACGGTGTT
The DNA here is from genome assembly GCA_020629835.1 of Granulosicoccaceae bacterium. Lineage (GTDB taxonomy): Bacteria > Pseudomonadota > Gammaproteobacteria > Granulosicoccales > Granulosicoccaceae > Granulosicoccus. Next base: position 160,276 of record JAHDCO010000001.1, read on the forward strand.
TATGACATAAGTGGTTGACGTAACCGTTAAGTCAACGGGTGCGTCATCGCCTCGCTGAGTAGTGAATGTCAATGTTGTGGGCGTACCCGTTTCACCAAACAGTTCGTTAAAAACATTGTCGGTAATGCTGGCAATTGGAATATCGTTCAACGCAATGACGCGATCTCCTCGCTGGGCACCGGCAAGATCCAAAGGGGAGCCACTGATGATGTTGCTAAAGCGAAGTTGGCCATCGCTTGCGGTGCGCCAGTTAAATCCAAACCCAAACGTTTCGCCTTCATCGAATAAAGCGGCGCGCTCTGCCTGGGGAGAAATGTTGGAAAATACATCCGGTGCGACGCGCAGGTCGTTTAATAACGCCTGGGCATCGTCGTAACTGCTTGGGTTAACGACAGGCACCTGATCGGCGTAGATGTAATAGTCACGCATCTGTGCGTCAACCCAGGCGTTAAAGCCTTCGGTCGTACAGATGTCTGGCGCTCCAACTACGTCGGTAGCAGGGTCGGTGTCAGTGTTCGTGGGTGGTTCGGTTTGTGGTGAAACGGTTGGAGTGCTGGTGCCAGCTGACCCCCCGCCGCAACCCACCAGGGTGGTGAGTGCGAACAACAGTGCCGAGAGGGTCGGTTGTTTTGGGGTCATAGGGTCATCGATACGGTTAAATCAAAGACAGCAGCGCCAATTCATACACGATAAGACCTGCATAAAAGCCAACGGCTGCGCCCAGGATGGATCTGCAGCGTAAAAAGCCGAACACCTTCACGTTTGCGGTGGCCACGAGAATGATAGCCGGTACCGCTGTTAAAAACATTTTGACACCGGCAAACGCCCAAATGCTGATGTTGAGCATGGCGTTCATGAAAGGGTTTACTTCACTGCCGCCATTGGCAATCAGTGTCAGCGTAAACATGGAATCCATGATCGACAGACACATCAACGCCATGGCCAGGGTAAACAGCGTGGGTTCAAAGCGGTCCAATACCGGAAACCGGCGGTCGGCTTTGCGCCTGCCATGATCGCGACGCGGGGCAAAAAGCTGGTGGTAGAAGGTGGCAAAGCTGTAGTCGCGTCTGTCCAGCTCCTGAAGCCGTCGGCTGATACCGTCCCAGTCTGACTTGGGCGCTAGAGTAGTGTTTGCAATCATAGAGAGTGTGGTCTCGTAACATCGGCTGCTGAATTGCCGATCAGTGTAGCGAGGTGGCCAAGGCGCATATGTGTGGCATGACACAGCCTAAAAACGCAGTCGCCGAGCAAACTGTGAGCCGTGTCTAGTAGCTGAAATTCCTGGCTGTCCCGGGTGCTAGCCCAGGCGGTCTTTTAATTGGTAGTAGCGCATGCCGAGCGCCACTAACGCGCTGCCGGCCGTGGCAGGTACCGGCATGCGCCAGCGCCAGAAGTCTTCGAACGTGCGCAACCGCTCAAAATCTCCGGCCAGGGCGGTGGCCAGGATTTCAGCCAGCACATGCGATGTGGCCATGCCATGACCGGAGTACCCCTGGGCGAAATACACCTGCGCTTTGGCGCGACCGAGCATCGGAATGCGATTGATCACAATACCGGCTTTACCGGTCCAGGCGTATTCGATACCGACGTCTTTTAACGCGGGAAAGGTAGCTTCTAAGGCAGGGCGTAAATGGCTTGCCACATCGTCAATGTCTCGCCCCGAGTAATTTGTGCCACCACCAAACATCAGTCGATTGTCGTGCGTGATGCGGTAGTAATCCAAAACCGTGCGGCTGTCATATACCGCGTTGTCATCGCGGTTAATGCGCTGGCACAGTTCAGCGCTCAGCTTTTCTGTGACTAAATTACCCAGTACCGCTGGAAACAAATAACCACCGAGCTGTAAACGCATTAAACGGTGGTAGGCATTCCCCGCCAGCACGACTTTCTTCGCACGTAGGGTGCCTTTGCGTGTAACCACATGCACCCGTTCCGGGCTAATCGTTTCAATGGCGGTAACCGCTGTGTTTTCATAGATTTTTGCGCCTAAGGAATGCGCCGCCTGTGCTTCACCCACACACAGTTTCAATGAATGCAGATGCAGGTTTTTTGTGTTCAATACACCACCGTGGTAAAGCGGTGTGGCTAAGCGTTCATGCACAGCCTGTTGTGTTAACAAACTCACTGTGTCTTGCATGCCGTAGGTGTGCGCTTGCTCCACCATCTTCTCAAATTCAGCTAAGTCTTTTTTTTCCCAGGCGGTGAAGATGTGCCCGGTTTTTAAGCCGCAGTCGATGTGGTATTTGTGGATGCGCTCGGTAATGATGTCGTGCCCGCGCCAGCGTAAATCCCAAACGAACTGATCGGCATGCGATGGTTTTTTCTTCTTCAGCTGTTTTAGCATCGCGTTATCGCCAGACAAACTTCCGGTCACTTGCCCACCGTTTCTGCCGGTGGCACCCCAACCAACCGAGTGTGCGTCCACCAGGGCAACGCTAAAGCCACGTTCTGCTAACTCCACCGCCGTGGCACAACCGGTTATACCGGCACCCACAATGACAACATCGACAGTGACATCGTGATCTAACGTGGGCCATTCAGGTCGGGTACCCACCGTCGCCGTGTAGTAGTTGTTCATCGGCCGTTAAAGCTGCGGTAAGTAGGTTGACCAGTCCACGTTGGTGACCATCGCCTGAAGTTTTTGTGCTTCGTGGCGTTTGATTTTTGTGTACAAGGTGGTGAATTCCTGCCCGAAGCTATCCTGTGCCCAGGTCGATGATTCAAATGTAGCCAGGCTGCTTAACCAATCATGGGATAGGGATTCGGCGTTCGGTGTATCACCGGGTTGCAGTGGTCCGTGTTCGGGTGGTTCTGCAGTATCGAGCCCGTCGATGATGGCTGCCAACATGGCCGTCAATACGAAGTAGGGGTTAGCGTCCGCACCGGCCACACGCTGTTCGATACGCGCTGCCTTACCGTGTGTTTCAGGAATGCGAATGGCCACGCCGCGATGGTCATAACCCCAGTCTAAACGCGTGGGCGCAAACGACTCAGGTTGCAGCCGGCGCCAGGAATTTAAGTTAGGCGCCATAACCGCAAGACTTGCCGGTAAATGTTTCAGCACGCCGGCACAGCCGTGCTGTAATTGTTTACTGCCATCGAACACCGCGTGCCCGTGGGTATCGATTAAGCTCATGTGTGTGTGCATGCCACTACCGGCGTGTTCGGTATAAGGCTTTGCCATAAACGTCGCCATCAACCCTTCATCTTCGGCGGCGCGATAGACCAAACGTTTAAACAAAACCGCGTCATCGGCTGCTTGCAGCGCGGTGCTGCGATGGGACAAATTCATCTCTACCTGCCCGGGACCAAACTCCAACAGCGATGTGGTTACAGGAATGGCGGCAGCCTGCGCGTAGCGTTCTACTCGATCTATAAACGGCTCAAGCCGGTCACGCACGCGTAAATCATAGAGCTGTAAATCTTTTGGAGGGCCTGCCATATTCAGAGCGCGTGGCGGAACCGGTACGCCGGTATCGCGTGTGCTGCTATCAACTACGTAAAATTCAAGTTCAACGGCTACAACCGCGGTTAATCCGCGTTCACGCAGCTTATCGTCCTGGCGCTTGAGTATGGCTCGCGGATCCGCCAGGTGCGCTTCGCCGTTTACCGTGAATAAGGAAGTCAGCACTTGCTGTTCACCCGGTCGCCACGGCACCTCGTGCAAGGTGTTGAGTGCTGGCACGCATAACCCGTCAGGGTCACCTTGAGATAACCCGCGTTCGGTGATGTGATCGATATCATCACCCCAGATGTCCAGCAATTGTGTGGACAGTGGCAGTCGCACGTTGCCCTGAAGTGCCTTGGCGATCTGATCAGCCGGAATACGCTTGCCGCGCACATTGCCTTGTAGGTCCACCATCAGCACATCCAGTGCAGATGCGCCAGTTGAATCAGTACGCGTGGAATCAGTAAGTGTGGAAGCCTGTGACATAAAAGGGTTATCGCTTAAGCTGGTGGCAACAACATCAGATCGCTGTACGCGCAACTGGCTAGCACGGGTGTGCCTAATGGCTGGCCTTGAAGGGTGTGTAGCTCCTGATGATTAACCACAGCGGTAACGCTTTGTTGATCGCCCCGCGTAACTTCCACGATGGAGTGCTGACCTTGAAAGGCGATGTCGCCTAGAAAGCCGTTAAATTGGATATGTGCGTCCGGTGCGGGAGGTGTCGCTGTCGCCAACTGAACCGAAACACATTCAGGCCGAAAGGCAATAACGGCTGGCGACTCGGGTTGTGGTCCCGCCTGGATGCCGTCGGGTAATTCGGTTAATGGCAAGGTGATTGAGTCGAGCTCATCCACTAACGCTGTCACCGAACCGTTATCCAGGCTTATGTGTTGTGTATTAAACGTATGCACCCGACCGATAAAGTCAGCCACGAATGCGTCCACCGGTTTTTGATATAAAGCGCTGGGTGTATCCACCTGGCGCAGCCGTCCAGATTCTAAAACCGCAACACGGTCTGCCATAGCAAGTGCTTCAGACTGATCGTGCGTGACAATAATAAAAGTAACGCCTACGGATTCTTGTAACTTCACCAGCTCAAGTCGCATAGCATCGCGCAGTTTTGCATCCAACGCAGAAAGCGGTTCGTCCAATAGCAGTACTCTGGGCTGCTTGACTAAAGCACGCGCCAGGGCCACGCGTTGTTTCTGCCCGCCCGAGAGTTGATCGGGCATGCGGTCTTTAAAGTCTTGTAAATGCACTTGAGTTAACGCTTGATTTACACGATCGGTTATTTCATCTTTGGGCGTCTTTTCCATCTTTAACCCATAGGCGACATTGTCTGCCACGCTCATGTGAGGAAACACGGCGTACGACTGGAACACCATGTTCACCGGTCGTTGATTAGGCGCTGTTCGGGTCATGTCCTGCCCATCAAGCAACAGCTCGCCGCTGGACGGAGTTTCAAAGCCTGAGATGATTCGCAGCAAGGTGCTTTTACCGCAGCCCGAAGGGCCAAGCAGCGCGAAAATTTCACCTTCTTTAATGTCCACGCTGACATCTTCCAGCGCCGTTACCTTGCCAAACCGCTTGCCGATCGCGTTAAGCGACAGGATGGTTTTGCTGTGGGTATTCTCAGGCAACTTATCCACGGTCGGGTCCATCGGTTAAGCGTTGGTAACGCAATGCAAGAAACGTCAGTATCAGCGTGAGCACAATTAACACGGTAGAAGCTGCGTTAATTTCCGGTGTGATAGAGAACCGAACCATAGAGTAAATCTTGACAGGAAAGGTCACTGTGTTTGGCCCGGACGTGAAGAAGGTGATAACAAAGTCATCCAATGACAAGGTGAACGACAGCAAGGCCGCAGCAATTAGACCCGGGCGCATATGAGGTAACAGGATATCTCTAAACACCTGGAATTCGGATGCGCCTAAATCTTTTGCGGCCTCTTCCATTTCACGATTGAAGTTTTGCAAACGCGTCCGTATCACCATAGCGGCGAACGGAAAACTAAACGTGATATGAGCAAGAATGATGTTGCTTAGGTTAAATGGCCATGGCGTATCTCCTGTCGTCCACCAACCCATCTGAGAAAAGAACATCGCGAGCGATACGCCCATACAGATCTCTGGAATGATGATGGGCAAAGACACAAGGCCTTCGGCCAGGGGTTTAAACGGAAAACGAAACCGCCACAAAAACACCGCTGTCATCGCGCCTAAAAAGACGCTGATGATGGTGGAGGTGACCGCGATGGTCATTGAGTTTGCGAACGCGAGCATCAGCTCCTCGTTCGCAAACGCTTTAGCGTAGTACTTGGTAGTGAAACCTTTCCAAATCACGTTGCCGCCGCGGCGTGAGTTATTAAATGAGAAAACAATTAACACGATGATGGGGGCGTACAGAAACACCATCGTGGTCAGAAACACCCACCGCATGGACCATTTGCGACTGTATTCAAACGGCTTTTTTGGCTCTTTCATGAGCGGCTACCTCGCCTGGCATCGTAGAAAGATCGCACCGCGAGTAACACAAACGTGATGTACAACAGAAACAGCGATAACGCCGATCCGAACGGCCAGTCGTTTGCGCGTTTAAATTGGCGTTCAATAACGTTAGCAATCATATCGACTTGCCCGCGACCCAATAGGTCAGGGGTTAAAAACTGCCCCAGGGCAGGGATGAACGTAATGATGGCGGCGGTAACCACGCCTGCAGCACTAAGCGGCAATAGCACATTCCAAAACGTTTTCCACTGACCTGCGCCTAAGTCCAGACTGGCTTCCAGGTAGGAGCGATCCAGACGCTCAAGCGAAGAGTAGATGGGCAGTATGGCGAACGGCAAAGAAACGTACACGATGCCGAAGATAACGCCCGATGGCGTGCCGAGCATTTTGAGTGGCGTAAAGCTATCACCAAGTAAAGCGAGGTGTTCCAAGCCCATGCGGTTCAGCAATGCGTTTGCCGATTCCCATAACCATCGCAGGGTTTCATTGATGCGCCCGCGCGTACCCAAAATGTTTAACAGCGCGTAGGTACGAATCAGCAGGTTGGTCCAAAACGGCAACATGATTAACAGCAACAGCCAAGGCTTGGCGTTGGGGCTGGCTGTGGCTATGAGTAACGCAACCGGGTAGGCAATGATCAGACAGATGACGGTTGCGATACCCGCTATCCAAACTGATCGCCACAACAGTTCCAGAATTTCTGGTTGGAAAATGCGGGCGTAATTATCAAAGGTCCAGGTGGTTTCAATGTCCACCAGCGATACGTTTTCACCAAAGCTGTAGAGCCAGATGATGCCTAAGGGTGCGACAAAAAATAACAGCAGCCAAATTAACGTGGGCAGCGCGAACGCAGCGAACACCTTTGGCTGCTGTTTGTAGTCCTCTAGACTCACTCACCCAAGCCTTGGTGGTACACGTTGGAATTGCCGTGCAACGCCCCGGTGTGTCATTGGGTGGGTGAGCCTTAGGATCATGGCATTAACCCGCTTTGATACGAGTCCAGGCGTCTTCGATTTTGCGCACGGTTTCAGCGCCTGGGAATACCGAGATTTCGCTGGATTCAGTGGTTTCAGCGGATGGGAAAATCGCCGGGTTTTCCAGGTAGTCGTCGCTCATCAACGCTTTCGCTGCTGTGTTTGGTGTGGCGTAGTACACGTAGTCGGCAATGCCCGCACCCACTTCGGCATCCAGCAGGAAGTTAATTAACGTGTGTGCGTTTTCAATGTTTTCAGCGCCCTTTGGAATGCACAGCGTGTCTTCCCATAACAGGCCGCCTTCTTTTGGCACAACATAGCCGATGTCGTCGTCTTCATCCATGGCTTGCAGAATGTCGCCGTTCCACTCCATGGCTAAATCAACTTCGCCAGCTAACAAAAGGTCTTGCCCGTTGTCGCCTGCAAAAGCTGCAACGTTTGGCTTCTGCGCAAGGATCATCGCTTCGGCGGCTGCAATGTTCTCATCGCTCCAGTCGTTTAATGACTTACCCATCGACTTCAATGCCATTTGCATAACGGTGGTGGCATCACTCATCAACGCGATCTTGCCGGCGTATTGGTCCGAGGTGTACAAGTGCGACCAGGAATCGGGCACACCGTCAACCGCTGACTTGCGGTAACCAATGCCGATGGTGCCCCACATGTACGGCAGGCTGTAAGCGCGGCCGGGGTCAAAATTACGATCCATGAATAGCGGATCAATGTTGGCAATGTTCGGGATCTTGCTGTGATCGAGTGGCAGCAGCATATCGGCGTCTAACATGCGCTCAACAAAATCGTTGGTGGGTACGATGAGGTCGTAACCCGGGTTGCCGCCTTTGAGCTTTGCGAACAGCTCGTCGTTATCGGCAAACAGGTCGTACTGAACTTTGATGCCGGAGGCTTTTTCAAAATCGGTGATAGTAGTTTCACCGATGTACGTATCCCAGTTGTAGAAATTGACTTTGCCATCAGCTGCAAACGCTTTTGGCAGCGTGATGGAAATACCGACGGCCGCTGAACCGGCTAAGAAACCGCGGCGAGTGATGGGGGTACGAGGGCGACGATTCATGATGGACTTTTCCCAGATTGTTAAAAGTTGGCTGCCTGCAGGATCCACAGCCGTCACCGGGCATATTACATCACGCATCGGTTATCCTTAAAGCCCTAAAACCGCCTCACATCCCGGACTCGATTGCTCATGTTTCAGGCACTAAAAACTTCCTCTCCTGGTGTTTTGCTAACCCGTATGTTGGTCGCCGCCTTAGTTGTTTTCGGTACCTACAATCCCTCCGGTACGTCCATTTTCCACTGGGTTGTGGAGAAAAATGACTACGCGAATGCGTGGGTGTTGCTGGTCATCGTCCTCGCTGTATTGGTTAATTTTGGCTTGCTTGTGGCGGCGTGGAAGGCCTTAGGGAAGCTGGGTACGTTTGTCCTGTTGGTGCTGTTTGCCGCGTTGGTGTACCTTGCGTTACAGGAGGGGTGGGCCTCTCAGGACAGCCCGGATACTCTGCAGTGGCTAGCGCTTATCTTGTATTCCGGCTTTCTGGGAATTGGCCTGGCGGGCGCGATCCTATGGCGCCGAGCGACTGGTCAGGTGGTCACCGATGAAGCCCCGGACGTTAAGGAGTAAAACGCACAATCGTGGTGCGCACCGCGGCCGGCCACCTGGCCCTTGGGTCAAGGGGCGCACCCATCTGTAGCCATTTTGTGACCTCGATGACATTGTTAACACCGATCTGGTGGAATAACAGCAAAACACTCGGATTCTAGTGTGGGGTTATAGCGCGCCCGGGCGATAACCAACCAATAGAGAACTACCCCACCACCGAGAATACAAGAGGTCGACATCTGGTGACTTTCCCAAAGAACCCGATTCAGTGGACGGATGAGCAGTACGCCTCGTTCGGACTGGCCCCTCAGGTCACACCGCACCGTTACCACGAGTCGCCTGTGTTCGATAAGCCGGGCCTGGCAGCGCTATTGGATGCGCATCCAAGACGGCGGTTGCAGGCCTTCACGATGGGAGAAGACCCGACTCGCCGGCAGGATTGGGCTTGTGTTGACATCCCCGATGATATGAATGGTGAGACGATCCTTCGGTGTGTGGAAAACGGACGTCTGTGGGTCAACATCACCCATATTGATACCGTTAATGAGACCTTCGCTGAACTCATCAAGGACATGTACGAGCATCTGGGGGAGAAGTGCCCGCACCTGCAAAACCCTAAGTCCGCTTACAGCACATTACTGATCAGTTCGCCCAAGGCTCAGGTGTACTTTCACGTCGACGCCGAACCCAACATGCTGTGGCATCTGCGCGGCCAGAAACGAGTGTGGTTGTACCCCGCCATGGATGCGCGGTTCACCCCGCAGAACTTTCTAGAAGATATCTATGCCGGTGAAGTTGACGAGGATGTTCCTTACGAGCCTGCCTTTGATGCAGCGGCCGATGAACATTTATTGTCGCCTGGTGATGTGGCATCGTGGCCGCACAATGCGCCGCATCGTATTGAAAATGTGGACATGAACGTCTCACTGGCCACCAGTTACTACACGCCGGCTATTTATCGGCGTCAATACACCCAGCTAGCCAACCGTTTTCTGATGCGCGGCCTGGGTTTTAAAAATCGTTCTATGCAGGAAGATGGCGTACGGCCTGCCATCAAGCGAACCGTGTATCGGGTGGTGAACAAAATTCGTCCGTTTCCACGCCGCAACCGTTCGGCCAATTACATCACCGATTTACAGTTGCACCCGGATGCGCCACTGGGTTACGTACGGTTGGATGAAAAAAGACCTGCGTCATTTTCAGAAAGCCGTCATGCTGCCTAGCGTTTAACCAGCGTGCGGTTTCTACGGTTGTGAGTACGTTTGTTCACTGGTCTTGCCGGGTGACATTGTGCGTACATGTCGTAGTTGCTGCGGTATCTGCGCCCGTTCATGATTTGTAAAGCCCTACAGACGCTAGAGGAATTTCAGGCTTTAGAGCAGGGCTGGCGGTGGTTGCACGATAAGAGTCCTGAAGCGTCCTTTTTCAACGGGTTTGATTTTGCCTGGGTGTGGTGGCAAAGCTACGGGTCGCTTGGGCAGTTGTCTATCACGGTGGTGGAAACCGAAGCCGGTGATCCAGAGCATGACCCGGACAATCCAGTCATCGCTATCGCGCCACTGTACCGAACGCGATGTCATTTCACCCGATTCTTTAGACTTAACACGCTACGGTTTCTTGGCCGTGGGGGTGACGTTACGCCGGATGATCTGAATGTTTTACTAAGCCCTACGGATGCTTTGGCCGAAGACGCGGTCAAGGCGCTTTCGAGCCATTGGTTAGCCGATGGAGGCCTTACCCGGTTGTTGTTCGAGGACTTGCCCGAACAGTCGCGGTTTTATCGTTTGTACCGAGCTATCCGAAACCCACTGGTTGAGCACAGAGAGAGTCGTTTGGTGGCGGAACTGCCGGACACCTGGGATGCGTTTAATAGCACGTTATCCAGAAACACGCGCAAACGCGTGAAAAACCGAGCCAACCGGCTTGCGAATGCGGAGGCTTTACAGCTCAAGGTGTGCACCGAACCGGAGCAGATGCACCAGGCGCTGGATGCCTTGGTGCATTTGCACCGCGATCGCCAAAGCAGCAAAGGGGAGTTTCCTGCGTTTGGTACAACCGCGTATTTACAGTTTCATAAAACACTCATCGAGCAGACGCAAGGCAAGCAAGCGATCAAATTTGTAACACTCACTGACGGTAACAACATCGTCGGGGTGGAGTACTTGTTTTGCCACCAGGGGGCGTTGTTGTTTTATCAAACCGGTTTTGACCCCGAGTATGAACCCGTAAGCCCAGGGCATAATATGATGGTGCATGCCATAAGGTACGGTATTGAAAATGGATTCCGCCGTATCGATTTACTCAAAGGCAATTACCCTTATAAACACAGCTATGCAAAAGACCGCCGGGATTCAGTAACCTTATCCTGCTACGCAACGCTTGGATGGCGCTTTATTGCGGTTTTAGTACAGCGTGCAAAAAACTTAAGAAGTTAATACGTACTATTCAAAGACTATTGCAACAGGTTATCGGGACAACCGCCGCCGCAGTGCTAGTCATGGCTGCGCTGTTCAGCAACACCGATGTGCATGCCGACGCAGGTGATTGGATAGTCAAGTACGAAACACCGGAAAACGACGAAGAAGAAGCGCTACTTGAGCTACTGCAGGGCGAGTATGGCATTCCGGATATGGTGTCGTACCTTGAGTCTCAGTATCGGTTGAAGAAACCTGTCTATCTTCAAGTAGGCGCAGACGAGGGGCCTCACTACGAAGTCGATAATGAAATCATCACCATTCCTTATCACTACGCCGCTGAGATTTACGAGCGATTTGATAAATACGGAGACGAAAGCCGCATTGACATGAGTGATATGGATGAGATTGCACTGGATGTGATTTTCCATACCTTGCTGCATGAACTGGGGCACGCACTCATGGCTCAGTATAACTATCCGTTGTTTTTCGAAGAGGAAGATGTGGTGGACGCGCTGTCTAACTATCTTTTGCTCGAATACACCGAGTTCGGTGCGCAAGTCGCGGTGAGTGCTGCAGAAATGTTCTGGGTAGAACAGGAAGATTTATCGACATATGAAGCGGATGATTTCTGGGGTGAGCACAGTCTGGAGATCCAACGCGCTTACGATGTGTACTGCGCCATTGTGGGTGCTTACCCTGACGACAGCGACCACATCGTCGATTCAATCTTTGAAGGCGATGAAGATAAGGCGTATGACTGCATTGAGAACTATGAGCGCATACGTGCGGCTTGGGAGCCGTTGTTAGAGCCTGTGATTATTCGGGATTGAGTTTGGTCTAATCGCCCGGTTGGTAATCGGCTTCAGTATCGTGGTCAGGATGTTGATGAGAAACAACAGACTGGTTCCACAGCTCATCCTGCTGCATCTCATCAAGGGGTTTTTCCGGTAGCTGTATTAATCCGTGTACACCGTGTCTTCGGTATCGGGCGTTAACCTGTTGCACAGGTGGTGCAAGATCCGGGTTATCCAAGGTACCGATCGCAATTTCAACGTGGCCTTCGTATTCATAGGTGAGTGGGGTGCCGCATTGATTACAGAAACCCCGCCAGTTTGTCTCAGAGCTTCGGAAAATCGCGGGTTTGCCTCGAGTCCACTCGATGTTATGAGCGACAACCAGTGGCGCAAAATAATTACCGAACGCCTTTTGGCACATGCGACAGTGACAGATGGTGGCTTTACCAAGCCGCCCGATCGAATATCGCACCGCGCCACATTGACATCCGCCTGAAACGGGTTCGGCTTGGCGAGGTTTGGTCAGGTTTTCATCGGACATACTGATCTTCTGGCGACGTGTTATTCAAAGACATTTACCGAGCCCGCTCAACCACTTCGTGTTAATGCAATGACTGATTGCTTAAGTGTTTGCAGCAAGGTTTTTAAGTCTTTGCGTGATTCGGCGTTGTAAATTAGATTGCCGCCGGTGCTGACAATAAACTTCGCAACGGCGTGCGCACTTGAACCCGATTCGATCAAAGCTTCCTCATAGGTCGCAAGAAGCTCCGTCCACCTTCTTATTTTTGTTTCCTCTGCATCACGGGCAACAGCAGCACTGATGTCCCCAACACCACGCACGATCTCTTTCGCATCCGGGTTAGCTTCTACAAAGTCGTAGGTTGTAAAAATTGCGATTTCAAAGTAAGCCGTTAACTGCTCTTCCAATGAGTCACACTGATTCCATTGAGTTTCCAGCTTCTCAAGAAAGTCATCAATGACGTGTTGCATTGCAGCGGCCAGCATTTCATCTTTGCTTTTGAAATGCACATAGAGCGTTTGACGCGACACACCGGCGTAGCTCGCAATGTCGTTCATTGAGCTAGCTCTGACACCGTGCTGGCTAAAGACCTCAATCGCTGCGCGGATAAGTGTTGACCTTAGGTCTGACATCATCTAATGTTTACAAAAATAGAAATTTGTAAATCTGGCCACGGGCGGGTTTTGCACTTAATTGTCATGGAGCCTTTTCGATATGCAGATCGACGTCAATGGTAAAGCTTTTGAAGTTGAAGTAGAACCGGAGATGCCGCTTCTCTGGGTGCTTCGAGACGAATTGGGCATCACAGGCCCTAAGTACGGTTGTGGTATTGCGCAATGTGGGGCCTGTACCGTGCACGTTGATGGCTTCGTGGTGCGCTCCTGTCAGCTGGCCGTACGGGACTTAGGAAACCGCAAGGTAACGACAATCGAAGGGCTTGGATCTCCTGAGGCATTGCACGCCGTTCAAGCGGCCTGGATCGAACATCAGGTGGCGCAGTGCGGCTATTGTCAGTCCGGCCAGATCATGCAGGCCGCGTCTTTTTTAAAGACAAACCCTAACCCCAGCGATGAGCAAATAGACGCTGTCATGTCGAGCAATCTATGCCGCTGCGGTACGTACCCTCGCATTCGATCAGCAGTAAAAGCCGCTGCAAAAAAATTGCAGGAGGGATAAGCGTATGGGCATTGTAGGTACTGTCACACGTCGTACGTTTTTAATCGGAACAGCCGCCATAGCTGGAGGCGTTGCGTTCGGAACCTATCTGGTAAAGCGTCCGATTGAAAACCCGTTACTGGCTGATCTTAAAGACGGTGAAGCAGCAATAACGCCTTACATAAAAATTGATGCCTCCGGGATTACGTTAATCACGCCACGCGCTGACAAAGGGCAGGGCGCTTACTCAATACAAGCCAGACTGATCGCCGAAGAATTGGACTTTGATCCTGCAACGGCTGTCATAACGCCGGGTATGCCAGGGCCTGCGTATTACAACAGCGCCGTGTTAGAGGAAGGTGTGCCTTTTCCGGCTTACGACGACAGCGCTATAGCTGAAACGGCGCGTCAGTTTATGTCTGTGCCGGCAAAGTTGATGTCGATGCAGATGACGGGAGGTTCATCCACCGTACCCGATGGGCATCACAAGATGCGAATGGCGGGTGCTGTTGCACGCGAGACTTTGAAAGAGGCTGCAGCTCAGCAAGTCGGTGTAGATCGTAGTCAACTAACCACAGAAGACGGCCATGTTGTACTGCCAGATGGAAAACGCATCGCTTACACCGAGCTTGCCACAACAGCAGCCAGCATAGAGCCGATCACCGATGTTCAGCTTCGGCCAAGCAGTGAATGGAAACACTTAGGTAAACCGACACAGCGTCTGGATATGCCCGCCAAGTGCACGGGCACAGAAAAGTACGGAATCGATCTAGTTGTAGACGGCATGGTTCACGCCGCGGTTCGAGCTAACCCGGGTGTTGGCGCTGGTGTTAAAAGTTTTGATGCAAGCAGTGCAGAAGCAATGCGTGGCGTGCAAAAAGTCATTGCGATCAAAAACGGTGTTGCTGTTATCGCCGATAACACATGGCGAGCCTGGCGGGCAGCGGATGCGATTGACATCACGTGGGAGCAGGGCCCTTATCCTGAAAATACCGACGCTATCTTTGCAGAGATTGAAAAGGTTATTGATCAGGATGAGTTTCGTGATCATAGAAACCGTAACGATGGGGATGTGGATACGGCATTAACTGCCGGCGATGTATTTGAGGCAACATACAAAGTGCCTTACCTTGCACATGCGCCTATGGAGCCCATGAATGCACTAGTCCGGGTGACGGATACTGAATGCGAAATTTGGACGGGCACTCAAATACCCTTGTTTGTTCGGGATCATGCCGCAGCGATGACTGGCTTGGACAAAGACCAAGTACTCGTTTATGTGCAGCCAATGGGTGGCAGCTTTGGTCACAAACTGGAAGACACGCATGTTTTACAGGCAGTAGAGATCGCCATTGCCATGAAAGGCACACCGGTAAAAATGGTGTGGTCTCGTGAAGAAGATATGACCCATGATTATCCGCGACCCGGGTCGATAGCCAAAGGCCGTGGAACCGTATCCAATGGTCAGGTAGAAACCTTCGATTTGTCTGTGGGTCAATCAAGCCTAATGGCCGACTGGTTTGGTCGTCTTACGGGTTTGGCAATTCCAGGCCCTGATGCCACCATAACAACCGGTTCGTGGGATCAACCGTTCGCCATCCCGAACTATCGGGTGACCGGTTATCGGGCACCGACGATGGTGCCCGTCTCGTCATGGCGATCGGTCGGGGCATCAGGAAACGGTTTTTTTCATGATTGCCTGCTCGATGAATTGATACACAAAGCCGGTGCGGATCCATTAGCCGAACGCATTCGACTGTGTATGCATGAGGATTCACGCAAAGTACTTGAGAAGGTGGGTGAAATTTCTGGTTGGGATGGACCGTCGATGGGGGAGAACCGAGGCCGAGGTGTCGCGTTTTGTTTGTCCTTTGGTGTACCCACAGCCATCGTGACCGAAGTCACCAACACAGAAGCGGGCATCACGATCGATAAGGTGTATACCGTTGTTGATGTGGGGGAAGTACTAGACCCCACCAACTTGGAAGCGCAGGTGTTTGGAGGCGTGGTGTTCGGAATGGCGCATGCGATGAACTGCGAAACCACCTATGAAAACTACGCCGCGCAACAAAACAACTATCACGCCTATGAAGGGATGCGCTTGTATCAGACCCCCGAGTTTGAAACGGTTGCATTAACCAATGCGAAAAAAATCCGTGGTATTGGCGAACCAAGCGTACCCCCAGCGGCTCCGTCACTGGCCAACGCCATCTTTGCCGCAACGGGAAAGCGCATTCGCGAAATGCCGTTAAACAAGCATATTGATTTCGTGTGAGTGGGGAGATACCGATGATAAATAAACTCTTTGAGGTATCGATGACACGTTCACTGCCACTGGTATCGTTACCTTTCAGAGCTTTGCCCATTCCGTTAACGTCCGGACGATCGTCAGGTTCGTTAGGTTCGTTAGGTTTTTTAATTTTGTTGGTCGCAGTTTTCTCTGGAACACTCACGTTATCAACCTCAGTAACCGCTGCTGAAGACAAGGTTGTTATTAACCCGCCTGCGGAAGGCTCGGTGAGTCAGCAGGAAGGGCTGCAAGCCTGGGCAAGAATCTTTGAAGTCGCCAGTCACCCGCGGTGTGCTAATTGTCACACCGGTGAATCGGATCGTCCGATGTGGTCTGGCCCTTCTTACGGTAAGACGCGTGTGCACGGTATGAACGTACAAGCCGGGACCAGTCGTATCGGTGCTGAGACCCTATTGTGCGGTACCTGCCATACCACCAAAAGTGAAGACTGGGATAACGCCAACGCCACACCACATGCGGCACCTCGCGTTGCAATGAACTGGGCGCTTGCACCTGTGGAAGCGCATTGGTTTGGGCAAACGTCAGAACAAATTTGTGCACAACTGCGTAACCCGGAAACCAACGGGGATCGCACGATGCGGGAAATTGCTGAACACTTAAATCATGATCTGATACTGCACTGGGCGTGGGCGCCCGGTGGTGGCCGAGAACCCGCTCCTTACAGTTTGCAAGAACACGTTAACGATATTCTTGCCTGGGGTGTTGCCGGCACACCTTGCCCTCAAGATTAAGGAGACGCACGCATGGGACTGGCAGGCTCACTTCTTGTTTTTACGGGTTTTTGGCACGCGTTTGAATGGCTGATGGGTGGGCGCAATAAAGACACCTTACGCCTCATTCCATTCGGTATTGTTTATGCCGTGCTAGGTTTTTTGATTGTGACGTTTTCGGGTGGTCAAACGGTACTGATCGTTGCGCTGGTTATAACAGTGATCGGGCTTCTCGGCGCTATCGTTACCCGAAAAACCGCACAGGTTCGCCCCTCGGTAACGTGGGTGTTTATCGTTATCGATCTAATTATTATTGCAGCTTTGGGTTTAGCCTTAGCAGGCTAATGATGAGTATTTAAAACCACTTAGCCTAAATGCCATGCCCGCTTTAGTAGCGACGGCGTGCATACGTCTTTAGGTGCTATGAAGTTTAGAGTTGCTGCTCAATCAAATCCCGATACCAGCCTCGTATTTTCTGCGTAATCGGCCCCGCCATACCGGTACCAATAGTTTTCCCATCAATAGATGCGACCGGTGTTTGCGCACCGAAGGTTCCGGTTAAAAATGCTTCGTCCGCGCTGTAGGCTTCGTACAGTGAAAAGTTTTTCTCCTTAACGGTTAGGTTGTTTTCCGTGCACAAATCAATCACATGCTGACGGGTGACTCCGTTCATGCAGTAGTCGCCTGTGCTGGTCCATACTTCACCTTTACGTACGATGAAGAAATTGCAGGCGTTGGTTGTATTAACAAACCCGTGCGGGTCAAGCATTAAGGCCTCGTCTGCACCTGCGGCTTCGGCTTGCAAGCACGCAATGACGCAGTTCAACTTTGAATGCGAATTCAACTTTGCGTCTTGCGAATGCGGTAAGCCACGCACTTGAGGAACACTGGCCAGTCGTATGCCCTGGGTTTGTACCTGGGAGGACGGGGCAGAGTGTTCAACGATGATGACGATGGTCGGGCCTGACTGCGACAAGCTGGGGTGCTGAAACGGTTTTACCTTTACGCCTCGCGTAATCATTAACCGCGCATGCGCATCGGTGGTGATGTTGTTGGCAGCGGCCGTTTGTTTCAGTGCCTCATGCAACTGCTCGCGAGTCATCCCGATGTCCAAATCGATGGCTTTGCAGCTATCGAACAGTCGGTCCATATGCTGATCGAAGAACGTCCAGACACCGTCATACAAACGTAAGCCTTCCCACAAACCATCACCGAGCATGAAACCGGAATCGTAGACCGACACAACGGCCTGGTCTTTAGGCACACACTGTCCGTTGACATAGATCAGTAAATGATCGTTGCGCTCGTCAGCTTCGGCGTCGTGTGTGGTAGCCATAGATAATCTAGTGCCCGCGGTGATTTACACCGGATGCACCGTGCAGGTGATGGTGTAAGTGAATCTTCGACCACGCAATGTCGATGGACTTGCCTGCTTCCACACGGCCGATTAACCAGTGTGCAGTCGCGAAGGCGATGATGCCGGCAATACTGTTGGCTACCGCCTGGCCGGCAATAACACCTTTTGCACCAAACAAAGCGGAAAACCCGTATATGAGTGGAATAGCGAGTATCAGATCTCTACCGACGTTACTAACGGTCGCGTAGCCGGGGTGACGGAGCACCGTAAACAACGGGTTCGCCGTGAGCTGCAACCCGAACAAAGCGTATGAGCCCACGATAAAGGTGGCGAAGAACGACAGTAACTCCGCCGCTTCTGCGTCCAATGAGAATACGGTGGCTAACCAACGGTTCAAGAACAGCATAAGAATGGCAACGGGCACCACGTAGATAACAACAAAGCGAGCGCCGGCCATTAATGATTCGTGCACGCGATGCAATTTCTTGGCGCCGAAGTTTTGTGAGGCCACAGGCCCAACCGCGCCACTTAACCCATAGAGCCCTGCGAACAGCACCGGTGAGATGCGTCCAATGACCGATGCGGCTGCCACGGCGTCGGTACCAAAACGCGCCATTTGTGCCGTAGCAAACGCCGAACTGATCGGCGCACTGAGGTTCGTGAGCATTGACGGTAAAGCGATACCGTTGAGTTCTTTAATGTCACTGAAAAAGAATTTCCACTGAGGCGCACTGAGCAGTCGTCGTTTACGCTGGATGTCGTAAAACCCAATGCCTGCAACCACGAATCGCGACACAACCGACGCGATAGCCGCACCGGATAACCCTAAGCCTGCGGT
The DNA here is from genome assembly GCA_020629835.1 of Granulosicoccaceae bacterium. Lineage (GTDB taxonomy): Bacteria > Pseudomonadota > Gammaproteobacteria > Granulosicoccales > Granulosicoccaceae > Granulosicoccus. Next base: position 178,923 of record JAHDCO010000001.1, read on the forward strand.
AAAGATCAGAATAGGGTCGAGTATGCCGTTGACGATGCCGCCCCAGAGCGTTGTCCACATCGACATTTTGCCAGCGCCCACCGAGCGCAGCAGGCTATTGCAGGCGAATGCGATACCTAAGATGGGCAGGGTGGCACCCACAATTCGAAAATACTGCACTGCCAGAGTTAACACATCACCGTCAGCGCCGATCCAGCCGAGCAACTGCGGTGCGTAAACCCAGGTGAGTACGGTGACAGGTATTGTCCAGAACAGTGAATACAGTAAACCGTGTGTGGCCATGCGTCTGGCTTTGGGTCCGTATTCAACATCCGGATCGAACTGAGACGTTTCGCCGCTTGGTAGCGTTTCAGGATTCAGTACTTCGGTAACGCGTGCAGGGTTTTGTGCTGCCTCACTTTCGGATTCACCGATCGCTTGTGATACCACGGTGGATATGGCGACCGAGATGCCAATACAAACGGACGCACCCAGAAACAAACCTAAGCCTGCGAACCCGACCGCTGCCGCGAGCGACTTCTCACCCAACAGTGAGATGAAAAACATGTCCACCAAATCAACGATGAAGATGGCGAACAAACCCACGGCCGAGGTTAACGACAACCCCGTGATGTGTTTAAGGACAGACCCTTGTGTGTAACTACTGCTCAAGAGCTGGCTGCCGGTGTGGGTTCCACCGATGTGGGTTCAACCGCTCCGTATTCTTCTTTAATCTCCTTAAGCGTTCGCTTGCCCTGCATGACCTCACCTTCCAACGGTATGAGTTGCTTGATCTTATCGACGTACTCCGGGTTATCCATCACGCTGACCCCGGGTTTGTACAGCGACGCCACTTCCAACATCATGTACTGATCAAACTCTACGAATTCGTTGATCTTAAGTTGCGCTTCGTCGCGCTGCATGCCCATGGCCTCAAGTGCGCTTCGAGCGGCTCGCGTTGCGCTATCAAATGACTCTCGAATGATATCGTTTGCGCCGGCTGCGTATAAATCATAGACGTGGTGCCGGTTTACCGCTCGCGCGACGATATGTACGTGAGGGTGATGTTCCTTCACGTACTTAACGATATGGGTAATTTGATGTTGGTCATCGATGGCTACCACTAAATACTTCGCGTTATCAATACCTGCTGCATGCAGTAGATCGGGGCGACTTGCATCACCATAAAACACTTTGATGCCCAGCGTTCGGAAGGTTTCCAGTTGTTTGGCGTTGTAGTCCACGACAACGGTGGTGTGTCCACTGGATTTCAGTATTCGGTTCACAACGCTGCCGAACCGACCAATGCCAAGAATTATCGTGTTGCCTTGTTCATCGATGTCATCGTTTTCCCGACCGGCATCCGGGTCGATGAAACGCGGTGCAATGACTTTATCAAAGAGAATAAACAGTGCTGGAGTTAACAGCATGGATAAGGCAACCACCAGCAATAACTGATCAGAAACCGACGCAGGGATTACCTGATTGGCAACCGTGAAACTCAGTAGCACAAAACCAAATTCCCCAGCCTGGGCTAACCCCAGCGAAAACAACCAGCGGTTACTGCCACCCACTTTAAACACAATAGCCAGCAGAAACAGGATGCCTGCCTTCAGTGCGATGAGGCCGAGCGTTAATCCGGTGATAACGACTATATTGTCCATTAACAAGGTGAAGTTGATAGAGGCGCCAACGGTGATAAAAAACAGCCCTAACAACAGCCCTTTGAACGGGTCGATATCGCTTTCAAGTTCATGCCGGAATTCACTGGTGGCAAGAACGACTCCAGCTAGAAAGGTACCCAGAGCTGGCGACAACCCAACCAGTGTCATCAGTAACGCGATGCCGACCACTAACATCAGTGCGGCACCCACAAAGATTTCACGTAAGTTGGCCATCGCGATGTGGCGAAACAGGGGCCGTACTAAATAATGGCCACCGAGTATGACGGCAGCAATGGCGCTTAAGGTAACGACGACGCGTTGCCATCCATTGAGGTGTTCAACAAGGCTCATTTGCGCACCGTGTCCGTCGCCTTCTCCGTGGTTGGCATCGCCTGCCACTGCAGGGACGGCATCCATAAGTTCTGGCATAGCCAGTAGCGGAATAAGCGCAAGCATCGGTATGACGGCGATGTCTTGAAAGAGCAGCACAGAAAAGCTGGCCTGACCGCCGTCGGATTTCATCAAGCCTTTTTCATTGAGTGTTTGCAGTACGATGGCGGTGGACGATAGGCTAAGCACCATGCCGATCGCCAGGGCGATTGTCCACGGTTGACCGAACAGCATGGCAAACCCGGTTATGCCTGCAATGGTTAAACCTACCTGCAAACCACCTAACCCCAGTAAACGACTGCGCATGTGCCAAAGCATCTGCGGTTCGAGTTCCAAGCCAACCAAAAACAGCATCATGACCACACCGAATTCTGCGATGTGCTGGATGGCAATGACATCGATGTTCAAGGCATACAGTACCGGGCTTATCACGATACCGGCGATGAGGTAGCCCAACACAGAGCCTAAGCCAAACCGCGATGCGATAGGTACGGCGATGACACCTGCGATGAGAAACAAGAACGCAACCAACAACAAATTTGTCATGTCAGACTATCTCTTGGTAATCGAACGAGCCACCGAGCAGATAACCTCAAACGCGGTATCCACATCAGACTCCTGCATATCGAACTGCCCACACATGAACCGTATAACCACAACGCCATCGTGAAGCGATTGCGTTAAGTAAATGCGGCCATCGTCGTTGATTTGTGTGACCAATCGAATATTCAGCGCATCCAGTTCGTCAGCACCGGTTGTGTGAGCAGGGGTATAGCGAAACGTAAACAACGACAAGATCGGTTGTGTTGTCACGGTAAAGTCAGATTCGTTTTCAAGCTGGCGCGCGAGCTTCTCTGACCAGGCCACATGATTACGAATCATGGTTCGTAATCCTTCGAGCCCGTAAGCGCGCAACAGAAACCACACTTTCAATGCACGGAAGCGGCGGCCGAGCTGAACCGACCATTCACTAAAATTGACTACGCCGTCTTTGCCGTAGGTTTTCAAGTACTCAGGTTGTATGGCCATGGTTCTGACCAAGCTGGCGGGGTCTTTTATAAAGTGTGCGGAGCACTCCATTGAAGCGCCAAGCCATTTATGCGGATTGAGCACCACACTGTCGGCCAACTCGATTCCATCCCACAGGGTTCGGTATTCGGCACAAATCATGGCAGAGCCCGCCCAGGCGGCATCGACGTGAGTAAAGAGATCGTACTCCTGGGCAATTTCACAGACCGCTCTAACGTGATCCGTGGCGCCCATGCTTGTGCCACCCACGCAAATGACAATCCCGGCGGGTTTAAGACCTGCGGCCAAGTCAGCATCAATCGCGTCGCGCAGTGCCTGATGGTTTAACGCAAAGTCATCATCGGTTGGAATTTTAACCAGGTTGTCTTGACCCAAACCTGCTATCCACATCGCTTTATCAATGGAACTGTGGGTGCGGCTTGAAGCGTACACACGCAGGGTGGGGTGGTGACTCAAGCCTTGTTGGTTGCCTTGCCAATTTAACGTACGTTCTCGCATCGTTAGAATGGCGCACAGGGTGGCCGTTGAGGCCGTGTCCTGCAGCACCCCGTCAAAGCCTTCGGGTAAGCCAACCGCTTCTCGCAGCCACTGCACCATGCGTTGTTCCAGTTCCGTGGCAGACGGAGAGGTTTGCCACAACATGCACTGGGCCGCCATGCTGGTGGCGAGCTGTTCTGCGATCATGGCGGCAGGGGCTGCGTTACTGGGAAAGTAGGCAAAAAATCTTGGGTGCTGCCAGTGCGTCATACCTTCAGGAATTATGCGTTTAAAGTCCGCCATGATGGCGTCCATCGCTTCAGCTTGTTCAGGCGGAGAGGCGGGTATTTGCGCCGCAATATCCCCTGGCTGCGTTTGCGCACGAACTGGTCGTTGATCAATGGTCTCCAGGTACTCGGCCGACCACCGGGTGGCCTCTTCAGACCAGTGTTCAAACTCACTTTTCTTCATTAGGTAAACTAAGGTGTAACTTCAGTAAGGCTCGATCGTAGCAAGTATTGGCGGCCAGCACTGCGCATGTGTTGTGACCGATCCAGAAGTCGGGCATGCTGAATCCTATTCCTAATTGATAGCCTGTTTACCCCTATGACCGCTTTGACTGAATCACAAGTTGCGTCTGTTCGAGACCAGTTCGCCCATGTGGCTACCTGCCCGGAACAGGGCAACCGGGTTTTTTTTGAAAATGCCGGTGGTGCACTCACCTTAAAATCGGTAGTCAAAACATCCGAACACTATGCGGCTATTCCTGATAACCAGGGCCGCGATAATGTGGGTTCGCATGAACTTGTGCGTGTCATTACTCAAGCCAAAGCCGACATGCGGGATTTTATGAACGCACCGGGTGGTCAGTTCTTTGTGGGAGAGAGTGGCACCGAGCTGTTATTCAGAACCATCATGAATGCGTGTTTGGGGACCAGCGCGATAGAAAACCCAGAGTATGAAAACCTCGGCCCGGGGCGTGTATTGGGTTCAACGTTGGAACACCCGGCGACGCGCAGTGCGTGTGCGCGGTGGGCAAAAATTGCCGGGCACGAACACCATCTGGTTAAACACAGCAACGATACCGGTTCGGTGGACGCTGCCGACTACGCAGAAGCGGTTACTGAAAACACCCGTGTGGCAACCATTCTGCACACGTCTCCAGTTACCGGGATGGGGGTGGATGTTGAGGCGGTGGTGAAAACGATCCGCGCTGTTGCACCAAACTGTTTCATCGTCGTAGACGGTATTCAACATGCCGCGCATGGCGGCATTGATTTAACGCGCTACAACGTCGACGCCTACGTTGTATCTCCCTACAAAGTATTCTCTCGTCACGGTTACGGTTTAGCCTGGGTTTCTGATCGATTCAGCGACTTGCCGCACGATGCGTTGCAAAACGGCCCGGAGCGCAACTGGGAATTGGGTACCCGAGACACAGGCAGTTATGCAACGTTTTCTGACGTGGTGAATTACTTTGAATGGTTAGGAGAACAAGTCACTGACAGTAACGACCGACAAGCGAAGTTTCAGGCGGCAAGCGTTGCGATTAAAAATCAGGAAAAGCAATTGACAGATGCCATGCTTCATGGCGTTGGCAACGTGAAGGGTTTAAGCGATATACCAGGTGTACAAATTATCGGTGGTGTTGATAACCCGCGACGCGAAGGGCTAGTGGCCTTCTGGATAGACGGTGTGGATTCAGCGGATATCGTAAAACACCTGAACGAGCGTGGTGTTCGCACACACTTACGTAAAGCAGATCATTATTCGGGCAATATTCTGGATCCGTTAAATCAGAGCAGTTGTGTTCGGGTGTCTACGTGTCACTACAATACGGTAGCCGAAGTGCATGAGTTTTTAGTGGCGATGCAGGCTTACGATACGCCTTAGTAGCTCGTTGCTGTCATTATGGCTTAATGTTACTGGCAGGCTAAAAGCTCATTGCAGCCATGATGGCTTGACGTTACCTGCAGGCCAATGCGTCGTGTAGCGGAAGATCAAAAGCGTGTACTGCTGAAAGGCTTTGCTTCCGCTGCTACCGCTTTACCCATGACAAACTCGGACAGTAGTTTGCCGGTTTGGGGTGCTGTCATTAATCCATAGTGACTGTGGCCGAACGCGGTGTACAGGCCTTGCTGACCCGATACCTTGTCTATGACCGGCAGGCTATCAGGAAACGAAGTGCGCACACCCATCCAAGGGGTGCCCTTTGTATCTTTCAGTGCCGGAATCATTCGTGTTGCCATACGTTTGACAGTCGTTATGCGCGCATCAGATGGTTTGGAGCTTATGTCTGAAAACTCTGCAATACCGGCCACCCTTATCCCGTTTTCCATGGAACTACCAATCACGTGGGATTCCACATCCATAATGGAATTGCTTAAGCGGGTGCCGTTATCGTCAAACCACAGGTGATACCCACGTTCTGCCGCCCAGGGTGTCTTTAATCCAAACGGCGCCAGGAGTTTGCTAGACCATACGCCTGCGCACACCACGCAGTGCGGGGCTTGCCGTGATTGATCGCCGATGGCTATGTGCCATGAATCCGCGCGTCGTTCAAGATGTGTGACATCACCTAATACCAGGTCTCCACCGGCGTCTTTAAACTGTTGTGATAACACGCTGCATAAACGCCCCGGGTTGAGTGAACGAGCAATACCGGGCATCACGATCGCAGCCTGGAAGTCACGGGATAGAGCGGGTTCAATCTCCTGCAATTCGTTAGCGTTTATCACCTGAACTTCGGCACCTTTATCTCGACGCAACACATAACCTAACGCGTTCAGGTCCGCCGCGCTTTTGTTTCTAAACGCGTGAATTTGCGCGCTGGGTTGCACGAGACTTTCGTGACCACTGTCCTTAAGTAATTGGTGGTACAGAGTGGGGCTGTGCTGCATAAGATAAAACATCGCATTCGAGTTGTGTTCAACAGCCGATAACGACGACTGCTTAATAAATCGCAGCAACCACGGCAAGTAACGCAGCCAATATCGCGGTGGAACCGACGCCGGGCTATCTGGCTTAAGCAGTAATTTAGGCAGGTTTTTCCAGACCCCGGGCATAGACTGCGGAACGCAAGACCACGGGGAAATCACCCCTGCGTTGCCGTAGGAGGTGGCCTGACCCGGTTCACTGCGATCAATAACGGTGACGTGAAAACCTGCGTTTTGCAGGTAACGCGCACAACACAGCCCCACAATACCGGCACCAATCAATACCACTTGCTGCTGTGTCGACATCGCTTTATGCAACGACCGCTTGTTGACTGCGTCGTGCCAGCAGCTGACTAATAATCGCTGGCGAGCAAATCAACAACGCAACCGCATCCGCGGTGAGTGATGGTGCAATAAACACAAGTCCCGCTATGGCCATCAGTATCCGGTTTATGGCACCCATCGGCGCTAACCAGTAACCCACGACTGCGGCTGATAATGCGATAACGCCGGCGATACAACTCGACGCCGCATAGGTGAAGGTCCATAAATCAAACCCGGCCGATGATACAAACAACAACACGGGCGAATACACAAACGCCATGGGGGCCAGCACTTTACCCAGCCCTAAGGTAAACGCCGATATGCCGGTCCTAAACGGATTGGAGTTAGCAATCGCCGAGGCGGCGTAGGCTGATGTACACACTGGTGGCGTGATCTCAGCAACCACCCCGTAATAGAGTACAAACATATGACTTGCGATTGGCGGGATTCCTAACTGCGCCAGCGCTGGCTGCGCAACCGATGCCAGCATGATGTACAGCGCGGTGGTGGGAATGCCCGCTCCCATCAAGATACAGGCAATGGCAACGAACACCAGCGATAAAAAGAGCTGCAGGTCACTTACAGCAAACAGCGATACGTTGATACCGCTTAGTAGCGCGTGGAAGTCGGCGGCTAAGGTACCAGCGCCCTGAGTCACCATAAAACCGATTCGAAAACCAATACCCGTAGTATTGATAACACCCACCACGATACCCACTGCAGCCGATGCTGCACCCACAGCAAGTGCGTACTTCACACCGAGTTCTATGGCATCCAGCATTTCTGGTTCGGTAATGCGTTTCTGCGGATTAAACGTAACAACGAACGCACCGACTGCCAGTAACGCAGCGGTGTTTAATTCAAAGCCACCGCCTACGTACTTCCAAACAACAAACGCGATGAACAGTGCGGAATACACCAAGGTAGCGGGCTGCTTAATGCGCGACATACCGGATACCGCCGCCAGGGAAATACCGCAAAACGCTGACATATACGGCGTGTAACCCGAGAACAGGACCCACAGTAATCCGATTAACGGAATCAGGTTTGCCCAACCGTCTTTCCATACCGCTTTAAAGCGAGGCAGTGCTTCGGCCGCAAGACCTTGAAGGTCAAGTTTTCGAGCCATCAAATGCACCACAGCAAAAACGCCTACGTAGTGCAGTAGCGCGGGAAAAATCGCCGCGATAACAATCGTGGTGTACGGCAGCTCAAGAAATTCCGCCATGATGAAGGCCGCAGCCCCCATTATGGGTGGCGTGATTTGCCCACCGGCAGAACTTGCCGCCTCGACACCCCCTGCGAAGTGGCCGGGATAACCGAGCCGTTTCATGTTGGGGATCGTCAGTGCGCCGGTAGACACCGTGTTGGCAACGGAACTGCCCGAGATGGTGCCGAAAAATGCAGACGACACCACCGATACTTTGGCGGGTCCACCCACATAACGCCCCGCTAAAATTGTGGCGTTATCAATAAATAACTGACCTAAGCCGGTGCGCTGAGCGATAACGCCAAACAACACAAAATGAAAAACAATCGTGGAGACCACCCACAAGGTGACCCCGAAAATCCCTTCCTGCGGAAAGTACATGGATGAAACGAACGTACGAAACTTAACGCCCGGGTGTTGCAACAACCCGGGAAATTGTGGCCCAAATAACGCGTACGAAATAAACACCAAAATAATCAGCGGTAAAACCCAACCCAAGGTTCGTCGCGCTAAGTCGAGTACTAAGGTAATGATGATGACGCCAAACACCATGTCGAAGGTGTTGGGGTTGCCCATACGAAACGTTTGTTCTTCAATGCCGAGAAGCGGTATGCCACGCCATGCCAGGCCTAAGTAAAGCGACGCACTAACACCTAGTACCATCAATACGATGTCGTAGACAGGAATGCCGCCCAGTCGAAAGCCATCGGTGTTTAAATCAAACGCGTGTTTCGACTTAATGAGCGGGTGTAGTGCATAAGTCAGTATGAATAACCCTGCCAAATGCCATCCCATATGCCAATGATCAGGTGGCAGGCCAAAGCCCGCGGTAAGGTAGTGATAAATCGCAAAAACAATCGCAACACCACGCAGCAGTAAGCCAGCGTTCCTGCTGACTTTACGAACCTTTGCGCCTTCGTCGTATTTCTCTTCAATCGCCGCCAGCTCTTCCGCACTGAGCGTTGATGAATCTGTATCGGGATCGGTAATCGAATCACTGCGCGTGGTCATAATCGTGCACCCGAGAGGTTAATAGGCGGTAACGCAACTCAGCCGTTGGCCATTGAGTTGGCAGAATCTTATGCGTTCAAAGCGATCTTGGTGCTTTGCAACGCGGTACGACGAGCTGAAAACTGAACCGAGCAGTTGGCGATCTATTGCCAACTGCTCGGGTAAACAACAAGACTTACATCAAGCCAGCTTCTTTATAAAAGCGAGCTGCGCCGTCATGCAGTGGTACACCTAACGCCATCACGCCATCCAATGCCGTATCTGGCGTGATTTGTTTGCCTTTGGCATGTCCGTTGTCCAGCAACTTGCGTGTGTTGTCATTCCACAGCGCCTTAGTGATGCCATAAACCAATTCTTCGTCTAAGTCTGAAGATACGATCAGTAGCGCTGAGACCGCTGGTGTTTTAGAGGCTTCATCAACACCTTCATACACACCGCCAGGAATCTCACTGGGAATGTACGCCGGGATGATCTCATTGATCTTGGCAAGATCTTCTTCGGTGAATGAATGCAGGTTCATACCTTTGGTAGAAGACAGTTGCACCATAGCAGCAACTGGCCAGCCGGCAGCGTAGAAGTAGGCGTCTAACTGACCATCAGCCAAACGTTCCGCAGACTGGCTGTTGTTGAGTTCAGCTTCATCCATGTTGTCACGCGTTACGCCCCAGGCTTCCAGCATTTGCAGCACCGCAACCTGAGTACCCGAACCCGCTTGCGCAATTCCGACTCGCTTACCGGCAAGGTCTGCCAGGCTTTCAATTGACTCGCCTTTCGGCAGTACCAGGTGTAAGTCTTCTGGATACAGGTTGGCAACCACGCGCAGTTTTGGATGCGCTTTGCCTTCGAATTTACCTTCGCCCAGGTACATGCTGCGAGTTACGTCAGCGGCTGCAAGGCCCGCTTCTAACTCACCGTTCTGAACCGCGGCGTTATTGAAGACCGATGCGGTTGTGGATTGTGCAATCGCGATGAGACCGGGCACACCGCATTGGCCGCCTTCTTCACAAGGGCGTGACCCTGGAGGCGCGGAAATACCGTTGGCAATGGTGCCACCGATCGGAAAGTAGGTACCACCTGCACCGCCGGTGCCGATGCGGAAGAATGTGGGGGACTGTGCAATCGCGGCGCTGGACAACAGCAACGTGGCTGCCAGTGAGCCTGCGAGAATCGGATTAAATCTCATGGGGTTGGTTTCCTCTAGTGTGGGAGAACGCTTTCAGCATACTGGAGAAATTTATTAAAATAAATTTGAATATTTAAGATATTAATAAGATATCTTTATACATATGAAAATCACCATCGCCCAACTCGAAACCTTCTACGAGGTGATGCGCACGGGGTCGATGTCAGCGGCCGCCAGAAACCTCAACAAAACCCAGCCCGCCGTTAGCCTGACGTTGAAGGGTCTGGAGCAAACCATCGGCATGCCACTGTTTGAGCGGGCAAACCGGAAACTCATACCAGTGCCCGAAGCGCAGTATTTGTTGTCTGAGGCCGAGGACGTGTTGGGGCGGGTGGCCCGTGTGCAACGAAACCTGGAAAGTTTTAGCGATGGGGAGCGAGGGCGGTTGCAGTTTGCTTCCATGCCGGGGCTCGCGACCGCTCTGGTGCCTGCGTTTATGGCGCAGTACACGCGCGACAAACCGCAGATTCAGGTGCGTTTACTCACTCGCAGTTCGGCGCAGCTAAAAGAGTTGGTATCCAGTCAACGCGTGGACATCGGTACCGGGGACTATGTACCGGACGATGAAAAATCGGCCCGAACTTTCACGCGTATGATTTCCGGGCGGTGTTTTGTGGCGGTACATCGTTCGAATCAACTCGCCTCATTGAAAAAAATCACACCGCAACAATTGTGTGATCAGCGCTTGAGTACGCTCCTACCCGAGCATGGTTTTACAAAGAATCTCATGCGCTGCTTCGAACGCGAAGCCACGCATTCACCTCGGGTGCTGCACACCAGTCAAACGATGCTGCCGCTGTTGCAGTTTGTGGGCAGTGCGCAATCCACAGCCGTGGTTGATCCGTTAACGCTGTCTTCCATTCGGCTGTTGAAGCTGTTTTCAGACGATATTGTGTTCAAACCCTTCACGGGGTCGGTGCGTTATGAATACGCCGTATTGACCCCAAAATTTCGCCCGTCATCTGTGGTGACCAAAGAGGTAACCGTGAAGTGGGCGCAGTTTATTGTGACGCGGTTGCAGGAGCTCAATGCGGATCCCTTGCAGCACGAGTCGGTCACATAAGCAATCTACGCGTGTCGCAGTTAGTGAAGTCTTGCCGTTGTCTATGTCTTGCCAGCGGGGGTGACATCACTACAATCGGGTTTTGAGGATTTCCCGCCTCAGTGGCCTGCTGTAGGAACCGCGTATGAGCAATGCAAATGATATCGCGCTAGATCGCATCGTTGAAAGTCCAGGGAGTACCGAAAGCAGCGCGCTAAGCGATGCCGTAATGGATGCTCAGGGTGATGCCTCTTATCGTACGGGTCGTAAAATTGATCCATCGAAAGGTGCGCTTTTGGGTGATGGCACACCGAACGAAAATGATCGAGTGGAAATCGGGCCAACCACCCTGGCATTCTCCGAGTGGGCAAAGGCCAGCCTAACCTTACCGAACTTACCCGCCATGCGCGAGTACCGTTGGACGCGCCTGGTACAGCATATTGTTGAGCGGGACTTAGGCGGTTTGTTGCTATTTGATCCGTTGAACATACGGTACGCAACCGATAGCACCAACATGCAATTGTGGAACACGCATAACCCGTTTCGCGCCGTGATGGTGTGCGCCGATGGTTATATGGTTATTTGGGATTATAAAAACTCTCCGTTTTTATCTGAGTTTAATCCGTTGGTGAAAGAACAGCGCGCCGGTGCTGACTTATTCTATTTTGACCGTGGCGATAAAATTAACGACGCGGCAAAACGCTTTACACAAGAAGTCGCCGATTTAGTTCAGCAGCACGGTGGTAATAACAAACGACTGGCTGTTGACAAGATTATGTTGCACGGGCTTCGCGCGTTAGAAGCGCAACGGTTTACCGTTATCCCGGGCGAAGAACTCACAGAAAAAGCTCGTTCGATTAAAGGCCCCGATGAAATTCTAGCCATGCGGTGTGCATCGCACGCGTGTGAAACTGCGGTTGCCCAAATGGAACACTTTGCTCGTACTGAAGTACCCAAAGGCGGCGTCAGTGAAAACGATGTGTGGGCCGTATTGCATGCAGAGAATGTGCGTCGTGGGGGTGAATGGATTGAGACGCGACTGTTATCGTCCGGCCCGCGTACTAACCCCTGGTTTCAGGAATGTGGCCCGCGTGAAATTCAGAACAATGAAATCATCAGTTTTGATACCGATTTAGTGGGAAGCTATGGCATCTGTGTAGACATAAGCCGCAGTTGGTGGGTGGGTGATGAAGCGCCGCCTGCCGACATGGTGTATGCCATGCAACATGGCTATGAACACATTCGCTATAACACCAGCTTGTTAAAACCTGGTGTTAGCCTGGAAGACTTGCCGCACCAATGTCATAAATTGGATGCTCAGTATCAAAAGCCTAAATACGGCTGCCTGATGCATGGGGTAGGTTTGTGTGATGAGTGGCCGTTGGTGGCGTACCCGGACCAACAGGTCCCCGGGGCCTTTGACTATGAATTGAAGCCCGGTATGGTGTTATGTGTAGAAGCCCTGGTAAGCCCAGAGGGCGGCGACTTTTCGATTAAGCTCGAAGATCAAGTGTTGATCACGGAAGACGGACACGAAAACTTAACGCAGTATCCGTTTGATGAACGTTTGATGGGAGTGAGTTAACACTGCGATCGCACTGCGTCCGCACTATGTTTCATTGGACAGTAAATGCGTATTCTAAATTGGCAGCAAATCGAGGCTGCCATCAACTTGCCAATGATGGCTGAAGCGGTTGAAGAAGCCTATCGCTTAGCGAGTGCAGGCAAAGTGACGCTTCCACCGGTTGGGCACATCGCGTTTCCTGCTTTGTCGGCCGATTGCCATATCAAGTATGGCCACATCGAAGGCCAGGACAATTTTGTTATTAAGGTAGCAACTGGTTTTCCCAACAACGCACAACGCAATGAACCTACTGGCAATGGTGTGGTGCTTGTTTTATCAGCACTTACGGGTGAAGTACGTGCGTGCTTACAAGATGAGATGCTGCTAACGGACGTACGAACGGGTTTGGGCGGTGCAATCGCAACCCGGTTACTGGCACGACGTGACGCCCAAACCTGTTTACTGCTAGGTACCGGCTCGCAGCTTAGATGGCAGATAGAAGCGCATCGTCAGTTGGTGCCGCAAATTAAAAGATTTATCGTGTGGGGGCGCAATGCAGAACGCGCTGATCAGGCTATTAAGACGTTGTCTTACTCCGATGATGTAGAGCGAACCGAAAATCTACAACATGCTGTTCAACAGGCGGATATCATCATAACGGCAACCGGTGCAACCCAGCCCCTTATAGATTCTGATTGGGTAAAGCCGGGTACGCAAATTACGGCTATCGGTGCGGATGCTCCTGGAAAACAAGAGCTGGATACCGAGTTGGTCGCTAGAGCCGATTGCGTGGTTGTGGATCGCGTTGCGCAATGTGTTGATCATGGTGAAGTGAGCCATGCGGTGAAATCAAAACGTCTTGACCCAAGCCGCTTACTGGAGATGGGAGCAGTGCTTGAGTCGCCCACGTTAGGTCGTAAAGATGATCAACAGATCACAGTCGCTGACCTGACGGGCATTGCGGCACAAGATATCGCGATTGCCAACGCCGTGCTGCATATCGTGAAAGCATAAGTTGGGTCGTGTTTTTTATCCTCACGCACGCATAGACTAGTCGCACGGTTTGTCATGGCCTTAATTAAAGATCATGATCAAGCGAATAATTATTGGTTAACTGGTGTAGAAGTCCGTTATGACGGAGAAACCTGACGATATTTTGATGCACATTCCTGAGCGCCTTAAAGAGGCCAGGAATAAGCGAGGCCTTTCGCTAGAGGCGGTGGCGAATCTTAGTGGGGTTTCCCGATCGATGGTTAGCCAGGTTGAACGCGGTGAGAGCAGCCCAACCATATCCACCCTGTGGAACTTAACTCAGGCATTACAAGTGGACTTCGCTGGCCTGCTCGAAGGTACTCAGGCAGGCGAGCAAATTGATGTTATCCGGAGCAATGACTTACCGGCCTTTGACAATCTGGGACAGGGGTGCCGCATCTACATTTTGTCTCCGCCGGAAGAGGCGGGTGGCCATGAGGTCTACGATATCCATTTTGATAACGACGGCGCTCTCAGCAGCCAACCCCACGCCCGCGGTGCTCGCGAGCAACTCACTGTGTTGTCTGGCTCGGTCGAACTCACTTCGGGTTCGGCTTGCGAAACGCTGAACCAAGGGGATACAGCCCGTTATGCCGCCGACGTCCCGCACGCCATCTCCACCAGTCAGGGCCCTGCGCGCGTCTTTCTGATTGTGGCAGGCGCCTAGCCTTTAGCCTCGCCGACCTCCGCTGTTCCGTGATGGTGGATTAAGTTTCCAGATTGTATCCACTATAACGGATATAAATCTACTATAATGGATTTTCTTGCAACGGAGAGCGTCCATGCCAGCGGATTTTTTGTCACATGTCACCCAGACCCTTAAACAGATCGAAGTGGATGGGCTGTACAAACGCGAACGTCAGATTACCTCGCCGCAGGGTGGCGTGATTGATGTTGGCGAACGACAAGTTATCAATCTGTGTGCAAACAATTACCTGGGACTGGCTGATCATCCGGCCCTGATTGACGCGGCCACGCGCTCTATGCGCGATAAGGGGTTGGGGATGGCCTCGGTGCGTTTTATCTGCGGCACGCAGGATCTGCATCGAACGTTAGAACAACGGCTGGCACAGTTTCTAAACAAGGATGATGCGATTTTATTTGCAGCGTGTTTCGATGCCAACGGCGGCTTATTTGAACCTTTGCTCGGGCCGGAAGATGCGATTGTTTCTGACGCGCTGAATCATGCGTCAATCATTGATGGAGTGAGGTTGTGTAAAGCCAAACGTTATCGTTACGCCAACAATGACATGGCAGAACTCAGAGCCTCCTTAGCGCAAGCGAGAAATGACGGTGCCAGGCACATCATGATTGCCACCGATGGAGTGTTCTCCATGGATGGTCACCTAGCGAACCTGCCAGAGATAACGCAACTGGCTAAAACATTCGATGCGGTCGTCATGGTGGATGACTGCCATGCCACCGGCTTTATGGGGCCGAATGGGGCGGGTACGCCAGATCATTTTGGTGTAGACGTTGACATCCTAACGGGCACGTTGGGTAAGGCTCTGGGTGGCAGTATTGGAGGGTATATCGCAGGTGCTCAGCCGGTTATCGATTTACTGCGTCAACGCGCACGGCCTTATTTGTTTTCGAATTCATTGCCACCTGCCATCGTAGCGGCGGGGCTTGAAGCATTACAACTTGTGGAAGCAGGGGAAGAGTCACGTAATCGATTGTTTGAGAACGCACGCTACTGGCGAGACGGATTACAGCACCTCGGTTTTACCCTAGTACCGGGTGAACATCCCATTATTCCGGTGATGTTGGGTGAGGCCACCTTGGCACAGGCGATGGCAAGCCTACTGTTTGAAGAAGGCGTGTACGTGTCTGGGTTTTTCTATCCCGTGGTGCCACGTGGGCAGGCAAGAATTCGTACGCAGATGAATGCAGCGCTAACGCAAGATCAACTGGACCGAGCGTTAATGGCCTTTCGTAAGGTTGGCAAAGCGTTAGGTGTTATTTGATATGGACGTCACAACGATGAAAGCTCTGGAAAAAAGTAAACCCGAAGCGGGACTGTGGATGGTGACTGCACCCATCCCAACCATTGGGGTTAACGACGTACTGATAAAAATCAAAAAGACTGCGATTTGCGGTACCGACATACACATTTGGAATTGGGACGACTGGGCATCCCACACCATTCCTTATCCGATGATTACCGGGCATGAGTTCGTGGGTGAGATAGTGGAAGTAGGGCAGGGTGTCACCGGTTTGGAAATCGGTCAGCGTTGTTCTGGTGAGGGTCACTTGATTGGTAAGGAAAGTCGTCAAAGCCGAGCAGGCAAGTTTCATCTTGACCCGGGCACTCGCGGTATTGGTGTGAATGAACAAGGTGCATTTGCTGAGTACTTAAAGATGCCCGCGTTCAATGTCATACCACTACCGGATGATGTGCCTGATGATTTAGGCGTGATACTGGATCCATTGGGTAATGCCGTACATACCGCGTTAAGTTTTGACTTGTTGGGCGAAGACGTATTGATTACCGGGGCAGGCCCCATTGGCATTATGGCCGCCGCCGTAGCCCGTCATGCGGGTGCACGGAATGTTGTGATCACCGATGTCAATACCGATCGGTTGGAACTTGCCAAACAAGTCGAACCGACCGTTACCACCGTTGATGTATCCAACACCGATTTAAACGATGTTATGGCAGAACTCGGTTTAAAGGAAGGGTTCGATGTAGGCCTGGAAATGTCAGGTAATCAGCAGGCGTTAGATCAAATGGTGGACGCTCTGGTGATGGGCGGCAAGATAGCGTTGCTTGGCATACCGCCCGGGAAGTCTCCTGTGGACTGGTCCCGTATTGTATTTAAGGCCATCACCATTAAAGGCGTGTACGGCCGTGAAATGTTTGAGACCTGGTACAAGATGATTGCCATGTTACAAAACGGCCTGGATGTTAGCCGGGTCATCACGCATGAATTTTCGGTTAACGACTTTGCCAAAGGTTTTGAGGTAATGAAGTCCGGGCAGTCAGGCAAAGTTGTGCTGAACTGGGCTGAAGCGTAAATCGCCTCAATGCATCCAAGCCGACAACGCACTGAGCTTTAATGAGCTAAGGCAGTGCGTGTCGGTTGTCAGTTGTTTTCAGTTAAGGTCTTATTCAGTGGGCAATGGGTTAGTTACCCATTGAGAATTACCCCGTCACAGTGGGTAAGTAAGCAGTAAGTTGTGCCATTCCCGCTCCCCAACCTTTTTCGTGATCTGCACGAGTGCTTTCGAACGCTTCGATTTCTTCGGGTGTTGGGTTTCTGGGTTCCCAATAAAACGTTAGCTTGGTTTTGTTCTCAGATACAGCCTCGAACTCAAGCGTCGCCAGCATATCTTTCGGCCAATTAGGAATGTGTGGCGCGGGGAGAATATCGCCATTTTCGTTAGACATGTATTGCAGAAAGACGAGCTTATCTGGCCGTTGAACTTGTTCGTATTTCGTGAATAGCCACATCTCATGCCCGTTCGGCATGGTTATCTTATGCAATGACGAGCCGTTGTTTTTAATGTCTGCCGATACAAACTCGCAGGTGCAACCGGGCATTGGAAACATCCAGTTGTTTAAGTGTTCTACCTGCGTCCACGCGTCAAACACCAGGTCCCTGGGCGCATCAAACTCTCGAACGATGATTGAAGGTTCTACCTTAGCTTTGCTCATCACTGTCTCTTTCTTGAAGGTTATTTAAGTAGGCGTCTAGCTGGTCCATAGAACCACCCCAGAACTTTTCAAACTGATGCATCCACTCCTGAATAGGACGCAGCTCCTCGGGTTGAATTCGATACAGGCGAAAGCGGCCTTGCCGTCGCTCAGTAACGATACGGACTTGTTTTAAAACGCTGAGATGTTTGGACACCACAGGCTGTGGCCATTTCACAACGTCCACCAGCTCATTGACCGACATTTCTTTCAGAACCAGTTGCTCGATCAGCACGCGCCGCTTCGGTTCGCCAATCGCGCTGAATACGTCGTGTGTGGTTTTGAGTCTCGCCATATCAATATATTCTCATATAGGCATATAAAATGTCAACGCCCTTAGCTTGAAATGCACGCGCAGCTGAATCGAACAGAAGGGGTGTGTTGTACGCCGAATTACATATGTCTACTAAAACGCATGAGTAAAAGCCGTTGTTGGCAATTCGCATTTGTCATGGAATCGTAGTAATTGCGCATTAGTATCTGCCGTTAAGCCAACCGGAGAATTCGCCATGTTGTTGTATCCGTTTCTCGCTGTGCTATTACTTACGACCTCTGCCGTAGCTACCAGTTACGCTGCGGAGCTGGGCCCACGACCATTTTTTCTGATTGATGAATTGGAAGACGGGCCCTTAAAAGAAAAACTTCAATCGTGCAGCGCTGGGCCATATGAAACGAGTGATTTCTCCATTGGTCATCGCGGAGCACCCATGCAGTTTCCCGAACATACCGAAGAGTCCTACCGAGCCGCCGCGCGCATGGGTGCCGGCATTCTTGAATGCGATGTAACGTTTACCAACGATCGCGAATTGGTGTGCCGACATTCGCAATGTGATTTACACGCCACCACGAATATTCTTGCCATTCCTGAGTTAGCTGCCAAATGCAGCGTACCGTTCAAGCCGGCCGTGTTTGACGATGATGGCGCATTAGTGTCGAAAGCTGAAGCGCAATGTTGTACGTCAGATATTTCACTCGCTGAGTTTCGGCAACTGAAAGGCAAGATGGATGGGGCAAACCAAGAAGCCTTAACCGTAGATGAGTACTTAAAAGGAACCGCAGATTGGCGAACCGACTTATACGCAAGCACTGGTACCTTAATGACACACGCGGAAAGCATCGAGCTGTTTAAGTCATTGGGTGCGGGTATGACAACAGAGCTTAAATCTCCCGCCGTGAGCATGCCATTTGATGGCGACTACACCCAGCAAGACTACGCGCAGCAATTGATCAATGAGTACAAAGCCGCCGGCGTTCCAGCCGGTCACGTATGGCCTCAGTCGTTCAACATTGAAGACGTACAGTACTGGATAAACAACGAACCCGAATTCGGTGAGCAAGCCGTGTACTTGGATGGGCGATATTCGGATCCAAGCTTTGATCATACCGATCCTTCCACATACCAGCCCACCATGCAGGAATTGGTTGATATGGGAGTAGAAGTGCTAGCGCCGCCCACGTGGATGCTGGTGGCCTCAGAAGCGGGAAGCATCGTTCCATCCGTATACGCCGAAGAAGCCAAAGCCGCGGGTTTACAACTTATAACGTGGACCCTCGAACGCTCCGGTAACCTGACGAACGGTGGCGGTTGGTATTACCAGACCATTCGAGATGTAACGAATACCGAAGGCGATGTGCTGAACTTATTGGATGTATTGGCCAAAGACGTTGGTGTGATTGGTGTATTCACTGACTGGCCTGCGACTGTTACTCACTACGCTAACTGCATGGGGATTGGGTTGAGGGGTGATGAGTAATCGGTGCTAGGTTTCACTGGTCAGACATCACTAAATCCTAAGGTAAATACGTCTGGTTTTATAAATCTAGCATGTTTGAATATGTCTCGATAAATCTAGCATGTTCGAATATGTCTTGATAAATGATAAGCGACTAAATTTGCGTCATCAGATGAAAGCCGATTCTCAGCATTCCTAATAAATTTGGCTAAACCTTTCGGGTTCAAAACCCAAGGCTGGGCTTTGGAGAAAGAAGAAGTCTGTTCGACGTACCAACCCGGAAACGTCACGACTGGCTGTACTATAAATTTTTTTCCTGTTGTCTCCAGCAAAAGTTCGCTCAGATATTTTGAGCATGCAATAGCCTGAAGCGTAGGCGAGGGTTCTACAACGAACCCATTTTTCGTGAGAGTCTGGCCGTCAAACTGGATTATTGACTCACCGCTGCTCGGCTTTGACCAAGATTTGGTTTCAACCACATAAATACCCTTTTCAGATATCACTACATGATCGATATTAAAGTTATCTGCACGGATATCATGAAATATTTTTGCGTTGTCTTTTCTTAGAATTTCGAGGAATTGACCAACGGCCTTTTCTCCATCTCGCCCGAGTTTGTACCTCTT
Source organism: Granulosicoccaceae bacterium (assembly GCA_020629835.1). Taxonomy (GTDB): domain Bacteria; phylum Pseudomonadota; class Gammaproteobacteria; order Granulosicoccales; family Granulosicoccaceae; genus Granulosicoccus. The sequence goes on from JAHDCO010000001.1 coordinate 198,820, forward strand.
TAATTTTTTTATAATTGGCCGAACTTTGATAAAGGCGTAGATAATAGCTACCAATGCCATGCTAGAAAAAAGTATAGGGTTTGGAGGAGATTGGTTTAGGTGTTGAATCCATTCCATGCTGGCAAGCATGATGAACATACAAGCGATCATTAGATAGAAAAGTATGTCGAATGCAAACTCTGTTATCTGTTCATCAAGCGATTCGCCCGGGTTTCTAAGTGGTTTATCTTTTAAAGGAGATCGCATCTTGCTTTTTTGAGTGGGTTTTGCTCTCGAGGATGCAAATTTTGTGTCAACACCTGTTAGTGTAGTTTGCGAAGATCCTAGTGAGTGCAAGTACTGGACGGGTTACTCAGGCACTTTATCTCGCCACGCCAGCACAAGTGGCCGCCTCCCACGCAAGTTATGTCAGATGGTAGATAACCGTTTACAAGTTTGAGTAGTACTGCTGCCTGCCCAGTCATATATCCCGGAGACATCCGTCATGTATTCTATTCATCGGTGAACCCAACTATGTCGGACAAGGGGCTACGAACCGCTCGACCGCCGCGTTTAATTACGTGCGTATAGATCTGTGTGGTTCGTACATCCGAGTGCCCGAGTTGTTCTTGTACGGTGCGTATATCTGCACCGCGTTCCAACAAGTGTGTAGCAAACGAGTGTCTTAACGAATGGCACGTCGCCTGTTTTTTGATACCAGAAGAAAGCACCGCCGCCTTAAATTTCCGTTGCATCGATTGCTCATGCACATGATGTCTACCGACTTCACCACTTCGCGGATTCTTGCTTCGAGAAAATGACGGAAAAGCGTACTGCCATTGAAAGTCCCGGTCAGCGTTTGGCCATTTGCGTTTTAGCGCATGCGGGAGCTCCACCCGGCCATAGCCATCTGCCAAGTCCTTTTGATGCAAAAGCTCAGCGTGGCTAAACTGAGCGAGCAGCGGGCGAACTAGCTCATCGGGTAGGGTGACCACGCGATCCTTAGCACCTTTGCCGTTTCTCACCATGATAGCCCGGTAGTCAAAGTCGATATCTTTGGTGCGCAGCCTAAGCGACTCCATCAACCGTAAGCCCGAACCGTACATGAGCGCCGCCAATAACCAGTAGGGGGCTTCGAGCTCTTTCAATACCGCCCGCACTTCGGTTTGTGTGAGTACAGTCGGTAGTTTTTGCTGCTTTTTAGAACGAACCACCCCAACCACTTCTTCAAGGGGTTGATTCAGCACATTTCTATATAAGAAATTAAGAGCATTTAACGCCTGGTTCTGGGAATTCGGTGACACGCCTCGGTTAATGCTGAGATGCGTAAGAAACTTGGCAACCTCGTCCTCACCCATATCGCGCGGATGAGCCATATTGTGAAACCGAATGTATTGCCGGGCCCACATCGAATACGCTTGCTCAGTACGAAAACTGTAGTTTCGGATGCGGCAAGCTTCAGCGAGCTGATCTAATAACTTGGGTGGGGTTTTACTCATGATCAATCCTTTGATCGTGGTTCTATTTTTATAGGTTAATGTGTTTTGGCGGACAGGTGCTTATCTTCTTATTCAGGATACTATATATAATGCCAGTTAGCCGTATTCCCCCAAATTACTTTTGTTATTCAGATATTGCGATTCAGGTATATCCACCTTTGTGTTGCCTCGTCTTTGGTTTGCTGTTCGTAAAAACCGATCAAAATCAAATTCTTGACATGTGTGGATAAATGTGTGAAATTTCACACATGGCAACAAATCTATCTATTGATCCAGAGCTCCTGGAAAAGGCATTGCAAGTCAGCGGTGAGAAAACTAAGAAAGCAGCAGTAACACAGGCTTTGGTTGAGTTTATCGCAAAGCGTGAGCAATCAAGAATAAAAGAACTTTTTGGCCAGCTTGAATGGGATGCCGACTACGATTACAAGAAGGAGCGGCATCGATAGTGTCGATTCTGGTAGATACAAGCGTTTGGTCGTTGGCGATGAGGCGAGATAAACAACCAAACTCGCCCGAACTAAAGATACTCGTAAATGCACTTGACTCGGGACAGGAGATTTATAGCACGGGGATAATTTTACAAGAGCTACTTCAGGGGTTTTCTGGAGCAAAGGCTCGTGAAGCTATAGTTGATCGATTCGCTTCGATCCCAATGCTAATTCCTGAGACAGCGGACCACATACAAGCGGCTCTAATACGTAACAAAAGTCGTCGCACAGGGGTACAAATTGGCACAATCGATGCGCTAATTGCACAGTTGAGTTTGCGATATAAGTTGGCATTATTAACGGCTGATAAAGACTTTAAACATATTTCAAAGGCAGTAAAGCTCACCTTTGCAAAGTGATCAAAGATTGCTTACGCAACGCACATCTGTCGGCGGCATAGAGTAATTAGTTGCAGCTCATACGTAAAGAAGACTGCCTCACAACGCGCATGAGCTGCAACCGTTCCTCATGCTTGATGTTATGAGTAAATTTCATGCCTTCTGCTTACATCAGCCGTAACCTGCAGTTGAGTTTTCGTGACTGAAACGGCAGCGCAGGAAGTGAAAAGGCAAACTGTCTACCCACGGTACCGTTTGATATACGTGCGAAAATCTGCGAAGTACTAACTACGCCAATTAACCACCGTAAGCCCTTTCACTCGCTTAAACTCTTACACGTTTTCTGTTGCCAAAGTCAGACCCAATGAAAAAGCATGAGCCGCTATTAGAAGATCATTAGGGCCTATGAGCTCACCTTTCTGATCTAGCGCAGCTCTCACTTTTTCATATTCTTTATCTGCTGGTATATCAAACGGAAGCACTTCAGTTGCGCACAAAGCTGCATCAACTCGTATGGCGAGCTGTTTAGATCCACTTCTTGCTACGCCATACTTAATTTCCGCTGCCACTATAATACTGGGACAGACGCTCGAACCACCTTCTTTTTCGATTTGACGGGAGACCATCGCCGAATGGGTCTATTATCATATCGGAGAACACGTTCGTATCCAGTAAGAACCTGTATGCCATGACTTACAAGTCCGGCTCATCTAGTGCTGGAAGTTCTTCGTCAATATCCTGGGAAGGGGGTTCTGGTGGACCTAATTCCCGAAGAACCGATAATAATTTTCCAGTTCTTATTGGTTCCAGCACAAGACGGTCACCCTGCTTTCTCAGGATTGCTTCCTCTGCGTCTAGCTCAAACTCTCGCGGTATTCTTACCGCCTGATTTCTTCCACTTCGGAACAATCGGACCAGTCGTTCCTCGGTCATTTATGTTTCCACTATTACCAAAACATATGTCAAAGCATATGTCCTGCGGCTTAAAAGATCAAAAATGGTGCGCTGCAATTCATATAGGCACTGGTGTGATGCTGGTCGTGATGGTGATTTGTAAAATCAGTAAGCCTTATGGATTAAAAGTTCTGTCCCGCTTAACTTACGGTACTTAGGTTTCAAGATATCGCTATTTCTGCTGTTGTGTATTAACGTGGAGAGAGTATGATCCGTAGCCACATCAACGTGTTAGCCTTTAGTAGTGAAAATATATTTCAAGTTGCTGCTTTTTTGTTAGTTCCTTAGGCCAACAGGTTGATATCTACTTGATGTTAGATGTCAGATTTAATTTTAATGTTGTGTCTGCCAGAGTGAAGTCCGTTTTGCTAAGTTAGACGAGACGTGTGGAAACAGGGATTGCAAATCTTTTTACAATTAGGGGTAGAGTGCTCAACTTCGATCGGCGTCTTACAAGCTCAGACATGAACGAATGAGCTTTCTGTGGAAGCGTTTTTAGAAGGAGATCAAATCAGTGTTTGGGTGTGCAACTAACCGAATGGTGCAATCGGTAAACGGGGCATTAGATTCAGAATCCTGCGAGCATGGTGTTTGTGGAACCAACTGATCGTCTGTCAGGGCTTTGGTAGTTGAAGTAAATCGTTAAGACGTTTTTGTGTGCTGGTCAAGTTCTCACGATTGCGACTTGGAAGTTTGTGTGCTTACTGAACGCAAACAGCTCAACTTCGTTGATTATTGCATGTCATCGAATCTGGTCGCTTCGGTAAACGCATAGATGGAAATTGGCTATTGAGTGTCGAGATTGCGAGTTTGGGTTGTTTGGTTTCGCAGAACGCCGCGATCAGACGAGATATCGGTCCCCCATTAACACGACGGGGATGGGGTAATGAGTCTTTGCTAAATATTTAATGGTTATCAAAATGGCAGTTTATGGATCTGAGTGTGCGAATAGGGTGCACTACTGACATCTAACGAGTGCATGAACTCGATAGTTGCACCTGACGCGCAACCATGAGTGCCTCAGAACGCACCTCAGGTGCAACTACAAGTTATGCTTGATGTTAGACCTACGGCGAACTATTTCGCAAGATTTGTTTGGATTCAGAGCGAACAGCGGTTTTCGACTAGAAGCGGGTATTAGAACCCATTAGACACATGAATAAATGGTTAAGTGAAATTGAAATAGCTGGTACTAACTCCTCATTTGGCAAGAAAAAATGCAGGCAATTTGTTGCTGATACGAGACCGCTTGTTGATGGTGTTTATGAGACCCTGAAGCGCAACATTAAATCGCGCTACGGAAAAGTTGTGGTGAGACTTTGGTCTCAGCCTCGTTTTGATGAGCTCTCGATCCCGTCTTATCAATACGACACAATGGGTGGTGTATGTATGATTAATTACGTTTATGATTTAAATATAATTTTTGATCTAGACGACCAGCAAGCCAAACTAAAAGCAGTGCACGGTATTTTTGACGATGCTTTTATGAACCTACCAGAAGAAGTGGGGCTAACTGGCAGTGAAGTTATGTCTATAGTTGACACTGTATATCGAGATCTGCTGAAGCTCGATTTTGCAAAAAAGTAAAGAACTACACTTGCTGTAAAACGGCTGAATTAGGCATTCTGGATCTACAGAGTTTCACTGATTGTTTATTGGGTGTGGCTCTGTTCAGCGAATACGGCCCCGTAACTTTAAAAATGACTACTAACAAAGAATATATTTTTTCTGAACTACAGAAAGCGACGAAGGGACTGGCTGCTACGTCCGTAGTTGAATTGCAAACAGTATTCGGTGATGATTGTCTAGATGAGCTGGCTCTGGACTTCTCACTGTTTGTTAATGCGGCAACACCATTCATAGAGAAAATAGACTCATCAGGTTTAAAGCTACTACTGGAAATAGACGGAGATTTGGGACGTATTTCAGGCGTTGAAAACTATCACATGTGGACGCATGAGGCCTTCTTGGAAGATCACAATTGGTCGAGTATTCGTCGAAAAGCTGAGATTGCGGTTCAACATTTTTCTTGGAGCTAGGACCGGTCTGGGCACTAATTGGAAGTTAATTAATAATAAAAAATTATGAAGAAACGAGTAAAGCAGGTCTAACGGCGGCATGGAGCAATCAGTTGCAGCCCATGCTCAACGATGAGTACCTCACAACGCGCATGAGCTGCAACTGTTCCTCATGCTTGATGTTAGGTTTCACGTCGGACTTCTATACTCAAGAACATGGAAATAGAAAAACATATAGAAGCTGACATCCAGCAACGGCTATTAGAAGCTGAAATTGAACACAACGTAAAAGTTATTTACGCGTGTGAATCCGGGAGCAGAGCCTGGGGATTCGCATCTCCTGACTCCGACTACGATGTTAGATTCATTTACGCCCATACTGCAGAATGGTATATGTCCTTCGACATAGAACGGAGACGAGATGTCATAGAATATCCGATCGTTGATGATATTGACATCGGTGGATGGGATATCAGAAAAGCTCTTCATCTTTTTACGCGTACCAACGGTGCTTTACTAGAATGGCTTGCTAGTCCGATAGTGTATCGAGAAGAAGGACCCTTCTCTGCCACTCTCCGAGAAATAGCACCGGATGCACACAACGATTTGGCACTGCGCTATCACTATAGTCATATGGCTAGGAGTAATGCAGGAGATCATTTATCGAAGAAAAAGGTAAAACTAAAAAAATACTTTTACATATTAAGGCCACTATTGGCTATTCGATATATTCAAGCTGGGTTAGGTTTACCCCCAGTTAGATTTCAAAGTCTTGTGGATGCAGTTGCTCCCGAAGATATAAAGGGAACAATTGAAGATCTAATACAGCTAAAAACGGTGACGCCAGAGCTCGGAGTTGGAGATGCTATTCCCTTATTAAACGAATTTATTTTTTCGGAGCTTGAAAAACACCAAGGCACTCTGACTGGTCATGGTCGGCCTGATATACAAGATAAAGCATCAATAATTGATAGCCTAAATAACGTTTTTCGGCAGACAGTAGGAGAAGCATTCAAAAAGTGAAACCTAACGGTGCCATGCAGCAACCACTGGATCCTGCCACATAACCCGGCTACGCCAGAACATGCGTCAGCCTCCAGTGTTCCTGATGGCGGATGTTAGGCCTACTAGTCCCGACATTTTAGTAAAAGCGAAGTAGCCCTGGCGACAACGCTAAGTGATGAGAATCTAAATCAGTAACCTATGAAGTCGATGTAAATGCCTGGACTATTATGAGTGACACAGTAAGAATTATTTTTACTATTGTTTTTGCACTACTAGCTTCAAGTTCGCAAGCATCAGTAGCCAGAAAGTGTGAAAAGTTGTTGAGTCCCTATGGAGAATCGCGAACAATTATTACCCCTTCCAAAGCTGAAAAGACTGGAGTTGAGGTCCAACGGTTTTGTCGCTCAAATCCACATGGATTTGGAATGACATCGGCTAGCCCGAGAATGCCGAAAAATAGACCTGAATGTTATCAATCTGATAGTGGCGAAGTTGTTCTAGAAATACCTGATTTATTTTTCAATGATTGTAAGGATGACGAATATTTTGAGTCATTGATCGACGAATATGCGTACAAATGGGCAAGTCTGAATTCAGAATCACTTTCAATGATAATTTACAACGAGGAGTACCAATTCTATAAGCGTGGTGACTATGAAAAAGGAAGTGAAATCTTTCGCCGTGCATCAAGCTGGAAGAAATTTAAAGAAAGAGTTATATATGTGATGGAGAGGGTGCAAAGTGAAGAATATGATCCAGAAGATGTAGTTTGCATATTTGAACCAAAGAATGCTGATGGAAGTCCTTGTCCGGTGGACTTTTTAAATAAATTCCCGAGTCAGTTGTCACGTGAGATGCTTGTACCTAGATGGTAAACCCGACTTATACATAGTCAACCTTAATTGTTGTGACGCAGGCCTAACGAGTGCATGAACCCGATAGTTGCGTCAGACACGCAACCACGAGTACCTCAGAACGCGCGTCTGACGCAACTACAGGTTATGCTTGATGTTAGGCGTACCAATTTCTGACACGGTTATTTTTAGTTTGATCTCGAGCTATGTGACCTAGAATTATATCTATCGTGATGTAATATAAAGAAGATATGAAACGAGTAATCGGATCAACCATATTCATTTCTTTGTTCTCTCTCGCGGTTCAAAGTCAAGATATACCAGAATCACTTGGCGCAGAGTCATTGATTACCTATGAATCGATGTCTGAGAGCAAATCGAGTAATGGTGGGAGCTCAAAGTCAAGTTATCGAAGCGGACTCATCGAGCGTGTTTTAGAGAAAAGCGACAATATATTGGTAGCTGAGTACTCTTTCCCAGAACCTAACAAGGCAAAATTTGACGTTTGGAAATTACCAGCTCGTGTTTTGTTTAAATCCGGCGTACCTGAAAAACTAGATAACCGACCAGAGATTGAAAAGCGGTTAAAGAACTATATTGAGAAAAATCCTGAGGTTGCAGATCTGTGTGGGCAAACCATATTTACCTGGACTGCTGTAAGTTTTGATTGTTCAGTCGATAGTATTTTAGAGATCATCGGTCAATTCAATTTAAATATTCACGATTTAATCGAGAAAAATTCTTACTCAGAGGTTGGAGCTAAAAACCCAATAAGCCTTTCGCGTGTTCAGTCATCCTCGGATCGAATTATTTACACTGGAAAGATTGCATATTCCGGGGCAACGTGAACACCTGTACCGCCTGAACGTGAACACCGATTCCGTGTGAACGTGAACAGCCGTACCGGCTTGAACGTGAACAGTTTTGCTTATTTCGCGGAATGAGTGTTCACAATCCCGGAGTGGGTGTTCACGATCGAACGGAATCCTTTCTAACGCATTGATTTTTCAACCTAATCGGGCCCATTCTGCTGCTTTTTTCTAAAGGATCAGCGATGCCAGCCCCAAGGATTCCAATGCGCTCCATCAAAGAGGTCCTGCGGCTGCGATTTCACGCGCAGCTGTCCATTCGTAAAATCCGCGCCAGCACAAACTTAAGTGTCGGCGCAATTCAAAAAATCATCCAGCAAGCTCAGCGTCTGGAAATTGGATGGCCCTTGCCACCGGATGTTGATGAGGCAGAGCTTGAACGTCGGTTCTATCCATCAACAACCCACGCAACCGTCGGTAAGTTCGAACAGCCCGATTTTGCTTTCATGCACATTGAGCTTCAGCGTAAGGGGATGACTAAGCAGCTGCTGTGGGAAGAATATCAGCAGCATTGCACGGGTAAGCCCTACCAGTACTCTCAGTATTGTGAACGCTATCGTCGGTGGGCGAAGAAACAAAAGCGTTCAATGCGTCAGACCCATCGTGCAGGTGAGAAAGCGTTTATCGATTACGCCGGCCCAACCATTCCTATCGTTGACCACCGAACCGGTGAGGTCATGTTCGAGGCGAATGTGTTTGTCGCTGTACTCGGTGCCAGTAACTATACCTACGCCGAGGCGACACGTTCCCAGACTCTGTCCGACTGGCTTGGCAGCCATGTTCGTATGTTTGAGTTCTTTGGCGGTGTTACAGAGATTTTAGTACCCGATAACCTACGCAGTGCCACGAGTCGCGCCTGCCGTTATGACCCAGATACTAATCCGAGTTATCAACAACTGGCAGAACATTACGGCGTCGCTGTCATTCAGGCAAGACCGTACAAACCCCGTGATAAGGCCAAGGCTGAAGTGGGCGTACAGATCGTTGAACGCTGGATCATGATGCGACTTCGACACCACACTTTTTTCTCTCTTGCAGAGCTTAACCAGGCGATCCGCGCCCTTCTAAATGACTTAAACCAACGTCCATTTAAACAATTGCCGGGTAACCGACTCACTGCGTTCGAACAGCTGGATAAACCGGCCCTTGGTGCGTTGCCCAGGCACGCTTATGAATACGTTGATATTAAAAAAGCGAAAGTCCACATCGACTACCACGTCCAGTACAAAGACCACCATTACTCTGTACCGCACCCGTATGTGGGTGAGAAAGTGGAGGTTCATGCAAAGTCCGCTATGGTGCAAATATTCTTCCGCACAAAATTATTGGCAACCCACGCAAAAAGCAGCGGTTACGGCTACACCACCGATGCTGCCCATATGCCACGGCAGCACGCCGCTCACCACAAATGGAATCCCAAAAAGTTATCAGACTGGGCGAAGAATATAGGTAGCGATACACAGCACTGGGTCGAGGCACAAATGGCATCACGCGATCATCCTGAACAAGCCTACAAAGTTTGCCTGGGATTACTCAATCTTAGCCGTGACTACCCCACCTGTCGCTTGAACGCAGCTTGCAGGTTGGCCAACGAAGAAGGCCTCATGCGATTGCGCCAAGTGAAGTCGATACTCAAAAGTAACCGAGATAAGCTAACCATTGAAACCAGCCCGGACATCGCATTGCCACAACAACATGAAAATGTACGCGGTGCCAGCTCGTTTGTAAAAACAACGGAAAAATCACTATGAGCGCAATAACCTTAAACCGACTTCGCGAACTTAAACTCAGCGGTATGGTCAGCGCTCTTGAACACCAACAACAGCAGGTTAGTGCGTTCGAGGGATTAGCCTTTACAGATCGACTCGATATGCTGCTTGAAACAGAGCAGCAACTGCGCGAAAACCGTAAGCAAGATCGACTCGTCCAGCAAGCGCAGTTTAAACTCTGTGCGAACGTGGAAAACATAGACTACGGCCATAAGCGCAACATCAGAAGAGATACCGTTGCACGGCTTGCTCAGTGTGATTGGATTGCGCGCAAACAAAATTTACTACTCACAGGGCCTTGTGGAAGTGGCAAAACTTATCTTGCCTGTGCTATCGGTCACGCAGCGTGTTTACGCGATTATCGAGTTCGCTACTACCGACTCTCACGACTATTCTTAGAATTAACACAATCTAAAGTGGACGGTACATACAGCAAACTGTTAAAGCAACTTTCCCGAGTTGACTTTTTAATACTGGATGACTGGGGCCTTGAACCACTACAACCCTCGCATAGACACGATTTGATGGAAATACTGGACGATCGTCACGGAGCAACCTCCACCGGTGTACTCAGTCAACTTCCCACTAATCAGTGGTACGACGGTATCGGTGACAACACGCTCGCCGACGCCATTCTAGACAGGCTCATGCACAACGCGCACGAGCTAAAACTGCAAGGCGAATCAATGAGAAAAGTTTTGGGTCAGTTGACGGAAGGTGAACACTTGGAGTAAAAATGCTATTCGCCAGTGCGTTCGGATAATGGGTGTTCACGTTCGAGCGGTATGGGTGTTCATCTTCGCCGGAATACGCAAAAGATGATTCTAGATCCGGAATGTTTGCTATCCAACCATGAGGCGAGTATCGAAACAGTGGCGAAAATTATCGGTGAGGATTTCGAGACTTTATTCCAATCTTCACTGCGGTTGGCAGATGGTGAGGTTCCTTCCTTCTCCGGCACTAGAGAGGTAACAATAGAAACTTTATCAACGAGAGATGTGCTAAGTATCAGACGTGAAACGACCATAGAGATAGAAGGTGGATCTGGTTTTACGGAAACTAAGACGATTATTGAAAAAATACAAAGACAGACTGTTCGATAACCGTACACTGCAGTGTACCAGCTGAAATGTTCATTATTAGTGCGTGAGATACTAGGTAATAATTGAAGCCTAACGAGTGCATGAACCCGATAGTTGCGGCAGACACGTAACCGTGAATACCTCAGAACACGCGTCTGCCGCAACTACAGGTTATGCTTGATGTTAGGTTTCACTTAGTGATATCCACGAGATAACCTTTATATTCTCGTTTATGTATTTAAGTTTCTCACCGTGATAAAAACCCTGCAATACTTTAAGAAAATATTGAGAGAGCCTTGAAAAATACCACCTTTAAAGCACTAGTTTTAGGTATGTTATTCATGCTATCGATAGGGTGCAGACCTAACCATACATACCAATACTTTGACTTTAAAGATGCGGTTGAAGAGAACATATATGGAATCATTAAGGTAGGCTTAAGAGGTGAATTTGTCTTAGTTGAATCGCCGGGTGAGGTAAAAATCACGCAGAAAGGCAACCCATACAGATTTTGGATTTGGTTCAAGACAGAGGACGAAAGAATTGAGAAAGTCAGCGTGGCTGAGATATCAATTAAAGAGCAGAATGGTGAAACTATAAAATATAGTCCTGGTGGTTCCTTTCCTATGAGTTGGTCAAGGACAGGCGATATCTTCTCAGGTGGGTGGTATATTGAAGGTTTGAACGTTAATTACACACCCTTAGTTGTGAGCCTTGAAGTATCAATAATTTTAGAGTCTGGGTTATTAAAGCAAGATCTTACTCTCACGCTATTTCCAAATTACCGAGAAGAGCGGAAGAATGATCTTTGGAGCAGGATCACGAATATCACATGAGTTAGGACTTGATTGAGCGAACCGAAAACCTTGAATTATCACGCACGTTGGATGGCATCAGGCTCATTTATGTCTTTTTTGAGTAGTGCAAAGGTATCGCATCCCCAGTAATTTATTTTGAGTGTTAACCAAATCAACAAACATTACAAGCATAGCCGTGAAACCTAACGAGTGCATGAACCCGATAGTTGCGGCAGACACGCAACCATGAGTACCTCAGAACACGTGTCTGCCGCAACTACAGGTTATGCTTGATGTTAGGCATACTCACACCTTACTTCGATTCGACATGTACCTAGATCGGATTTCGGCCAACAGCAGACATTTCGTATAAAAAACCTAAACCAAAATGGATATACCGAAAAAGATAGGCGACGCTTCAAATAAGCTCAAGAAATTGGCTTCTTCTGCTCGTGATTCCGTTTCCAAAAACGCAGACAAAGTTTCGATGGAACTAAAAGTGGTTCGCAGCACGATATCCGAGACTGGCTCATCAAACTTAGAGCAATATGTTGATCGAGTTTTCCCAAGATGCACAGCTCCAGCTTACATATTACATCACAGTAGTTCGGTCAACGACTACTCGGTTCATTTTGATCTAACATACGTGCTATCTCAATTGAATTCAGGAATTCTGTCGCGTCCTAGTGTAATACTATACAGCGGACGCAGCGACATAGATCGAGAACTCCTCTCAGAACGAGTAATTAAGGAGTTTATGATAGAAATGAAGGTGCACGAGCAACGAGTTAAAGACCTTGCAGAAAGTACTCGACGAGAGCATCGCGACGCACTGGGGAAATCAGTAAAAAACGTTATTGTAGGTGCAGCTGAAGCAGCATTTATGAGAGCGGTTCTGACAATAGTTACAGGGCCACTTGGATTAGCAGTACTACTTCTTTTTGGTTCGGCCGGTAAAACTGTTGATGGTATATATGAAATGATTTCTATGCCTAAGAAGATTGTGATGGCTGGGGTTGAGAGTATTAAAGACCCTCAAAGCGATAAAAAAGTTAAGACAGCAATTGAAGAAGAGCATAAGAAAATCAACAAAGCACTTACTAGTATTGATCTAAAAATGCATAGAGATCATATTTCTCTGGCGGGTTCTTTTGACAACACTGCCTATCCGTTTCGAGGAGATAGAGTGTCCGACGAATTGCCTGAGCACATCATCAATTTAATTCAGAAGCATGCCGGAGAATACCTACCCCAGCGTTTGAGGTTCAGTAGTTGATCATGCAAATTGCATAGCTTAAGAATCGTCCGCTGTAGGCACTTAATGGACGTACGTTTTTATTCTTTGATACCCCGCATGCCTAACGAGTGCATGAACCCGATAGTTGCGGCAGACACTCAACCATGAGTACCTCAGAACGCGTGTCTGCCGCAACTACAGGTTATGCTTGATGTTAGGCATACTCTCACTGTTCTACGATTTGACATATAGTTAGGTC
>JAHDCO010000021.1:0-21825 GCA_020629835.1 Granulosicoccaceae bacterium
CCAGTAACGGCTCCAGCCACTTAAGAAATGACCAATCTCGATCAGTCTCTGTTTCGTCTGATTCTTTCAGCCGCAGCGTACGGCGTTTGTAAAACCCACCAAAATCGGGATCCTCCAATATTTCAGTGACAACAGATTTTACTTCGTCGGTGCTTGGTTCAGCCGATTCGCTGGAGCGAGTCACCCCAGAATCCATCGCTAGCGTTGGTTCCAATTGTTGCGACCCAACCGATGTGCTTATCAGAAGGAGCACTGCGAACAACCATCGAGTCGACATGCTCGTTCGATCGACCCTAAATAGTTTGAAGTTAACGAGCATTGACACGGCTACCAATATCGTTAAATTGCTGTTCGATGTCCCAGGCTTCTATTTCGGCGCGGCGGTTTATGTACAGCATGAATCCAGCGCTTACATAGAAAGGGGCAACAATACAAAAAAGAGTCATCGGCACAGCTAGGTACGCTAATAACTCATACCCCACAAATACGTTGGCCCCATCCAAAAGCATCGAGAGCAGTTGCACAATGTCAACGTTCGCTTGCTGTAAGTACAACAATCCACCGATACATAAGTAAAACCCGATCATTTCAAAGTGGTAGCACGCAAGTAATAACAAAAACGCTCGATGGGTCGTTTGAGTTAATTGATCCACCCGATTTTTTCGTACCTTGGACAGAACCCGTTGCTGTTCTAAAAAAATGACCGGCGCGGTAAACGCACGTGTGGTGCTCAGGCGATAAATACTTAAGTAAGAACGGAATAGAGCGGCAAGGTGTTTTTTTGATTCGGCTAAGGCGCCTCGTACTGAAGGTTGCTGATTAAATACCGCTTTCGACAAATACAACAGCAGGGGTAGTTCATATAAGGGTTTGAACCACCATTGAAGAAATATTGCCACATATATCGATAAATCAAACAGCAGTACTGATGATGCTAGAAGGGTAACGGGAAGTGCAACCGTGAACATCAACAACAATAAAGCACCGTAATGTTGTCTGGCGAATAAAAACCCTGCGTCCATCGCTTGCCAGTGTGTGCGTGGCCGTGGCTTGATGGCGAGCTTTAACGCGTTCTGATTCACCGTGGCGTCATCCGTTTTCGCCCGACAAAACAGAAGTACCCAATAAACAGGGCCCAAATGATCAACCCTGTGACTACCTTAATGATTAAAGGTAGATCTCTCGGCGACCAATAGGCTTCGATAATTGCGGCGAAGGCGATCATCAGTGAAGCCCCAAGCACAATCGGTAAAGCGGCTCTTGCTTCCTCTAACAGCGCGATACGTCGGGTCCGATTGCCGGGTTGTACTAGCGCGCGGCCTAACATCAAACCGCCCGCACCGCACAACACGATACCCAGTAGTTCTGGTGCACTGTGTCCGGGCACGAAACTCCAAAAGGTTTGCCCGTAACCAATCCCGGTTAAGTGCCCCGCTACTGCTCCGATGACAATACCGTTGTATACCGTGATAAATACTGCACCGATACCAAATAATAAACCGGTGGCAAACATACGAAACCCAATACCAACGTTATTTAAGATGTAGTACGCGAACATAAAAAATGCGCTGTCATCCTCGTGCCCTTCCGGCCGAAACGGGACTCCATCCGGGTCGTACATCTGCTCCATCATTTGTCGTGTACTGCTACCCAATACAAGATCAGTCACGTTTGGAAAGAATGCACAAATGATCATCAGAAGACCGAGTGGAATAAAAAAAAGTCCCGCGGTTAAAGCCACGATGCGCCACTCGCGTCGCACCGCCGCTGGAAATCCAGCCGAAAGAAATTGAAGCGACAACTGAATCCAATTACCTTTGTAACGGTAAAGCTGCTGATGACCACGCTGTATCAAGCCCTGCAATCTGTCAGTCAGTACATGGCTGTAGCCGCGGCTAACGGCCATAGCGTGGTGTTGGCACAGAGCGGCATAGAGTGCGGGTAGTTGGGTCGTGTTCAACTGGCGACGTTTCCAGAAGCGTGCTGACTCTAACGCATCGAGCATAGCCTCCAGGTCTTTCCATTCCTGCCTGTGTGCTGACTCAAACGCTTGCTGATTAAGCACGGGTAGCGCCTCGCAATATCCACTCCGCCCAGCTTTTTATAACGTCCACTGGATCGTCTTCGGCGTTCATGTGATGACTGAGTTTCTGCGCTAACTCCCTTTGTCGGTCTTTACTTAACCGATGGCTTCGTTCCGCAAAATCAACAATTGCCTGCCGTTCTTCTCGAGATAACCCATTGGGTGGCGCAAGGCTTTTCGGGTGTGTGAATTGGTAATCCGTTTGCCGGGTTGTACTTCGATAAACCACCAGGGTGCCGGCTGCCAGATCGCCTAAGCGTCGGAAACGGTTATCCACCACGGTAGACACCAAGCCGACCACGTACAAGCTGGGAAGAAAATCAACGACACGCAAAAGATTTCGGATTATTGCGCCACCAAGCGTGAGCGGCGCAGCGTTTTCATGAATGACTATCAATCCGAAAAGGCGCTTGCCCGGTGTCATTCCAACAGAGGCTTCGAACACGATCGGGTAAAGCCAACTAACCAAAAAATACAACAGAAGCAGGATCCCGATAACAGACCCGGTGCCCCAGATCGAAAATGGCAAGGAAATCAAGATCAGATACAAAGCAAAAAACACAGCCAGTCGAATAACCGCGTCAACTGCCCAGGCTAAACTTCTTATGACCGGGCCAGCAGGTGTTAGGAACAGTTGAGCACCTTCGGCTGTTTCAATGGTGTGCTGCGTATCGAAAGCGTTGTTGTTCAATGGCATGAGTTGGGAATTTGGTGTGCTCTGACAGCGAATGTGCGTTCACGCCATTTAGAATTCAGATATATCGCTTCCCATGGTGATACCAAAGATCATTGCGCCAAAGTACGCCACGTAAATCAGGATCGCGATAACGCCTAAAACAAATTCCCATGTCTTAGGTGCACGAAACCCACCAAATCGATTGGGTGTTTTCTTTCCTGGGAGTACAAGAAAAATCAAGCCAATGATTATGAATACCGTGAGTACCCACCAGCCCACCATGTTTCGATCATGAAAGCGCTTAATCATCATGACCACTTGTATCCACGTTGAGAGAACGGAGACCACAACGACGAAGACTAAGCCAAACATACCAAAACCGGGGGCACCGGATAATGCGGCTTCGGTTTCAGTACCATAAAACGTCGAAAAGACAGACACACCCATCAATAGACTGGAAACAATACTCAAGATCAGTGAGTGTGCAAGAAACGTCATAACGCTCAAACGACCACGAGCACTCCACAGGCGCGACTGAATAGGATTACCGTGATCATCTAACTGCAGATCAGCAGTTGGAGTGGAATAGGGGTTGTCAGACACTTTCGTTCTCCGTTTCATGGCGTGTGCTGTGACTAATCAGCTAATCACTGTGATAGCTGAAACTCATCAATAGACCGATACACATTAAAAACTATCGGCAGATGACCTTGAGTCTATACGCCATACACAAATTTGCGCGGAAAAGTAAACGCCCATAAAAAAAAGGCTGGCCGCTTTCGCGACCAGCCTTTTTGATAGTGCCTGATAGTAAGGCTTATCGGTTTTGAGTGAACTCAGGGTACGCTTCCAGACCACATTCGGCCATATCGGCACCAGAGTATTCTTCTTCTTCACTGATTCGAATGCCCAGGATCACCTTCAGGATTCCCCAAACAACCAAACTGGCTGCAAAAGTCCAACCGAAGATCACGGCAATACCGTAGAGCTGAGCACCCATGGTGGCGTCCGGGTTAGTGAATGTCACAGCAATCAGGCCGAAGATACCAACAACACCGTGCACAGAGATCGCACCGACTGGATCGTCAATACGCAGTCGATCTAAGGTGATGATTGAGATAACGACCAAGACGCCGCCAGCGGCACCGATGAGTGTTGCAACGCCAGCGGATGGAGTTAATGGCTCAGCTGTGATGGCTACAAGACCAGCCAATGCACCGTTCAGTGCCATGGTTAAATCCGCTTTACCCCAGAACATACGAACCGCGAGTAGGGCAGCAACAACACCACCGGCAGCAGCCATATTTGTGTTTACAAAAATCTGTGCAACCGCATTGGCATTTTCAAAGTTACCCATTTGCAGCTGCGATCCGCCGTTAAAGCCGAACCATCCCATCCACAGGATAAACGTTCCTAACGTTGCTAAAGGCATGTTTGCGCCGGGGATAGGCTGTATTTCACCGTTTGGACCGTACTTGCCTTTTCGTGACCCAAGCAATAACACACCGGCTAAAGCTGCGGCGGCACCACACATGTGCACAACACCAGAACCTGCAAAGTCTAAGAAACCGGCTGCATCCAACGGACCACCGCCCCATTTCCAAAAGCCTTGTACTGGATAAATCACAGACGTGAAAACAACAGCAAACAACAGGAAAGCCCACAGCTTCATGCGTTCAGCGACAGCACCTGACACGATCGACATGGCGGTAGCAACAAAAACTACCTGGAAGAAGAAGTCAGAACGTGCGGAGTAGTAAGGCGCATCTTCGCCAGCGGTTAAAGCCGCAGCAACCGCCGCAGAATCGTTTTCCGCACCCAGCAGAAAACTTAATCCTGGAATCCATCCATCGGATTCGCCTGGGTACATCAGGTTGTAACCAACCAGCATGTACATGACACAGGCGATTGAGAACAGTGCGACGTTCTTCGTTAAGATTTCAGCGGTATTCTTGGAGCGAACCATGCCCGCTTCCAGCATGGAGAAGCCGGCTGCCATCCACATGACAAGCACACCGGACATTAAAAAGTAAAAGGTATCCAGCGCGTAGCTGATTTCAAATATGGGATCCATAGTTTCCTCGAACAATAAATTCTATTAGTTGCGATTGCGTGATGGCTTAGAGCGCGGTGACGCCGGTTTCTTGTGTCCGGATTCTCACGGCTTGGTGCAGATCGGTGACAAAGATCTTGCCGTCTCCAATCTTGTTCGAACTGGCTGCGTTGGTGATGGTTTCGATAACCTGTGATAGCAGCTCGCTATCAACCGCGATCTCCAACTTGGTTTTTGGAATGAAGTCGACGACGTACTCGGCGCCGCGGTACAACTCGGTGTGGCCTTTCTGACGACCGAAGCCTTTTACTTCTGTGACCGTCATGCCCTGCACACCGATGGCAGAAAGGGCTTCTCGAACCTCTTCGAGTTTGAATGGCTTTATGATCGCAGTGACCATTTTCATGCGCTACTCCTGGGTGGATGGTGGAAAACAACGCGTTTGTTAGCGCAGTGTTTGTGCCATAACAAAAATACTAATGAAATCAATAAGATAGGTGATGCGTAGCCTAGATTTACTAAATTGAAAGCACTATTGTGGTGCATTTCGAGTTTTTAACGCACTTAAATAGTGCGTAAGCGGTTGGTATGAATGCGCTCTTTTTCTGAGAACCCAGCTAGGCTATGACAATGATTGAGTACCCAGGAAATTCCGTCGAACGTTCGAGTGCGCAGCATCGTGTCGTATTGGATTCGGAACAAAGCGCTCGGCAAGCGCTGGCAGCCATAGCGATAGACTCTGAAGTACTGGAACAGGCCGCTGAGAAAGGCGCTGTATGGGTTAAGCGGCGAAAACCCAATGGTCAACTGGCGAAGTTGGTTCGCTTGAAAGAGCTTGAGACTGTGCTGCCGTTTGAGAGTGAGCTCTTTGCCAATATCAACACAGCCGTACTGAATCAAACGGTTCTGGCTCCCGTGTTACTGCAATCAGAGAAAAATTACAGCTTTTGGTATAAGCCACGAGGTGTGTTGAGTCAGGGCAGTAAGTGGGGAGATCACACGGCAATGCCCACTTTGGTGCAGCATCAACACGGGAGGCCCACCCATTTAGTGCATCGACTGGATCAACAAGCTCATGGGATTATGGTGCTGGCGCATACGCGCCCTGCGGTTCGAGCGTTAACAGCGCTGTTTGCTAAACGACAGGTAAGCAAACGGTATCAAGTCACTGTCAGTGGGCTTTGGAAGGAACCCTTGCCATTTCGTTTTGATGGGCCTTTAGATGAGCAACAAGCACTGACCATTATCGAATCGTCCGATGTGTCTGCGGATCAATTGCAATCACGCTTGACGCTCACCTTGCATACTGGTCGTAAACATCAGATTCGCAGGCATTTAGCGGCTCATGGCTACCCCGTTGTCGGGGATTTTAGATATGGCGACCCCAGCACCCATCAACCGTTAGAATTAGCCGCCATCGAGCTGGGTTTTGTTTGCCCATTTAGTCAACGAACCATTCAATGTTCGGTTCCAAACAAGTTGCTTAACCAAGGATAAAAGCTGTATGCAATCACGCACGATTGGCCCATTTACCGTGTCAGCCATTGGCCTGGGCTGCATGAACATCACGTTTGGTTACGGCGATTGCAGCGACGATGAAGCTGGGCTGTTGTTGAACACAGCACTGGATAACGGTTACACGTTCCTGGACACGGCTGAACTTTATGGGTCCGGTCGCAGCGAATCGTTAATGGCAAAGTACATCGGTCATCGGCGTGGAGAATATACCCTGGCCACGAAGTGCGGTTTGCAAGCCACCGGTATGGATGGGCGCCCTGAAACGTTAACCCAGAGCTGTCATGGCAGCTTAAAACGACTTAACACTGATGTTATCGATGTGTACTACTTACATCGAGTTGATCCTAAGGTGCCGATCGAAGAGAGTGTTGGCGCATTAGCTCGTTTGGTTGAAGCTGGAAAAGTCAGAACCATTGGATTGTCAGAAGTGAGTAGTGCCACATTGCGTCGAGCACACGCCGAACATCCAATCACCGCGGTGCAGAGCGAGTACTCACTTTGGTCGCGAACGCCTGAAAGGGGTATGTTGGCTGCCTGTGCGGAGCTTGACGTAACGTTTGTGCCTTTTTCCCCACTGGGGCGGCAGTTTCTTACCGGACAATCGCCGAATGTTTCAGAACTTCCTGAGAACGATCTGCGTTGCACTATTGCCAGACCACGGTTTGAACCTGACGCCTACGCGCACAATATGCAACTGATGCAACGTTTTGAAGGCATTGCAAACGAGCTCGGATGCACCAACGCACAGCTGGCGCTGGCCTGGTTGTTGGCGCAGCCGAATAACTCGCTGGTGCCCATTCCAGGCACGCGCAATCCAAAGCATGCTGTGGAAAATGCCGGCGCAAGTTCGCTCGAACTATCTGCCGAGGTAGTAGCCGCCGTCGACGCGCTGATCAATGACGATACGGTTCAGGGAACCCGCTACACCGCCGAGCGCATGGCTTCGACCGATTCTGAGCTGGATTGAGCGGATGCGATGCCCCAGCCGGATCAATCCGCAAAGGGTGAACTGGGTCAAGGTTCCACGGCTTGTGTAACGACGGCAATCAGTTCGCGTAGAATGAGCGCCACGCCGGGGACCCGGCACCTGAATACAAAACGAGTAAACGCATGACAAAAATTCACTTAAGTGCTGCCTTAGCAGCCGCGCTTTTTTCTACGACTGCCATAGCCGCAGATGTTCGCATCGCTACAGAAGGTGCCTACGCTCCGTGGAATTTTATGGACGACAGCGGCAAAGTCGCCGGCTTTGAAATTGAATTAGGCAACGAACTGTGCAAGCGCGCAGGCGTTGAGTGTGAATGGGTGGTCAATGAGTGGGACTCCATCATTCCAAACTTAGTTGCTGGTAACTACGACGTTATTATGGCGGGCATGTCGGTAACTGATGAGCGCATGGAAACCATCAGTTTCGGTGATCAGTATTACCCAGCGGATCCTTCAAGCTTTGTTGCTTCGGCATCTGCAGATATCGACATGAGTAATCCAACTGGCTTAAAAATCGGCGCGCAGGGTGCGACTATTCAAGCGGCTTACCTGGAAGCCAACCTGGCAGAAGGTAACGACATCCTAAGTTATGAAAGTCCGGATCAGTCGGTTGCAGATCTGGCTGCAGGCAACATCGATATCCTACTGGCAGACACTAGCTTCTTAGAGCCTGTCGTTAACGGTAGTGGCGGTGCCTTGGTATTCGTTGGAGACAAGGTAGCCATTGGTGGTGGTGTTGCAGCAGGTTTTCGTCAAGGTGAAGATGAATTAGTGGCGAAGATGAACGAAGCACTGGAATCGGTTCGTGCAGATGGCACTTTAAGTAAGCTGCTAATCGAATTTTTCGAAAAAGATCCCTGGGCTGAACAGTAAGCTTGACGGATTGTTGTTCTGACGGTTTGAACCTGTGGGGCATTGCGCTGCACGTTCGGAATTTAAACCGATGAACCGAAGGGGCGTACTCGTAAGAGTGCGCCCTTTTTTCGTTATAGTGCAGCCATGTTAGAAACTATCTCACTTTGGCTTGCGTCCACGTTTTCTGAAGACGTGGCCATGTGGTTTGATTATTTCACCAACGGTAAACACCTTACCTGGTATGCCAGCGTGCGTTTCACGCTTATTGCAGCCATAGCGGGTGCGGCTTTAGCCGTGCTTTTTGGTTTGATCGGCGCCTCCGCTCGCCGCAGTGTCTTTCCGCCTTTTCGCTGGTTAGGTTGGGGGTACATCACGATCGTGCGCGGTGTGCCAGATGTTCTGATTATTTTGTTTTTCCCGTTAGCCTTTGAACAGGCCATTGAATGGATCATGGCTCAACGTGCGTGTACTGCTACGGAACTGGCTAGCGGTTCGTGGCCACCCTGTGCAGACGCACAATGGTATTTGAGCACCACCGAATACCTCGTAATGGCCTGTGTGTCGTTGGGTTTGGTGTACGGTGCTTTTGCTGCCAATGTGGTTCACGGCGCCATGGAAGCCGTTCCAAAGGCGCAACTGGAGGCAGCCAAAGCCTATGGTTTTACACGCCGTCAGATTTTTTGGCGATTCCATATTCGTCAAATGTGGATTTATGCCTTACCGGGATTATCTAACGCGTGGATGTTGCTTTTAAAAGCCACGTCTTTTTTATCGCTGCTACAGATCGCTGATATTGTGTTGTGGGCAGAGCGATTGGGTGCCCCAAACTTTTTCGCTCGTGCCGGTATGGTGCATCCCGACTGGCGGTGGCGTTATTACTTTGTCCTGTTTCTGTTTTACATACTGATGACCATTCTGTCCGAGAAGTTTTTCGCTTATCTCGAATCTCGCGCCAGTCGAGGAATGCGCCTTAACACAGCGCCTGCATCTTCATGAGTGAACTTTTCTCTGCATTTTTGGGTAGTGCGTTCGTCAATGATATCGTGATCATGGCAAAACCCGCACTCTTTAATATTTATTTTGCGTTGGCTTCCTTGCCTCTGGGTTTTCCGATTGCGGTTGGCCTGGCGCTGATGAAAAACAGTTCATCCAAAATTCTGTCAGGCATCGCGCGTATTTATATTTATGCCTTTCGGGGTTCTCCGCTGTTTATTCAATTCTTTATGTTCTATTCGTTGTTGCTTGCGTTCAACTTGAGTCACTGGAAACCCTTGGGTATAGATCATATTGTCATGCACCCATTGTTCATTGGCCCCTTGGTATTGGTGCTAAATACCAGTGCGTATGTGGCTGAAATTTTTTATGGTGCATTGCGGGCGGTACCGCATACTGAACTTGAAGCCGCTAAAGCAATGGGGATGTCACGCATTCAATCGTTTCGTTCTGTGGTGTGGCCCAATATGATTCGTTTGGCGTGGCCTGCGTATACCAACGAAATGATTTTCCTGTTTCACGCCACGGCGCTGGTTTATTTCACGCTCCCGGTAATTAACGAACAAAAAGATTTAATGAATAAGGCCGGAGAATTGTTCGAACGTGACTACAACGTGTTTTTACATTTTTCGGTAGCCGGTTTGTACTTTCTGGTGATTTCATTGTTTATCTTTTTTCTAGCAGGGCGGGTGCAAAAAAGATTGAACAGGCACTTGATGCCAGACGTGCAGGAAGCCTTAACGCTCAAACCCAATTACCTACGCTAAGCGTTATGGCGAAAAATGTCGCCTTATGGGTGTTTGGTTATGGCTCGTTAATCTGGCGGCCTGACATGCCTTACGTGTGTGCGTATTGGGCTACAGCTCATCAGTGGGCCAGACGATTTTGGCAAGGTTCGCACGATCATCGTGGAACGGTTGATGCGCCGGGAAGGGTATTAACGTTGGTTCCCCTAGTGAACGCACATTGTCATGGTCGTGTATTCGGGATTCCGGCGTCAGAGAAAGAAGCAACGCTGGCTGCGCTGGATTACCGGGAAAAAAATGGCTATGAACGCTGTGAGCTGGACGTAACGACCAAAGAGCTGGGGGACGTTACCGCGTTAACCTATGTGGCGCCGGAGCACAACGAGGCGTGGTTAGGTGACGCTTCTATTTATGACATCAGCGCCCACATCAACACCGCGAAAGGTCCGAGTGGCACAAACCGAGACTATGTGTTGTCTCTGCACGCCGCCTTGCAATCCCAAGGCATTGACGACGAACATATCAGTGCGGTTGCCGAAACGTTGTTAGCTATGCGTTAATTTTGTAGAACGTCAGTGCGGTTTTTAGACTTTTATCAGCCCGGTTAATCTACGGGTCGCGTCAGTTGGAACACAGATTCCACGGCAGCGTAATCGCGGTAACCGCAGCGTGCAAGCGGCTGGGCTTTCGCCGTGTCAAACAATCCGGCGTCGCTAAGATAATCATCGTGTATATGCACACCGACGACTTGGCCGAGCACCATGTGTACATCGAGCGTATTTCCATTTAGATCAGTCATCGGGTGATTGGGCAGCGTTTTACATTCTAAGGATGCAGGACTTATCGCCACACGCGGTGGAGAGACATGCACGCAACTGGCAGGTTCTAAGCCTGCCAGGGTGTATTCGTTCACATGGGTTTCCACGGGAGCGCTACTTGCGTTCATCGCGTCTTTTAATGCCAACGTGGCCAACGACACAACAAATTCGCCAGTTTCCAAAGCGTTTCTCGCGGAGTCCTTAAGGCCTTCGCTGGAGAACATGACAATCGACGGTGTTGAACAGACGGCGTTGAAAAAACTGTACGGGGCAAGGTTTACTTGGCCGTTCTTATCTTGAGTGGATATCCAACCAATAGGCCGTGGCGACACAATTGCCTTTAGCGGGTTGTGCGGTAGCGGGCAGGGCTCGTCGGTACTGTAAAACATACGGTTAGCCTATGCGTTAACGTCGATAACAACGCGACCACGCACCTGACCGGCCAGGATGTCTTTACCTAACTGCGGAAGGTCGGCGAGTGTGGCTTTGGTAATCATGGCGTTTAATGGCTCTTTGGGAAGCGTGCTCGCAATGCGCTCCCAGGCTTTGACTCGATTGGCGTAGGGTTGCATAACGCTGTCAATGCCGAGAAGGTTTACGCCGCGAAGCAAAAAAGGAATCACGGTAGCCGGTAAATGCGCGCCGCCCGCAAGTCCCACTGCAGCCACTGATGCGCCATATTGCATTTGACCTAACACGCGCGCCAGCATGTCACCACCAACGGCGTCAACGCAACCGGCCCAGCTTTCACTTTCCAAAGGTCGCTTTACTGTTTCGTTGATGGTGTCGCGCATGACGATTTCGGTGGCGCCCAACCCGGTTAAATAATCCGCGGCTTCGGCGCGACCCGTGACTGCTGCAACGGAGTAGCCCAGTGTGCTGAGTAAGCTTGTGGCGACTGAGCCGACACCGCCCGCCGCTCCGGTGACTAACACCGGCTTATCGCCAGGTTGCAGGCCGTGCGCTTCTAGCGCGTTGATGGCAAGCATGGCAGTAAGGCCGGCAGTACCTACGGCCATGGCTTCTTCGGTGCTAAGGCCTTCAGCTAGTGGCACCAGCCAGTCGGCAGATACCCGTGCTTTCTGTGAGTAGCCACCCCAGTGGGCTTCACCCACACGCCAGCCGGTTAACACAACTTTATCGCCGGGTTGGTAGCGCTCATCGGAACTGGATTCAACGGTGCCGGCGAAATCAATACCGGGTACGTGTGGATAGTTTCGAACCAAACCTCCGCCCGGGCCAATGCATAAGCCGTCCTTGTAGTTAACGGTTGAATATTCCACCGCGACAACCACATCACCGTCGGGCAACTGGTCGAGTTCCAATGATTCAACGGCAGCGTGGGTTTTCTTGTCGTCGTCGCGCTTAACAACTAATGCATTGAAACTCATGGGGTGGTTCTCCTTGGATGGCGCAATCTATTCGCACGCTTTCGTTAGGTTCGCCATAATAAACGGTTTTAACGCTAACCAATGCCGGACGGCCTTGCATGACCGAAAATCACACACCAGGCGCACTGGACGGGATTAAAGTAATTGATCTGAGCCGTATTTTGGCAGGGCCATGGGCTACGCAGGTGCTCGCTGATTTGGGCGCTGACGTGATAAAAATTGAAGCGCCTGCAGGTGGAGATGGAACGCGCGCCTGGGGACCTCCGTTCCTGGCTGGTGATAGCCGGGACGCGGCGTACTTTATGTCCTGCAACCGTAACAAGCGCTCTGTCGCTATTGACTTCTCAAAACCTCAAGGCGCTGACTTGGTCAAGCAGTTGGTGCAGGGCGCGGACGTTGTCGTGCAAAATTTCAAAGTGGGTGGTTTAAAGAAATATGGTTTGGATGCGCAATCGTTGTGCGCGTTAAACCCGCGGTTGGTTTATTGCTCGATTTCAGGTTTCGGGTCAACTGGGCCGTACGCGCAACGCCCTGGCTATGATTTTTTAATACAAGCCATGGGTGGGCTAATGAGCGTAACGGGAGTGCCTGACGGTCAACCCGGTGCAGCGCCAATGAAAACAGGTGTCGCCATCTGCGATTTGTTCACCGGCTTGTACGCATCCAATGCGATCCAGGCGGCGCTGTTACATCGAGAGCGAACCGGCGAAGGCCAGCACATTGATTGCTCTTTACTTGACACGCAAATTGCCATGCTGGCAAATCAGGCCAGCAACTGGCTAGTGGGTGAGCAGGTGCCGCAGCGCTTGGGTAACGAGCACCCCAACATCGTGCCGTATAAAGCTTATGCGGTTGCCGACGGGCATTTGATCATCGCGGTAGGAAACGATGGTCAATTTCAACGGCTCTGCGGCATCCTTGAGTTGTCAGAGTTGTGCGCCGACGAACGCTTCGCAACGAACCCAGGGCGGGTTGAAAACCGAAAAGCGCTGGACGGTGTACTGGAACCTGCATTGAAGCACTGGCAGCGGGATGTGTTGCTGCAGCAGCTTGAACGTGCCAACGTGCCTGCTGGGCCTATCCGGTCAGTTGATGAAGTGTTTGAGGATGAGCACATTCAGGCCCGGCGTTTGAGGGTTGAGCAAACACGTCCCACCGGCGAATTCATACCCACCGTGGGCTTTCCCGTGCAGCTGAGTCGCACCCCGGCCACCTATCGCTACGCACCGCCGGCGTTGGGCGAAGCCACCGAAAACGTGATGGAAAACGAGCTTGATTTGTCTGCCGAAACCATTCAAACGCTGCGAGATGATGGGGTGCTGGGCTGAACCACGCGGTCTGGTTTGACGTAGAGCGTATGTAAATAAAGACCGGCACTCATGCCGGTTTTCGGTTGCTTACCCCGGTCACACCCGTCAGAATGGCCGGCTGATCGGTTTAGAAGAGGACTACCCTGTGAAAATAGGTACCCCGCGTGAAACATTTGCCGGTGAGGCACGTGTTGCGCTAACACCTGCG
Source organism: Granulosicoccaceae bacterium (assembly GCA_020629835.1). GTDB lineage: Bacteria > Pseudomonadota > Gammaproteobacteria > Granulosicoccales > Granulosicoccaceae > Granulosicoccus. The sequence continues at coordinate 13,639 of JAHDCO010000021.1, forward strand.
TCCGCTGCGCAGTTGCAGAAACTTGGCCATGAGTGTTTAGTTGAATCAGGCGCGGGTCAAGCCGCGGGTTTCACTGATGATGCCTACCGTGAAGCCGGTGTAACTGTTGTTGATAGTGCGTCAGAGCTCTTTGCTCAATCAGATTTCATTACGAAGGTTCGTGCACCCAACGACGACGAAGTAGGGATGCTGAACGGTGATAAGTCCTTAATATCGTTTTTCTGGCCGGCACAATCGACTGACTTGTTGAACGCGGTTGCCGGTACTGGCGCGAACGTTCTGGCCATGGACATGGTGCCGCGCATCAGTCGTGCGCAGAAGATGGACGCTCTGTCGTCCATGGCAAATATTGCAGGGTATCGCGCCGTTATCGAAGCAGGAAATAACTTCCCGCGTTTCTTTACCGGTCAGATTACAGCCGCAGGGAAGGTACCCCCCGCGAAGGTGCTGGTGATCGGGGCAGGTGTTGCAGGCCTTGCGGCAATTGGAGCCGCGCAATCACTGGGCGCTATCGTACGGGCCTTCGATGTTCGCCCCGAAGTTGCCGAACAGATCGAATCCATGGGTGCAGAATTTTTGTTCCTGGATTTTGATGATGCAAGCGATGGAGCCGAAACCGGTGGCTATGCGGCACCGTCAAGTCCTGAGTTCCGTGAAAAACAGCTTGCTCTGTTTCGTGAGCAGGCTCCGGACGTAGATATCGTTATCACGACGGCTTTGATCCCGGGACGTGATGCGCCAAAGCTATGGTTAGCCGATATGGTTGAGTCGATGAAGCGCGGCTCCGTCGTGGTGGATTTGGCGGCTGAGCGTGGAGGCAATTGCGACGCAACGGTTATGGATGAGAAGGTCGTGACCGACAACGGCGTAACGGTTATTGGTTACACCGATTTTCCAAGTCGTATGGCCACCCAAAGCTCAGAACTTTACGCGACTAACATTCGCCATATGCTCAGCGATCTAACACCGGAAAAAGATGGTGTCATCGTTCATGACATGGAAGACGATGTTATTCGTGGCGCAACGGTTGCCTTCGAAGGTGATGTCACCTTTCCGCCACCACCGCCTAAAGTTCAGGCAATTGCCGCGAAAAAACCGGCCGCGCCAGAAAAAACTCCGGAAGAATTAGCCGCTGAAGAAGTTGCGGCGGCTAAGCGGGCGGGACGCAATCAAATCGGATTGTTGGCCATTGGTGCTGTGCTTATGTTTTTTATTGGGCAGTACGCGCCGGCCAGTTTTATGAAGCACTTTATCGTGTTCGTGTTAGCCGTGTTTGTTGGCTTCCAGGTCATCTGGAATGTCTCGCACTCATTGCATACACCGCTCATGGCGGTAACCAACGCCATCTCCGGCATCATCATTCTTGGTGCGCTTTTGCAAGTCGGTTCATCCAGCATCATCGTCACCATACTCGCGGCAATATCGGTACTTATCGCCACCATCAATGTGGTCGGGGGATTCATGGTCACCCGACGCATGTTGCAAATGTTTCAAAAGAGCTAAGGGGCGGTAACAGATCATGTTTGATTTAAGTGCAGAAATGAAAACCGCGGCCTACATAGCGTCCACGGTTCTATTTATTCTTTCCCTGGGTGGTTTGTCAGACCAGGAAAGCGCTAAGCGCGGCGTATGGTATGGCATCGTGGGTATGGCCATTGCGGTCTTCGCCACCATTTTCGGGCCCGGGGTTGAGTTGGGTCCGTTACTCATCATAGTGCTGGTGTTAGGTGCAGCAGCCGGTGTGTATGTCGCTCAACGAGTTGAAATGACCGGCATGCCAGAGTTGGTTGCTGCGTTGCACTCTTTCGTTGGTCTTGCGGCCGTTTTTATTGGAATCAACTCCGATATCAACCCGCCTGAATTGGCTACGGCGGCTGAAAAAGTCATTCACGAAGTGGAAGTATTTGTGGGTGTGTTCATCGGGGCGATTACCTTCACCGGTTCTATTGTCGCCTACGGTAAGTTAGCCGGTAAGGTCGACGGTAAGGCCTTGATTCTGCCCGGGCGCCATGTGTTGAACGTAGGCTTACTGGTGCTGTCGATTATTTTGTTGTTCATGTACATGAACCACGCCGGCAGTTGGACACTGTATGTAATGACCATTTTGGCATTCATCATCGGTGCTCACCTAGTTATGGCTATCGGTGGTGCCGACATGCCTGTGGTTGTTTCCATGCTGAACTCTTATTCCGGATGGGCGGCAGCCGCAACGGGCTTTATGTTGGGTAACGATCTGCTGATTGTGACTGGGGCGCTAGTGGGTTCTTCTGGAGCGATCCTGTCCTACATCATGTGTAAGGCCATGAACCGTAAATTCTTATCCGTTATCTTGGGCGGATTTGGCGGGCCAAGTGGCGAAGCCATGGAAATCGAAGGCGAGCAAATTGCCATCGATGCGGACGGTGTGGCGTCAGCGTTGGATGATGCCGATCAAATCATCATCGTTCCGGGCTACGGTATGGCCGTGGCGCAAGCGCAGCAGTCGGTTTCCGAGCTCACACGTCGCTTACGTGCCGCCGGCAAAACCGTGCGCTTTGGTATTCACCCTGTTGCCGGTCGTTTACCCGGTCACATGAACGTGCTTCTAGCTGAAGCGAAAGTACCGTACGACATCGTGTTGGAGATGGACGAAATCAACGACGATTTTCCAGAAACTGACGTGGTGATCGTCATCGGCTCAAATGACATCGTTAACCCGGCAGCGCAGGAAGATCCCAACAGTCCAATAGCCGGAATGCCGGTTCTGGAAGTTTGGAAAGCGAAGCAGGTATTCGTATCCAAACGCGGACAGGGAACGGGCTACTCAGGTATTGAGAATCCGCTGTTTTTCAAAGAGAATACGCGCATGTTTTATGGAGACGCTAAGGCTTCATTGGATGCGCTGTTACAGAAAATCAGCTAGACAGGCGCGGCTGCAGGCGCAGGCGCGCTTGCACCCGCGCTTGCACCCGCGCTTGCACCCGCGCTTGCACCAGCAAGCTTTCGCGCGTTCGGCTACAGACCATGGCGGGTTCGGGTTGCTCTGCCCGAACTCGCGGTTGTAGCCCCATTAAGACACTACTCATAACGGGTGGCACGGGATACTTAGGCGCTCGGTTGCTGCCGATGGCAGCTGAGCGTGCTCGCGTCGTGGCAGCTTCACGAAGCGCGGCCGGTTTATCCGATACTTATTCTCCCAAAACGTTAGATTTGAGGGATTCGCAGGCCGTGTTGGACTGCGTTGAAGCCGTCAAACCCGATGCCATCATTCATGCGGCTGCGGTTAACCCGGGTATCGACGAGGCGTCCATGCAGCACACCAACCACGCTGGCACTAAAGCTTTGGCAGAAGCTGCAAACCGATGTGATGCTCGCCTGGTGGTTGTGTCCACCGATATCGTTCACAACGGTCAGCAAGCCCCTTATGCTGATGATGCGGCGGCAGCACCAATAAACGCCTACGGTGAAAGCAAAGCGCTGGCTGAAGCCGCTGCACTAGATGCGCATAAAAACACCATGGTGGTACGCACGTCGTTAATTTACGGGTTGGATGCGATCGATCGCGGCACGGCGGGTTTTGCGAAACAACTGGCTGCAGGAGAGTCGCTGCGATTGTTTCAAGATGTGTTACGGCAGCCCGTTTGGCGTGATGCGCTAGCTCAGGGTCTGGTTGATCTGGCCCTCAAGCACAAGACAGAAACTGGTCTGATCAATCTCGTCGGCGATGAGCTCATAGACCGAGCGAGTTTCGGTCAACAACTTTTAAGCTACTGGGGCATTGATGCCCCCGCTCACTTGGTGCAATGCATTGATGCCGCACAGGATCCAGGCCTTGCCGGCGTTCCACTCAATACTGAGCTTTCTCTAAACCGTGCGCATAAACTCGGCTTATCCACGCCGGGATTCAGCACCGTGCTGGCACAACACCCGAGGTAATAAACATGCCATTGACGATGAATAAGCAGGTGTTCATTACCTGCGCGGTAACCGGAAGTGGGAATACGCAGGATAAAAGTCCGCATGTTCCAAGAAGCCCACAAGCGATTGCTGATAGTGCGATTGCGGCAGCGAAAGCTGGGGCGGCGATCGTACATTGCCATGTGCGCGACCCTGAAACCGGTGCACCGAGTCGAGATCCTGTGTTATTTCGTGAAGTGACAGAACGCGTACGTGATGCGTCTATCGATGTCGTACTCAACTTAACCGCAGGCATGGGAGGGGACCTGGTGTTTGGGCCCGCCAGCGCACCCTTGCCGCTTACCACCGGTACCGACATGGCAAGTGCGGAAGAGCGTGTTGAACACGTGTTGTCCTGCCAACCTGAAATTTGCACCCTGGATTGCGGCACGATGAATTTCGCCGAAAGTGATTACGTCATGACCAATACGCCGGGCATGCTTGAGGCGATGGGGCGGTTAATGACTGACATGGGGGTGTGCCCTGAGATTGAAGCGTTCGATACCGGGCATTTGTGGTTAGCTAAACATTTGGTAGATTCCGGTGTACTAAAAAGCCCAGCCTTGGTTCAGCTTTGTATGGGTGTACCGTGGGGTGCACCGAACGATCTCAATACCTTCATGGCCATGGTCAACAACGTACCGAGTGATTGGTGCTGGTCGGCGTTCTCATTAGGACAATACGAAATGCCCTATGTGGCAGCGGCAGTTCTCGCTGGCGGAAATGTACGGGTAGGGTTGGAGGATAACCTTTACCTCAAACGAGGCGAACTTGCGACTAACGAACAACTGGTTACGAAAGCAGTAACCCTTATTGAAACGTTAGGCGCCGAAGTCATGGGCCCAGAGTTTGTCCGGGAAAAGTTAGGTTTGGTAAAGCGAGCACCACAATGATTGCGGGCATCGTAGGTGCCGGTGTTATCGGCGGTGGCTGGGCAGCACGCTTTGCCCTGATGGGTTGGGATGTCTGCATCTTTGATCCTTCAGACGGTGCTAAAAAACGCTTTGAAGCTGTGTACGCCAATGCCTGCGATGCACTGCCCGGATTGTACGAATACGCTTTGCCCGAACCCGGCCAAATTACGTGGTGTGATTCTTTGGAAGAAGCGGTTGCCCATGCACAATGGGTGCAGGAAAGCACACCGGAACAATTAGCGCAAAAACATTCTGTGTTGAATGCTATCCAAACGCACTGCCGGGCCGATGCTATCGTGGCCTCTTCAACCTCCGGTTTCAAGCCATCCGATTTGCAGAAGTCGTCGGATAAACCTGAACAAATCATCGTGGCTCATCCGTTTAACCCGGTATACCTACTGCCATTGGTGGAAACGGTGGGTGACCCAAGTACCTGTGACAAAGCGAAGACGTTATTACAGGGCATTGGTATGGAGCCACTGCATGTGGCGCAGGAAATCGATGCACACATTGCGGATCGATTTTTGGAAGCCGTCTGGCGTGAAGCGCTTTGGTTGGTAAACGACGGTATCGCCGATACTGAAACCATCGACAACGCCATCCGTTATGGGTTCGGTCTTCGCTGGGCGCAGATGGGTTTGTTCGAAACCTACCGATTAGCGGGCGGCGATGCGGGTATGGCGCATTTCATCGCTCAATTCGGACCCGCACTGCAATGGCCCTGGACAAAACTGATGGACGTACCGGAGCTCACCCCTGCGCTAGTTGATGCAATAGCCAGTCAGTCGGATGCGCAGTCTGGTCATTACAGCATTCGAGAATTAGAACGCATTCGTGACGATAACTTAGTTAGCATCATGCGTGCATTAAAGCCGCGTCAATACGGTGCGGGTGCCTTGCTGAAAGCCGTCGATGAAACGCTAAAAAATAAAGAGGCCGTATTTCATGATGAGCTGCTTGTTACAGTGCACCGTGTTATACCCATCGACTGGATAGACTACAACGGGCATATGAACGAAAGCCGTTACGCGCAAGTGTTCTCGGATGCTGCAGATACTGTGTTACAACTGGCAGGTGCTGATGAGGCGTATGTGGCCAGCGGCGGCAGTTTTTTCACCGTTGACTGCCATATTCAGTATCGGCAGGAAACCCACGTCGGCGAAGCGGTACGTTGTTTGACGGCTGTGGCGCCTATGGACGGAAAAAAACTTCGGTTGAAACATGAAATGCGCCGGGCAGGTGATGAAACGCTATTAGCAACTGCTGAACAGTTGTTGGTGCATGTGGACTTGAACACCCGCAAAAGTTCTAATCCGCCGCAACACATTGTGGATGCCATAAAAGGCTTGAACCCTTCGTGCTAAGCCCATTACTGTGTCTGCCGGGAATGATGTGCGATGCGCGGTTGTTTACTCCGGTGATTGAACACTTCTCCGCTATGCGGCCCGTGTTGTTCTACCCGCTGACGAGCACAAACACGATAAAGGGTTTGGCGAGCGCGATATTAGAGACGGCACCGCCTACATTTTCGTTAATGGGCTTGTCTATGGGCGGAATTGTCGCGATGGAGATCGTAAAGCAAGCGCCCGAACGGGTAGAGCGTCTCGCGCTGTTAGATACCAACCCGTTGTCGGAAACCCCAGAGAAAGCGGCATCTCGTGCTCCGCAAATCGCGTCCGTGCAACACGGTGGGTTACGCGAGGTCATGCGAGATGAAATGAAACCGAACTACTTAACGGATGGGCCGCATAAAGCTGACATATTGACTTTGTGTATGGACATGGCTGAAGCACTTGGCAGCGACGTGTTCGTTTCGCAATCAATGGCTTTACGCGACCGGCCAGACTACCGTGAGGTACTGAAATCACTGACCGTGCCAGCACTGGTTATGTGCGGCGAAGATGATGAGCTGTGTCCGGTAGAAAGGCACCAACTGATGCATAACCTCATACCCAATTCGACCCTGGAGGTGGTGCAGGCGGCAGGCCACTTAGTGGTGTTAGAACAACCTGAAGCGGCTTGTGAAACTCTGCAACGCTGGCTGGAAACTGAGTAATTGGCTGTGTTACCTATTAAGCACTGTTTTTCGTTACCTGCGGACACGGTATACCTTGACGGTAACTCATTAGGGCCGTTACCCGTTCATGCACAGGAAAACCTCAGTAGGGTGCTGCAACAGGAGTGGGGTCAGCATTTAATTCAGGGTTGGAATCTGGATGGTTGGATGGAACAACCGGCACGATTGGGAAACACCCTTGCACCGATCATAGGCGCAGAACCCAACACCGTAATGTTAGGCGATACGTTATCCATAAAAGTTTTTCAAGCGCTGTCGGCGGCATTGGGTTTGCGGCCTGAACGACGCGTTATTTTGTCGGATAGCGGAAATTTTCCAACCGATTTATATATGGCTGAAGGCCTCATACACGGGTTGCAACAAGACTACGAATTAAAAGTCGTGGAACCAGACGCCATTGAAGCGGCCATCGATGACTCGATTGCTGTGGTAATGCTAACTCACGTGGACTACTGCACCGGTCGTATGCACGATATGGATCGCATCACCCAAGCCACCCATCAGGCAGGGGCAGTTTCATTATGGGATCTTGCGCACAGCGCAGGCGCAGTAGACATTGATGTGTCTCAGTGCCGCTGTGAATTTGCTGTGGGTTGTACGTATAAATATCTAAACGCAGGGCCTGGTGCACCAGCGTTCATTTATGCCAGACCCGACATCGCGGATAAGATAGAACCGATTCTCAGCGGATGGTTGGGGCACGATAAACCGTTTGCATTCGAACGCAAATATCGCGCAGGGGAATCCGTGGAAAGATTTAGAGTGGGCACGCCACCGGTTCTGCAGATGGCGGTACTTGAATCCGCGTTAGCGCTTTGGCAAGGTTTATCAATGGCTGAGGTACGCAAGCGTTCGATAGAGCTTAGTGAGCTTTTTATCGAGGGCGTTGAATCGCGTTGCCCGATGCTCGACCTTGCCAGCCCCCGTGATGCGCAGCAGCGGGGATCACAGGTATCTTTTGCGTTTGAACATGGATATGCCGCGATGCAGGCGCTTATCGCTAACAACGTAATTGGTGATTTCCGTCAGCCAAACCTTATGCGCTTTGGATTTACTCCGTTGTATCTGGATGAAAAAGATATCGAACGTGCTGTAGACATTTTAAGTGATGTCATGACTAACCGACTTTGGAATAAACCAGAGTTTCAAAAGGTGAAAGCGGTAACCTGATTCCCTGCTAATTTATGATGTAAATTTATGGTGTGAATTTATGGTGTGAATTTATGGTGTGAATTTATGGTGTGAATTTATGGTGTGAAT
>JAHDCO010000021.1:21925-61001 GCA_020629835.1 Granulosicoccaceae bacterium
TCATGGGGTATTCGGGCGGTTAAAAAAGCCGAGTCGTAGACCGGCGTGGATCGCAACCGGAACGTCTTCGTCACTACCCAATGTGCCTTCAATAAACAAAGACAACAATCGATAACGGTATAGTAGACCTGCGGAGACGCTGGCTGAAAAAGGAACCGTGCGGCTATTGGAGATTTCTCGCCCACCGGTGGTCGCAATGATCTCACCATCGCTACTGCGTTTTACATTTGCTGCAAAGTAGGGTTTTACATTGGTGGTGGACCAAGCTTTGTATTCAGTTAGTAAACTAAGCTCAACGGCGCGCTGATTACGTTCAAGGTTGACTCGACTTGCGCCTGACACAATAAGCGAATCCTCTTGTTTTTCAGCAGTCAACGATCGAAGCCCGATAGTCCAATGGTATCGATCCGTTTCCGCTAATTGGTAATACAGACCCCAGGTGATTCCGTCACCCGACAGTTCTACATCGCCATTGACTGCGATGGAATCCGATGTTGATTTGTGATTCTGTAAGCCGATAGTAAACAACAGCCGTTGACTCGTTTTCCCTTCAATAAAACCGTACGTTTGGCTAGTGTCCGACGCGGCTGATCCGGCTAAACCAACAGCTAGTCCGGGTAGGCTGCTCAAGTTAGCGGGACGTCCGTGCGGAGTTACGTCTGCTCTAACGTCTGCGCCGATATAAGCAGACAGACCGACAGCGACTACACTTTTCAGCAAGAGCGGGAATAGGACCGAATCAGCTGCAACGCCAGGCGCGGTGTCTTTTAATAGTGGCATGCTGGTATCGATCCTGAATAGTGGGTGTAAAAACGCTTTACGCTTACGGTTTGTATTTACGTACAACACGCAAAAGGTTTGTGTGAATAAGAAAGGTAACGGTCTGCCATCTTAATAATAGGAGAGCTTTGTCGCTGTGTATAAATACCGATTACATCAAGCGAGTTATCAGACTTACGCAGTGCACTTGCTTGCCATTTGTTTATTACTGGGTGCACTTTACTACCTCGGATTTCGTCCACTATCGGCACAGCCCTGGCCGTTAGCTCAGCTGGGTTTTGAACTGCATTGGAATGATTCCGTGACCCACGGTAGCTTTCCTTCATTGGCGCATGCACTTGCAACGTTTATCGCGATATTGGCGTGGCTGCGCGTGACAGGTGCATCGAATGCAGCAACGCTTCTGTGGGTAGCGGCTACCTTATTCATGCTTCTCGCAGGCGAATGGTTCCTGGGTACGTTTTCAATTGTTGATGCGTTGATGGTTCTTCTCGCCTTGCCGATGGCACGTTTCTTAACCAACCGTGGGTTACCTCTTGTAAAAACAAACCATGTAGTGGTTTACAAAAAAGGAGTTATCTCTTGCATCCTGTCGTTTTTTTCTCTGTTAAGCGTGGCTTGCTATTACGATGGTTACGGACTGGGTGAGTGTGCGCGATACGATAATGAGGGTAACTGTGTAGAACGGGTGATCTATGCTGACCCCGTGTACATGAGCTACAACGAGTTACGTTCATCGGTTCGGCAAGAGGCGGTGAGGCCCCTGGATGATGTGGGGCGCATTTATGCGTACGAAAACTACTTATTTATCAATGAAAGAAATAAGGGCATTCATGTATTTGATAATGCGGATGCTTTTAATCCAAAACCACTTAGCTTTATTGCGATCCCCGGAAATTTAGACATTGAGATCCGTGGGGACCGTTTGTACGCCGACAGCTTCATCGATTTAATCACCCTGGATGTATCGAACACCGCTGAGGTGAGTGTGATTGATCGGCAGCAAGATGTATTTATCTGGGATGCAGAACAAAATATTCCTTACAACGTTCGATTGAATTTTTCGCAAATTGATCGAACGCAGGGTGTTGTTATTGGCTACCAGGAGTGAGGCAGATGAAAAACTCAGCTTTTTATCATAAGAAGACAGCTCACCTTATCGCGGTACTGTCGCTCGTTGGTCTGCTCGTAGCTTGCGAAGAATCTGGTGGTTCCGCGGGTGGCAGTGGTACGTCGGCACCTCAAGGCCAACGCGGATCAACTGCGCGAATGGCATTAGTGGATGATTATTTGTACGCCATTAGTGGAGACACCATTCAGTTGTTCGACGTTGGTGATGGCGACAGCCCGCAAGCGTGGACGACAGTGCGAGTGGACTTCGGCATCGAGACCTTGTTTCCCTACGGCGATTACTTATTGGTGGGCGGAGAGCGTGGTGTGTACATACTGGACAACACCGACCGCGCATCGCCCACGCAGGTGGGCGAGTTCACGCACGCCGAAGCTCAGGATCCGGTGGTGGCTAACAACGACTTGGCTTATGTAACGTTAAGCCGAGACCCAGCGACCTTTCCTGGCCAGGAAAACATTGATCGGTTGGATGTGGTGGATATTTCCGACGTAACCAACCCGACGTTAATCCATACCGTAAACCTAAGCGGCCCTCGCGGACTGACGGTGGATGGAGATCGATTGCATGTGTGTGATGGGGTCAGTGGGCTCAAAACCTTTTCGTTGGAAAACCCGCGAGAACCAACCTTGTTATTTTCTTTACCCAATGATGAATGCAATGATGTGCTTATGGTTAACGGCAATCTGGTAGCGGTAGGGGATACCGGCGTTTCGCAGTACGATGTAACATTGGGCCGCCCTGCCAAGATCAGTGAGATTATTCGGCAGTCCGTAATTTATGTGGTCGATCCATAACGTAAACCACTCATCGGCATGGGGTGTTAATGACAAGTATTGAAAACTACCGGGCCGAACACATCAATGCCGATTGGGTCGCGACTGACGAAGCGACACTACTGTTTGTTGTAGATTCGGGTCGAGTGCTTTTGATTCGCAAAAAACGCGGTCTGGGTGCGGGCAAAATAAACGGACCCGGTGGTAAGCGTGATGGCCAGGAAACACTGCAAGCCTGCGCTCATCGGGAAATTTACGAGGAGTTGTGTATTACGGTAACCGAATCGCACTACCGGGGCCGGTTACGTTTTCAGTTTATTGATGGATACGCTCTTGATGTGTCGGTGTTTGTTGCCACTGACTATCAGGGCCAGCCAACAGAAACCGAAGAGGCTGTGCCTCTATGGTTTGCGCTGGACGACATACCGTTTGACGAGATGTGGGAGGACGATCGGCTCTGGCTCCCCGGTGTGATAAAAGGGGCCAGCGTGGATGGACGATTCGTCTTTGACGGAGATAAACTGCTTAATTACGTTCTAACGTGATGTGATGACTTCACAACGGCTTACCTAACATGATGACGTCAGCGTTGATCGGCTGACCACGTTGGCCCGGCCGGGTCGTCATTACCGATCACACGGTACAAACTGGCTTCTCCAGTCATACTGGGTTCCAGCGAATACCGGGAACCCGGTGGTAGCGCACAGGTATCGCCGGGGTTCAGTACAGTGGTCACGCCGTCCCAGTGAAGTTTCCAATGCCCGCGCATTGGCATCAGAATTTCGTGATACTCCGTGGTTTGTTCTGTGGTGTCTAACGAACCTCGTGTTAGAAACTGCATATCAAAGCCTGGCTTATCTTTGAGTAGTGCGTGTTCGCCAATGACGTTAGCTGGCTTGCCTCGAGCCATCGCCATTAGGTCCCAATAGCGTGCAACGTGATTGGGCAGCACCTCATCAACTGACGGTTCCGGGATGGTGCTGAGTTCTTTTTCGCTCAGCAACGGCATGGGATTCACACCATCGGGCAGTTTTTCACCTTTTTTAGAATCGTATAAACGACCGGTTTCAGCCAATACCAGTCCGTGCTCTGCAGCGTCGGTGATGACCTGCGGTGCCCATGTGACACCCCCACCGGCGTCGTCGCCGCCCAACACCGCCATGATCATGCCGTAGTCGGTACCGATGTTTTCAAACCCACGAAAAATGCCGGTTGGAATATTGAAAATATCACCTTCGTCTAGTACCACTTCGCCGGCATCCCCATAGCGGCCCCAGAAGAAACGCCACCGACCTTTTAAGACAAAGAAGACTTCTGCCGTCGTGTGGCTGTGTAATGAGTTACGGCATCGAGGCGGTTGACCGGCAGCGCCAATGTTAAAACCCGGGGTATCTTGAATGTGAACGTGTTGATCCGCGCTTTCAGAAACACCACCTCCCAATATCGTAAAGTTTTCTTTCTGATCAGAGCCTGGCGTATGAGCATCGATAAAAGCGGTGCGACAGGGTTGCAAGTCACCGTAGCGGACGATTCTAGATTCTATGTTCAAGGTGTTCATCGGTGAGGTTGCGCTTAGGCGGATGTTGTTTGGTTATTGGGGGCTGTGGAGTTGCGCACGATTAAGGGGGCGTCGATCTTGATTTGCAAGGGCTCCAGGGCCTCTCCTTCAATTTGTGCAACGATAATCTCTACGGTTTTGGATACCATCTGATTAGCACGCTGGCGAACGGTGGTCAGGCTATACGCGGGCCAGCTTGCGATGGGTACATCATCGTATCCCACAATCGATACATCGCCGGGTATGGATAAGCTCATTTCATGTCTTAAGGTATCCATAACACTGAATGCCATATGATCATTGGCGACAAAGATTGCGTCTGGCAAACCCTGTTCAACCAGTTGTCGGGTAGCCACAGCCGCACCTTCGTGTGTGAAATTACCTACCGCACGACCGAAGCATTGCATGTTGTGTTTCGTTAGCGCGGCGTTAAAACCTGCTTCACGATCAAACTGCGTGGATGCATACTCCCAGCCGGCTATGTAGCTTATGCGTTTATGACCCAACGATAAAAGATACTCGGCAACGGTATAACCGCCCGCGTAATTATCAGAAGTCACAGAAAATCGGGTTTTGTCGTTTTGTTCTCGATTGAAAAACACGATGGGGACACCCAATCGCTGACAGCGCTCAGCTAACTTTGCTGACATCGATACTGAGGCGGCGATAATGCCTTCCACTCGATAGTCCAGCATCTCATCCACGATATTGTCGACATTGCTGGCGTCTTTGCCTGCCATAAAAACCAGTAAGTGATACCCCTGGTCCTGCAGCACACTCGACAAGCGCTCAAGTGCATCGGGGTAGAACTGATTGTCCAGGTACGCAACCAGTAAACCAATGATGCGGCTTTTCCCGGATACCATGGCCCGGGCCAGAACGTTCGGCCGATAACCGAGCTCACTGGCTGCTTTGCGTACCTTTTCTGCCGTTTGTTTTGAAGCTGACGCACCTGGCGTGAATACGCGGCTTACCGCCGACTGGCTAACACCAGCTAAGCGCGCCACTTCCACTGAGGTGATCTTTGACTCGGGCATCAGTGCGCTGTCCAGCCGCCATCAACCAACAAGGAAGTGCCCGTTATCATGGCAGACGCATCGGATGCCAGGAAGACGACAGGGCCCATCAAGTCTTCAACTTCCGCCGCTCGATTCAGCTGAATGTAATCGAGAATCCATTGGCGCTTTGTTGGGTTATCAAACGTAACTTTGGAAAGTTCTGTAAGCACGAAGGTAGGGCAGATGGTGTTGACGCGGATATTGGCCGCACCCCACTCGATAGCCATGGCTTTGGTGAATCCTTCAACCGCATGCTTTGTGGCGCAATACACAGCTCGTTCCGGTCCGCCTACATGGGCCATTTGCGATGAGATATTGATCAGCGAACCGGGTTTACCGGCGGCCAGTAATCCTTTTGCCACCGCTTGAGTTAGAAAATACGCAGCCTTCACGTTGACGTTGGTAACCGAATCGTAGTCGGCAATTGTGGTGTCTGTGGTTGCGCTGTGTTTTGCTAACCCGGCTGAATTCACGAGGATGTCAAAGGGCCCATGCTTCTCAACGGCATCCGCCGTGTTTTCCAGATCACTGATGTCCAGCGTTAACGCTTCAGCCGCATAACCTGCTTGTGTCAGCGCGTCTACCAGACTGGTTAAGCTTTCAGTTCTGCGTGCAGCCACCACCACATGCGCGCCAGCCTCAGCCAGTGCGACGGCGGCTCCGAGTCCAATGCCAGACGATGCGCCGACGACAAGAGCCGTCTTTCCAGTCAAATTGAATGATGGCGTTACGGGCAGTTGCATAGTAGTTAGCGTGCCGCTTCCCCGTAAGGCACATTCTTTTTACCGAAGCGCCTCACTCGAACATTGCACTGTTCTGCGTGACCGACAAAACCTTCCAGCATGCACAGCCTGGAACCGTATTCACCAATCGTGGTTGCGGCTTCATCGGTGGTCACTTTCTGGTAGGAGTGAGTCTTTAAAAATTTACCCACCCACAGGCCGCCGGTGTAGCGGCCGGCTTTTTTGGTTGGCAGCGTATGGTTCGTACCTATAACTTTGTCGCCATTGGCGACGTTGGTTCTGGCACCCAGGAACAGTGCGCCGTAACAGGTCATATTTTCCAGGAACCAATCATCGCGGTCCGTCATAACCTGCACGTGCTCCGAGGCGATATCGTCAGCCACAGCCAGCATTTCATCATAAGTGTCACAGACGATCACTTCACCGTAATCGCGCCAGCTGACGGAGGCAGTGTCTGCCGTGGGCAGTACCGTCAGTAGTCGATCGATTTCAGCCAGCGTTTCTTCTGCTAACGTTTTTGAATTGGTCAGCAGCACAGCCGGGCTGTTGTAGCCGTGTTCCGCCTGACCCAGTAAATCGGTCGCGCAGATTTCGGCATCAACGGTTTCATCGGCGATCACCATGGTTTCTGTGGGGCCTGCAAACAAATCGATACCCACCCGACCAAACAACTGGCGTTTGGCTTCTGCAACAAACGCATTGCCAGGGCCCACCAGTAAATGCACCGGATCGATGGTTTCGGTGCCAATGGCCATGGCACCGACAGCCTGGATACCACCGAGCACATAGATTTCATGAGCGCCGCCCAAGTGCATTGCGGCGATAACGGCAGGATTAGGTTCACCATTAAACGGTGGAGTGCAGGCCACAATGCGTGGCACGCCCGCGACTGCCGCGGTAGCCACGGACATGTGTGCAGAAGCTACCATCGGAAACTTACCCCCGGGTACGTAACAACCCACCGATTGAACTGGGATGTTCTTATGACCCAGGATGACCCCAGGCAGTGTTTCTACCTCGATGTCGAGCATGCTATCGCGCTGAGCCTGGGCAAAGTTCTTTACTTGCTCCTGCGCAAACACCAAATCCGCCATATCGCGTTCGCTAACTTTCGCGATGATGTTTTGAATTTCATCATCGGTTAAGCGATAAGACTCTCGATCGTAGTTGTCAAACTTTACGGCCAATTCGTGAACGGCTTTGTCACCGTTTTGTTCGATATTCTTCAGCGTGTCAGCAACCACTGATGCGGTCTGCGCATCATCTTCTGCTCTGTCGGCTTCGGGCTTGCCACGCTTTAGATATTCAATAGCCATAAAAATATGAACCTCGGATTAACCTTTGACCGCGCCTTGAGTCAGGCCGGAAACAATTTGACGTTGAAAGAACATGACCAATACGAACAATGGGGCGGTTGCAGAAACTACCGCCGCGACTGCAAACATCACGTTACCTTCGGTTTGTGTGGTGCCTAAAAAGCTTGCGATTTTTGGAACCATGGTTTGGTTCTCTTTCGACAGCAACATCGACGTGACAGCAAAGTCGTTATAAGCCAGTAAGAAACTGAATAGGCCTGTTGTTATAACCCCCGGCCACATGACAGGAATGATGACGTGTCTGAACGCCTGGAATTGGGAACAGCCATCCACCTTCGCGCTTTCATCCAATTCTTTGGGGATCTTTTGGAAGAAGCTATGCAGCATCCACAAAGTAAACGGTTGATTGATGGCAACTAACACGATAATGGTGGTGGGCAAAATACCCCACAGGTTCCACTCAAAGAAAGGCAGCAGATAGCCAGACACTAGAGTGATCGGTGGCATCGCCCGAAAGATAAGCGCTGCAATCAGCAGCCAGAATGTGTACCGAAAACCTGAGCGTGATAGCGCGTACCCGCCTAAGGTGCCAAACGTTAAAGAGATGGTCACCACAAAGAAACATACGATGAATGTATTCAATACGGCACGCCAAAATTCTTCCTGAACCCAGGCGCCTTCATAACCGTTAGTGGTGAATGCCGAACCATGTTCGGCCACCGTGCGAGCACCGGTCAGCGCGTTGCGCCAATCGGCTTTGGAAAAGAAATCCAACTCAACTTTGAAAGAACCCCACAGTGTCCAAAAAAATGGAAACGCTGCCAGTATCAACCAAACAATAATGAAGATTGAAGACGCAAGGCGCAGCATCGGTGGCTGCTTGAAGGCTTTGGCTGACATTATGTTTTCACCTTAAAGTCTTGCCATGTTTTTACCAGCACCGGCGAGAGCAGTATCGCCACGCCAATGATGGTAAGCACCGAAGTGGTGGCCGCGGAAGACAACAGTCGCGTCTCACCGCCTAAATCGTTAAAGATAATCCAGGACAGCGATTGCGCGTGCGCCTCCGCATTGAAGCCCACGATCGGTTCGAACACCCGAAAGTTGTCCATAAGCTGGATCAGCGCGACGAAGGTAACCAGTGGCATCAGGTGCGGGATGATGACGTAACGTATTTGTTGCCAGCGGGTAGCCCCGTCGATCATCGAACTCTCCAGTGCATCCTGCGGTAACGTTTGTAAACCGGCATAAAACACCACAAACGCAAAAGGCGCGGAGTGCCAGACGCCATACACCATCAGCATGATCCACGTAAGTTCGGTGGATGCTTTAAGCGATAGATCGGGGTTATTCACTAACCATTGCAGCGCACTGCCCAATATGCCGCGGCTATCCACCATCCAAAATAAAATGAGTGATCCAATGAGCGGGGTAACAATCATTGGCAATAACGAAAAGAATATGACCAAGCCTTTTAAATGCCGATGCAGAGAATTAACGGCAATAGCGATGATGAAACCAAGAATTATTAATAGGGGTGTAACAACAAACGTATAGGTGAGCGTAAAACTCAAAGCGCGATAAAAAGGCAGGTTGCCAACGGCGCTAAAAAAATCACCGAGGCTAGATCGTGTACTCCACGCCTCAGCTATTTCTTTGGTCGCCAGGTGCCCTCGGTCAAGATAAATTTTTAACCCCGAAAATTGCCCCAGCGGTTGTTCTTTTCTGAGTTGTTCAGTAGCCGTTTGGTCTACGGTGGTGGCTTCTTTACAGCCGAACGGACCGCAGTTCTCAACCACTTTTATAACTTGTTTATGCGGGGTGTAAAGCGATTGCATGACGACTGAGACAATAGGTAAAGCGATAAACAACAACATCGCCAGCCCTGTCGGCAGGAAGAACCAAAAAAACGTTTTATGTTTCATGGAAGCGTCGCCAAAATTCGTGGAGTAAAAACCGTGTACATCGAAAGCCGGGGCGGGCTTGGATGCCCGCCCCTGACCGTGTGAGAGACCGGGGCCTTACAGGTGGCCTTTCTCTTTCGCTGCTGTGATGTATGCCGCTTCAACATCGGCTAGTGCCGTGGCTGCATCTTCTTTACCCTGCATGAAGTCCGCTAGCTCAGCACCCAGAGCAGAGTGCAGTAAGCCGTGGTAAGGCAACATGGGGAAGGGAATCGTGCCACGCTGCGCGGCATCCAATACACCAATGGCCGCATCGGTTGGCTCGTAACCTTCGATTAACCATACCGCCATGGGTGAGGTTTCATCGTTCAAAATCTCAGGCCGGATAGCGTGCTTCATAGCTAAGAATGTGGCTTCAGCTTCTGCATCAGAGATGTTCTTGGCTACAGTCCAACCATCCCACCACAGGGTAGTTGCGGGAGTATCGCCACCACCAACGGTCATGGGGCCAGCGATTGCTGTGTTATCAGCTACTTCTTGTGATGAACCTTCGGTCTCACGCAATGGACCTACGCGCGAGCCCCACATGTTCATCAGCGCCACGTTTCCAGCCTTCCATTCAGCGCTGGTTGCGTTGGAGTCATGAGTTAAGAAATCCGGGTTCATGTACTCGCTAAGTGCTTTCATCATTTCCAACGCAGCCACACCTTCAGCTGTATTCACGGTTGGTTCAGCTGAACCTTCCTTGAAGAAGCTACCGCCCATGCCCAGGAACATGTTGTTGAACTCTTGAGCTAAGTTCCAGCCCGCTTTGTAGGCACCACCAACAGGGTATTCCATGATGCCTTTTTCGCGAATCATTTCAGCAGCGGCAAGTAAATCTTCGTAAGACGCTGGTGGCTCGACCCCGATTTCTTCCAGTACGTCTTTGCGGTATACCAAGTGCTGTGCGTTCGCCATGAAGGCTACCGCCATGACTTTGCCATCAACGGTGATCAGTTGGTTTTTCTGAATGCCTTCACCGTGCTCCGCAATTAAATCATCCAATGGGCGAATAACATCTTCGTTCATCAACGCAACGATTGATGTGTTAGCCACGATTGCTGTGGTGTACTCAGCAGGATTTCCGGACATACCTGCCACGTTAATTTTCTGGTGGTCAGCGGTAAGGTTTGAAGAGACTTCAGCACCAGTACACTCTTGTGCACCAGAACCGATGGTCTGAATAGCAGGAAATTCATTTCCTACAATGCTTACTCGTGCGTCAATCACGCACTCGGCCATGACATTTCCTGCCATTAGGCCCATCGCTGTTGCCAGCGCTACCTTCTTTAACAACATACTAGTTTCCTCGTAGTGGAAGTAATGAGCGCTGCTGCGCTTGTGTTATATCAATCGCGCTCTTTCCCGACGGTATCGGGGCAGAGCAAACAAGCAAAGCAACGACGCTATCCGTCGACCCTTGCTCCGGTATCGGCCGTAAACCAATGACAGATATGTGAAGGAACGGACATCGAGACCGTGTCACCGATCTCCGCTCGATAGGTTTTGTCGGTCTTTACGCTGACCAACGCGCCACCCACTCGCACCGACACCATGGTGGCGTCACCGAGCAGTTCGATGGCATAAATAGGGGCGTTTATTTCGCCCTGGTTTCCTTCGGCTAACGCAGCATCTTCAGCTCTAAAACCCAGCGTCATCGGGCCATCGGGCTTGCCGACGTCAGGGATTTTTACATGCTCCGCTTCAAACACACCACCAGATACCCGGCCTTCTATAAGGTTCATCGCGGGGTTCCCGATGAAAGACGCCACAAATGTATTTGCGGGCGTGTCGTAAATTTCAGTTGGGCTGCCCACTTGCTGCACGACGCCGGCCTTCATGACGACCACGCGGTCAGCCAGTGTCATCGCTTCAATTTGGTCGTGGGTGACGTAAATCGTTGTCACGGCCAAGTCGTGGGTAAGGTTTTTTATTTGTGCGCGAGTGGAGACGCGCAGTTTTGCATCTAGGTTGGACAATGGTTCGTCCATTAGAAACACTTTGGGTTTACGCACGATGGCTCGCGCGAGCGCCACACGCTGACGTTGACCGCCTGATAGTTCTGCAGGCTTTCGCTGTAAAAAGTCGTCCAACTCAACCATGGCGCTGGCTTTCATGACGCGATCATGGTGCGTATCGGGGTCGATGTTCCGAACTTTCAGCGGGAAGCGAATGTTTTCATACACATTCATATTGGGATAGAGCGCGTAGCTTTGAAAAACCATGGCCACGTCCCGATCCTTGGGTTCCAGATCATTAACGACCTGATTATCGATTTTTATCTCCCCATCGGTGGCATCTTCGAGGCCAGCGATCATCCGCATGGTGGTTGTCTTGCCACACCCTGATGGACCCAGCAAAACCAGAAATTCTTTATCCGCGATGGTGAGGTCGAACTTGTTAACGCCGACGAAACTTCCCCAGCGTTTTGAGAGACCGTTCAGTTGTATTTCAGCCAACAGAATTCTCCGTCACCGTTTCGGTGTTGCATACGAATGCAAACAGGATAAACTCAGGCTTCAGGTGTTGGCAAGTGTTTTTATTCGATTTGCATCACCCTTAACCAACTGAGACCCCTACACGTGTTGAATTATCAAGCTGAGAAAGAGCTCGTCCGAGCATTTTATGAGGAGTTTGACGCAGCCGACCCTGACCAATTAAGTGACGTGCTGTCCGGATACACCAGTGAGGACTATCGATGGCGTGGGTACTATCCGTTCGACAAGCTGACTAATGCAGAAGAGGTGGCAAAGGAGTTCTGGCAACCCCTTCGAGAGGCGTTGCAACCTGTCCAACGGCGTATGGACATTTTCATGGCTGGATCAAACTCTTTAAAAAGTGATGCGCCGGACAACGACGACATATGGGTTGTCTCTATGGGGCATTTACTGGGTTTGTTTGATAAGGCCTGGCTCGGTATAGCGCCAACCAGAAAGATGGTCATGCTGCGCTATTGCGAGTTTCATCGGGTGTCACAGGGCAAGATCACCGAAACAGCCATGTACTTTGATATTCCGCACTTGATGGCGCAAGCCGGTCTTAACCCTTTTCCAGATCAAACGGCAGCTCAGTTGGTTCAGCCGGGCCCCATGACGCACACCGGGCTGATGTTCGATGAACAGGATCCAGAAGAGGGTAGAAAAACCCTCGCGGCCATTGACTACATGGTTGGCGAACTCAAATCATGGCGCGGTAGTGATCAGAGTGAGCCGTTGGTTGAAGAGTTGAGACGCAGTTGGAATGAAGACATGCTGTGGTGGGGGCCAACGGGTATTGGCGCGACTTACACCATAGAACGTTATGCAGAACAACACGCAGGTCCCTTTCGCACAGGGGTTAAAGATCGGACGTTTAACGGGCACGTGTGCCGAATGGCGGAAGGTGAATTCGGAGCGTTCTTTGGATGGCCGAATATGTACATCAAACCCGATGGGCTAATGGGTTATCCCAAAAGTGATAAATCTGGTGAGTTATGTGTGATCGATGTATACCGTCGTTCTGGCGATAAGCTAAGTGAAAACTGGATTTTTATCGATCTCTTAAAATTCTGGAAACAGCAAGGTATCGATGTACTGGCGGAAAAGCTCAACAGCTCACAAGCCTCAGGATAAAGCCCGATAGTGGATCAGTTCGGCCACGATGGAAATCGCAATCTCCGCAGAGGTACGGCTTCCGATCGGCATACCGACGGGCGCATTGATGCGTTCGAGCGACGCAGGGTTAGCGCCTAAGGCGGTTAATCGCTTAAGGCGTTTTTCGTGGCTTTTGTTTGAACCTAGTGCACCGATAAAACAGTGTGGGTTCTCCATGGCTTCCATCAGGGCTAGATCATCTAACGAAGGATCGTGTGTCAGAGTAACCAAGGAGAAGGGACCATCCAATGCATACGCTTTAACCCCATCATCGGGCATTAGATCGAGGGGTAAAGGGGAGGCGAGTGGCCAACTGTCTCGGAATGAGGCCCGGGGTTCTATAACCACGACGTTGAAATCGGCTGCCGCCGAGAATTCGGTGCAGTAACGTGCTAACTCGTTAGCACCAATCAAAATCAATGTGTGGGTTGAGCCCAGTGGATTGATCAAGGTATGTTCGTCAAACGTAAAACTGTCTTCAGTGACGGCTTTTCGAATCGTTACAGCACCCGAACCCAATTCCACCTGGCGAACCGTACGTTGGTTGTTTTGCAGCTGCTCTAGAAGTTCAGGCAAACGGGACTGTTTAGTAACCGGTTCAACCAAAAGCGTCATGCGGCCACCACACAATAAGCC
This sequence comes from Granulosicoccaceae bacterium, assembly GCA_020629835.1. GTDB lineage: Bacteria > Pseudomonadota > Gammaproteobacteria > Granulosicoccales > Granulosicoccaceae > Granulosicoccus. Next base: position 35,500 of record JAHDCO010000021.1, read on the forward strand.
ATGTTGTTTGGCTTCTTCATCGGTGATGGTAATAGATAGCGTAGCCGTGCTGTTTTCTGCACGCTGTTCAGAAACCAGATACTTCTCAACGCATCCACCGGATAAGGACCCGACCATTAAACCATCGTCCCGGATGGCAGCCATACTGCCCACGGGACGGGGTGAGGATCCAAAGGTGGATGCAACGGTAGCCAGGTCCACGCGGTAGCCTGCTTCCATCCATAAGATGGCTTGGCGTACCACTTCCAGTGCACTGTTAGCGATGTTGCTTCTCCACGGCTTTGGATACTAGCGGACGCGGCTGGGTGCACAGCCGGGCATCCTCCATGATGCCCTTTTTATCAATGCCGAGTAAGTCCGCTACGTGTTGATAACCGGCAGTTAACGAGTGACAAAGACTACACGGTTCGGGTTTAATTCAGTGCGAACGCGTTCACCGACGACAGTATCGTCCGTTACGTTCACTCGATCAAATCCTGGCGAGGTGGCGTCTTTGATGCCGACCCATACTAATCCAGTAGGACCTACAGCCATCGTGGTGATGTCCATACCTGTGAAATTTGCCAGCGGCGCGTCGGCAATTAAACCAGTGGTGGGGTTAAACGTGCGAATGTTTGATGAACCAAACGACGCTGAAGATAGCAAGTAGCCTTTCTCTGCAGAAACGACTAACGCATCAGCAAAAAACTCTGGCATTGCATCATCGGCGGATACATCACCGTTGATTTCATTGTCATCCAACAGTAGCTCGCTGGTGTAGTCCGTTGCATCAACGGATACCAAACCACCAGATAATTTTTCTGCGTTAGTTTTGTCGCTGTTGTATCGGTCGCCAGCAGCTGTTATCAGAAGATCATTGGTATCAGCGTTGTAAGCCATGCCCTGTGCGTTTTGCACCGGTAATTCGATACCGTTCAAACCGTCGTTGCCCATGCCGGTATTGATTTCAACGGCTGTGTCACCACTGGTATCGAAAACTGCCACATAGCTCGGCAGCGTTGCACTGAAACTTTGCAATCGTTGCATCAACACAAACAGTTTGTCATCAACCAAGGTAAGTGCGGTCATTTCAGTTGCGCCATCAGCATCATAAGCCGATAAGTCGATTTCAGCGGTCAGGAATTCGGCCTCAGTTGTGGCCGATGGATTTACTACCCAAATCGATGCGGTCCCATAACGCGCGATGTATGCGGTAGTTTCGTTTTTAAACACGACATCATGTGGGTTGGCCGAGCCACCGTTCACGCCGTTAAGTGAGTATTGATAATTGGCAGCGAGGCTCTCCTTATCGAACTGCGTAAATGAATCTAAGTTAAAGCGGCCTAGCTCGTACGCATTATTGCCGTCGGTACGCACAACAATATCTGACAAGGTCGCAGGAGTGCAGCCACTCAGATTAGGTGTGTCGCCAATGCTTATACGCTCCACACGACCCGAACTGAAGTCCGTAGCTACTGTGGAAGTGAAAGCGAAGTTGGGAGCGGTGGCTGCTGTTGCAGCATCAGCTGCATTCGCACTTTCGCAGGTGGTGTAAATCGTCGTATCGGCGGCATCAACCATAGTGCCAGAATCATCGGAATCAGAGCTACAGGCGGCTAGGGTGCTGACCACTGCGCTTATTAATGCAAGTCGTGGTAAAGAGGCAGATCGAATTTTCATAGGGTATCGGTTCTATTAAAGTAATCGCTTGAGCGAGGGGTTGTTCAGGGTTAGTTTTTAACCATGGTTACTCACTGAATCATTTACATTCGATAAGTCAGTGAGAGATGGAAAGAGCGCCCGGGTTTAGGAAACCCGTTAAAGTCTTCAACGTTTTGATTCGTGACGTTGTTTACGGTTAGAGCGCTTTGCCATCGTTTGCGTTGCCACTGCAAACCAGAATTCACCGTAGTGGAATCTGCAGCGGGTAAAAAATTGCCTAAATCGTAGTACCGTGATTGGCTAACTGTGAGTTCACTCCAAACGCGCCAATGATCAGAGAGTGCGAAGTTAGCTCGCGTGTAAGCGGCAAGTGCGGCCTGGTTCGGAAGTTGTTTATCAAAAAAGGCAGTGATGTCGGATTGGTTGCGAGCATCCTGAACGGTTAGGTTGGCTTGCAAGTTCAGTTTTTCGGTGGCACGCCATGTCACATTCCACTCAGCGCCAGTAATGGTTGCTTTACCGGTATTGGTGTTCCGGCCGGTTCCACGAGCGTCGTACACGGTCACAATGGCATCATCACGCGCACTATAGAAAACAGAAAAAGCGCCTTTAAGTCTTGGTGATGCTGTCCATGCCACCCCAATATCGGCATTGATTCCCACTTCGGGTTTCAAATCCGCATTTCCAATCACCAAGCCTTGCGTGCCAAACAATTCATAAAAGGTGGGTACGCGATAATACTGGCCGACCGAACTGGTAAGACTGAAGGTTTCGTTTAAATCCCATCGAAGCCCGATCTCCGGGTTGACGACAGACGTGGTCTGCGGGCTGTTATCAAACCCATTTAACGGATCGTCAAAGCGGCTGCGATGTTGTTCCAGTCGTAATTGCGGTGTTACCAACAACGCATCCTGCAAGAAGAAATGCGTGTAAGCGGCTCCGCCGGTTAGGCTGTCTCGAGAGGCATCAACCATAGAGCGTCTGCCAATGAGGTTTTCACTTTGAAATGCATCGTGACGCAGTTCAGCGGTGAATGCCCATTTGCCGGAGTGGGTGAATCGGTCCCAATAACTGGTCAGTCCGAATACTCGTTGCTTACTTTGAAAGTCTTGAGCGCCTAAGCCGACCTGGGCTTGTGTATCGAGGTAATGATCATCCGCCCATTGCACAAACCCGGACTGACGATGGCTCCACGCACCTAAAGATTGGCGTTCATAACTTGCGTGTATTTGACCTCGACCGTCATCGTACTGAGCTTGATTGTTGGCCCGATTACGCCATTCAGGAACCCCGGTGGTGCGTTGGGTATGTTGTAGCAACACGTCCGCTCGCTTCAACTCACTAAATTGGTAAGTGGTTTTACCGAGTATGGCCAGTTTTGTTGTATCGGCGTTGTTACGTTTTTCCTTGCGATCATCGTCGGTATTCAGTGGCGTTCCGTTCGTATTGGTAAAACTGAAATCGTTTTGACTGTGGCCGACGTCCACCGCACCCAGCATGCGCCAATGTTTGTGGGAACGCGTGTGAGATACATTCGCTTGAACGGTATTAAAACTTCCAACAGAAACTTTAATTTTTGTTCCGGGTACTCGTGTGCTTTTTGTGGTCAGATTTACGGCACCGCCTAAGTTACTGGCACCTAACTGCACTGGCGCGGAAGATCGATAGATATCCACACTTTCCAATGATCGGGTGTCGAAGGTGGATAAATCGACAACTGCATTAGAGGCTCCGTTTAATCGAATACCATCTAAAAACACGGCAGTTTGTGAGGGGGTGGAAGCTCGAATGGTAATGTGGCTGAAACTGCCGTAGCCGCCGAGTTGTTTTTGTTGTACTCCAGCTTCGAACGCGAGGCTTTCCGACAGTTCGATATCCGTTCGCGCTAGTGCGTCACCTTGCACTCGCGTGAACTGCCCGGCAAAGTCCTCGTGCTGAATAGTACCCAGTGATGGCGTTTGATCTTTGCTGCCTTCGATCGTGAGTGTCTGCAACTGTTCAGCAGAGGTTGATTCGTCGGTATCACTTTGTGCAGCGACTTGAGTGGGCTTGGTAATGATAGGAACAATCAGGATGCTGACACAGCAGGCACGGTAAACATTGCCTGGACGGATTATCCGTCGATGCGCTTCGCGCGCGCAGCATGCTGCTGTATGTGGTGCCCAAAAAACCATGATCCCCGACCTTCAAATCCCACCCGGATTGGGTCAAACAAACATGATGGGCAGGTCTCCTGGCTTGTCACCAGCCCGATTCACCTTCCCGAGCATGTTTGCTCAGTGGCTTTTTCAATCGTGCTGTATTCATGACTTACAGTTGCGGGGGCAGCCGACGTATTTCACGTCGTTCCCTTTTCATCCCGGTACGTCGGGAACCTCATCAGTGGTCGCAACTATAACACCGGGATTCATAGTGCCGCGCGGGTCAATGGAATTTTTTAGGGTTTTCATGAGTAATCTTTCGCACCGGTCGCGCGATCTGTCTGCAAGCGTCACTTTGCTACGTCCCAGGCCGTGCTCAGCTGCGATCGATCCATTGAACTCGACGACAGCGTCATACACAATGGCATTCAACTGATCTGCAGCCGCTAAGAATTCCGTCTCATCCTGAGTAGACGCTGGACTCAGATTGAAGTGCACATTGCCATCTGCCAGGTGGCCAAAAGGATTGATCAATTGGGCAGGGAATGCTTCCTGTAAGCGTTCAGTTGTTACTGAGATGAACTCTGACAGGGCTTGAAGCGGAACCGACACATCGTGTTTTAACTGGACGCCATGTCGCCTTTGACTTTCTGTGATGGATTCTCTGAGCTCCCATAAGTCGTTGCGCTGTTGCTCACTGCTTGCTTGAACGCCATCGGTTGCCCAGTCATTTTCGAGTGCTGATGTCACTATGTTCTGCACCGCATCATCTAATGGAATTTGCGAACTGGGTGATTCGAACTCCAGTAGCAGTGTGATTTTGGCAACCTTTTCCAAAGGGTTCGCCACATGGGAACAGTGCGACGCTACTAAGTACAAGCCGGTTTCATCCATAAATTCAGCAGCGGATAAGAGCGCTCCGGCGATTCTGCGACCGTGACTCACGATGTGCTGTGCCGATTCCAGTGTTGGACAGGCCAGCAGCAGGGTCTCGGTTTGATGAGGGCGAGGCTTGAGCTTTAACGTGGCGGCGGTAATGACCCCCAGCGTGCCCTCAGCACCGCAGAACAATCGACGCAGCGGATAACCCGCGTTGTCTTTGAGCATGGCCCGATTACCACGCCACACATCGCCTGACGGCAGAACGACTTCCAGCCCGAATACGAGATCTGCCATCATGCCGTCTCTGAACGCATGGGTACCACCGGCATTGGTAGAGATGAGCCCACCGATTTGAGCAGATCCTCCCGAACCCAAGTGCATCGGCAGGGTGAGCTGATGCTGAGCACAAGCCTCCTGCAAACTGTTCAGAACAACGCCCGCTTCAACGCTGACGGTTTGGCCAACGACATCAATTGACCGGATGTCGTTTAACCTTTCCAAAGACAAGACCACGGCCCTCGCGTCAGTTTGGCGAGGCGTGCTAGCCAACACCAGGCCAGTATTTCCTCCTTGCGGAGTCAGTGAAAGGTTGTGTTCTGCGCATAATCTGACAACGCCAGCTACTGCTTCGGTTGTGCCGGGTCTTGCAACACCGAGGGGTTTTGATGGCTCTTTTTTCAGCCAATCCTCTCCGTATTGCGCCGCATCATCCGATGTTAACCAACCGTTGGCTCCCAATAGCGACAGGAATGCTTGATCAATTGGATGCGTCATAGTCTTAGAGTGCCATATCCGAACTCAGATTTGACCGTTACTAATTTGAGTATTTAAAAGCTTGCACACTCGAAAGCTTTTAAGGCTATCCTTTTGAGGCTATACGCAATTGCTGCATCCTTTCGCCTAGCTCACCATGGTCTGTAAACGTTAATGACACATTCCGACGCTCAACTTGAAAAAGCCTGGTCATCCCGATTGGCTCCCTACCGCCGGGCGTCAAACGCAAGGGCGTTTGTAGAGCTGGCATTGACCATGGGTTTGTTCCTGGCCAGCTGGGGGCTTTCGTGGGCTGCTTACACGTACGTGGGTTTGCTGGCCAGCTTGCTCGCGGCTGTGCCGGCCGGTGCGCTAATGGTGCGGTTGTTTATCCTGCAGCACGACTGCGGTCATGGCTCGTTGTTTAAATCGCGAAAGATGAATCATTGGGTAGGGCGAGTACTGGGTGTGTTTACCATGACACCCTATGATTCGTGGCGGGATTCACACGCTCGTCATCATGCAGGTTCTGGGAACCTGCATACCCGTGGCTTCGGTGATATCGATACCATGACAGTGAGTGAGTATATTCAGAGCAATCGCTGGGAGAAGTTTAAATACCGCCTGTACCGCCACCCCGTCGTACTGTTCGGTTTAGGCCCCGCTTACATGTTTTTTCTGCGTCACCGGGTGCCTTTGGCTTTGGTCAAGGACCGAACCATTTGGGTATCCACCATGCTCACCAATCTGGCAATCGCGGTGGCATTTCTGATCATGATGTACTGGGTCGGAATCGCGGCTTTTTTATGGATACATCTGCCGATGGTGTTGGTCGGTGGCTCAATTGGCATGTGGTTGTTTTATGTGCAACATCAATTTGATGACACCTTGTGGGACGCCCCGCCGGATTGGGACCGGGACGTTGCCGCGCTGCATGGCAGCTCGTATTACGACCTTCCGAAGCCACTGATGTGGCTTAGCGGCAACATCGGTATCCACCACGTTCACCATTTGAGTAGCCGAATCCCATTTCATCAGCTGCCTAAGGTGCTCCGAGATTTTCCAGAGCTCAAAAAGCTCGGCCGCATCACCTTTTGGCAAAGCCTGCGCACCATTCGCCTGGCACTGTGGTGCGAGCAGGAGCGTCGATTGGTGTCGTTCCGTGAAGCGCGTCTGCTTCGCTCTGCCTAAAATCTGGGGTTAGTACCACAGAATCCCTCAGTTCGACCGTTAACAGTCTCATTGCGTCGGGGAACTAAAACTCCGCCGGCAGGTTATAGCGGACTGGACATAGAACCTTGTCACTTTCGGAACTCGATCGAAAGACAGACCCCAGTGGAACGGATTTTAGGCCGCAAGCCACAATCTATGTCGTGTGCGTATTTATATTGATGCTCACACCGTTAGCGTTTCATCACTGGATTCAAGGTAACCGCTACGTCGCGTTAGGCCTGGTTGGGGTGATGGGTATTCTGGCGTTCAACGTCCACCAGCATTGCAATCAAAAGAAGCTTGATGCCTGCAATATGTATCTGTTCAGCCCGTTTATTTGCGCGGTGTTGGCGGGAGGGATCATCGTTCAGGGTCAGGAAGCCGCGATGTGGGCTTTTCCTGTATTGATGGCTTTTTATTGCACGCTATCGGTACGACAAGCGGTTGTGGCAAACCTCATGTTGATTCTCTCCATCTCCGGCGCGTCAATTTATGCCTTACCGATGGAGATCTACCTGCGAATCATCGCAGCGCTTATAACCAGTACGGTTTTCGCCGGAATCATGGTCAGGGCGATGGATCAACAGCACCGCTTGTTACGCAACCAGATGGTGACAGATCATCTAACCGGTGTATTCAATCGTGTACTCCTGGAATCTTCACTCGAATCTGCGCAGGCCACGTTTCGAACCTCAAAGAAACCCATGACACTGTTGTCAATGGACGTTGATTACTTCAAAACCATTAACGATTCTTTTGGGCATCTGAAGGGTGATTGTGTGCTTCAAGAGCTTGGTGCGCTGCTGAATGAAAAGACCCGCAAGGCCGATTTCGTTTTTCGACTCGGTGGAGAGGAATTTTTAATACTGTTGCACGGTTCAACCGTGGGCAACGGGCGGCAAGTGGCCGAATCGTTACGAAAAAGCATCGCTGAGATGGACATATTGCCCGATGAGCCGATCACGGTAAGTGTTGGCGTTGCTGAGTTAGCGATTAACGAAAGCACCCAACAATGGCTGTCCAGAGCGGATAAAAATCTCTATCGCGCCAAAGAGCTGGGTCGCAACCGCGTAGTCAATTAACCTCTCGATTGGTCAGATAGCCATGTCCGAAAATGGCTAGTGGTACGGCGCTAAACTCGCCATACTGGGGCCATGACATTAGCGCTCAACCACGAAGCTTGTTATGAGGCGTTGCGTTCGCGAGACGCCCGCTTTGACGGCCAATTTTTTGTAGCGGTGAGCAGCACTGGAATCTATTGCCGCCCAATTTGCCGCGTACGGGTACCGGCAAGCAAAAATTGCCGTTTCTACGAAAAAGCAGCTCAGGCGGAAGCCAATGGGTTTCGTCCGTGCCTGCGCTGCCGACCCGAAATGACCACGCGATGGTCTACTGAGCACATCACCGAGTCGTTGGCTCAGCAAGCCTTAAAGCTCTTTGACGAAAGCTTTACCGAAGTTGATGTCATCGGCATGGTGAGTCAGCGATTGGGTGTATCTGAGCGACACCTGCGCAGGCTGTTTAGCCAGCACGTTGGGGTTAACCCGCTGCAATATGTGCAGACCCGGCGTTTGCTGTTCGCTAAACAACTGTTGGTGGATTCGTCGCTTCCCGTTGGTGAAATCGCTTTGATTGCAGGCTTTGGCAGCGTGCGCCGCTTTAACACCTTGTTGCGTAACCACTATGGGTTAACACCCACACAGTTGAGACGTTCGAACGCTCGAACCAGTGCGCGGTTGCAGCGCAGCAGTGAACCTGCAAGAGAAGACGCATTGTCCTGCTTTATAAACGTGATTGGCCCGTATGATTTTTCGGCAATGCTGGCGTTTCAAGAAGTACGCGCTGTGAAAAATTTAGAACAGGTGCAGGCGGGTGTTTATAGCCGGGCGGTTGCGATTGAAAACACCGATACAAGGCAGGTAAGCGTCGGTTGGTATTCTGTTGAAGCTGTGGATGATCAAACCATCAAATTGACCGTATCCAATACGCTGAGCTTCGAACTGGCTAAAGTCATGGCAATCGCAAAGGCGCAGTTCGATCTAGATAGCAATCCGCATCATTGGAGCGCCTCGTTGGCGTCGCTACCCGAACATAATCCTGGCTTACGGGTGCCAGGCGGTGTCAGCGGTTTGGAGCTCGCGATAAGGGCGATCCTCGGACAGCAGATCAGCGTGTCTGCAGCTACCACGTTAGTTGGGCGTTTGGTTGAGCGTTTTGGGGGCGAGGGCGTTGAGGGTGGCCCATTGCGAACGTTTCCCACAGCGCAGGTGTTGGCCAACAGCTCGGCCGATGCACTGGGTGAATTGGGCATAATTCGAACGCGCGCGGCCTCTATTAAAGCAATTGCTGCTGCCATCGATTCAGGGGATTTAGAATTAAACCCTGGTGCTGATGTGCAAGCGACGCAAAAAAAGTTGATGGCTATTCCAGGTATAGGAAAATGGACAACGAACTACTTGTTGATGCGGGCGGTGCGTTGGCCGGATGCGTTCATCGATACGGACTTGGGCATTATCAAAGCGGCTGAAAAACATGGCTTTGATGATTTATTGAGTACCGCAGAACAGTGGCGCCCGTGGCGAGCCTATGCCGCGATGCAGCTTTGGCACTCCTTGTCATCCTAGCTAAAAAATTTACAGTGATTGATAAGTAAACGCGAAACGCAGGAAGAGGGAATTTATGACGACGGCAACGGCAACGGCAACGATAATGGCAACAGCAACAGTGGTTCAACAACGCTGGCAATCACCGCTGGGGGAGATACTGCTACGCGCCAATGACACGGCATTACTGGGTGTTTGGTTTCATAATCAAAAGTATGTACCTGATGATTTTGAAACTACCGACGACTCGTCCGCATCATCGGTGATACAGCAAACGATTGCCTGGCTTGAAGGATACTTCAAAGCTGAAGCGCCATCCCATGATCTCGTACCCTTGTCCCCAGTGGGCACAGATTTTCAACAGTCGGTTTGGCAGGCGTTATTAAAAGTTCCCACCGGCGTCACGATGACCTATGGCGAGCTTGCCCATTCACTAAACAGCCCTAAAGCGGTTAGGGCGGTAGCAGCAGCCGTTGGAAAGAATCCCATCTCTGTTTTGATACCGTGTCATCGTATTGTGGGTTCCAATGGTTCACTGACTGGCTATGCCGGTGGTTTAGATCGAAAGCAACACCTGCTCGCCCTGGAATCGGGACAACGTACTTGGCTATGACGCCGGACCATACTGCAAACGATCCGTCAGTCACGTTGCGTGATGTGGTGGACTATGTGCTGCTATCCATTCTGTGGGGCGCGTCTTTTTTGTTTATGCGAGTCGCAGCGCCTGAGTTTGGGCCATTTGCGTTGATGGGGCTGCGCTGCTTCATTGGTGCCGTAACCTTGGTAGCGTTACTCTGTTGGTTCGGTCAACTTAAGCGTTTGAATGAAAAACAAACAACGGGCATGGTCGTCGGTATTCTCAACTCAGCCATTCCGTTTGTGTTGCTAGGCTACGCGGCTTTATTTATGGCCAGCGGCACCTTGTCGATTATTAATGCCACGGCGCCGTTTTGGAGTGCCCTGATCGGCTGGATCTGGTTAAAGGATGTATTAACACGCTGGCAGTTGGTTGGACTCTTGGTGGGATTTCTTGGGGTTGTTGTGTTGATGATTGCCCAATCAAAATCGGCGGCCATCGGCGGTATTCATGGAGTAATCGTGGTGGGTGCAGGGTTATTAGCTACCGCTTTTTACGGTTTATCAGCCAATGTAGCCAAACGTCACCTACAAAACACCCTACCGCTGGTGAATGCGGCAAACAGTCAGTTGGGTGCATCGCTTGTATTGATTTTACCAACCATTCTTTTATGGCCCAGCCAGCCAATTGACGGCTCTGTTTGGCTATCTGTGGTGTGTTTAGGGGTTTTCTCTACCGGTGTTGCGTATTTGCTGTATTTCCGCCTTATTGGTCGAATTGGTGCGGCAAAAGCGGTAACGGTGGTGTTCGTTATTCCGTTGGTCGCAGTGCTCCTGGGTTGGCTGGTGTTATCTGAAACGGTGTACTTTTCAACGATTGTTGCGGGTGTCATCATTATTGCGGGCAGTACGTTGTCGCTGCAGTTGTTACCACGCAAAGCGTCGTCATAATGAGAAAGTTTTGAATGCTCGGTTAGCTCTTATCACATCCGGGCACAACGAAATTGCCCGGGCGTTTCATCGTTTTCCAGAACAACCGGTGGCGTTAATTGAAGTACCGGTGGTTAGCAAACCACATCACGCGTCGCAGTCCCGCTGCGCCGTATACGCTATGAAGCATGGTTTTGAGTATGCGTGTGTTGATCGGTGTGAGCTACACCGACTGTCGGACCTTTTGCCTTCGTGGCAGATTGACCTGGCAATTACGTATTCAGTGCCTTATTTGAAACTGCAATGGTTGAAATCACTTCGGTTTGGCGCAGTGAATTTGCATCATGCGTTACTTCCTGCTTACCGCGGTGGCAACCCTTTGTTGTGGCAAGTCATTGATGGGTTGACAGAGTTGGGGGTAAGTGTACATTGCGTAGCTGAACGGCTCGATGCAGGAAACATCCTTGCGCAAACAACTGTGCCTAAGCCGAGTGTTCTGTCCAAAGCCGAATTGGCGCGTCACATCAATACGCAGGCTGGTTTAGATCTGCTGCTATCGGTAATTCCGGATTGGGTTGCCGGTTCTTTGAATGCTGTCAGGCAGCCTGAACATTCTCCAACCCCACCTGCGAACCATATCCCACCCGATCAACTATTGCCGGTGCTAAGGAGTAAGCGGGCGACGTTAGAACGCGTTTGGGAAGTGGCCACGCTATTTGGGTCCTGGCCAGATGACACACTGAATCAACAAAGCTGGTGTCGTGATTTACGGTGGGTTCCTGTTCGTAAAGTGACTGTGGAAGTACAGCGGCATTCGCAAGAAAACCCGATTGAGCCATCACAACGTAATTCGTATTACTACTCAATAAGCGGATACGAGTCTTCGCTGGTTACACCGTTAGGCTGTGTGGTTTTTCGTCCGCAGCGTTTCGTTTATGCAAGACTGATGTATTGCACGCGCACGATGCTGGGAACCATCAGGTCTTTGCTACATCGTCTGGGTCTAGGTTGAGCTCCGCCAACCCACTGTTACCAAGTTCTATGGAAGCAAATGGCCCGCCGTGATGTGCGTGAGCGGGGTCCTTTGGATCCAAACGACCAGCCTCTGCGTAGATCGCTTTTGCAAATTGCTCTGCGTTGTCTTTAGGCTTGTAACCCAAATGACTGGCCAGGCGATTATCCACAGGAGCTCGATCGTTGTTCGAGACGCCGTAAATCACGCTAAAGCCGGTTACCGGTGTATCGATTGCCCGTTCTACAAGGTGGACCAGGTCATCGTAGGAAAGCCATGTACCCACCGCTCTGGCATTGGTCACTTGTGCACACGACAAGATTCGTAAACACACAGACTCAAGGCCCCGTTTATCCCAATATAAGCTGCCAAGGTCTTCGGCAAAACACTTCGCCAGGCCATAAAAGGTATCGGGTTTGTGTGGTGCATCGGTACCAATAAAATCGGTTTTTTTGTGCATGCCAACGGCATGAATAGACGAAGCGTATACCACTCGTTTCAGTTGGTTCCGGTATGCCGCCTCCCATATGTTGTAGGCACCGATAATGTTCGAACCTAATATATCTTCAAACGGTGCTTCGTCCCCAATCGCACCGAAATGCACAACCATGTCAGCGCCTTTCAGCAAAGCTTCCATAGCAGGCAGGCTGGTTAAATCTGCCTGAACATAGGTTTCATTGGCGAGCAACGTATCAGGGGCAGCAAGAATATCGGTCGATACAAATTCGTCGCACAACGTCGATATGGGCTCACGTAAGTAGGAACCCAGTCGACCCATGGCACCGGTTAATACGATCTTTTTCATAGTGGTCTGTGTAATTAGTGTTCGTTGTAAACCGATTAAATAATGGCTTTTTCAACAATGGGTTGATTGTTTACCAGGCGTTCAAAGTTGAATGGGCTCATATCCAGACTTCGGTACTCACCATAGGTCAGGTATTCGGCGGTACCTCTGCCCATGGCCGGTGATTGTTGTAAGCCATGCCCCGAAAATCCATTTAAAAATACGAAGTTTTCGACCGTGGTGTGAGGCCCCATAATGGCGTTATGGTCAAAGGTGTTCATGGCGTAGTGACCACCCCATTCATTGGTTAACTTTATCGATTCAAACTGCGGTACCCGCGTTGCGATGACTGGCCACACATGATTTTCCCAAAGCGCCTGATCCATAACAAAGTCATCAAAATCTACGGCCGGGTCGACTTCTGAATGTCCGCCGCATTGGTAGGTACCGCCGCCGTTTTCCCGAAAATGTACGCCTGATGGATCAATCGTCAGAGGGAGGTCTTGATCAAGCGGGTGCTCCGCTTTAAAGATCCATGAATACCGCTTTCGTGGTTCAACCGGTAGCTCAATACCTGCCATGGCAGCCGTTACCGCTGCGCGTGGCCCTGAGGCGTTAAGTAACTGGCCGCAGGCAATGATCTCACCGCTTTTGAGCGTGATGCTCTCGACGCGTGTGCCGCTTGCGTTGCAGTTAATGTCCACCACTTCGTTCGACACATATTCCACACCGCGCTCCTGCGCCTGGCGGCGCCACCATTCAAATACCGCTGCGCCGTCCCAGTAGCCTTCATCTACCGTGTTTATCGAACCCAGGACAATGTCATCCACGTTATAAAAAGGATAACGAGCTTTAATCTCATCTGCGGACAGCAGTTCGGTAGCCGCGCCTGCGGCTAATTGCACTTTCTGACTCTCCTTCAAAACATCGGCAAAATCCGGGTTATCGGCAAAGTACATGTAACCAAAGGAGCGAATCGATAACTCGGGAACGCGATCATCACCGCCCATGTACTGGCGAATGTTTTTGACAAAGTCCGCCGCGAATTGGGAGATACGAACATTTAACTCGGTGCTGAACTGTTGCCGCATGCAGGAATTGGTGTGTGATGTAGAACAGAATTCGTAGCTCGGATCTTTTTCCACAACCAATACGCGCCCGTTGAAGTCATCGTTGTCACTTAAGAACCAAGCGGTGGATGAGCCCATGATCGCGCCGCCTACGATGACAACATCGTAGGCGCTGCGAGACGGTGTCGCTTGTAAGCGGTTAATGGCCATTAGTTCTCTCCAAGCTTTGATTGTTGTAATAGCTGCTGAACATCAGCTTCGGATATGTTGTAGTGTTCGGTTGCATGAGCGGCACTGATGTAGCCTTGCACAATATCGTAGTGCACCGCGCTTAGTGCACGTTCTGAAGGTTGGCCGTAGCCGCCTCCGCCTGGAAAGGCCATCTCCACGGTGACGCCGTGCGGCACAAATTGTTTACCCTTACCTTGCATGGGTTGGCCATCGCTGCGTTTTATCACTGTGGCGCCACCGGACAACCCGCCGTGACGACCCAAAGCTGGATGGTCCACGCGATCAAACATGGCAGAAATATCAAATTCATGCCCGTCTCGTGCCGACACGTCCATGTATTGACCCAGTCCACCGCGGTACTTACCAGCACCCCCTGAGTCTGGTCTTAACTCTTTACGCCATACAATGACCGGCCCGACTTGTTCGGTAGCTTCCACCGGCATAGTCATCACACCGGATGGAAACGCCGTCGCGTTCATTCCGTCCAGAGAAGGCCGTGCACCGGATCCGCCGGAATTGAACGTGAGGACTTCACGGCGTACCGCATGTTCGGGGGCAGGCGCGTCCGTTCTCGGTCGAAGCGAGACCTGAAAATTACACAAACAGCCAGCGCCTTCGGCTGGTGCAACACCTGGTAACAGTTTGTCCAAAGCGTTGTATACCGTATCCGGCACCATGTGCCCAATCACATGCCTTAACGCGACCGGTGCTGGAGGAAGTGCATTAACAATACAGTTCTCCGGCGCTTTAATTTTAAACGGTTCTAACGAGCCGGCGTTGTTAGGAATATCTGGAGCAATCGCGCATTTCAATGCGTAACAGGCGTACGCCTTGGTGTACACCAACGGTACGTTGATGCCTTTTTTATCCAAACCACTGGTGCCGTCCCAGTCACTGGTAATCGCGTCTTTTTCAATGGTTAGTTTAACGCGTAAATCCACTGGCTCTGAATAACCATCAATACGCAATGACCCTTCAGCGCTGCCGGGTTCCAGTGCGTTGATTCGGTCTAGCGTGGCTTGCTTGGATCGACTTAATATAAAGTCAGAAATGCTGTGCAAATCGTCTAACTGAAATTCTGCCAACATATCCAGCAACCGGCGGTACCCGATATCATTACACGCAGCCAGTGCGTAGATGTCACCAACTAACTGATCGGGCTCTCTCACATTACCCCGAATAAGGCGGATAAGCGTTGAGTCAACGGTACCTTCGCTGATAAGTTTCATGATCGGAATGTACAAACCTTCTTCGTGTACATCGTTCGCATCAGCCCCAAAGCCGCGGCCGCCAATGTCAGTAACGTGCGCTGTGCAGGCGAAAAAACCGATCAGCTGCTGATTCTTGAAAGCAGGCGTCACCACGGTAATGTCGTGTTTATGTCCCGTGCCTTCCCATGGGTCGTTGGTAATGTACACATCACCTTCTAACAGGTTATCCGCACCAATCCGACGAATAAAGTGAGCAACGGCATCGGCCATTGCGTTTACATGGCCGGGCGTGCCAGTAACCGCCTGCGCTAGCATATGGCCTTGTTGGTTATACACCCCCGCCGATAGATCACCAGCCTCTCTAACTGAAGTGGAAAACGCGGTGCGCACCAAGGCCTGGGCTTGTTCTTCTACAACCGAGATCAGTCGGTTCCACATCACTTGATGTGCGACCTGTCCCGCGTCAGCGGGGCTTGTGCTGTTAAGGCGGTTATCTTGCTCGATAAGCGTTAGGGTATCGTCCGTATTTTTTTGAACTATCCGATTGGCGTGGACCACCACCGTGGTTTCATCTTCTGTGATAACACAAGGTCCTTCCACATAGTCCCCGGCGTTAAGCGACGATCGGGATACCACACCAGCCGGGGTTTCTTTGCCTTGATTCGGGTCAAACAATGATCGGGTTGTGCGGGCTTCGATTCGTTGATTCGAATCGGTTACCGGTAATACGTCGGCTTTTAGAACACGTGTGTAAGCATTAACCGACCATACCGTGATCTCTATTTCCAGGCCCTTAACCGTACGGCCAAACAAGTTTTCGTATTCGCGTTCGAATAGGGCTAAGTAGTCTTGCGCTGATGGGGTAGACACGTTTTTGGGGCTTAACGGTACGGGTATCTCCCAGCCTTGCCCGGCATAGCGCATGTAGACTTTGCTTTCGGTAAGTATTTCAGCGGTGTCGCTGCATTGGCGAACAAATTTTGTTGCAACGTCTGCCATTTCTTGAAATAACGTGGTAACCGCTTTTTCATCAAACGCTGACAGGCGCATATACACCGAGCGGTTTTCTTCAAAACTAAACGGTGCGCGTAAAAATCCAATGGCCGAACCCACACCTGCACCTTCAGGAATGATGCATCGTTTAATGCCCAACTTGTCGCATAAGCGCGCAGCGTGCAAAGGTGCAGCACCACCGAAGGCGATCATGGTGTATTCGCTTAAATCCTCGCCGTTTTCAACAGCATGTACCCGCGCGGCATTCGCCATATTCTCATCAACGACTTCAGCCAAACCCCATGCGGCCTCGGTTGCGGTCATCGATAATGGCTTACCCAGTTCGTCCATCAATGCAGTTTGTGCATGCTTTTTGTGCAGTTTAAACGCCCCGCCTGCAAACTGTTCGGGGTCGAGTTTCCCCAATAACAAATCAGCGTCAGTGACTGCTGGGCGCATACCATCACGGCCGTAGCAGGCCGGGCCCGGTTCAGAGCCTGCGCTTTCAGGCCCCACGCGAATTTGATTCATCGCATCAACATGAGCCAGCGATCCGCCACCGGCACCAATCTCTACCATATCGATAACCGGTATTGAGATAGGCATACCTGAACCTCGCTTGAAACGGTAGGTACGTGCCACCTCAAACACCCGTGCGGTTTTAGGCGTTTGATTTTTGATTAAACAAATCTTTGCTGTGGTGCCGCCCAT
The DNA here is from genome assembly GCA_020629835.1 of Granulosicoccaceae bacterium. GTDB lineage: Bacteria > Pseudomonadota > Gammaproteobacteria > Granulosicoccales > Granulosicoccaceae > Granulosicoccus. Next base: position 52,250 of record JAHDCO010000021.1, read on the forward strand.
GTCAAAACTCAGCACTTTATCGAGGTTCTGTTTTGCCGCGATGTCTGCTGCAAAGATAGCCCCGCCAGCCGGCCCAGATTCCACTAATCGAACCGGGAATTCCGCTGCATTTTCTAAGGACATGATGCCACCGCCCGAATGCATCATAAAGACAGGGCAATCCGCACCCGCACGGGCCAGGCGTTGCTTCAAACGCCCCAGATAAGACTTCATCAATGGTTTGATGTACGCATTCGCAATGGTGGTGTTGAAGCGCTCGTACTCTCGCATCTGCGGCGACACTTCCGAAGACAACGACACCATGGCATTCGGCAAGCGTTTTGACAGAACATCGGCAATCATGCGTTCATGCTTATCGTTTACGTAAGCGTGCAACAAACCAACCGCGATACTTTCGTAGTTTGCTGTTGCCAATTCATCTGCCAGAGCTTCTATGTCGGCTAGTGCTAATGCACGCAGGACCGCTCCAGTAGCGTCCATACGTTCAGGCAGCGTGTAGCGACGATTACGGGTAAGCAGTGGTGCCGGCAATTCTAGGTTTAAGTCGTATTGCTCAAAACGGCTTTCGGTACGCATCTCAATCACATCCCGAAAACCTTTGGTGGTAATGAATGCGGTTTTAGCGCCACGTCGCTCGATCAACGCATTCGTCGCAAGCGTCGTACCGTGAATGATCTGGTCAATCTGTTCAGGCCGCACATTGGCTTTGGTGCACACCTGCTGAAGCCCATCGATGATGGCGTCCTCCGGTGCGGCATAGGTTGTCAGCACCTTGGTGGAGAAAATCCCATTCGGCCCCTCCAGAACCACATCAGTAAACGTGCCTCCGATGTCAACACCAAGCCTAGTCTGAGCGGTCGCCATAGCTCGCAATCCTGCTTCTTATAGAGTCTGTTTTAGATGAGTCTACTCAAAGACTAGGATCATTACGAATTATTTTATTGTATTCAAAAGATCATTATTTGTTATCGTGTCGTGGCATTTAATTGGAGGTTTGGCTGTGGCAAGTATCAACATCAAGCAACTAGAAGCTCTGGTGCAAGTGGCCGCCATGGGCAGCTTTCGTGGCGCGGCCAGTGTTTTAAAGACCACACAACCGAATATCTCTGCGCGTATTGCTCGGCTTGAACAGCAGGTGGGGCAGACGCTCATGCAGCGCGATGCAGGCTCTGTTCGTCTATCCCCAGTGGGTGTTGCGCTGGAAAAAAAAGCCAGGCTGGTGTTGGATGCCCTGGATGACTTTGTTGCTTCGGCCGAAGCACCGGGTTTGTTTGAAGGCACCTTGCGACTCGGTGTTACCGAAATTGTTGTGCACGCGTGGTTAAGCGCGTACTTAAGCCAGATACGGCAGCAATTCCCAAATGTTCAAATCGATCTTACCGTTGACCTATCGTCAAACTTATCGGAGAACTTGCTCAACCGCTCGATCGATTTAGCATTACAGAACGGACCTTATCCATTCACATTGACCGGTGACATTCCTTTAGGCAGTTATTCGCTCATCTGGGTGGCCAGTCCACAGCTGGATATCCCGACGAAAATCTCTGGCATGCAAGTGTTTACCAAACACCCCGTGCTGACTTACGCGCGGCAAACTCAGCCTTACCAACAATTAGCTCAGCATTTTTCCTCTAATGACGGGGTGCAGCTCGTGCCGTCCACGAGTTTAGGTGCGTGCCTTCGCATGACCCTGGATGGATTGGGGGTGGCGTGCCTGCCTGAAGTCATGGTGGCAGAAGCAATTGAGCAGCAGCGGTTAAGCAGGTTGCCGTATCACTGGGTACCGGATGATTTGAACTTCAATGCAAGATTTCACGCGGATACCGCGTCTTACCACTTACGCCGGGCAGCAGAAATAGCTTGCGAGGTGGCCTCCGATTTCCGAAGCGGTACGGCATAATAAAGTACACGTTGATAAAACAAAATCGAGTAACTTAAATGAAATTAGAAGGCCGTAAAGCATTGGTGTTTGGTGGTACCTCTGGCATTGGGTTGGCCACTGTGGCGCAGCTAGCCGATGCAGGTGTCAGCGTGGTCGCCGTTAGCCGAAACCCGAGTCGTGCGGAATCCCTGTTGCCTGAAGGTGTTAAAGCCGTGGCCTGTGATGTCACTGACGAGGCGGCGGTGGCAGCCTTATGCGCTGAGGAAGCGCCATACGATATTCTGATATCAGCAGCCACCGGTGGTGACCGCGCCATCGGTCCGTTTCTGTCCATGGACATGGATGGTTTCAAAGGTTCGTTTGATAAGTTGTGGGGCTATGCCAATGTGGTAAGACACGGCACCGGTCACTTACGCGACGACGGCTCGGTTGTGTTAGTCAGTGGTTCTCCGGCACGTCGATGTAAGCCAGGCCAGGTAGCGCTGAGTTCAGTCGGTGGATCCGTTGAAGCGTTAGCCCGTGCGGTAGCGCCCGAGATCGCCCCGAAGCGTATAAACGTCGTGTCACCGGGTACCATCGATACGCCCATGGTGCCTTTACAAGGTGATGAGCGAGATGCCTTATACAAAAACATGACATCGAATAACATCATTCCTCGTGCCGGGGCACCCGAAGAAGTGGCGTCGGCTTTGATGTTTCTGATTCAAAATGATTTTGTTACGGGTACCACGGTTGATGTGGATGGTGGGTGGCTGTTAAGTTAGACCGGTAACGCGGTTTCGTACTTAAGTACCTCCATAGATAAACTTGAAGTAACGCTGTACAGATCAATATCTGCCACCAATGTTTTGTACAGCAGATCAAACTCTTTGGTGGATCGCACCTGCACTTTAAGCAGGTAGTCCACATCTCCGGCGAGCCGATGCACTTCAACGATGTGCGGTTGCCGTTGAATAGCCTTGTTGAAACGCTCCAACCAACGCTCTTCGTGTTGGTTGGTTTTTACCGCAATGAAAAACGTTTCCGGCAGGCCGACCAGGTCCGGATCAACGATCGCTACCTGACGTGTAATGACGCCTTCCTTTTGTAGCCGCTTAACCCGATTCCACACCGCGGTTTTTGATGAACCCACAACGCCTGCCAGGTAATCCATCGACACGGTAGCGTCCTGTTGCAGGGCTCGCAGCAGCGCAAGATCTGTCTTATCGAGGTTCAGCATGTTCAGACACCTGTGTAGGTTCGAGGATAATATTCATAGAATAGTCTTATTTTAAGAACACTGGTCTTATTTGATTCGATTTTATTGCTCAAAACAAAACTTTATTCCAATCTGGCCTCTGACAAGTCCATAAATCGTTGCCAGAGACCCAATATCGCCATGACCAAGCCTTCCATTGAAACTGACGTCGTCATCGTAGGGGCGGGCCCTTGCGGGCTGTTTCAGATATTTGAACTGGGCTTACTAGGGATAAAAGCGCACGTGGTTGAAGCGCTGGATAAGCCTGGTGGTCAATGTGCGGAGCTGTATCCGGACAAGCCCATCTACGATATTCCCGCACTGCCAGTCATTGGCGCTCAGGCATTGGTCGACAACCTGATGCTGCAAGCTGAACCGTTTGATCCTACGTTTCACTTTGGCCAGCAGGTGCAGACGGTAACCCGTACTGAAGATGACCGCTGGTACCTGGAAACCAATCAAGGGCTGTCGTTTATTACGCATGCGGTCATTGTGGCAGGCGGTGTTGGTGCATTCGAGCCGGTCCGATTAAAAATTCCAGGCGTAACTCAGCGGATTGGGCATAGCGTTTTTTATTCGGTTAAAGACCTGGAACAACACCGAGACAAAGACATCGTCGTTCTCGGCGGTGGTGATTCAGCACTTGACTGGGCGCTGGACTTGAAGTCCATCGCGAATAGCGTCGTGGTCATTCACCGTTCTGAACACTTTAAGGCAGCGCCAGCATCGGTAGAGAAACTGCGCCGGTACTGCGATGAACTAGAAATGCAACTGTTGACGGGTAACGTCACGGCCTTAGATCAAGGGCCTGACGACACCACGAAACAAGATTTGCAGTCGATTGATGTGACTTCGTTAGACGGAATTACGCGACGTGTTGAGCTTGATCAACTGCTGGTGTTTTTTGGCCTGTCGCCAAAGCTTGGCCCCATGGCTGAGTGGCCAGCATCCCGGCAGAAAAACCAATTCATCGTTGATACGGAAAAATTTCAGACCGATCAACCGGGTTTTTATGCAATCGGCGACATCAACTGGTACCCGGGTAAAAAGAAACTGATCCTAAGTGGTTTTCACGAGGCCGCTTTGGCTGCCTTTGCAATCAAGGAACAGCTGAACCCGGGTAAGAAAGCGTCTTTGCAATACACCACCACCAGCACCTTGATGCACGAACGGCTGGGTGTGGACAACCCGTTCACACCAGACGAAATAGCGGCGGCATAAACATGGCAAATCACGATGTGAAATCGGTAGACGTTAGCGCCTTAGTGATTGCTAACGATCTGTTGTCTGGTCGTTCGGTGTATCTGACCGAAACCGGTGATTGGACAGAGCGAGTGGAAAACGCCTGGCAGCTACCTGATGATCAAAGCGCTGAAAGAGCAATGAAGTACGCCAAAACTGCAGAAGATGAAAATCAAATCATCGGTGCGTATCTCGTCGCGACTGATACCACAGGAAGGGCGGTACATATTCGAGAACAACTTCGTGTTAACGGCCCGAGTGTGCAGTTCGCACCACACCACGAATTGATCAACAGCACGACAACACAACCATTATCTGACGCACATAAGTCGTTAGTTGACGAGTTGGTTTGAGAAACCTCAAGGATTAATCATGTATCAATACGATGAATTTGATCAAGCGTTAGTCGATCAACGGTGCCTTGAGTTTCGAGATCAGGTGCAACGGCGATTAACCGGTGAACTGAGCGAGGATGAATTTAAGCCGCTACGTTTAATGAATGGGTTGTACCTACAATTGCACGCTTATATGCTGCGTGTTGCTATTCCGTATGGGGTGTTGTCTGCTGAGCAGATGAACAAACTGGCATTCATTGCCGATAAGTATGACAAGGGCTACGGGCATTTCACCACGCGGCAAAACATTCAGTTTAACTGGCCTCAGTTAGCTGAAACACCTGACATTCTGGAGGCGTTAGCCTCAGTGCAAATGCACGCCATTCAAACCAGTGGAAACTGCATCCGCAATATAACGACGGATCCGTTCGCAGGGGTAGCCGCTGACGAAGAGGTTGACCCTCGTCCTATTGCTGAATGGTTGCGTCAATGGAGCACATTGCATCCGGAATTCCGTTATCTTCCGCGCAAGTTTAAGTTTGCGATCACCGGCAGTGCGAACGATAGAGCAGCCATAAAGCTGCACGACATCGGTCTGCGTTTAAAGCGCAATGATGCCGGTGAAACGGTGGTGGATGTTTGGGTCGGTGGTGGTCAGGGCCGAACACCAAAGATTGCCCAGTTGTTTAAACCCGCAGTGGCGCTAAGTGAGCTGTTACCGTACTTAGAAGCCATTTTGCGCGTGTACAACTTGTATGGAAGACGAGATAACAAATACAAAGCGCGTATCAAGATACTGCTGGCCGAAACAGGTTTAGAAAAACTGCAGGCGCAGGTGGAAGAGGCGTACGCAGCCATCAATCGGCAAGAATTTGCTGACAGCTTGGCTGACTTAGAACGTATCAATGGACGGTTTATCCAGCCTGACCTAACCGAGTCGGGAGCGATCGCGGATGCTGAGCGTCCGGTTTGGGCAATGCGTTTGAATGCGCTGGCTAATCACTCTGACATTGCTCCGCAAGAGCGAAAACATTACACCGAATGGTTAACGCAGTGTGTGCGAGAGCATTCGCATAGCGCTCACGCCAGTGTTGTTATCTCGTTAAAAAAGCATGGCGACATTCCTGGAGACATGACATCAGCGCAGATGCGTGGCGTTGCTGATATCGCGCAGTCATATGGGTATAACGAGATTCGGGTAACCCACCGGCAGAATTTGGTCTTACCGCAGGTAGCAATCCATGACCTCGTTAGCGTGTGGCGTGCCTTGCAACAGTTAAAGCTTGCAGTCAGTAATGTTGATCTGCCCAGTGACATCATTGCCTGCCCGGGCTTGGACTACTGTGCCTTGGCGACTGCACGCTCCATTCCGATTGCTCAGGACATTGCCCAAACGATTGAAAAGGTTGAGTCAGGCGCACAGGGCATGACGGTAAATATCTCGGGCTGCATCAACGCGTGTGCACATCACCATGTGGCCAGTATTGGCATCTTGGGCTTGGATAGAGGTGGCGTGGAAAACTATCAGATCACATTAGGCGGGCAAAGCGATCAGGCGGCGCGTTTAGGTGATCGAATGGGGCCGGGTATTGCGGCTGATGAAGTTGCACCAACCGTTGAGCGTATTGTGCATTTTTATAAACAAGAACGATTGACGGGTGAGCGTTTCAACGAGACGTACCAACGTCTGGGTAAGGCGCCCTTCAAGTCAGTTATTTATGGAGAAGAGCATGTCGCTAAAACTGCTTAGCATTGATGGCTCGGTGCGGGAACTGAGCCTCGAAGACATGGCGCATAGTCAGCGGTTAGACGCAACCGATCCTGAGACGGCGTTAGTGGCTATGCGTAAATTAAATCTGCATCAGCCGGTGACGGTGACCCTGGGCAACAGTGCCGACGGTCGATCGTTTTCAGTGCTGTCGCAAGTGCGGCAACACTGCGCACAGCAAAAGGATGTGTGGGTAACCGGTAATTTGCTACCGGATCAAATCACGCTGGCATTTCAATGCGGTGCGACAGCGGCCGTTATCGATGCAGAAAATTGGGAACGCCGCGGCGAGTTCGGTTGGCGCAATGCCTTGTCGCCGGCGACCCAGCTGGGGTATCGTGCTCAGGTGTGGTCTGAGGTGGGCAGTATTCCAGCGCTTCGAAAGACCGGTTAATTAGGTAGGGTTTGATGTTCACGCTGTTCGGTCACGAAGATTCTGGTCACGCATACAAAGTTCGACTGTGTTTACTCAGTGCGGAGGTTGCGCACCAGTATCGCTGGATTGATATCTGGTCCGATCGTTCAAGTCGCCCAGCGGACTTTCAACAGGCGTCGCGTCATCAGGAAGTGCCGTTATTGTTGGATGGCAGTGAGGCCTATGTTCAATCTGGCGCTATTTTGCTGCACATCGCGCAACTGACCGGCTTGTTCGGTGGTGACAGCCCCGAGCGGATGGCGCGCTGTCGAGAATGGATTGTTTGGGAAGCCAACAAGCTCGGCATGTGTGTGCCACAACTGCGTGCCAAGGCCCGCTTTGGCGATGAATCTATCAATGCCGGGGCAGAGCAGTGGCTACTGGCCCGCTTCAACTCGGACATCGAAACACTTCGCACAGCGCTGAACCAGGGGCAGGGCTGGGTCATACCTGGCGACTCGCCGACCGTGGCGGACTTTGCACTGTGCGGTTATCTGTTACTGATAGATGAGGCGAATCTGAGCCTTCCGGATGAGGTGAATGCCTGGCTGGACCGCATCAGGGCCTTGTCACATTGGGGCACACACCTTGAGCTACTGGGCCAACAGGCAGAAACGGTTTAGTGTTTTTCCTAAGCGGCTGGGCGATAACGGAAACTTTTCGATCAAAATAGGCTCCTAGATTGTGTCCGCCGAAATGATTGAAACGCTTGAAAACCCTGATTGATGCCAATTTTGAAGCTCTTGACCAAGCATTAGCACTGGTTCACTCGCTCAGTGATGCCGATTACCGAGATCGTGTGGATGGAAAGAGTCAACCGGGTGCCCACGTACGCCACGTACTTGATCACTACCATGCGCTCAGAGAAGGTTGCCAGGTTGGCACGGTGGATTACGATCATCGCCGGCGCGAAGCGTCAGTAGAGACCGAGCGTGCGCAGGCATTAGCAGAGCTTCAGGCAGTGAAAGCGTGGCTGGCTTCACTTGAGTCTGGTAAGGATGCTATGGCAGACGTGCTGTACGTTAAATCCGAAGTGTCTTTATGCAGCTGTACCAGCGTTACCATCGCCACCGATTTTTCGCGTGAGTTGTTGTATGTGCTGAATCACACCGTTCATCACGTCGCCTACATTGCGTTACTGCTGCAGCACAAGGGGCTAGTGATTGACAACACCGTTGGGTTGGCCCCTGCAACGGCGACGCATTGCCGCGTCGCATCCTAGCGTCAGCTCCCACCGTTAAAAAAATGCATTAATCATGTGTACCGTCAGCGCTTACTACGCGAACCACCAGCTGACGGTGACGATGAATCGTGATGAGCGTCGTCAACGCCTCGAAGGCGATCTGACCTCAACCCAAAACCATTGCTTTCCTACTGACCTCAGCTCTAGTGGAACCTGGTGTGGCATCAATCGATTCGGTCTTATTTTCTGTTTATTAAATCGCTATGATACAGCGCCGCTGCGCAGTGAACACAAACGAAGCCGCGGAGGCATCATCCCGGCAGCGTTGAAAGTGAATACTCTTGACGCGGCCAATCAGCTAGTGGCGTCGTTGGAATTTGGCCATTACGACGGTTTCAGATTGTTAATCCTGACCCGTCAGAGTGGGTTTCAACACGATTGGGATGGCGCTTCGTATACCTGTACGCCAATTCACCATCCATCGGATATTTTCTATTCGAGTTCATCCGTAGATTCGCTGCGCATCCCCGAACAGCGGGCGCGTCGTTACAGACAATGGCAACGTACCCAAGCAAAAGACGCAATGGAAAAAAGAATCGGGGTTGAATCGACCTTAACAATCCCTGCAGTGCACTTGCATGAACCGGGTATCGCCCCGCGTGAATCGGTGTTCATGGTGCGTGAGCACAC
>JAHDCO010000149.1 GCA_020629835.1 Granulosicoccaceae bacterium
AAGTCAGCGCTTCCTAAACGGCAAAGGTAGCCTGATGCATCCGGTGCAGAGTATTTAAATTTAGCGTGATGGTGTGTCGTTCTCGATTCTGGAGTAACGGAGAACGCCAAGGTTAAATCGCTTACACCATTTGTGTTGTCACCGGTAATATCGGCATCCACGGTGTCAACGGTTTCAGTTTGATTGGAGCTGGAGCAGGCCGATAGCGTGATAAAGGTTAAGGCGATCGCCGAAATACCGAGGAGTCTCATAGCTGGAACCGCCTACAACGCTTTATTTTGCTAACGGCCGGCTAGGTTAGAAACTTTACCTGTTTGACTCGTCTTAGAACTCGTCTTTTCTGCGCCGAATCTCAGCAAACACTTCAGCGTCGCTGGCTTCCTGCATATTCAGGTGTTTGCGAATAGCGGGATCATCAGGTCGCAGGAACGGGTTGGTATTCAGTTCCATGGCCAGCGTGCTCGGTATGGTGGGTTCATCATTCGCACGTCGGTTTTTTACGTTTTGTACCTGTTCGTGCAGTGCAGCGTTATCGGGGTCTACCGTTACGGCAAACTCAGCGTTAGCCAGTGTGTACTCATGACTGCTGTAGACTATCGTGTCCTTGGGTAGAGCAGCGAGCTTTAACAGGCTTTTCCACATCATAGAGGCGTCGCCTTCAAACACTCGCCCGCAACCCAAGGTGAACAATGTATCTCCGGCAAACAGTAACGATTCGGCCGGTAAGTAGAAGTTGATCATATCCAGTGTATGACCTGGCGTATGAATGGCCGTAACACCACGGCCAGCAAAATCGAACACATCGCCATCACTGATAACGTGATCAACTCCGAGAATAGGGGTATCCGGCAAGTTCGGACCAATAACGCTTGCGCCGGTTTTTTCTTTTAATTCCAGCACACCATCGGTGTGATCATGGTGGTGATGGGTCACCCAGATGTCAGTGATCGACCAGCCCTGGTTTTTAGCCGCTGCCAGCGAAGCTTCAGCATCACCACTGTCGACGCACGCGGTTCGTTGTGTCTCAGGGCAATGCAGTAAGACGCCGTAATTGAAAAGCTCGCCGTACGGGTACAGCACGCGTTCTAAAGTTGTCATGGGAAGCCGAGCGCTACCAGGTGCCGGTGTTTTCCATCGAAGCCCAGGGTTCCTTGGGTTCCAACGCATCACCTTTCTGCAGGAGCTCGATCGAAATGTTGTCCGGGGACTTTACGAATGCCATACGGCCGTCGCGCGGGGGGCGGTTGATAACCACGCCGCTGTCCTGAATGTGTTGGCAGGTAGCGTAGATGTCGTCCACAACATAGGCAAGATGGCCGAAGTTTCGTCCCGTATCGTAGGGTTCTGGGTCCCAGTTGTAGGTGAGTTCGAGTTCGGGCGCGTTGGATTCAGCTGAACTTGCTTCATCCTCATTTGCCGTTAAAAAGATCAGGCTGAAACGCCCGCTTTCAACGTCCTTGCGCCTGACTTCCTTAAGCCCAAGAATGTCGCAATAGAATTTTAGCGACGCGTCGAGGTCGGTCACGCGGACCATCGTGTGTAGGTATCTCATGGGCGGAAAGAATGCCATAGCGCGGTGGCTTGAACAAGCCACCGGCTGAGTGTTCTAGCGGTACAAAGCTTCAATCGAGCCGGCGTGGGCTGGATAACGGGTGTAAATAATTCAATGCACCAAAGTGACGCGACTCGCAGGAGTCGTGACTTGCGTGTCAGTCGTCGTTCATGCGGCTAACGCTGCCGCTCGAATTTTTACTTTTGTCCAGCTTGTCTTTAACGATGGCGTTGACCTGGTCCCAGTAACGTCCCAAGAACCAACCGGCAATGAAGATCAATAATGTGTACATGAGGGGGCTCCAAAAAAAGTGCTGTACATCCTTTCAATTAGAGCAACATAAGGCCTGTACCACCCCAATTCAAGGGTGGTACAGGCGATACAGCGGGATAGTGCTTACATGTTGGGATACGTAGGCCCACCGCCACCTTCGGGTGTCACCCACGTGATGTTCTGGCTGGGGTCTTTGATATCGCAGGTTTTGCAGTGAATACAGTTCTGCGAATTAATCTGGAAGCGCGGTTC
>JAHDCO010000077.1 GCA_020629835.1 Granulosicoccaceae bacterium
CGGGTTTCATCGAGCCTGGCTAATGACCATTGCGTGTTTCCCGCATGCACCAGTTGTGTTTCGTCAGTGTCGATATGAATGCGGGGCAAGCGTCCCTGGCGAGCTTGCATCGTGTGCTCCAGCCGCTCTTTGATGTACGGCATTAATAAATCCACATAGCGAACACCGTAACCGGTAATGGTGATCTCGCTCACATTAAGTAGGCTATGCAAACGAGCCAAACCAAGACCTAAACATTCACCCGCCATACGAAATGCGTATTCAGCATTGTGCTCGCCGGCTCGCGCCTGCGCTGCAATCTTATCGATCTCAGGTAACGGTACAAAACGCGCTGGCAACGTGTCTTCTGGTACACCAAAGGCACTTCGCAAAATACCGTAAAAACCTGCGGTTGCTTCGATACAACCCTGTGCGCCGCACCGGCAAACAGGCCCGTCCAGTTGATGAACCATATGACCGAAAGGCGGTGCGCTGGTATCGATTCGGCCATGCGATTTCAATGTTGCAACACCTAGCCCAATGGAATGCCCCAACGACAACACAGCAACTCGGTAACCCTCTTGAGCGTCGCTTTCGTTCGTTCTCAAACGCCTGGCAATCGCCTGTGCAGAGAACGCGGTTTCATTTTTTAAACCCACCACCGCCGGGGTCACCGATTTCAATTCAGCTTCGAAATCAATGATCTGATCATCAAATACCGGCGACCAAACCAAAGTCGAAGAATGCGGCGCAACAACGCCTTTGGAAGTGATGGAAACCACTTTAATCGCTGATTTATCGAGGTCACTACGTTCGGCTAAACGCGTTACACCCGCTTTGAATCGGTTGATAAAGGGTTCGGGAGTTTTCTCATCCGCAGGGCGTGCCTCATGGAACCGATCCAGTAGCGTTCCAGCGTAATCCACCAAAGAATATTCCACTTGATCGGTAGCAATACGAATGATGGCAAGTGTCGCAAAACTGCTGTTCAATCCAAATAAAACGCGCGGCCGACCGCGCCCGGTGCTGGCCACCTGTTCCAGCTTTTTGAGTACGCCCTCTTGCTCTAATTCAGCCGTGATCGCGGATACGCTGGCCGAACTCAACCCACTCCACTCACCCAGGGTCGTGTGTGCAGAGGGTCCGAGCTCACGCAAACCAGCCAGCACGTGGGCTCGGTTTTGGTGACGCAGCATTTCGGTATTCGAAATCATCGATCGGGGCTTATAGGTTTTTTACGATTAATTGAAAAACGGTTTGACTTTTAAAAAGACTTAGGATTTAATTTATCTCGACTGTCGGGAAAAATACCTCTCAGTTAGAACGTTACCCTAAATCACCGGTTTTTTCCGGACAAAAATTACGAACCACTTGTATCGCTGGGTATTTCACCCAAGCGATTAACCCATGAGGAAATCACGATGAAAGTACTAGCCGGAATTGTGCTGGCAACCACAGCCGCCGCCGGATTGATGGCAGCCCCTGCCTTCGCAGCCGACAAAACCATTGGCGTGTCCTGGTCAAACTTCCAGGAAGAGCGTTGGAAGACCGATGAGGCCGCTATGAAGGCTGCCATCGAAGCCAATGGCGACACCTACATTTCAGCAGATGCCCAGTCTTCAGCGGCAAAGCAGCTGACTGACGTGGAAAACCTGATTGCTCAGGGCGCTGATGCTCTGATCATCTTAGCCGTAGACTCAGGCGCGGTAGGCCCTGCAGTTGATGCAGCAGCCGCTGAAGGCATTCCTGTCATTGGCTACGACCGTTTGATTGAAGATGAGCGAGCTTTCTACATTACTTTCGACAACATTGAAGTCGGCCGTATGCAGGCGCGCGCTATCTTGGAAGCTCAGCCAACAGGCAACTACGCGTTCATCAAAGGTGACAAAGGTGATCCAAACGCAGACTTCCTGTTTGAAGGCATCATGGAAGTTCTGAAGGATTCGATTGATTCTGGCGACATCGTCAACGTGGGCGAAAGCTACACCGACGGCTGGAAGCCAGATAACGCTCAGAAAAACATGGAGCAAATCTTAACGGCTAACGACAATAACGTTGATGCGGTTGTATCTGAAAACGACGGCATGGCCGGTGGTGTTGTAGCCGCACTCGCCGCTCAGGGTATGGTTGTTCCAGTATCGGGTCAGGATGGTGATCACGCGGCGTTAAATCGCGTTGCTCGCGGAACCCAAACGGTCTCAGTTTGGAAAGATGCTCGCGAACTGGGTAAAGCCGCTGGAAACGTCGCCGCGATGTTAGCCGACGGTACGGCCGGTGCCGATATCCCAGATGCCGTTCAATGGAGCGGTGGTGCTAAAGGCGTTGAGATGAGCGCAATCTTTCTTGCCCCCGTGCCTATCAAGGCTGACAACCTAGACGTTGTTATCGATGCAGGTTGGATCGAGAAAGACAAAGTATGTGAAGGCGCAATGGAAGGTGTTGCTGGCTGCTAAGCCATCCTTTAGGCGGCCCGGTTGCAATGGCAACGTTGCTACCGGGCCAGCTGTATTTATGATCTTTATTCGCAGCATGGAAGTCGCTGCACGGTATCGCCGAATTATGGCGAACCACCCAACAGGCCAACTACATTTTTCCGCTGTGGGCCTTTAACTCCTTACCAACGCCGTTACCAAAGTAAGCTTTTGAAGCTGTCTTTGTGCGCTGTTTCGCCCAATCGAGAGTCAAGACGTGAGTGAGAACCCTGCTAACAAAGGCCCTGCGCTAGCCGAAAACGAAGGCGCATTTACTAAATTTTTAAGAGCCACTGAAATTGACTCGCGTCTGCTAGGCATGGTGGGAGCGCTACTGCTAATCTGGATTGGCTTTCATTTATATGGTGGTCTAGTGAAAGGTTTTGCGGCCTTTCTAACACCTAGAAACCTGTGGAATCTATCGGTGCAGACCGCATCCATCGGGGTCATGGCAACCGGCATGGTGTTAGTGATCGTGACACGCCATATCGATCTTTCTGTCGGCTCCGTACTTGGTTTCTGCGCTATGTTTATGGCCATCATGCAGGTGTGGATTCTGCCTGACATCCTTGGCCTGGGTCACCCGATGATATGGGTAATCGCCGTACTCAGTGGCATCTTAGTAGGGGCGATCATTGGTGCGTTTCATGGTTATCTCATTGCTTATCTGGGAATACCGGCCTTTATCGTCACACTCGGCGGCTTACTCGTCTGGCGCGGTGCCGCCTTTATGCTCGCGCGGGGTGAGACCATATCGCCGGTTGACCAAACATTTGCAAAATTAGGCGGTGGCCCTTACGGGGCAATTGGAGAAACCGCCAGTTGGATGGTCGGTATCCTTGCCTGTATTGGAATACTGTTTTCGCTGTGGCAAAGCCGGCGACAACGGTTACGCTTTCAATTTCCGACTCGTCCGATGTGGGCTGAGGCGTTTTTAGCCATTGTTGGTTGTTCTCTGGTTATTGGATTTGTTCTTTTAGTGAACTCTCATCCATGGCCTAAGGGCATCGTTAAAAAAGAAATTGCCGCCGGTAACTTAGAGCCTGGAACGGATTTATTTATCTCGCACGGCTTTGCCATTCCGGTACTCATCATGCTCGGTGTGGGTATCGCCATGACGTTCCTCGCAACGCGTACGCGATTTGGCCGATACGTATTCGCCATCGGTGGCAACCCCGAAGCCGCCGAACTCGCTGGAATTAACGTGCGCTGGGTAACGTTGAAAATCTTTGCACTCATGGGCGCACTCACTGGCCTTTCGGCGGTCATAGCCAGTGCACGGTTGAATTCTGCAACCAACGCTCTGGGTACCTTTGATGAGCTGTACGTTATTGCGGCCGCCGTTATCGGTGGTACATCACTGGCCGGTGGCCTGGGTACTATTTACGGAGCCATCCTCGGTGCGGTGGTTATGCAGTCCTTACAAACAGGCATGGTGTTAATCGGGTTTGATGCTGCGATACAACAAATGGTTGTTGGGACCGTGCTCGTTCTCGCGGTCTTTCTAGACACCCTCTACCGCCGCCGTTCTAACTGATTGAGGTATCAACTATGAGCACAGCAAACGTAAAACAGTTAGACACCCATCCGCTTGTAGAGCTGAAAAACCTATCGATATCGTTTGGAGGAATCAAAGCGGTAGACGATGCTTCTATGGAGCTGCACGCCGGTGAAGTGGTGGGACTACTCGGTCACAACGGTGCGGGTAAATCCACCCTCATAAAGATTCTGTCCGGAGCCTACCCACGTGAAAGTGGTGAGATATTTATCGATGGCAATAAAGCCACGATCAATAACCCTCGAGACGCCAAGGCCTATGGCATCGAAACCATTTACCAAACATTAGCGGTGGCAGATAACGTCGATGCCGCGGCAAACCTGTATTTGGGTCGAGAGCTACAAACCGCCTGGGGCACATTGGATGATGTGGCTATGGAAGCCGAAGCTCGAAAGGTAATGGGACGGTTAAACCCGAATTTCCAGCGCTTCAAAGAGCCGGTAAAAAAGCTCTCAGGTGGTCAACGACAATCCGTCGCTATCGCACGCGCTATCCTCTTCAATGCGCGCATATTGATCATGGATGAGCCCACCGCTGCGTTGGGGCCGCAGGAAACAGCACAGGTAGCCGAATTAATTCATCAGCTGAAAAAAGAAGGCATCGGTATTTTCCTGATTAGCCATGATATTCACGATGTATTCGACTTGGCTGATCGCGTCACGGTGATGAAAAATGGCCAGATCGTTGGGCACGCGAAAACCGACGACGTTACCAAAGATGAAGTCCTGGGCATGATTATTTTGGGCAAGTGCCCGGAGAACGCCATCCCCGGCCCGGGTGCCATGAAACCCGAATAAACCAAACGGTTCTGCCGTATCAACCACAGGTGGCCCCATAGGGCCACCTGCAAGGTGTTCGTCTTCTCGCGCTGCAACGCTATACTGCATCCGGACACCTTGACTCAGCTTATTCATGCATACACATATTGATGCGCAGGCTCAGCTACAAAAAAACCTAAAAGCCATCGGTTATGTGGCCAATCCATCACTTGCCGCTAGCTTGCATTTGATGGATGTGCTGCAAAAGCCTCTGCTTATTGAGGGCGAAGCTGGCGTTGGTAAAACCGAAGTTGCCAAAGCGCTCGCTGAAATCCATCAAGCCCCTTTAATTCGCTTGCAGTGTTATGAAGGGTTAGATGCGCAGCATGCGTTGTATGACTGGGATTACAAACGGCAACTCTTAGCCATTCAAATGAGCAACGCACGCCATATCGACGATAAACGGCCGAACGCTATCGCTGCAGAACAGCCCTCTAGCCATCTTAAATCTGCGGTCTACAGTGAAGATTTTTTACTGCAACGTCCGCTGCTTGCTGCGATACGCTCACCAAAGCGTGCCGTCCTATTGATTGATGAGGTAGATCGAGCCGACGAAGAATTTGAAGCCCTACTCTTAGAAGTGTTATCTGATTTTCAGATCAGTATTCCAGAGCTGGGCACTTTCAATGCCATACACAAACCGTGGGTGATACTGACATCAAACGCCGTTCGTGAACTCAGTGATGCCCTGCGCCGGCGCTGTTTATATCATTACGTTGACTACCCCAGTGCAGCTGCAGAGCTGAACATCATTAAAGCGCGGCTGCCAGACATTACCAATACATTGGCGCATCAAGTTGTTGAGTATGTGCAGCGTCTCAGGCAATCGCATTTGCGTAAAACACCGGGTGTTGCTGAATCACTCGATTGGTCCGCTGCATTAATGGGCCTGGGTGTAAACGATTTGACCAGTAGCCCAGAAGCCATAGAGACTACGCTGGCCTGTTTGATCAAAACTCGTCAGGATCAAGAGTTAGTAACGCGCACTCCACAAGTCGACGATGCGCACGACTGAATCATTGTCGAACGCCATCCATCAAGATGTGGTGCTGGAACGATTGGTGGGTTTCATCGATTTACTGCGCGATGAAAATTTCCTGTGTGACACCACATCGTCCTTGTCTGCCACCGAAGTACTTACAGCCGGTTATGTAGAACACCGGCTCTATATGAAAGAAAGCCTTCGCACGTGCCTGTGCCACAACCGATCTGAGTGGCGACGCTTCGATGACTTGTTCGATTTTTACTGGCGCAGTGTAAAGCCCGCTGACGATGAGGATACGGTCTCTCCTTCTTCATCAAACAATCAACCACCTGAAGATGCTGCGCGTAACCGTATGATCGGTTTCTCAGCATCATCAGATGAACAAGACTTAGATCAGAACATAACTGGCGCTGGGGATTTCAAAACGTTATCTCTTGCCGATTTTCGTTTCGTATTCGATCAACACCAGATGCAAGCCATAGAAGACCTCATCGATAGCCTTGCGAAACAGCTTCGCAGACAACGGCGGCGGCGATTAAAATCTACGCGAAAAGGTGGGCATTTGGATATGCGCAGGAGCCAACAAAAAGCCCTGAGCACCGCAGGTACCTTGAGAGAGCTTGCTTATCGAAAACCAATCAAACGATTACCCTCGTTTGTGCTCTTACTGGATGTAAGCCAGTCGATGGAGGTCTATTCGAAATTGTTTCTGCGGTTCACACGCCAACTCATGAGCGAATTCGACCGTTCGACTGCATACGCATTTAATACCCAATTGTTCGAATTGGGCAAAGGTAGCACACGCTTACGCGAGCAGGATTTTGAAAACGCCATGAATCAATACAGCAAGGGTTGGTTAGGCGGGACCCGTATTGCGGATAGTTTTAAAACTTTTAACCACGACTTCAGTCGGCACACGGTAGATTCAACGTCTACGGTGGTTGTGTTTAGCGATGGATACGATACTGCGAAACCAGAACGCTTAATCCCGGAAGTTGATGCCTTAAAGCGCAAAGCCAAACGGCTGATTTGGATCAACCCGCTGTTGGGGCGTTTTGCGGAAAACGAACCGGATCCTAGAATGGATTGTTTAAAACCTTATCTGGATGTGTACTGCAGTGGACACAACCTGCAAGCATTAGAAAAGTTAGCCACGCATCTTCTCCGGTGAACGGTACGAACCGCGTCAGCTTAGATGGATGCGCACACAGCAAAGGAACGTCAAACCATGATCAATCGAACCGGATTTCTTTGGGATGAACACTGCTTCTGGCATTCAGGTGGCAACTATGCACAACTTGCCAAAGTGGGGGGACTGGTACAGCCACTGGTTTCAGGTGGTTTACCCGAAGCACCAGAGACGAAGCGTCGCCTGCGTAATCTCATTGAGATAACGGGTTTATCAAAGGAACTGCAGGTTGGTTCTGCGCCTGCTGCAACAACTGAGCAGTTGTTGCGCGTACATCCAGAGCATTACCTGGCTGAATTCAAACGATTATCAGATGAAGGCGGCGGCGAACTGGGTTTAAGAACACCTTTTGGCCCTGGCGCGTATGAGATAGCTGCACTCTCAGCGGGCCTGGTGATCAGTGCCGTTAATCGCACGCTCGATGGCGACTTGGATAATGCTTACGCACTTGCCCGCCCACCCGGCCACCACTGCTTACCCGAATGGCCAAACGGGTTTTGCCTGCTATCAAATGTCGCCATCGCGGCTAAAGAAGCCATCGCCTCAGGACGGGCTGCTCGCGTAGCTATTGTTGACTGGGATGTTCACCACGGCAACGGCACTGAAGCCATTTTTTACGACGACCCAAACGTGCTAACAATATCGTTGCACCAGGAACGGTGCTATCCACAGGATACCGGTCACTATCAAGATACTGGCCGAGACGATGGAGTGGGTTACAACATGAACATTCCATTGGCACCAGGTGGTGGTGACGACACCTATGTGTACGCCATGGAAAAACTGGTAATGCCACGCTTACAGGGGTTTGATCCTGAATTGATCATTGTCGCCTGTGGGTTTGATGCATCATCCTTTGATCCGCTATCCAGAATGATGTGTATGGCCTCAACGTTCGAGACCATGACAAAACAACTCATGCAACTCAGTGATGCGAAATTAGTCCTGGCCCATGAAGGTGGTTACTCGGAGATGTACGTCCCTTTCTGCGGTCATGCTGTACTGGAAGCCTTATCTGGCTCAACCGTGCACGCTGAGGACCCGATGGAGGAGCGTGCCCGTGGTCAACAGCCGAATGAGAAAGCTTGTGCCTTCCATCGACAGGTGGTGGATGAGCTTGTGGATTTCTTTGCTATCTGATGCCACACCGCGTGTCACTACTCAACTGCAGGGAAACATTAGGTATCCAATGTTGAAAGGGCACGATTCAGATCCCACCAAAGATCTTCCGCCTCTTCAATTCCTACGGCCAGACGCAACAAATTTTCCGGTAGTTGCGTCTCGGCAGGTTCGACACTATGACGATGCTCAATCAACGTCTCCACACCCCCCAGTGATGTCGCGCTGACAATAACCTCCAACGCACCCGCAACCGCTAAGGCTTCTGATTTACCACCTACAACTTCAAACGATAACAGCGATCCAAACCCACCGTGCATTTGTTTACGCGCTATCTGATGGCCAGGATCGTGAGCTAATCCTGGATAACGCACGCGCGACACAGCTCGGTGCTCATTGAGCTTTTCAGCCAAATATTGCGTAGTTTTCGCAGCACGTTCCACTCTAAGAAACAGCGTGCGCAAACCCCGTTGCAGAAGCCACGCTTCAAACGAACCGGGTAGCGCACCTGCGCCATGCCGTTCTTGTTTGATCACCTGCCATGCATTCAGATTGGCGTCAGCAGTAACCAGCGCACCGGCCAACACATCACTGTGGCCGTTTAGTGACTTCGTCGCAGAGTGCATAACAATATGAGCACCGTGTTCGATAGGTTGGGTAAAGACCGGCGTGGCCGCTGTGTTATCCACCACCATAAGTGCACCTTCACGATCTGCCAAGGCTGCCGCTGCAGCTAAGTCAGTAACACTCATGAGTGGATTAGACGGTGTTTCAACCCAAATCAGATCGGTTTTCGCATGTCCCTGGAACGCACCTTCCAGAGAATCGATATCCGCAGGATCGTACTCACTAAGTTGCACACCTACCCGTTCACAATAAGCGCGTACCCAGGACAAGACTCCCCAATACATAGAGCCTGGAATAACTGCATGAGCATTTATTGGCAAGGTGTAAAAAACCGCTGCTACCGCTGCCATACCTGAAGCGAACAAGGCACATTCCTCCCCGCCTTCAAGCTCAGCAATCATTCGCTCAGCCGGTAAATAGGTGGGGTTGCAATCGCGCGTATAAACATTCGCTGAGTTAATCGGATGGTATCGGTCATCACGAGCAAAGGTGGTAGAAGGATGTATTCCGGGTACGATAGCGCCGGTAGCCGTATCGAGAAAATCATCCGCTTTCGCGGTGCGGGTGGCGGGGTGGAGTTTCTTATAGCTCATCCGCGAAAGCTTAACTGAGTCTATAAGGGGTTGCTAGTTACACCCGAAAGGTTCAGCGCTCATGCCTGTCAGACAGGTTCATTTGAAGCCTATCAGAAGTGGAAGCGGTAATTGACTCCTAACCGAGACCGCCCCTGACCAACCAAATCGTTTACCAACCCATCGTGAGAAAAACCAACACTTAACTCGTCACCACCGATAACACGAACCCCAGCACCGGCGCCAAACTGGAACCCAAAAGATTTTTCGGGCCATTGGTGACCAACGCGGGCATTAACGAAATAACGGGGTGAACTCACCTGAGGATAGTTACTTGCAATGCCGCCCCGTGCCAACGAGCCACCGATTGATAAGGTGGAGCCCTTACTGGCAATGACTTCATCCATATTCACCCGATTGTTCAGCATTAGCTCCTGTGGCACCGAATCGGCACGCTCCGTAGCTTGACTGCTGGCCAGGACACTAGCACTCCAATTGTGGCTGGCGAACGTACCCCGAACACCTAATTCAAACTGACCACTTAGGCCGCGGGCCACTTTCTGCTCTGCTACACGTGTGGTGATATCGGTAGCGGTAGCACTCAGCTGTACAAACCCTTGTTGTCCGATACTGACATTGATCGAACCCGATGCTCGGTTTTGCTGACCACGCAATCGCAGTATCGTTGACGCTGTTGGTGTTTCGTTTGCGGCCAATTCCAAATTGACGCCGTGCTTCCCCTGGGAATACTGCGCCCCGAGCTTTGCTTTTGCATAGGGCCGATCGGCGGTTTCATCGCGCAGATAACCGGCGGTGAATTGGGTATTAAATGTTGCGTCGCCGTAGTGTAGCGTGACCGCGATATCCTGCCGCTCACTGTCATCGCTCAATAGATAACGTGAAGATTCAAAGCTTTGGTTTTTTGCGTCCACACTGATACCAAGTGTGGTGTTGTCAAATGTGTGTCGTGCAACTACGGAAGATTCGAGGATACCGATACCTGGCGCTACTGTATTCTCTACACTGGCCCCGGCGAACCCTGGTCGGTACATTTTCAATGCCCGATAAGACTCCGCTGCCATTTGACCTTCGTTGCCAGACAAACCAGCTTGCAAGGTTTGCACAGCCAGATCGTAGGCTTCATTACCACGGCCCAATCGACGCAACGCCAGGATGTTATCCCCGACCGATATACCCTCACCTGACTGCACGATTTGAGCAACGATATCCAGTTCGTTCTGCTTCATCGCTACCGCTAGAGCTTGCCAGGCGGGTGCTTTTAGTCGCTGCTCGTGCAGTTTAGCCAACACGACGCGCGCCATATCATCCCGTTGCGTGGCCATCAGCCAGGTAATAGCCATTTCCTGCTGCCAAAAGTCATCCTTGGCAATCGCGCGCTCACCACCATCGGCCAGCACACCTTGTGTGAAACGCTCTTTCTGATCTGCGCTACCAAAACGGTTTACCATCCGCGCGTACTGCTGCAGCAACTGCTTTTTGTCGTTGGTAATGCTATCCGCCAATAACGGACGCAACGCATCAATAGCGTAATGCCTTACCTTCAGTGCCTGACCACCCTGGCCTGATGCCTCTAACGCATCAGCGTAAGTCAATAACAAACCATAATCGGCTTCAATCGTATCAATCTGTCGATCAAACCAGGTTAGGCTTCGCTTGGGCATACCCAATTGCATGTAAGCCATAGCAAAAGGCGTCCACAACGCGGGGGAACTTTCTGCTAACACTTCATACGTCTCAACAAACGTCTCTATGTCACCAACACGATTACTGCCGATGTACAACCACAATAGACCTGCCAGACTGTCGGTGTTTTTTGGCGCGTGGTTTAGGCCAGAACGGTAGGCGCGCTCGGCCATCAAAGGCTCACCTTGAGATAGGTGGTACTGAGCGACTAAGGACCAATATTCAATACGACGTCGCAGACTGATGGTTTCATTGTTGGCCACTAGGTAGGGTTGCAATGCGTTGATATGCTCAGCCGAATGAACGGCTTCTTTTCGAATGGCACTTACCAATAACCGCATATGCAATAACGCAGCGTCATCGCTTTGCGAATCATCGTACAGGGCCTTAGCCGAAGCGATCGCCCGACTTATATCCCCTTGGTCTTTGGCCGAATCTATTGCCCGTTTTCTATGCAGAAGCTGTTGGTTTTGATCTTCTATTCTGGCAAGTTGAGGCTGAGCTAACGCAGTTACCTGCGGTAAGTTATAACGCCAACCAATCTCAGCCAATAAACGCGTTTGAAAATCACTGATGTTGTCCAGCGCTCGCCCATCGTCCGAGGCCAGGCTGACCATGTTTTCAGCAAACGCTTTGGCCTGCTCTGTTTGATTCAAACGCCACGAAAATTCCATTTGGTGGAGCTGACTTTGAACCGATGGCGTATGAATCGTTTCATAACGTGCCCATACCTCGGCCGCTGCGGCGAAATTAGCGTGATATTCATGCAGCTTGGCCAATCGGATTAATAAAGAGGCATCACTACCGTACTTAGCCATCAATTCCTCGATAACCTGAGCTGCGCGGTCAGGTCGCCCTTCCAATTCGTAGGCATCGATGAGCTGCGTCACCTGCTGAGCCGTAGGTTTGGATTGCATGGCGCTTTTTCGCAAGGCCTCAGCCGCAATGGTTGGCTGACGAGTCATGATGGATAGCCGGGTCAGCTCAGTCAGCACTTGTGTGGTTTGGAATCGCTGACTTAACCAAAGCCAATGCCGAGTCGCCCCTTCCGGATCTCCCGACCACTCCGCAACTCGCGCCAGCCGAATTCTGTGCTCAGCAACGTCCGGTTGAAGATCAGCCAGCGTTTGAGCAGCGATTAATGCTTCTGGCAGTTCTGTAAGGGCTAAACTGATATCGTATTCATTAACCCATGCCTGAGTGGTGTCGGGGAAGCGCTCGATCAACACCGTATTCCACTGCCGTGCAGTTTGCAGTCTTTGATTACCGATGGCTGCTGCTACACCACGCTCCAAAGTTTCCTGCGATAAATCGCCCGAGTCTATTTTGGCCGCGTACCGATTCATTAAGGCATAACTGTCACCGGCAGCGGCGAGCAAACGTGCAATATCATCTTCAAGCTTTGACTTTTCCTGCTCTGACAATCCACTTGCAGAGGCCTCTCTGTATATATCAAGATAGGCCGCCGCTTCAGCAGGCTTGCCCCCAGCCTCGGCCCAACGCGCCGCTTTCTTCAGCCAATCACCTTGATTGTCGGAATCACGCTCGGCCAGTTTCGCATAGGCTCTTGATGCATCCAGTGGTTTTTCAATCGCGAGCAACTGCACAGCCAACGCTGCTAAATTCTGATCAGACTCCGGGCTAAGCTGATGTAAGTCTTGAATGTATTGATTGACGGCAACATCATCTTTTTCCAGTGCTGAAAAGCGCAACAGCGCCATCGTTGCGCTGAACGTTTCATCCGCTGTCTCGGCAGTTTCCAGCTGCGTTTGCGCACACCCGCTAGCTTCTGCATAATTTCCGGTAAATTCATATAGCCGAGTGCATTCAGCCAGCCAGTGCTGAAGATTTTCATCATCCTCAACCACCAGTCGTTTGGTGAATTCTGCCGCTAAAGAGAAT
>JAHDCO010000078.1 GCA_020629835.1 Granulosicoccaceae bacterium
GTTTGGCTTTTCTGACGACGGTAGCGATACGATGCAGCGGCTGTCCAACTGCGGCTGAAACGCCAAATCAGTTTCGGTTCCATACTAAGAAAACGGCGTGCAAATTCGTTATCGTTGCTGGCGTTAATCGCGTCAGGCTCATAGGCTCGAACACGGAACGAAAAGTCCAGCAAGGGGCCAAGTTCACGCTCGTAGTCGCCAACGGCTTCAAACGATTCCACTTGCGAGCCGACATTACTGGGCAACACATCGAATCCAATCTTACCGGTGTACCGTGCAATACCCACCGATCGCGAGACAGTAACCGAACCTAGATAACCGCGTTCACTGCCTTCTGCGTTGGCCAGTTTTTCTGCCCGGTCTTCCTCACTCAAACTGGTTTGATCCGATTCTCTGAGTAAA
Organism: Granulosicoccaceae bacterium; assembly: GCA_020629835.1. GTDB lineage: Bacteria > Pseudomonadota > Gammaproteobacteria > Granulosicoccales > Granulosicoccaceae > Granulosicoccus. The sequence continues at coordinate 403 of JAHDCO010000078.1, forward strand.
TCGGAGTTATCAAAATTTGTGTTGAACACACCCAGTTGTAATCCCAGAGTCAATGTCGGCGTTAAGGCTCTATCCCAACCGACTCTGAATTTGGCGGTGTTTGAGGTGGCTTTGCGCTTTGGATTTCTTAAGATTTGCCGTTCTTCAGCATCCGGGATTTTATCTTCGAACGCGAACACCACAGCGGGGTCAGCTTCTGTCGTTGTATCAAAGCGGCTATAGCCTGCAAAAAACGATAAGGTACTGATTGGCGTTAACTGATAACGATAAGCCACATCAATAGCCTGTTCGTTAAAGTCATCCAACTCATCGGCAACGGTAAACACGCCCACATCATCAATGGTCAGGTTGTCCGGCACATCAACGCCCGGGTTACCCAAGATGAATTGCTTGCGAATAGAGTCCGTTGTGCTGGGCAGTGAGTGTGTGACTCGGCTAAAGCTCAGCTCGGTGTCTATCTTTGAACGTCGACTGAGGTTATAGGAAAAGTACGGCGACACAATGATGCGTTGCCGGGCCACGTTTTCGGTTTGCGTAACACTTGCGCCGGTATCCGCAGCCGTTGAAGAAATATCGGTGATATCGGCCGAGATATCTCGACTGGGCGTATCGACTTTAGCGTTTAAATTTACGCCGTATTCTGATCGGGCCTGCGTGCGTGTGAAATCCAGATACAGAATGCGGTTGGAGTTCAATTCACCGCCTGCACCACCGGACCCATCATCGCCGATGGTCAATAGTGCATCGGCACGCACTAACCCTTCTATGGACATCGCTTGAGATTCGCGACTCAAGCCCAAGCTACCCACGATACGCGTCGCCGATACGCTCGATGGGTTACGGGGGCTTATGGTGTAGTTATCGTCAAAACGCTGGTCTAACGATGCGGAAGGGTCCCATACCCAAACATCCGCTTGTGCAACGCTGGTAGCTAACACCAGGGCCAGCCCACTGAGAACCCGATTCATCATGTGCTGTGCCTGCGTGATGTCTTAGCCGAAGTTAACGAATCCCTTTAGGGTACAACAACCACATCACCAGACTGCAAAATGATGTTTTGTGTCAAATTTCGGCCGCGTTCAATATCGCGGAAGTCGAAGCGATACACCACTTCACGTCCATCCTGACGACGCAGGATCTGAATGTTGCGTTCGGATGCGTATGGCGTTGTGCCGCCAGCTAACGTCAGAGCCTGCACCACATCGACGTAGCGTCCCAGCGTAAATTGACCCGGCTTGTTGACTTCACCAAGAACAAAAACGGTGTAGCCGGATATCTTATCCACCGACACCGTAACTTCGGCATCGGGTACATAACGCGCCAGACGCGAACGAATTTCATCCTGTACTTCTAGTGGCGTACGGCCAGAGACCTGAATATCTCCAACCAGCGGAAACGATACGCCACCATCGGGTCGTACCAACACTTTGCGGTCAAGATCGTCTTCTTTCCATACCGAAATGTGCAGCACATCTTCAGGCCCGATTCGGTATTCCAACCCGGGCACCTGCTGGGCGTGTGCGGAGGCAGGCAGCAGTACACATGCGGCAACCGTTAGGCACAGAGTTAATGAAAAGCGACGAAACAAAGTGAGCATAAAGACTCCGTATACACGGTTGTAGCCAACGGGTAAGCGGAACGCTTGCTTACCCGGGCCGACGATGGCGTGAAGTATAGCGGACGTTATGACCGAGTGTGTCGCTGCCGCGGTCATTGCCCACTGTGGTTATTGAATCGTGGCGGAACCAAACGCCATAACTTCATCCTTAAACGGTACTTGTTCATACATGGTTCTAAAGTGATCAACCGATGGAATGGTGTCTGACTGAGAGAACAGATCATCCAGGTGCCCCTTCGATATCGGTTGGTAACGGAAGTACACGGTAATGTCGTAAGGCGCTACACCACCGTTCAAATTGGCTAAATATTTCGTGGTATCCGTACCTAAATTAAAGTTGGCATCGTTAACGGCTAAACCCATCACCGCAACATCCGCTGAAACATTGTTCTTATCAAAACCCGCTGGCGTAAGCCGGTTATCCTTCAGAAAGTAAGCACTGTTCAGCAACGAATGCGTTCGCTCATTATCATCATTGCCGGTTATCGCTTGATATACCTGCACTTGAGTCGCACTGGTAATCACCTCATGATGCGGTTCCCAAACGGTTGGATTAACGTCTTCGTCCACACCCGCAATGCTTCCGTCAGGTGCCATTCGACCGTTCTCGTAAACCAAAGTGCCATTACTGTCTGTAATGACAACGTGCAAATAGGCACGGCGTGAATGGTAACCACTTGGTAACTTATGACCTGTCAAATTAGTGACGGTTACATCGAAGTCCAATATTCCGTTGTTCAGTGTGTTGGCCTGCACGTCCACGGTTGCTGATGTTTTCAAGAATTCCCGGTTACGCGCAATAGACGGTAGGAAATCAAGATCGGCATCTATGCCCAGTGGTCCTTTGTTGTCATGCATGATTTGTTGCATAACAGTATTGGCCGCAAGGAACGTGTGCTCTGCAAAGTTTGGCCGCTTGTTACTGGCGTTGGACGTTGCCAGAAAAACGTCACGATCCAACTTGGGCATGTGGCAATCCTGGCAAGACGCTTCCAGTGGCTTACCAACGGCATAGTCACTTTCCAACCATTCGGTGTACATCGCCTGCTCAGCAAAGTGGGTGAAGTCATCCGACAGTTCGCCGTTTTTGTCCACTGGCTCGATGTTCAAGTTATGGCATGTGGCGCAGGTTTCAGATGTACTGATGTGTGCGCTGTATACCGGCTTAAATTCAGCCACGGTTTGCATATAAACAACGTCGGGGTTTGCGTATTGGCCATAGGCCGGGCGCTGATCTTTGTTTGCTTCAGGAATGGTCGGAATGGTGTAACCGCCTGTCATGCTGGCAGCTGTGCCCAAGCCTACGTCTTCAATTTGATGACATAACGAGCAGCTAACCCCGTCCATCGCGTGGTTAAACATCTCACTGGTGTCGTCTAAATCCAGTAATCCGGGTTGGAAGTTGCCTTCTGCCACACTGCCGGTACCGAAGAGTTTGTAGTTAACGCCACCGGACTCTTTCTTGGCCAGCGTGTTAGCCATCGGTGCGTGGCACACCGTGCATTTATCGTTAATGGTGTCTTCAAGATTGGGGTACAGCGCTATTTCGCTGGCAACCACGGCGTGCCAGTAAGGATCACGCGCCGAATTGGCCATGGTGCTGGTTTCCCATGCAATCCCGATCGAGACATCTTTCTTAACACCCGAATCGGTGTTAACGACCATAGGCCGATCATCAATGGCTAAGGATTGGTCGTTGTTATGGCAGTCCGCGCACACCGCGCTACCGGCAAAGTGCACATCATTAAAGTCTTTCTTGCTGGTTGCTATATTCGGCAGGGTTCCGCCTGGCACAGGTAACGCCGGGCCGGGTTCAATGTAGTTGATGTTCGGATCGCCATCACCACTGCCGCCACCTCCACAGCCCACAACCGTTGCAGCAAGCGCTGCGACAGCGATCAAGCGTCGAAGTTTGTTACGGCGTTTCTGCGAATCAGTTATCACTGGGGCACCTTGAATCGTCATGATGTCACGCGAACATCTCCGCGTTTCTCATAGGGATATCGGCGCCCGGAGCGAGTAACTTACCCAATCCCGTGTGGTGCAGTTCACCGAACCACAGCATTGTGTACAGCATGGTCACAAATAAAGGGCTGGGGCGATGTACCATTCGCCTATGCGCATAATTTCCATTAGCGGCCTGGCCGTGATTCTTTTCAGCACAGGGGTACAAGCTTTCGATCCGAACTCGGGGCAATCAACCGGTGGCGTGTTGGATGAGCCGATTCTCATGCCCGGGGCAGCGCCGGCTAATCGACCCGTGCCCATGTCGATACCCTTAGTTGCACCAACGGTGTTAAGGCCGTTTGACGTTCCGGCGCGCGACCCGAACTTAGACTCCTCAGACCCTGAAATCCGTCAGGAGGCAGTTAAAAAAGCGGTCAGTGACGAAATTGAGACATTACAAACCCTGCCGGTTGCACAAGTGGAAGCCCGCGCCAACGCCGGTGAGCGAGCTGCGCAGGTGGTGTTGGGTACGGAGTTTGCCAAAGAAGCTCAGAGTCTTATTGGTATTCCTGCAGCCGCCAACCAAGCGGCAGAAGACGCGGTACGCTGGTACAACCAGGCCGCGCGCCGAGGTTTCCCGGGTGCGCCGTCACTAGACTACGCTGGCGTAAGCTTTTACCCCATTCGAATCCAACGTGCACCCGCTCCGCGATAACCCCGGCTGCCATGCAACCGCTCGATAAACTGCAAATCTTATTGATCGAAGACCACCAGGATCTGGCTGAGACCGTGGTTGATTTTTTAGAATCCATGGGCGCAACAGTGGATTACGCCGCTGACGGTATGACGGGCTTGCATCTACTTCGGCAGAACCGTTTTGACATGTTGTTGTTGGATATAAACCTACCGGGTATGGACGGCTTTTCGTTGTGCCGTGAGATTCGTGAAAACGACAACAACAGCACGCCCGTCATCATGATGACCGCACGCGATGAGCTGGCGGATAAGTTGGATGGTTTTGAAAGTGGCGCCGATGACTACGTCGTAAAGCCATTTGACTTACCGGAGCTGGTTGCCCGCATAAAGTCGTTGCACAGACGTCAGCTAGGGAAAGTCGCCGCTGAATTACTCACCATTGCCGACCTGGAACTGGACACGGGCACGCGTGAAGCGAGGCGCGCAGGTAAAACGTTGTCATTAACACCCGCCGGCTTTCAAATACTGACCATCCTGCTCAAACACACGCCCAATGTTGTCTCGCGGGAGCAACTAGAGTCTGACCTTTGGGGTGACGATCCGCCGGCCAGTGATACGCTGCGTAGTCAGATTTATAAGCTGCGCAAAACGGTAGACAAGCCGTACAGTAAGCCGTTACTGCACACGGTTGCTGGTGCTGGCTACCGTCTGGCCGAAGTCAACAGTGAAACTTGACCCCACGCCTAATTCACTTTTCACACTTAAGTCCCAACCCAGGTTGTCGCACGTTTTAAGCACCAACGACAAGCCCAGACCATGTCCGCCCGCTGCGCTGGATTCCGTGCGATAAAAGGGTTCGAATATACGCCGCTGATCTTCTTCACTTAACCCAGGGCCGCGATCCTGTACTGTTACCGCATTGGCTTCCACGCTAACCGTCACGCCACTGTTGCCGCCGTGCAAACACGCATTACGTAATAGATTGCCTAATACAATACGAACCGCAGCATCCGCAGCCTGAACATCCAGTACTGCCTCATGATCCACTCGTACGGTAGCCAGTTCATTGGGCATGACTTGCGCAAGTTCATTAACCAGTTCATCAACGGTATCGTTAACGGGTGTGATGTCTGTGGATTCCTGATTCGTTTTATCTCGTGCCAGCATCAGCAGGGTTGAGATCAAATCATTCATATGCCGGGCCGCCCTATCAATACGAGCTAAGGCTCTTTCGGCAGGGCCATTCAGCTTTGCTAACTCCAGTGATGATACCGACCCCTGAATCACCGCTAGCGGGGTACGCAGTTCGTGTGATGCATAACGAACAAAGTTGCGCTCTCTGTCCACCGATACTCGGGTACGCGCCATAAAATGTTGCAGCGCTTCGGCCAGCACAACGGTTTCAGAATTCTGCGGTTCGTTGAGATTGGCAAGGTTCAGTGCCTGGGTATCGGTTGAGTTAAAGTCTATTTTTTCAATGGTGTCTGCCAGGCGAGCAATGGGCGATACCGCACGTTTACTCATTACGTAGGCAAAATACGCCAGGCAGTACATCAGTAACAGCACCAGAGACAACGGCACAACGCCAAAATAAAATCCCAGGTTAGACACCGTCTCCTCTTGAAACAGCAACACCAAACGTTGCCCTTCGTGTTCACTGACATGAGCAATAACGTTTCTGCCGTCCAGCTCAACGCGCTGCTGCCCTAGATCCAAACCGACCAGTTCGGCTTTCAAGTCTGTGGCGCCATTCTGTGCGCGATGATCCTCCATGTACCCTGTGAGGTTCAGCGTACCCGGGAGCGGATAATCGGGATCCTGATCACGTTGCTGCCAAAAAAAATCGGCCTCACCCTGCAGTGCCTGATTCACCAGGATGCGTTCGGCCACCCAACTCGCCGCGAGAACACCCGCTACGGTTAGCACACTAATGATGGCCAGTTGCAGTAAGAAAACCCGCAACAACCGCGACTGCACGCGGGTTTGCGGGGTGACAGGCGTATTTGCTGTATCCATAACCCAATCATAGTTGTTGTCAGGTGACCACACCGTGATGGTGTGAATGCTCCGTGAACACCTGTCATTTTCTCATCACATACGGTTCACTGACGCTTGATTACTCTCCACGGCGTTGAATGACTTTCGCAAAACGTTCATTCGTTTTCAATTCCAGGAGATAAAGCATGTCACTACAACGTTACGGCCCGCTGCTTGGGCTGTGTCTGACTTTATTGACCGCCTGTTCTGACAGCGGTACAGACACCACAACAACTACCCCATTGCAATCTGCACAAGCGGATGGTGCATCGACCATTATCGACACCGCCGTAGCCAATGGTTCGTTCACCACACTGGTCGCAGCACTTCAGGCCACTGGATTGGATGCCACGCTGGCGGACGACACGCGTGAATTCACCGTATTCGCCCCAACCGATGAAGCATTCGCTGAGTTAGGTCAGGATACGATTGATGCGTTGTTGGCCGACACTGACAAGCTGACAGACATTTTGTTGTATCACGTGCTCGCCGATACCACCGTCGATGCGGCAACCGCAACAGGTCTGGCAGGATCGATGGTCGACGCTGCTAACGGCGATGCTCTGGCAATCTCTCTTGACGGCATGCGTCTGTTTATCAATCAGTCAGAAGTGACAGCGGCTGATGTTGGTGCGTCCAACGGCGTGATTCACGTTATTGATAAAGTACTGTTACCACCAACAGATGATGCAGCCGACGACGCGCCGCAAGCGCAAAACATCGTTGATACTGCAGTAGCCGCCGGTAGCTTTACAACTTTAGCTGCTGCACTGGAGGCGACGGATTTAATCAGCGTTCTAGCTGATGAGACAGCCACGTTCACAGTCTTTGCGCCCACCGATGAAGCATTCGCCGCACTGGGGCAGGACACAATAGACAACCTGTTAAGTAACCCGGATGAGTTGCGAGACATCTTGTTGTATCACGTGTTCCCGAATGCAGCCGTAGACTCAACAACGGCCATATCATTAGCCGGCAGCACCATCACCATGGCGAATGAGGACGATGCCGCCATTACGTTGGACGAAGGTGTGTTACGTATTAACCAGGCTGCGGTTACCGCTACGGACATCGTAGCCAGTAACGGCATCATCCATGTAATTGATTCGGTCTTACTGCCACCGGCTGATGCACACAACCCAGCCGCGCTGGACAACATCGTTAACACAGCGGTGGCTGCCGGTAACTTCACAACCTTAGTTGCTGCATTACAAGCAACGGGATTGGATATGGCACTCGCTAATCCGGATGAGACCTTCACCGTCTTCGCACCAACTGATGATGCGTTCGCAAAGTTAGGCCAAGACACCATTAACGCGTTGTTAAATGACTTGCCCACACTCAGCGACATTCTGTTGTACCACGTCGTTGGTGGCGCAGCGGTTGATTCAACCACCGCATTAAGTTTGGCTGGAACGGATGTCACTATGACAAACGGTGATACCGTTCGGGTGACTGTCGATAACGGTAAGTTATTTATCAATATGTCCGAAGTGATCGTAACCGACATTCAAGCGACAAACGGCATCATTCACGTTATCGATACCGTGTTAACGCCACCGGTGACGGAAGACCCGGTGACGGAACAACCACTACCGAACTTGTTGGATGTCGCTCGCGAAGCCGGTAACTTTACGATCCTTCTGGCGGCATTAGAAGCGACCGGTTTGGATGTAGCGATCGGCCACGGTAATGACATGTATACCGTATTCGCGCCTACCGATGATGCCTTCATGGCGTTGGGTCAAAGCACCATCGATAACCTGCTGGCTAACCCCGACGTACTACGAGACATTCTGTTGTATCACGTCATCGCGGGTACGGCGGTTGATGCTCAAACCGCACTGAGTAAAGTGGGATTTGAAATTGAAGCGGCCAACGGGGATCGTTTTGTATTGAACCTGATGGGCGATAAGTTATTTGTAAACGACAGCGAAATTATCGCCACAGACATTCGCGCATCGAACGGCATCATTCACGTTATTGATAAGGTGTTAACACCACCGCACGGTAGCTAAGCCCGATTAAGAGCCTGCCCACCTGGACCGCCAGGTGGGTAGCGTATCTCCCGGCTTTTCACTGGCGCAGTACACCGCCCGACTAATACTTCGGGACACACACAAGGCCGCGGCATGCCCCAACTGCATGAGATCTTCAACAGGATTTTCTAACGGCTTCTCAGAGGTCGACATCCCAAAGACCAAATCGCCATCATAAGCCGTGTGCGAAGGCACAATCGCTCGGGCCATGCCGTCCTGAGCGGCAACCGCGAATCGCTTACAGGCCGCTTTATCCAACACCGCATCGGTAGCAACAATGGCAATGGTTGTGTTACCACGCTGAGAAAAAGCTTCTAACTTTTCATTAACCGGTATGGCTAATGGGTCAAAGTCCCCCGCCAGACCGCAGCCACCAAATTCGTTACCGTGTTCAAACGGTGCAGCCCAGAACGATTTTCCCCCAGGCACAACAACACTGCCGTGCGGATTAGCAACCACTAGAGCGCCCACAGTAATACCGTTGTCCAATACAACCGAAGCGGAACCCAAACCGCCTTTCAGATTCGCTGTGGTAGCGCCGCTGCCCCCACCTTCACTGCCTAATAAAAATTCTACCGCCAGATTTTGATAGGCCTGATAACCCAAATCTCGATAAGGATTCTGTGACCAGCCTTTTTCACCACCGTTGATTAAATCGAACACAATGGCGGCAGGCACGATGGGCACTCGCACAGGTCCCACTGCAAACCCGCGACCTTCAGCGAGTAACGCATCGGTAACACCGGATGCTGCATCTAACCCAAACGCAGAACCACCCGCCAGTACCAGGGCATCGACATCGCTCACCAGGTTTTCAGGCGCAAGGCAATCGGTCTCGCGGGTACCCGGCGCGCCACCCATAACATCAACACTGGCCACAAACGGCGTATCTGCAGCTAATACAGTCACACCCGACTTCAATGTATCGCAATGCGCGTTGCCGACCCGTAAGCCGGGTACATCGGTAATTAAATTGTGTGCACCTACTTTCATGCGACGTTTCTCGCCTGGTTATATACAGCGGCCACCGTCAACTTCCATCGCAACGCCAGTAATCATGCTGGCTTCGTCTGAACACAAAAAGGCGGCCGCGTTGCCCATGTCTTCCGGTGTACTGAAACGGCCTAATGGAATGGTACTCAGAAACTTGGCGCGTACTTCCGGTGTATCTTCTCCCATAAACGATTTTAGTAACGGTGTTTCACCGGCAACTGGATTTATCGCGTTCACTCTTACACCGTATGGGGCCAGTTCGACTGCCATACTGCGAGTCGCTGTAATCATGAACCCTTTGGAGGCGTTGTACCAACTGAGCCTTGGCCGCGGACTGACACCGGCAGTGGATGCTACGTTCAGCACCACGCCATGCCCACGCGCTTTCATGGCTGGAATAAAATGGCGAGACATTAAAAACAGCGACTTTGCGTTAACCGCAATAACACGATCAAAGTCTGCTTCACTGATAGATTCTAATTCAGCGGGTAAATGCGTAACACCTGCATTGTTAACCACAATATCCAAGTCACCTACGGTAGCCTTAATCGTCTCAGCGCAGGCTTTTACCGAAGTATCTGCTGATACATCGATAGCCACAGATGAAGCGTTCGAACCCAGTTCAGCCGCCATGGCCGCAGCACTTTCGGCGTTTATGTCTGCCACGACGACCGACGCACCTTCAGCAATAAACTTTTTGCAAATGCCCGCACCAAAACCGGAAGCACCACCAGTAACCAGTGCCGTCTTGTTTTTTAATCTCATCGCTTTTTCCGCTCTACTATTTAAAGACTTTTCTACTCACTAAAGCCTTTTTACGTTAATCATGTTTGGCTGCCACGGTTTTCACAGTAGAAAAGCCGTACAACGATTCAAAACCTTTTTCGCGCCCATGCCCTGACGCACCCACACCGCCGAAAGGCAACTCCACACCACCGCCGGCACCGTAGTTGTTGATGAAGACCTGACCTGCCTTCAACGCTTTAGCCATGCGCATTTGACGCGCACCGTTCTGTGTCCAGGCAGCTGCTACCAAACCATAGGCGGTACCGTTTGCAATCTGTATGGCTTCGTCTTCATCATCAAACACGATGACCGTTTGCACCGGCCCAAATATTTCCTGTTGAGCAAGCACGTGATTCGGTGGAACATCGTCGAATAACGTGGGCACAACGTACGCCCCACGCTCCGGGATGTTGTCCACCTTGTGCCCGGTAGCCGCGACGGTTAAGTCATTGCCCTGCTGTAGAAAACCTTCAACCAGTTGCTGTTGTCGATGTGAGATTAACGGGCCAACGTGTTTATCATCCATCGCGGGGCCAACTTCCAGGGCTTCATAACCTTTTGCTAAACGCTCAACCATTTCCTCGTGACGAGATCGATGCACCAACAGCCGCGATGCCGCTGAACAGGTCTGACCCGCGTTTTGAATGCCAGCGTTTAACAGAAACGGAATAGCATCATCCATAGCTACATCATCAAACACCACCTGTGCTGACTTACCACCGAGCTCTAAGGTGACCGGCGCGACGTGTTTAGCTGCCGCTGCCTGTACCGCTTCACCCGCACCAACCGAGCCGGTAAACGAAATGTGGTGCACCTCGGGATGAGCACTTAACGCAGCCCCTGCAATAGCGCCTAAGCCTGGCACCACATTCAGCGCCCCGTTTGGCAAACCGGCCTGTTTCGCCAACTCCGCAAACGCCAACGCGGTTAAACACGCTTCCTCCGCCGGTTTTAGCACCGCTGCGTTACCCATGGTTAATGCCGCGCCAACCGAGCGACCGATGATCTGCATTGGGTAGTTCCACGGCACAATGTGCCCGGTGACACCGTGTGGTTCACGCAGGGTGTATACGGTATACCCCGGCAGGTACGGAATCGTATCGCCATGCACCTTATCTGCCGCCCCACCAAAAAATTCGCAATAACGAGCTAACGCAATGGCATCGTTGCGTGCCTGCGTTAATGGCTTACCAACATCCAGGGCTTCCAACTTGGCAAGGTCATCCACGTTATCCAAAACCAGCTGCCCAAGCTTTGTCAGAACACGCCCACGTTCAAGCGCCGATGCCTGACCCCACTCCCCCAGCAACGCCTGCTTTGCAGACTGCACCGCTGCATCGATATCTTCTTCGTTGCCCAGGGCGATGTCACACAGCGCTTCTCCGGTTGAAGGATTAAGCAACGCCGTCGATTGACCTGAGCGTGGCGCTTGCCACTGGCCGTCGATAAAAACCTGTTGGGATGAAAAATTAAACCGAGTGTTCAGCAGCATGTTGGTAATCTGGTAGTTGTGGCACGGAAGCCACTAAACGTTGTGTGTATTCATGGGTGGGGTGATTGAAGACGTCCTGGGTAACACCGCGTTCGACAATTTTGCCCGAACGCATGACAAGTACCCGGTCGGTTACATTCTTTACCACTGATAGGTCGTGGGAGATAAAAAGGTACGCCAATTGATGACTGCGAGCGAGTTCGGCCAACAAGTCCAACACTGTGGCGCGAACTGAAACATCCAAAGCCGATACCGCCTCATCCAATAATATTAAGGCGGGCTTGACAATCAGCGCACGCGCAATCGCGATCCGTTGGCGCTGCCCACCTGAAAATTCGTGGATGTATTTATCCGCATCGCTGGCTTGCATTCCGACGCTTTCGAGCATGCTGGCAACGAGAGCCTGTTTTTCCTGACCTTTGGGTGGGCTGGACAACACGTTAAGCGGTTCCGCAACCAGTCGTGCCACACGATGCCGGGGATTGAACGATCCGTAAGGATCCTGGAAGACCACCTGCAAGTTTCTTAACACAGACATACCTGCATCAATGCTCTGGCCGTTGATACGGATTGTGCCACCTGCCCTTGGCATCAAGCCCAACAATGCTCGGGCCAACGTTGACTTACCACAACCGCTTTCACCTACCAAGCCAACGCTCTCACCCGCCTTAATGGCAAAACTAATGTCGTCAACCGCAGTAAAGGTTTTGGCTTTGCCAAACCAACCGGACCCACGCACTCGATACTCGCAGGTTAAATTGTGCACCTCTAAAAGACTGGGAGTTTGATCGGCTGAAGTTGAGGCAGATGCAGATGCAGAAGCAGAAGCAGAAGCAGCAGCAGCAGCAGCAGCAGTGGAACTGGAACTGGAACTGGAAC
>JAHDCO010000022.1:0-30370 GCA_020629835.1 Granulosicoccaceae bacterium
ATGACTGTTAATCATTGGGTCGGCGGTTCAAGTCCGTCTCGGGGAGCCAATCTTTTCTCACAAGCTTTACGCAAAGCTTCTCGGTAAGAGTCATCCTCGGTCGCTCAGCGTTTTCCCTCCGACCGGTAAGCCCAGCTTATTTCTATCCTTTCCGGCGCGTGTGCGTAGCCCGCAACCTACTGCGAAATTCGCGCATTCTGGGTTTAGGGACTTCCCTATTTTGACTGGTTTGTGCGGGCCGACACGACTAGCCAGGCCACCAGCCCTACCACGATAGTCCCCGTTAGCACCACGCCTGTCGCACCGCCGATTAATGGGTCTCTTACTGCAGCCCAATACACTATACACAGCGTTAATCCGATAAGTGCTAGGGGTTGCCAATCATGCGTACTAATTTTTCTGCAAATGCAGTCACACGGCGTGGCTGGGTACGGGATGGAGGAAACATCTGAGAAGTGCACCGACAAATTGAAGCCGGTACTGCCAAAGGAAAAATTGTTGTTGAGGGTTTTTAGCCGAACCCGACATATACGTAGATCGGCAACTCTACAACACAAAAGACGATCGTCAGCTCGATGATTACTCGAGCTGACGATCGACTGTGTAAACGCTAGTCGGCTTAGCCGCTCAAATCGATGCGGTATCGCGCAAACCCGTCAGCGCCATCACCGGCAGCTTCAATCGATACACCAGGAACTGATGATGCGTGTACACGCCCACCTGGCCCGGTATCGAACACCACGGATGCTCCTTCAATGGGTGCGAACTTCCAATTAGCGTCAGCTTTTGGGTTAATGGTGCCTTGCTCAACAATGTAACGCACCAGCACATCACGATTGGTATCAGGACCGACGAATACAACAACATCATCACCAATACCCGGGAAGTTGCCGCCACCGCCGGCTCGGTAGTTGTTGGTTGCCACGATAAACATTTGATTCATATCGATGGCTTGGCCGTTGTACTGCAAGTTCACAACCCGATTGGCTGACGCATCAAGCAAGTTCCCTTTGGGATCAAACTTAGACGGTTGCGTTAAATCCAGCTGATAGGTTACGCCATCGATTACGTCAAAGTTATAAGACGGAAAATCCGGGTTGATCAGCGGTTGCTCGCTAGCGTTTGGCTGTACCTGATTGAAGATACCGGCAGAACGCTCCAACCAGTCCTTAACTTGTGCTCCAGTGATAGCAACCGCACGAACGGTATTCGGATACAAATATAAGTCCGATACGTTTTTGATTGCGACATCACCTACCGGCACGTCGGTGTAGTACTCAGGACCACCACGACCACCTGCCTTAAACGGTGCTGCGGCTGACAGGATCGGTAAGCCCTCCCACTCGGTGCCTTTCATCATGTCTGTGATGTACCACGTTTGCGCTTGGCTAACGACTTGAACGGATGGGTCATCAGCAACTAACGCAAAATAACTGTGCAGTGGTGCGGCGGTTTTACCTACGGCTCGCCTTACATACGCAAGCGTTGCATCATGATCGGCTTGCACCGAATCCAACACGGCTTGATCACTTTCGACCAAGGGAATGTTCTTACGTTCTACCCGTTCAGAGATTGGTCGGGCCTCAGTTTCTGCGGACAATACCACCCATTCATCACCTTGTTTTTCCAACAGAAGATCTATTAAACCAAGATGTGAACCCCAAAAACCCGCCATAACCGCAGGCTTACCCTGCAAGGTGCCAGCTACCGGGTCGAGACCGGCTGACGCTTCGTACGCGGGGCTTGGAAAAACCCGATGGTGATGACCGGTCACCAACGCATCAATGCCATCAACGCCAGCCACATGTAACGACGCGTTTTCCATACCATCCTGACGTGTGCCAGCTTCAATGCCAGAGTGCGACAAGGCAATAATGACGTCAGCTCCCGCTTCCTTCATTTCTGGAACCCAGGCAGCGGCGGCATCAACGATGTCACGAGTACTGACGTTGCCACTCAACCAGCGCCTGTCCCAATTCATAATTTGTTGCGGCACGAAACCAATAAAGCCGACTTTTATAGCGTGCTCGGTACCGTCTCCAGTAACCACCATGCGATCCAAAATGGTGTAAGGCTTGACGTTGTTTAAAGGCTTATCCGCATTTGGTGTTGCTCCTAAAGCGCCGCTGGCAACGTTGGCGCACACGAAGGGAAAATCAGCACCACCGAGTACCGCATCCATAAAATCTAAGCCGTAGTTGAACTCATGATTACCCAGTGTTGAACAATCAAACCCCAACGTGTTCATCGCTGCAATGATGGGATGAATTTGACCTTCCGACATGCCTCGCTCGTAAGCGATGTAATCACCCATTGGGTTGCCCTGCAGGAAGTCACCGTTATCCACCAACAACGCGTTGGATGCTTCTGCACGAATCTCATTAATGATGGCAGCAGTACGCGCAACACCTACATTATCCGCCGGTTTATCGCCGTAATAGTCGTAGGGAAAGATATGCACATGCAGATCGGTCGTTTCCATAATGCGCAAATGCGCCTGACCGGTTGATGCAAAAACGGAGTACGGATGCAGCATAGACACAGCACCCACAGCACCTGCGGTTTGCAAAAAATGTCGACGGGAAAAATTAGTGCCACCGGGCTTCATAAGACGGTTTCCTTTTCTTGACGGATAGGGAGCACGCTGCACGCAACGGCGCATGCATCGCGTTTGACGCTACCACATCGACAAGAAAAAGGAGGAAAAGCACTTATTTGTGGGTTTTAACCCTTGCGTAAAATTGCCAGGGATTCCCAACCGGTTTGCACCGTGTTGCAACCACGGTTGTGAGGGTTGAGCTAACCGTCGCGTTGTTGATTCAATGATCTGAGCAAATTTTCTACAGCTGCCTGCTTATCCTCGCTCAAGGGTTCATCCGCGTCTACCGCGTTACCCAAAGCCGGGAAAGGATCCACGTCATCATCAGGTTGTTGAGCCATGTTGCTCGCCGAACCGTTTTGCATGGCTGCACGCTCTTCCAGATAGCGCTCGTAGTGTTCGTCGCGCCCGGCAGGTGCAGACGAAGAACTTGCTGCCGTATGTGCAGCGGCCAAACCGGCAGCGGACACTCCCGATTTCGGTGCCGATGCGACTGAAGGTGCAGGAGCGTTCTTATTGCCCTGTACTGGCGGCTCCGGCAGTACTACGCCACTTTCCAATGTGAGCAAAGCGCCCTGATGCATCGTTTCACGTATATCGCGCAAGTCTTTTTCACTAAACGCACCGTGACCTGCAAGGGTATTCAACTCAGAAAAAATCGGTAAGGACTGAACCAGTGCGTCCAGATCGATCTCTTGATCATCATTTAAATTCGCTAACGCCTCTGGAATCGAGTCGATGACCGCGGCCATTGCAGACACACTATCGGTTTCACCTGTGAAGACGATAGAACGTTCAGAAGAACCATCAATGTAGTCCAAACGCAAATCCATGGCCGGGCGCCGCGATAAGCTGGCACAGGCCGAATACAACATATCAATCCCGTCGATGGAGCGAGCGATGCGATCTGGATCCGACGCTTTTTCACCCGCATCGGTCAGCTGGATGGTAATTCGAGATTCACCGGCTTGAAGTTCTGCTGCGCTATTGGCTGCAGCTGTGGCCGGACTGCCAGCGCCACCGGCACCCGCGTCCACTCTGCCCAACAAGGCAGAAAAGTTGGGTAAGTGATTGGATGCAAACATGACTCGGCTGTACAAATGCACCAGCTCTGCGTTGCGTTCCTGTTCCGACTTTTGAATGCTCAGTAACGCCTGCCAATAACCGGTGTCGCGCAAGTTGTTTAAGTGCATGATCTTGAGCGCAGTTTCTTCGTGCGGCGTAACCTTCCCCATGCGCTCCATCAGCATGGCACCCGCGTGCCCCAGCCGCGCAGCAGCAACGGGCTGCTGATCGCCTTTGGCTGTTCTGTAATCACGAATAGCGGTCATGATTCCAGAGGCTGCTAAAGTGTCAACCATCTTGTCAATGGCTACTCGCAGTTCATCTGCGTGCATGTGTGGGCTCCGGGGCCGAAAGTCCTTATGGGGCAAAGAGCGGCCAGTTCACGGAAAAGTTGAGGACTATTGACCATTTTTTGGTCAAACAATTCCCGGGCAGTGGCTGCCTGGGATTTGTACGAGAAACGCTGATGGGTGGCGCGTTATCTTTTCGGCAATGGTTTCGCCAAAATTGGTCGGGGCGAGAGGATTCGAACCTCCGACCCCCACAACCCCATTGTGGTGCGCTACCAGGCTGCGCCACGCCCCGACCGAAACACAAGGATACCGAAAAAACGGACATCGATGAGCCTTTACAACACGATATTCCCAAAGCACTTTAGGTATTTATTTCGAAACGAGGCAACTAAAGCCGCCTTTCGCTCCGGGCAATTCGGACTTTTCCCGAACAAGCGCTTAAGGTTTGCTAAACGTTCTCCAATTAACGCGTATCAATGCCCGCCTGTGGGTAGGGCTTCGAGCAATGGAAATGGTCGGTCCTAGCGACCGTACCGGGCTTAATTCATTATGTATAAACGCCTGAGGCTATGCAGTACGCAGGATTCTCAGCACATCTTCCAGTTCAGAGCGCAGCTGTCTCATCAATTGCTGGCTTTGCGCATTGTCGCCCTTCACTTGATCACCGGCTAGATGCTGACGCGCCCCGGTGATGGTGTAGCCCTCAAGGTACAACAGACTTCTGATCTGACGAATGAGCATGACGTCGTGGCGTTGGTAGTAACGCCGGTTGCCGCGTCGCTTGACCGGTTTTAAGTCAGGAAATTCTTGTTCCCAATACCGAAGCACGTGTGGTTTCACGGCACACAGATCGCTCACTTCACCGATGGTGAAATACCGCTTGTTCGGTATGGTGGGAAGCTCAATATCAGGACTGATTTCCAGCATAAGCCTCTACCCGTTGTTTCAATTTTTGACCAGGTCGAAACGTTACCACTCGACGAGCGGTAATGGGGATTTCTTCACCAGTTTTTGGGTTTCTACCCGGTCTTTCACTTTTATTGCGCAATACGAAGTTGCCAAAGCCCGACAATTTAACGTCACATCCGCTTTCCAGAGCAACACGCACTTCTTCAAAAAACTGATCGACGAATTCCTTGGCCTCACGTTTGTTAAGGCCCAACTCATCAAACAACATCTCCGCCATTGCGGCTTTGGTTAACGCCATGCTCGAACTCGCACAGTTTCGTCCAACACGTAAAGTAAAACAGAAGATGACACCACGCTATCCCTAGGCGCGCAATTCAGCCCCGAGGCTTGTCGTGAGCGCTTCCAGCACCCGGGCGACTTCAGCTTCAACCTCTTGATCTTCTAGAGTGCGTGAAAAGTCCTGCAAAATCAAGCTAATAGCCACACTCTTCTTACCGTCGGCCACTTTGTCGCCCGCATAAACATCGAAAGGCGTGACGGATTGAACCATTGGCCCGGCTACGTCGTGAATGCACGCGGCTATGTCAGCCCAGGCGATCTGGCTATCCACCTGCAACGCCAAATCTCGCCGAACTTGCGGGAATTTGGATAACTCAGACGCCGCAGGTAATTTGGCTGCCTGCAGCGCTTTCAGTGCAATCTCGAACACAATCGGCGCTTCATTCAAATCAACTGCTTTGAGCAAACCCGGATTTAAACGCCCGATATAGCCTACCGGTTTCCCGTTAGCCAAAACACTGGCCCGTTGACCAGGGTGTAGAGTATCCAAAGCACTGGCACCGAACGAGATGTTGGACCCACTCGCATGACTGAGTAGCGCCACCAAATCAGCTTTCATATCGAAGAAGTCGACCTCTCTGGTTTTCGCACTCCAGCCTTCGGGCTTATCCTGCCCAACAGCTAAACCGGCCAACATAGACTGCTGGATCAGACCATGTCCAATTTGCAGATCATCATGGAAATCAGCGTCCATGATTGTGTCGGTAACAGAATCACTGGCTTGTAAAAAGCGTAAGCCCATTTCAAAGATTCGTAGCGAAGTCACCTGACGACTTTGGTTGCGCCGTTGCGTATCGAGAAGCCCACCTAACAACGTCGTGCGCATCACCGCAAGGTCATTTGAAATCGGGTTTGCTAAAGGCAAGGCCGCTAGGTCAGGACGCAACGTATTCTGCTGATCAGCATCAACGAAACTGTAAGTGACAACTTCCTGGTAGCCGCGATGTTGTAGCTGCTGTTTGATCGCCAGCGGCGGCACGAAAGTTTCTTTTACATCTTGAAACACCGGTCGGTGCACCGGTGATGTTCTTGGTAACGCATCAAACCCATTGACACGAGCCACCTCTTCTATGAAGTCTTCTTCTATGCGAAGGTCATAGCGATAACTGGGCGGTTTCACCTGCCAGTCGTCTCCATGACGTTCAATTCCAATACCCAAACGTTTCAGTATCTGTTCAACGTTTTTCGCATCAGGTTCAACCCCGATGATGCGCTTAAGCCTGGAACGTCGAAGCCGCACCGATTCGCCTAGCGGTAAGTTAGTTGAGTCCTGCCAGTCGCTAACCGGACCCGGTTCACCACCAGCGATATTCATCAGTAAACCGGTGGCATACTCCATTGCCTCTTTTTGCAGCTTCGGATCAACACCGCGTTCAAAGCGATGCGAGGATTCGGTATGACACCCGTATTGACGTGGTTTGCCGATGGTTTTTTCCGGCAAAAACAACGCGGCTTCAAACAAAATGTTTGTTGTGTTTTCATCAACAGCCGTTGAATTTCCACCCATGATTCCGGCGATACCAATCGCCCCACTGTCATCGGCAATCACGGTTGTGTCTCCGGATAACTTAACGGTTCTGCCATCCAGTAATTCCAATGATTCGCCTTCACCAGCCAGCCGAACTTGAATGGGGCCTTGCAGTTTGTCTAAATCAAACGCATGCATTGGCTGGCCAAGTTCCAGCATCACATAGTTGGTAACGTCCACCGCGGGGTTGATTGAACGAACCCCTGCTCGCCGTAGCCGCTCTGTCATCCAAACCGGTGATGCTTGAGACACATCAACATTTTGTACCACTCGTCCGCAGTAACGTACACAGGAAGAACTCGGTTCAACTCGAACTGGCCATAGCTGTTCGTGCTGCGACGGTACATTGGTGATTTCGTGCAACAACATAGATACATCGTTCTTTGCACAGACATCACGCGCGATACCCCGAATACTTAAGCAGTCGCCACGGTCTGGCGTAAGTTCGATGTCGATAACGTTATCGTTTAACTCCAAAAAGCCACTCAGTGGTTCACCAATAGGCGCGTTATCCGGTAATTCCATGATGCCGTCATTACTTTCAGATAACCCTAACTCGGCAGCAGAACACAACATGCCCGATGAATCCTCACCACGCAGCTTTGCTGCTTTGATCTTCATACCATTCGGCAAAACACCGCCCACCTGGGCAAGCGCTGTGATGAGTCCCAAACGCGCATTGGGAGCACCGCATACCACTTGCACCAAATCAGACATGCCACAGTCCACTTCGCATATGCGCAGTTTCTTTGCATCCGGATGAGGACGGATCTTGTCAATTCGAGCCACGACGACGTTGCTAAACCCAGGATGAGCGGGCAGCACTTCATCAACTTCCAAACCTAAAAAAGTCAGCTGATCCGCTAAGGTCGCTGAATCCACGGATGGGTTAACCCACTCGCGTAACCAATTTTCTGAAAATTTCATGCCGTGCCCCGCTTAATGAAACTGCGCCAAGAAGCGCATATCGTTTTCGAAGAACAGACGTAAATCTTTCACGCCGTATCGCAACATGGCCAAGCGCTCCACACCCAAACCGAACGCATAACCAGTAAATTCTTCGTTGTCGATGCCAACCGATCGGAACACCGCCGGATGCACAACACCCGATCCCAGGACTTCTAACCAAGGTCCTTTGTTTATGCGAATGTCGACTTCTGCTGACGGTTCGGTAAACGGAAAATACGACGGCCGAAACCGTATCTCACAGTCGTCCTGATCAAAGAAACGCAATAGGAAGCCTTCTAAATGGCCCATAAGATCAGTCAACCCAACATCCTTATCTACCAGCAGGCCTTCGACTTGGTGAAACATAGGCGAGTGCGTTTGATCAGAATCGCATCGGTATACACGTCCGGGCGCTAAAATTCGCAGCGGTGGCTTGTTGGCCGTCATATGCCGAATTTGAACAGACGAAGTATGCGTACGTAGCAATCGTGTTGCATCGAAATAAAACGTATCGTGCATTGCCCGAGCTGGGTGGTGCGCAGGGATATTCAGAGCTTCAAAATTGTGGTGGTCATCCTCAATTTCCGGCCCGTGAACCGTAGTAAACCCCAAGGATCCGAATAGCGCGCAGATGCGTTCGATGGTCAAGGTAACCGGGTGCAACCCGCCGGAGAATCCTGTGCGGCCTGGCAGTGATACATCGAGCGCGTCCGCGGCCAATTTTTCAGCCAAAGCGTGTTGCTCGAGTATCAGTTTGCGCTGCTCAAGCAGCTCTTGCACTTGAACCTTGATCTTATTTACCGCTTGACCAGCAGCCGGTTTCTCTTCCTTGGGCAATTGGCCAATCGCTTTCAAGGCATCAGTTAATTTGCCTTTTTTACCGAGCAATTCAACACGCGTGGCCTCGAGGGCATCCGGTGATGCCGCATCAGCGATCATGTTCTTAGCGTCGTCTAGCAGTTGTTCTAAATCCAGTGCCATGACAGGTCCTGTTTACACATCGGTTTCTATAGATTGCCCGGACCGATAAATTAGCGACTAAGTCATCAACCGAGCAGGCACAAAAAAGGGAAAGCCCAACCCGGCCGCCTGGCCGGTTGGACTTTCCCTTCGTCGATAAGGCAAACCTGAAGTGGTTATGCGGTCTGAGCGAGCCCAGCTTTCGCCTTATCGACGATGGCGGTAAACGCTACCGAATCGGCGATGGCGATGTCAGCCAACATTTTGCGGTCGACTTCTATGCCGGCGGCCTTCAAACCCTGCATCATGCGGCTGTAGGTGATGCCGTTCTCACGGGCTGCCGCATTGATGCGAGCAATCCATAAGCGGCGGAATACACGCTTCTTGGCTTTGCGATCGCGGTAGGCGTATTGACCGGCTTTGGTTACCGCTTGCTTGGCTACTCGAAAGACTCGGCTGCGTGCGCCGCGATAGCCTTTGGCTTGCTTTAGAACTTTCTTATGACCGGCGCGCGCTGTGACGCCGCGTTTTACTCTTGGCATTGCTCGTCTCCCCTACCGCGCGTTCGGTAACATGCGCTTGATTAACACCACATCACTGTCGTGCACCATGGACTTACCACGTAAATGACGCTTACGCTTGGTGCTTTTCTTGGTGAGGATGTGTCGCAAGTGAGACTGCTTACGCTTGTAGCCGCCGGAGCCCGTGCGCTTAAAACGCTTCGCGGCACCGCTGACTGACTTTTGCTTGTTGGGCACTGTGTACTCCTACATATCAGTGTGAGGCGTAACACCTCACGGCAGATCGCTACCCGACTGTCACCTGCGCCGTGCTGCGCAGCTGAGCATTGGTTAGCGGCGGACCCTCAACCTCACATACCTCGTGGGTTTCGGGCGCTGTTCGCCTGTTGATAACAGGCATCCAGACTTTGCTTTTTCGCCGTTTAAACGCCGGCGAGCCGCGTATTGTACATCAGCAGCCTACGCTTAGCGCCGCTGATTTGATCCTGGCCAGTTAAACACTCTTCTTTGGAGCGATAACCATAACCATCTGTCGACCTTCCAATTTCGGGAACTGCTCTACCACGCCAAGTTCGGAAAGATCCTGCTCAACGCGCTTCAACAGCTGTGCGCCCAGTTCCCTGTGAGCCATCTCTCGGCCGCGAAACCGCAGAGTAATTTTGGTCTTGTCACCATTTTCCAGGAACTTGACCAAACTTCGCATCTTGACCGCATAGTCGCCGTCTTCGGTGCCCGGTCGGAACTTGATTTCCTTTATCTGTACCGTCTTCTGCTTTTTCTTAGCCGAGTTTTGGCGTTTGCTCATTTCAAACTTGAAACGACCGTGGTCCATCACCTTGCAGACCGGCGGTTCCGCGTTTGGCGAAATCTCAACCAGATCAAGACCGACACCCTTGGCATGGGCTATGGCGTCGTCTATCCCGACCACACCGATTTGTTCTCCATCTTGACCAATCAACCTGACTTCGGAAGCGGTAATTTCATCATTCTTCCGATTGATCTTCTTGTTAGCAGAAATACGTTAGTCCTCCACTGCAGCTGTGACCCCACGGCCACTTTCTGTCAGTAATTTGTTTACAAAGTCGTCGATGGAAAAAGTCCCAAGGTCTTCACCATTTCGTGTGCGTACAGCCACCTCACGATTGGCTACTTCCCGCTCCCCTGCCACCAGTAAATAGGGCACGCGTTCCAGCGTCCATTCCCGGATCTTAAAGCCGATCTTTTCGTTTCGCAAATCGTGCTCGGTGCGTAACCCGCTATTTTGCAGTATTTTCGTCACTTCCTCAACGTACGGGGCGTGTTTGTCGGTGATATTCAACACCACAGCCTGCACGGGGGCCAACCAAACCGGCAATCTGCCTTCATAGTGTTCAATTAAAATGCCAATGAAGCGCTCAAACGAGCCGATCGTGGCTCGATGCAGCATCACAGGCACCTCTTTCTCGCCGCTTTCGGCGACAAAACTGGCATCCAAGCGACCAGGCATCGAAAAGTCCACCTGCATCGTACCGCACTGCCACACACGCCCAAGGCAGTCTTTCAACGAAAATTCGATCTTCGGACCGTAGAATGCACCCTCTCCGGGCAGCTCTTCCCAATCCAACCCGGCTGAATCCAACGCAACGGCCAGGGCTTTTTCCGCCTTGTCCCAGGCTTCATCGCTGCCCACCCGCTCAGGCGGACGCGTCGATAAGCGGTAGATAATGTCAGTAAAACCAAAATCCTCATAAACCGAGTGCAGAAAGTCGATGAACTTCGCGACTTCGGGTTGGATGTCTGATTCGGCGCAAAAAATGTGGCCATCATCCTGAGTAAATGCCCGAACCCGCATAATGCCGTGCAGCGCACCGGACATTTCGTTGCGATGGCAGGAACCAAATTCTGCGTAACGCAATGGCAGATCCCGATAGCTTTTCAGCCCTTGGTTGAACACCTGCACGTGCCCAGGGCAGTTCATCGGTTTAACCGCGTATCGTCTGTCGTCGGTTTCTACATTGAACATGTTGTCACCGAATTTATCGGCGTGACCGGATCGTTCCCATAGGCTGTAGTCCACGATTTGGGGTGTGCGGATTTCCTGATAACCGTCATCAGCCTGCCGCTTGCGCATGTACTGCTCTACCGCCTGATAGATAGCCCAGCCGCGCGGGTGCCAAAACACCATGCCAGGTGCTTCTTCTTGCACGTGAAAAAGATCAAGCTTTTTACCGATTTTTCGGTGGTCTCGTTTCTCAGCTTCAGCCAGATTATTTAAGTGTGTTTTTAGCGCTTTTTTATCACTGAA
The DNA here is from genome assembly GCA_020629835.1 of Granulosicoccaceae bacterium. Lineage (GTDB taxonomy): Bacteria > Pseudomonadota > Gammaproteobacteria > Granulosicoccales > Granulosicoccaceae > Granulosicoccus. The sequence continues at coordinate 11,447 of JAHDCO010000022.1, forward strand.
CGCGGTACCGTAAATGCGCTGCAACATCGGGTTATTTGAATCCCCACGCCAATAAGCACCCGCGAGCTTTGTCAGCTTGAACGCCTTTAAGTGCTGAGTATTAGGCACATGGGGGCCACGGCATAAATCCGTAAAATCACCCTGCTTGTAGAGAGTAAGCACCTCATCGCCCGGGATACTGTCGATGATCTCGACTTTATAGTCCTCGCCAATGTCTTTAAAAAACGCCTTCGCCTCATCACGACTGACAACCTGACGCTCTATCTTGTCTCCCGATGACGCCAATTCACTCATGCGTTTTTCGATGATTTCAAAATCATCAGGCGTGAAGGCTCGGTCGTAAGCAAAGTCATAATAAAAGCCGTCGTCCACCACCGGCCCGATGGTTACCTGCGCTTCCGGGTAAAGCTGTTTCACGGCTTGAGCTAATAAATGAGCGGTGGAGTGGCGAATAAGCGGTAACGCTTCATCGCTTTTGTTCGTCACGATGGCAAGCTGCGCATCGGTTTCGATGATGTGACTCGTATCAACCAGTTCCCCATCAACCACGCCAGCAAGCGCAGCTTTGGCAAGGCCAGCACCAATATCGGCGGCTACATCAAAGACAGAAACGGGATTTGCGAACTGACGGGCACTGCCGTCAGGCAGAGTAATTTGAGGCATTAGATTGTGTTTCGCTCAGTGGTGACCCCTACGGAAGGCCACGTGGTGTTATCAGTGGTGACCGCTACGAGTGGCCACATGTGCGTTTGGATAATTCTTAATCAGTAGTCTAGGTGATCTCGCCACAATTGTGGCACCGCGTATTGGTATTTAACGCATGAACCACGTTGACCAAATTGCCGAGTGCCCGTAAACTTTGTGGTTCAGACGGCAGGCGCGTAGCTCAGTTGGTTAGAGCACCACCTTGACATGGTGGGGGTCGTTGGTTCGAATCCAATCGCGCCTACCAATCTCATAACTCCCTCCAAACACCGCACGCTCTTTTGCAAGGGCCGCGAAGCGGTTTGTGACCATGCCTGCACTCGAACTTTCAGCCCTAACCGCCCTATCACCGGTGGATGGCCGTTACGCGTCCAAAACTGCCGACTTACGTGAGCACTTCAGCGAATTCGCTCTGATACGCGAGCGCATCCGTGTGGAAATTGCCTGGTATCTGCACCTGGCCAATCACAGTGGCATTGAAGAGCTACCCGCGCCTGAGCCTTCTGCGCTAAAAGCGCTGCAGGATCTGGCAGAGAACTTCACACCGGCTCAAGCCGAAGAAGTGAAGGCCATTGAACGCACAACCAACCACGATGTGAAGGCAGTTGAGTATTTTTTAAAAAAGGTGTTCGATGACCACCCATCGTTAACCCCCTATAACGAATTCTTACACTTCGCTTGTACGTCAGAAGACATCAACAACTTAAGTTACGCGTGCATGCTGAAACGCTGGCGCGAAGAGGCACTTCTGCCGGCACTGTCTCAAGTACAAGGTACGTTGACCGAGTTTGCGCATGCACAAGCGAACACCCCCCTTTTAAGTCGTACTCACGGGCAAACCGCCAGCCCCACCACAGTCGGTAAAGAGTTTGCCAATGTAGTGCAGCGCTTGAAGCGGCACTACGCGGTCATAGAGCGCGTTGAAATCCTGGGCAAGATTAACGGTGCGGTCGGCAACTTTAATGCACACATATCGGCATACCCTGAAGTGGATTGGCCATCAGTCTCTGCAGATTTTATTCAGTCGCTTGGCTTAGAAATAAACACCCACACCACGCAAATCGAACCGCACGATTTTATCGCCGAATTATTTGATGCCTTAGCACGCTACAACGTGACACTGATTGACTTTGCTCGAGACGTCTGGGGTTACATCTCACTGGGTTATTTAAAACAAAAAACCGTTGCGGGTGAAGTCGGTTCCTCGACCATGCCCCACAAGGTTAATCCGATCGACTTTGAAAACGCGGAAGGTAACCTCGGTTTAGCCAATGCAATCTTTGATCATCTATCTCGAAAGCTACCGATCTCCCGCTGGCAGCGCGATCTTACCGATTCCACCGTGTTGCGAAACTTAGGCGTAGGCGCAGGTTATACCGCCATCGCCTTAGCATCACTTCAAAAAGGCTTGGGTAAATTGGACGTGAATGAAGCGGCACTGGCGGCAGACCTTGATAACGCCTGGGAAGTGCTGGCCGAGCCCATTCAAACGGTAATGCGACGCTATGGGCTGCCCGAACCTTACGAACAGCTGAAAGCGTTAACGCGCGGTCAAGCCATTACCCAGGATACCATCGCAGCGTTCATTGCCACATTGGATATACCCGAGACAGCCAAGGATCAACTGAAGGCGTTAACGCCATCGAATTACCTGGGTATTGCGGCAGAGCTTGCCAAACTCGATCAGTGAGTAAACCGGTGGACATCACATCTATACAGTGGCCAGCGGGTTTAACCACCCAACGATTTTTGGATGAATACTGGCAAAAGCAACCGTTACTGATTCGTCAAGCCCTACCCGATTTTAAAACACCCGTCAGCCCCGATGAGCTGGCGGGCATGTCGTTGGAAGATGGCACAACCCCTCGCATCATTACCCAGGATGCCACCGGAACTTACCACCTGGAACATGGACCGTTTGCTGAAGATCGTTATGACTCAATCGGTAATAAAGACTGGTCATTGCTGGTCACTGATTGTGAAAAACATTGGCCAGAACTCAGCAACTACATCCAACCGTTTCGATTTCTGCCCCGCTGGCGCATTGATGACTTAATGATTAGCTTTGCACCTGACCAGGCATCCGTTGGGGCACACATTGATGAATACGATGTGTTTCTTCTTCAGGCCAGCGGTGTCCGTCAGTGGAAAATCGATGCTTCCGAAAACCCGGATATCAAACTAAAAGACGATGAAACGCTGCGCTTACTCGCAAATTTCACCGCAACGGATACCTGGGAACTGGAACCTGGAGATGTGCTTTATTTACCGCCCGGTGTGCCTCACCATGGCATCGCCGTCGGCGACAATTGCACGACCTGGTCTATCGGCTTTCGCGCACCATCAAATTTAGATGTACTGGATGTGTTCAGCGACATTCTGTTGGACAACCTCCCTCTAGAACGCATGAAGGATGTGCCTCTGGAAGAAGGCAACGGCGCTGAAATAAAACCGGCCGTGCTGGTCCAACTGCGCAAGCTCTGGGAAACCGCTACCACACTGTCCGATGATGAACTGATTAAATTATCCGGGCACCTACTTACGCGTGGTGGGATTGGTTTCGATGAAGAACTGCGATCAACGGTACCGTGGCAAGGCCAAACTGTGCAATGGCACTCTTTTGCTCAAGTGGCGTACATTGCCAGGGCGCAACAAGGAGAGACGACAGCGGAACTCTTTGTTAACGGTGACGTCTTTACCTGCAGCCTACCCTTTGCGAAAACTCTGGCCGATTCGCAAGGTTCTATTCAATTGCCCGTTGAACTAGACACCACCGATGCGCAGACACTTCAACATCTATTGCAATCTCAAGTCTTATTTGTGGTGGATGAATAAAAGCTGGTTAGCAAACGCCTGCATCACAGCCCTGATGACTTGCACGCTCGCGTTATCCGGCTGTCAAACCCGTGTCGGCAACACCGGGCTTTCGTTACCATCCTCATTGGAACCATCAGCGCACGGCACGTATTTAAATCCACCTAGCGCCGGTGACATTATCCCCGCTGGCGTCGGCTCGGTACTGTGCTTTAGTAAAGGTGGGGCATTGGCGATGGCTCGAACCGGCTTTTTCGCGCCAGATTGCCAGAGCTACACAGCCGCTCCCGCCTTAGTGGTAGAAGCTCAGGAGCATCTGCGCTTGGAAGAAGGTGGCGTTTGGCTCCTTAAGTCGTTCTACCAAGAACAACCGGTTTGGCTACCAATACCCTGGCATGACTGGGCGTAGCACGCACTCACGTTAAAGCTGTTTTATCGCCCGCTGGTATTGAAACCATTGCATGGCGACGACGCTGATCGCGTTTTTGATTACCCCATTTTCCAGCATGCGTATGGCATCGTTAGCCGGCACGACGTGCACCCGGATATCCTCATCTTCTTCTTCCAGCCCGTGTACACCGCCCACATCAGACAAATCGCACGCTGCGTAGTACACGAACACCTGTTCGGTGGTTGAACTCGGGCTGGAGTAATACTGACTGATCAGCGTTGGCTCAGTGACGGTTATACCAGCCTCTTCCCACGCTTCCCGTGTAGCTACCTCATCAGGCTCTTCCCCTGTTTCCACCATGCCGGCGATAACTTCCATCAGCCACGGATTGTCAGCTTCACCTTTAGCGCCGAAACGAAACTGTTCCACCAACGCTATTTGATCCGTTTCCGGATCGTGCGCTAACACACCGATCACGTTACCGCGGTTAAGTACTTCGCGCTCTACCGTACCCGTCCAGCCACCGTTGAATTTTGTGTGTTTAAACGAGGCTTTGGACACCGAATAAAACCCGTCATAGATAGGCTGCTCGCCTAAAAACTCCCAGTGTTTCTCTGTGTTGTCAGTACTCTGTTCACTCATGCTCTTGTCATCGCCTCCAGCAGCAGCTCCATCGATTCCACATCATCGATTCTATCTACCCCGTGAGCCACCGCACCTGGCACAGTGTGCATATGTATTTGATAGCCCGCGTCCAGTACTCGAAGTTGCTCCAACTGCTCTAAAGATTCAAGTGCGGATGCAGGTAGACCGGCATAGCGTTCTAAAAACTCACATCGATACGCGTACATACCAATGTGAATTCGCGCCGCATCAGGCACCGCGTTGTTGTCTCTTTGATGCGGGATGGGTGCACGACTGAAATACAACGCCATACCTTGATGATCACACACCACTTTTACCCGATCAGGATTGTGCCAATCTTCCGCATTCTGTACCGCAAAACACAAACTCGCCATGGCCGCATCCGGATGCCGGGTTAAATTTTCAGCTAACAGATCGATGTGCGAACTTGGCATAGCGGGCTCATCACCTTGCAAGCCAACGATTCGATCCTCTGGTGCCCAGCGTTTAACACGGGCGACTTCTGCAATACGATCTGTGCCACTGGGATGATCGGCTTGCGTCATCACCACATCCACCTTGGCGTCTTCACAAACGGCCGCGATGCGATCATCGTCTGTGGCAACCACAATGGATGAAGCCGACGATGCACGAGCCCTGTCTACGACGTGCAACACCATAGGTTTACCGAGTAAACAGTGCAAAGGCTTTCCGGGAAAGCGGGTTGATCCGTACCGGGCGGGGATCACCACATGAAAACCGGATTCAGATGAAGTATTCATCAGCTCAGTCTTTTGGGTTGTCTGTATGAGGTATGAAGTTGTTGTTCAATAATGGAAAGCGCTTTTTGTAAGTCCGCATTCAATACCGCCTGCACTCGTATTTCGTAGATAGGAGCAAAGTTGATCGGTGTGTCATTCGCACGATCAATTGTTTCGACATTCAACAGCGATCTGACTTTTACCGCGTCTTTGGAAGTCATAACGATCGGATGTTCGTTTGGCATTATCAAGTCAGTAATGGTCCACTCATGATGATCGGGTTTTGGGTTTGGCAGCACGTGCATGCCCGCCTGCTGACACTGATCAAAAAAACGTTGCGGGTTTCCAATGCCAGCGACGGCGTTAACCGTCTTTCCAGCCAGATGAGCCAAGTCGTACACTGTTTCGCTGTTGTTCTCTGGCCACCTTTGTACAAGCCTGGTTTGCTTTAAATAAAAACAGCCTGCGTTTACATCCTGCGGTAACGGTATCGAACCCGGTTGTTTTGCCGAGCTGGTTCGACCAAACGCAGCAGTGTGCAAGGCAATGAGGTCAACGCGATTAAGCCTTGCAAGGGGTTCTCTCAACGGGCCCGCTGGTAGCATCCAACCGTTCGCAAAGCCTTTGGTCTCGTCTACCACCACGATTTCAACATCACGATCCATGGCGTAGTGTTGCAAGCCGTCATCGCTAATCACGAGATCCACCGAACCGTCAGCTACGAGCGCAGCCACAGCTTGACGACGACGACGACACACACAAACCGGCACGCCCGTTTCACGCGCTAACATCACGGGCTCGTCTCCCACATCCGCCGGATTGGACTCTGCCGTTACGCGCTGAGGCGTATCGATCGCGTTACCACCGTACCCTCTGGAGACGATGCCAGGTTTCCAGTCCATGGATTGAAAATAAGCCACTAAAGCAGCAGTTAACGGCGATTTTCCAGTACCACCAACGCTTAAATTACCCACCACAATCACGGGTGTGGGTGCAAGCGCGGGTGTAAGTGCGGCTGCAAGCGCGGATCTTTTGGCTCGATTCGTTACGTTGAATACCGCTGTACGCAAACCAACTAACGCTCTGAACACCATCGACACTGGCCACAGCAAACACGCAACAAACCCTCGGGATTGCCACGCTTTTTCCAGCGTGTTCATGAGAACTGTAGGCTATGCAACTTGCTGTAAAACGAATCGTTAGCCATGAGCTCGGCGTGTGTACCCGATTCCACAATTTGGCCAAGCTTCATAACCACGATGCGATCAGCGTTCTCTATTGTAGACAAACGATGGGCGACCACTAAGGTGGTACGTCCTTCCATCAATGTGTCCAGCCCCTGTTGTACTTTGCGCTCTGATTCGTTATCCAGCGCTGACGTGGCTTCATCCAAGATCAAAATTGGTGCGTTCTTTAAAAGCGCTCGGGCAATAGCCACACGTTGACGCTGCCCACCGGATAGCATGATGCCGTTCTCACCCACCATGGTGTCGTAACCCTGATCCAAACCTTCTATAAAGTCCGCGGCGTGGGCTGCTTTGCACGCGGCCTGTATGGTGTGTCGATCAAGGGTTTCTCTGGAGCCGTAAGCGATGTTGTTGAGTATCGTATCGTTGAATAACACCACATCCTGGCTAACGTACGAGATCGCCCCGCGTAAAGACGCAAGCGTATAGTCCTGAACGGGAACGTTATTAATCAAAATATCACCACTGTCGTGGTTGTACATGCGAGGCAGTAAACTGATCAGCGAGGTTTTGCCGCTGCCCGATTCACCCACGAGCGCTACCGTTTCCCCGACTTTAACTTGCAGGTTGACGTTATTTAAAACCGCCGGTTTATCCGGGCGGTACGCCATGCTGACATTACGGAATTCCAACGACGTTACCGGTGCCTGCACCTCTTTAGTTCCGGTATCAGTCTCTGATTCCAAATCCAGCGTTTCAAATAAACTTTCACCAGCCGCAATACCTTGTTGAATTTGGCTATTCAACGAAGTTAAGCGCCGCATCGGTGCAAACAGCAGCAACATGGCACCTATGAACGACATAAACTGCCCAGGTGACAGGCGGTCTTCACCGAGCAGGCCACCGGATGCCACAAAGACGATGATGGCCAAGGCAATGGCAATCAAAAATTGAATGATGGGCACATTTAACGCTCGTATTCGCGTTTCGCGCATATTGAATCGCCGGTTGGATTCGTTAGCACCCTCAAAGCGTTCCTGTTCACCTGCCTGGCCACCGAAGATCTTCACCACGCGACTGCCATCAATGGCCTCCTGGATGACGTGGCTTACCTCACCCATGCTTTCCTGAATATTACGGCTGGCTTTTCTGAACTGCTTGCTGACCCGTCCAACGATAATACCGATGATCGGACCAATGATTAAGAAACACAACGACAGCTGCCAGCTATGCCAAAACATCAATGCCAATAAGCCGATGGATGTCAGGGTATCCCGCACAAATACCGTCAGTGCAGTACTCGCTGCATTTGCAACCTTCTGACTGTTAAATGTGATGCGCGAAATCAACTCACCTGAGCTTGCTTCATCGTAAAACGCAGTAGGCAACGTTAAGTACTTGGCAAACACTTCAGAGCGAAGTTGTTTGATAACCGCCCACCCAATCCAGGCCATGTAATAGGTGGATGCATACCCAGCCGCCCCACGAATAAAAAACAGAACAATGATGGCCACCGGCACGAACCAGATCGCGGTTTCATCACGCTCTACAAAGCCGCCATCCAACATGGGCTGTAATAAGGCAGCGAAAGCGGTATCCGTAAGCGCAAACCCCACCATCCCTAAGATGGCGTAACTAAAACGCACCCAATGAGGTCTCACATACCGCAGCAATCTGCGATAGGTGTCACGCGCGCGCGGCGGTGTGCCTGACACGACTTAGGGACTGTGTGATGTGGCGATAGACAGCCTCGACAACCCTAACTGGGCGGCGGCATCCATGGCCGTGACCACTGATTGATGCGGTGTTTGTGCATCCGCCCTGATGGTTATGGGAATGTCTCTCTGGCCGTTTGTCAGATCAAACAGCGCCTGACGTAAGGTTTCAATATCGGTGTTCACGAGTTCGGTATCGTTGATGAAATAACTGCCACTGGCGTTCACCACGATCTCATACTTTTCAGGCGAGGTTTCTACGGGATCGTCTGTGGACTTCGGAAGCTGCAATGAGATCTCGGATTCTTTCTGGAACGTCGTGGACACCATGAAGAATATCAACAGCAGGAACACCACATCAATCAGTGGCGTTAGATTCAGTTCAAGCTCTTCAGTTTGCTTGCGCCGAAATTTCATGCGGCAACCTTCGGCGCACGCGACTGGCGTTTCTGCAAGACATCCACCAGTTTCAAACTTTCTTTCTCCATCCCAACCACTAAACCATCCACCTTGCCGCGGAAATAGCGGTAAAAAATCAACGCAGGAATAGCGACGATGAGCCCGCTGGCGGTGGTAATCAGAGCCTGAGATATTCCACCGGCCAATTGCGCAGGATTACCTACGCCCACCGTGGTGATGTTGGTGAAGACTTTGATCATACCCACAACCGTGCCGAGCAATCCCAGTAATGGGGTGATCGCTGCGATGGTGCCCAATGCATTTAAGTACCGGCCGAGTTCATGCGCCACCTGACTGCCAACCTCTTCGATCGACTCCTTCATGGCCTCACGGTCTTTCTGACGGTTTAGTAAACCGGCCGCAATCACCCGACCGAGCGGCGAACCTTGCTGATATTCACGCACTTTCTCCTCGGTTAACTGCTTCGTACTGGCCAGCCTCCAGACGTCGGCTACCAAGTTATTCGGTAATACACGGCTCGCGCGCAGCGTGTAAAAACGCTCGGCGATGATCGCTAGAGCGATAATGGAGCTCGCAATAATTGGCAGCATTAACCAGCCGCCCGCCGTCACAATTTGCCACACAGTGTCTTTACCTTTTTACGAGTGGTCCGAAAATCCGCATAACCCCCAGCGTGTCAATGCCACACTCGACGGTGTTCAACCCAGTAGCGTGTGGGTGGCCGCTGCAAACCCTTGGAGTCCATAAAAAACCCCAAAGCGCCGTCCAGCCCCGTTACAAAGGGCACGCTCCCCACTACTTTATAGCGCATTAAAACTTCCTCGTGAGGAAAACCTGAGCGGTTTCTGTGAGCGGCAGGAAAGACCACGTAATGCGGCTGCAAGGCGTGAACGAGCGGTTCAGTCGATGACGTTCGGCTGCCGTGGTGAGGCGCTACGAGCATCGTCAACCGGTCTTTCAATAAAAGTCTGGTGCTATCGCTACTGTTCGAGATCAGCGCGCGCTGCAGTAACTGAGCCTCGCCTCGGGTTTCGATGTCACCTGGAAACAGCACAGTAGAACGACCAAGCTGGACCAGCAACACGCACGATTCATCGTTGTCGTCGAGGCCACTGCCCACCGTAGCCGGGTCCACATCATGCGCTGCGGGATGCAAAAAAGAGAAATGCACGCCGTCCAACACCCACTGCCGACCCGCTTCACAGCGAGCGACTTGACTGCGGGTCTGGACCTGCCGGTGTTTTGGGTTTGCAATGGCGTCGAACTCAGCTTGAGATTGTTCATGAAGATCGGTTACGCCACCCAGCCACAAGGTAGCGTTGGGAAAGGCGTCGATAACCTCAGACAAACCGGCTGCATGGTCTGCATCACTGTGGCTGATAATGATGTGTGTAAGCTCTTGTTTACCCAACTGCTGTAAAGCGGGTTTAACCGCGCGACGCCAATACGATTCCCCGTTACCCAGCCTACCGCCAGTGTCGATCAGCACAGCATGCTGCCGCGTCAACACCAAACTCGCGTGCCCCTGCCCCACGTCCAGTACGTGCACCTCAAGCCCGCCCACCGTCCGAATACCGAGGCTCCAACACAATACGGGCAAACACAATACCGGTGCGTAGCGCCGCAAACCGACCGCCGCGGCCGAACAGTATCCGTAGAGTCCCGCAACTGAAGCTAACAACGCTACCGTACTGGGAACGGTGACCGGTACCGAAGCGCCCGGCAGATCGGTACAAAGTGCTAACCAACTCAGCAACCAGTCAATCGTCAGGTTGGTCAGCTGCAAGGTAAGCTCGGCCATGCTCGGTGCGAACATGCTCAAAAGCACCGTGATTAAGCTGAACGGCACCACCACCAGTGATACCCAGGGCACGGCCAGTAAATTAGCCAGCGGTGCAACCAAAGCCCCTTGCGCGAAAAACCAACCCGTGACGGGCAACAAGCAGATACCGAGACTGGCATGCAAGCGCCAAGCTGATTTTAGGGAGAAGGTGCCACTTTCCTTTCGCGCCGTCGGCAGCAGCATAATGAAAGCCACCGTCCCGAAAGATAACCACACACCAGGCGCCAGCAGGCGAAACACATCGGTCAGTACCACGGCGTTTAACACAACCAGCAGTGCGGTCCAACGGCAGTAAGACCCGCGCTTCCAGACAAGCAACGCGGCGACTGCGCACATGGCCGCTGCCCGCAGAGTGGGTGCGCTTAGACCGGCCAGCGATGCGTAGGACAGCGCTGCCAGCACGGCAAAGACGCAGGCAAACGAGGTTTTTGATACTCGCTGACCCAAGGATTTCGGAAAACAGCCCCACAACTGCCCAAAAATAAAAAAGCATCCCGCAGACACCAAACCGATGTGCAAACCGGAGATGGCCAGTAAATGCGCCGTGCCCGTGTTGACCAACAACGCCTGAGTTGCCTCATCCAACCTGGAGCGAAGCCCCAAAGTGAGCGCCACCACAACTGGGGTATGCAACGCGTCCGGCGACAAGCTGAGAAGCTGCTCTGCCAAGCTGTGTCGAAACGCGTTTAGCGTGTTTACCCGGCCCTGTTCCACCAATACGGCTGCAGGCTTATCTCGCACGTAACCCACACCGTCGATGTGCGAGGTTAAATTCCACGTAACGGTATCGAAGCCGCCAGGGTTGCCGCCAGCTTTTGCGGTCCTTACACGAACCATAAAGGTCCAGATATCGTTGACGGCTGGGTTAATTGGCTGACTGCCAGAGTCTTCTGGTACCCCGTACCACGCGATTCGCCAACGTTTCGCAGTTAATTCGGGGGGCTGATCCAAGACTTCTGCCACCATCACCTGGCGCTTTGGCCTGTCATCAGCAACGGACAAAATCCGAACCGTCAGGCTAATGTCTTTACCGTGGTAGCTCATCGGTACGCGCGTTTGCAGAGCCATCTCAAGTTGCCATGCGGACGTTAGGCCCCCGATGGTCAGAGCACAGGCGCTCATGAAAAGCCATGCAGGGCAGCGTTTGGGAAACTTGTGCCGCATCACACCGAACACTAAGCAAGCAAAAAACAGTGATCCGCACAGCAGTGGAAACGGTAAAGCAGGCTGTCTCTGGATCAAAATTAAGCCGGCGCCCAGAACCGGCAGCCCTAGGGGAACGGCGTGGTTCACAAAGCGAAACGTTGGTTGAAATCCCTGCGAATCTCGCAAAGATTGCCCTTCATTCGCGAATGCTCACGGCCGTTACTGACTACGTGATGAGAGTGACGCGAACAATTCTGAACTGGATCCCACGCCCGTGGTTGGCGTGTAACAGACGCTCGGTGGCTGGTGGCATCGCCGTGGGTCTGTTCGTCAGTTGGTTGCCATTGCCGTTGCAAACGCTGTTGGCAGGCGCCTTTGCGGCGGTCTTGCGCGTCCATGTGCCTTCCTCGATGGTCATGGTGTGGTTCACCAATCCGTTGACCGTTGTGCCGTTACTGTATTCCGCGTGGGTAGTTGGGTCAACCATCCTGCCTCCATCACCTGAATTACAAAACCTGACCTTGTCCTGGTCGAGTGTGATGATGGCCACCACCCATGGCTGGCCAGTGTTGTTCACCGGTTGTATGGCATGCGCAACCTTAACGTCGGCCATTGCTTACTTTGCTGTGCTGTTGGCTTTGAAGGATAAGGAGCCCGGCGACGATGAGAGCACTAGCTGCCTGAACTGTCCCAGTTAAGTGGGTCGAATGGGTAGACCGACCCACTTAGTAAGGACAGTTCCGTCAAGCCGCGTGCAGAGCACCCGCACTCAGCTTATAAATCCGATCCATACGTGCCGCCAATCGGGAATCGTGCGTCACAATTAGAAAGCTGGTGCCGAGTTCCCGGTTGAGTTCCAACAGTAATTCATACACTCGCCCGGCCGTGCCTTCATCCAAATTTCCTGTGGGTTCATCCGCCAAAACGATATCAGGTGAATTGACCAGCGCTCTGGCGATTGCGGCGCGCTGACGTTCCCCGCCGGACAGCTCGTTCGGCTTATGTTTGATGCGAGCCCCTAGCCCCACGCGTTCAAGCAATTCTGTGGCTTGTGTTTTTGCCTTGTTGGGGGAGACGCCACGGATTAACAATGGCATCGCGACGTTCTCGACCGCACTGAATTCAGGCAACAAGTGATGAAACTGATAAACGAAACCTACGTGCTTATTGCGTAAGCGCCCACGAGCCGCCTGGGATAAACCATGAACCGACTTACCCGCCAGTTCAACAGAACCTTTATTCGGGGTATCCAGCCCGCCGAGCACATGCAGCAAGGTGCTTTTTCCACTGCCTGAACTGCCTATGATGGCAACGCGCTCACCGCGGTGTATATCGATAGAAACGTCACTCAGTACTTCAACAGACAGGTCGCCTTGTTTGTATGTGCGCCCTACGTTGGTTGCGAGTAGGACTGAAGGTGTAGGCGCATGGTTCGCCATATCGTCATTCATATTGGCTACTCGTACGCTAGGGCCGAAGCCGGATCAGTGCGCGAGGCGCGCCACGCAGGATACAAAGTAGCGAGTACCGATAACACAAAGGACATCAACCCCACTTTCACCACATCGCTGATGCGTAAATCGCTTGGTACTTCATCAATGTAGTAAACCTCTGGATTTAGCACAGGCCCGGTAAACCGCTCGATAAAAGGCACGACAACATCAATGTTGGTTGCGAGCATCACGCCCCCCGCTAATCCCGCCAGGGTGCCTATCACACCAATCAAGGTGCCTTGCACCAAAAAGATTCCCATGACACTGAGTGGAGATGCGCCTTGAGTTCTAAGAATGGCGATGTCCGCTTGTTTATCCTGAACCATCATGACCAGCGTCGATACGATGTTAAACGCGGCAACGGCCACAATCATCGACAGAATGATGAACATCATGGTTTTTTCCATCTTTACCGCCAGAAAATAATTGGCGTTTTGCCGGGTCCAGTCGGTGATGTAGTAATCCAGGCCCAGGGTATCTCTTAAGTCTCTCGCCACAATCGGTGCGCGACCTGTGTCCTGTAATTTCAAGCGAACACCTGAGTAACCTTCCCCGGTACGAAACAATTTGCCAGCATCCGCCGCATGCATGATGGCAAGGTTTCGATCGAACTGAAACATGCCAAAGCGGAATATGCCGGTTACCGTGAAACGTTTTACTCGGGGTACGAAGCCCATTGGAGTCACACTGGCTTCTGGGGTAATTACCATCACCTTGTCACCGGGAACAGCGCCCAAAAACGTAGCCAAATCAGCCCCTAGAATCAGTCCAAATTCACCACCAATTAGCGTATCGGTCAGGGAATCACCAAACTCCAAACTGCTCTCCAATTCGGATACTGCTGACTCCGCTTCGGGTTCTACACCTCGTATAAGAGATCCGGTTGAGCGCCCCGCGTGTACCAACATGACCTGGCCCTCCACATAGGGTGCGGCGCCGTCTACCTCAGGGTGTTGCAGTACGTTGTCGGCGACGGCTTGCCAGTCGGAGATCGGTTCGCCGTAACCGCTGACCGTGGCGTGCGATGACGCACCCACAATGCGGTGGCGCATCTCTTTTTCAAATCCGTTCATGACGGATGTGACGGTAATCAGGGCAGTTACTCCGAGGAAGATGCCCAGTATGGAGATCAACGAGATGAAGGAAATAAAATGGTTACGACGTTTCGCCCGCGTATAACGCAAACCGACAAACAGTTGATAGGGCTGAAACATGATGAGTAAGTTAGACCTCGTCGTAAGTCAGTGCAGTATAGGAAATGTGGGACAATACACAGCTTATTGCGTTCCCGAAGTCCGATGACCACACTTCCACAGTCGTTGCTGCCTAAATCTGCGTCTGGCAAAAAGCGCTGGGGCCAACTGTACGGCGCCACTGAATCTCTTGCCATTGCCGAGTTTTCCCTACGCCACGACGGACTCACCGTTGTGGTGGTGCCAAACACACCCGAGTTGCTGCAGCTAGAGGCTGAATTAGCATTTTTCAGACCGGCCGATGCATTCTCACTGACCTTCGGCGATTGGGAAACATTAACTTACGATCGTGTGTCACCTCACCAGGAAATCATTGCCCAGCGCATTCGTGCGCTTGCGGCATTGCCCACGTTAACTCAGGGCGTTTTACTGGTGTCTGCCAGCGCTATGTTGCAGAGGTTGCCACCCGTTGAGTTTTTGGCGCAGCACGCTCTACAAATAAAACCCGGCGATACACTTTCCATCGAGCAATTTAGACAACATTTGGTGGATGCGGGCTACCGGATGGTGTCTCAAGTGGAGGAGCATGGCGAATTTGCGGTTCGTGGCTCCATTCTCGATTTATTCCCAATGAGCAGCTCAGTGCCTTATCGCATCGAGTGCTTTGATGATGACATCGAAACCATTCGAAGCTTTGACCCGGACACCCAGCGCGGAACCGAAAAAGTGGCCGAGGTGTCATTACTGCCTGCTCATGAATTTCCGATGAATGAGGACGGTATTCAGCACTTCCGTCGTGCGTTCCGCAATCGGTTTGACGCCGAAAGTAAAAATTGCCCGCTTTACCGAGAGGTATCCGAAGGACGTGCGCCCTCAGGCATCGAATACTACATGCCACTTTTCTTTGAGCACACCGCAACCCTGGCAGATTATCTGCCCGATAACACGCGCGTCATTAGTGTGGCCGATGCGTTTGGCGCAATGAATGCGTTTTATGAGAACACTGAAGAGCGTTACGAGCAACGCCGGCACGATGTTGAACGCCCGATTCTTGAACCATCAGAATTGTATGTTCCACCTAAAGAATGGCAGCACGTACTCAAAGCGTATTCGCCGATAGAAGCGTTGCGATTCGAAATTGAAAACCCGGGCACTACAGCGGTTAATGCCGACACGCAAAACCCCGGTTTGTACCCGATTGAACCGCGCGGTGAAAAACCGATGGGGGCCTTGGAAAACTTCACGAACGAATTCACCGGCCGTACATTGATTGTGGCTGAATCCACTGGGCGCCGGGAAACCCTTTTGGATCAATTAATCGGTAACAGACTGTCAACAGAAACCGTTGACGATTGGCCTGCCTTCTTAAAAAGCGAACGACCGCTTTGCATAACCGTTGCGGGTCTTGACCGAGGTCTGCTTTTAAAAAAGCACGGCATTGCGGTCATCACCGAAAGTCAACTCGGCTCGAACCGGGTTCGACAACGCCAACGTCGCAAACCCACGCGCGATGCCGACGCGATTATTTCAAACCTGTCTGATTTACACATTGGTGACCCGGTTGTACACATTGATCACGGTGTCGGTCGTTATGACGGGCTGACGGGTTTAAGCATTGGCGGTTTTGAAAGTGAATTCTTAACGCTGCGATACGCCGGTGATGACAAACTTTACGTGCCGGTATCTTCGTTACATTTGATTGCACGCTTCACGGGTGCGGACGCCGACTCTGCTCCACTACACAAACTCGGCAGCGACGCGTGGCAGAAAGCCAAACGTAAAGCGGCTGAAAAAGCCTACGATGTTGCCGCCGAGTTATTAGAGATTCACGCACGACGGGCGGCTCGAAAAGGTCATGCGTTCCCGGTTGACGACAGTAACAATCAATTGTTTGCCGATGCGTTTCCGTTTGAAACAACCCCCGATCAACAGCGCGCCATCGATGATGTAATTGCAGACTTGAAATCCACTCAACCGACTGATCGTGTGGTGTGTGGCGACGTGGGTTTTGGTAAAACCGAAGTCGCCATGCGAGCGGCGTTTGCAGCGGTTGATGGCGGGAAGCAAGTTGCTGTGTTGGTACCCACAACCCTACTGGCGCGTCAACACTATCAAAATTTTCTGGACCGCTTTGCCGACTGGCCAGTGCAAATCGAATGTTTATCCCGTTTTTCTACAACTAAAGAACAACGCAGTGTGCTGGATCGCTTAGCGGCGGGTAAGTTAGATATCGTTATTGGTACCCATAAGTTGTTAAACAAAGACATTCGTTATCACAACTTGGGGCTGGTTATTATTGACGAAGAACATCGCTTCGGTGTGCGGCACAAAGAGCACATGAAAGCGCTCAGGAGCGAAGTCGATATATTAACGTTAACCGCTACCCCAATACCCAGAACGTTAAACATGGGGCTTGCTGGTTTAAGAGATTTATCGATCATTGCCACACCACCGGCACACCGACACGCCATTAAAACGTTTGTCGGCGAATGGGATGATAACCAAATAAAAGAAGCGTGTGAGCGCGAGTTGGCACGGGGTGGCCAGGTGTATTTTCTTCACAACGAAGTGAATAGCATTGAACGCATCACCACGTCATTGCGGGAACTGATGCCAAACGCGCGCATCCAGTTTGCACACGGACAGATGCGAGAAGCCGACCTGGAATCGGTGATGGTGGATTTCTACCATCAGCGGTTTAATATTCTGGTCTGTACCACCATCGTGGAAAGCGGCATCGATGTCCCCACCGCAAACACCATCTTGATTAACCGGGCCGATCGCTTAGGCTTAGCGCAGCTGCATCAGTTAAGAGGCCGCGTGGGTCGTTCCCACCACCGTGCTTATGCGTATCTCATTACGCCTCCGCAAGCGGCAATGACCGCTGATGCAGAAAAGCGGTTAGCGGCGATCGAGTCGTTGGAAGATTTAGGCGTCGGGTTTACCCTGGCCACCCACGATTTAGAAATACGCGGTGCCGGTGAGCTATTGGGCGAAGACCAAAGTGGTCAGATTCAAGCCATCGGTTTTACGCTGTATCACGAGCTGTTGGAGCGAGCGGTTGATGCTTTGAAATCGGGGAAGCTGCCCGATCACGATAAACCACTGGCACAAGGCACAGAAGTAGACCTGGGAGTACCTGCCCTACTACCCGATGATTACGTACCCGATGTGCACCAACGGTTGATTCTGTACAAACGCATCGCGAATGCCAAAGACACGGAAAGTTTACGTGAATTGAAAGTGGAATTAATCGATCGCTTCGGCCTGATGCCGCCGCAAACCGAAAACCTGTTTCACTCGATGCGCGTCAAGCAACGTTGCCAAGAGCTTGGTATTGAAAAGCTGGAGATGGGGTCTTCGGGTGGCAGAATCGTATTCAGCCACGAGCCTAAGATCGATCCCATGACCATTATTTTGTTAATTCAAAGGGAGCCGAGCCGGTACAAGTTCGACGGCAAACAGACATTGCGAATTGTTCAAGACTTCGACGATGGCGATGAACGGGATGCGTTTCTTGATACGCTACTGGACCGATTAGCTGCAGCTGAAGCCGCGTGAGACTATGCTCCAATCACTGTGAGCAACGAATTAAGAGGCACACCATGACAAGCACTAAACGAACTTGGGGGCTGGCGTTCATTTTGTTGTCTGCCTGTTTGTTAGCCCCTGCTCAGGCCCAAGCCATTGACTATAAAATTGAAATCGTTCTGTTCGAACATGTCAATGGGGGCTCCGACATCAAAGCCGGGCTGAGTTTTCCGCGTTTGAGTCGATCACTGGGGCTTGCGTCGGACGAGGCGGCCGATGCGGGGTTCAGATTATTGGACAGCGGCTATGAACTAAGCGACGCAGTTGATGAAATAAATAGCTCCGGCAACTATCGCTTGCTGAAACATTTTATGTGGCAACAGCCTGGGCTTGATAGCAAAGACGCCAAAGCGGTTCGCATTAATGTAGGCCGGGTATCGACGGTATACATCCCGCAGCAATTCTCTGGCAATGAACGTTTCGTACCTGCGCGTGGTTCACTTCAGCCTGGTTTTGAGCGGGAGGTTCGCACGACAACCATCAACGGTACCTTGAAAGTCAGGCTGGGTCGTTTCCTTCACCTGGAAACTCACTTGGTACACACCGATGCCGAGCGCGCGACCAGTTTTAATCTTTACCAAAGCCGCAAGATGCGCAGCCGCGAGCTGCACTACATCGACAACGCTCGCTTCGGTTTGCTCGCCCGCATCGTTCCCGTTGAAGAAAGTGATACCTGATGAGCGACGATAATTTAGCCAACGGCCGTCAGTTAGTCGACGAACTGAACCCGGGCATGGAACAAGCCTTAGAAGACCGATACGGTAAATGGGTACCAGGCATTGGCCAATCCGTTGTGGATTTCGCTTACGGGCAGCAGTACGCGCGCCCGGGCCTGGACTTAAAGTCTCGCTACCTTGCCACAATTGCTGCGTTAACTGCCTTAGGTGGTCAAACCAAGCCTCAACTAAAAATCAACATAGCCGGCGGGTTGAAAGCCGGTTTGACCGAACAAGAGATTGGTGAAGTTATTTGGCAGATGGCGTTATATGGCGGATTCCCGGCCGCTATGAATGGACTCAATGCCGCGTTGGAAGTGTTTGA
>JAHDCO010000022.1:30470-57656 GCA_020629835.1 Granulosicoccaceae bacterium
ATGGCGGATTCCCGGCCGCTATGAATGGACTCAATGCCGCGTTGGAAGTGTTTGACGAACACGCAAACGCTGCTGAACAATAATCGCTGAACCATAAACGCTGCTTCAAGAACCCCCGCCTGAAAAGCTGGCGCTACGCCTATCCTTTGCGCGCGCCTTGTACCAGCCGATCCAAAATCATCGCACAGAACAAAATGGCAAAGCCCGCCAATATGCCTTGCCCAACGTTCGCATACTGCAACGCTTCAAGGACATCTTCACCCAGACCTTTTGCCCCAATGAGCGATGCCACAACCACCATCGCCAATGACAGCATGATGGTTTGATTGATCCCGGCTCTGATTGACGGACTGGCTAGCGGAAGGTCAACTCGCGTCAGCAAATACCATTTGTTTGCCCCGAAAGAAATTGCCGCTTCACGCACGCTGTCCGGCACGCCTCGTAAGCCGAGTACCGTTAGCCTGACGACGGGCGTCCCCCCAAAAATCATGGTAGTAACAACAGCCGCCGGTTTACCGGTTCCAAAAAATGCAATAACCGGAATCATGAACACAAACGCTGGCATGGTTTGCATGAAATCCATGATGGGTTGAATAAACGAATAGAACCGGGGTCGCCTGGCGCAAAACATACCCAGTGGAATCCCAATAATGATGGACAAACACGCCGCGGTGCCAAGCAACGCTAACGTCGTCATGGCCTTATCCCAAAACCCCAACAACCCCATATAGGACAGAAAGGCGGCGGTATAAATGGCCGGCGTCACACCTGCTGTTAACCACGTAAGTAAAATGATAAAGCTGGCTATAACAATCCACGGTGTGCTGACGAATATGAGCTCCAGCGTATCAAGTATCTGACGAATCCCGTAAGTGATGGCGTCAAAGATGCCTTCACCGTGCGTTACCGCAAACGCGAAGAAACCTTCAACCCAGGCTATCGCAGTGGTCCGAATGCCCGCGTGCGTGGGAAACTCTGTGAGTAATGTGTAGCGCCCTGGGAAGCTGTAGTGCAGCATGGCAGCCAACACAATTAACCCCATAAAGATGGCGCTGAAAATCAGTTGCTGCTTGGGCATCCCCGAGCGCACGCTTCGATCGGATAACCAGTCTGAAAAGCGTTTCTCCAACGCCCAGTTACCGACAATGGCTTGTGCGAGCTTCGCCAGCAACAAAATGATCAAACCGGATAGTGCGATGGACGTGCCCTGTTCGGCCATAGCCTGAGCCTCGGCTCGAATGCCACCAATCGACGATTCCAACGACGCTACGGTTCGTTTGTACACATCGATTTTGTCGGACTGCGATTCAATAGCCGCCGCCAATTGCTGCCGTCGCAGCTCCAGCGTGCCTTCAATAGATTCAATGCGGGCAAAAGCATCTGCTGCTAAATCTCCGAACAAGCCACGAGCAATTTGCACAAGCCCTAAGGTTTCTATAATGAGAAACGGTATGGCCCAACTCCAAAGCCCTCGAGCCCCAAACCATATAGGCCCCAGCAATCCGGCAGCCCAGTTAAATGTAGGCGTGAACCGGGCACTTTCTCCAATTTTATTAAACTGTTTAACGTAATAATCGGGGTGCGAATCAACAAACTCGGTTATGTCATTCTCGCGGTTCTGGGCAAAATTTCTGGCTGCCTCAGTGTCACTGGCCTCAAGCGGGTTGTTTACTGACTCACTCATGACATCTCCGTCCCTTCAACTACCGTTCGTAGTATCGCGCTACGCGTTATCACCCCAACGGTTTGGTGATCGTCGTTCACCTTTATTGGTGCATCGGATTCGATTGCCAGGTTGATCAATGCACTTAACGTTTCGTCGGCACCGACCACCGGCGCGTTATCGGGCAGTTGGCCGTGCTCTGACGTATAAGCCTGAACGTCTTGCATCACCGCATTGGCGTGCACCACTTTCAATCGTGAAATACCGGCCACAAAATCCGCTACGTACTCATCAGCAGGGTTCATGACAATATCTTCCGCAGTGCCTATTTGCACCACACGTCCATCTCGCATGATGGCGATACGATGCCCAATGCGTACCGCTTCATCCAAGTCGTGAGTGATAAATACCGTAGTTTTCTTCAATATATTTGACAGCCGTAAAAATTCATCTTGTAGCTGACGTCGGATTAACGGGTCCAGCGCACTAAACGGTTCATCCATCAGCAACACATCAGGGTTTGCAGCCAGCGCTCTGGCTAAGCCCACTCTCTGTTGCATACCGCCTGACAGCTCGTGCGCAAATTTACTTCCCCAGGCACTGAGTTCAACGATTTCCAAAATGGCGGCGGCTTGCCGCATGCGATCGTTTTTACTGATTTGCCGTATTTCCAGTGGCATTGCAACGTTGTCCAGTACCGAGCGATGCGGTAGTAACGCAAAGTTCTGGAACACCATGCCGATCTTTCGATTTCTGAACCGCTGTAAATCTTTTGTTCCCAGCGCCATGACATCGGTACCTTCAATTAGGATTTGACCCAGCGTAGGTTCCAGTAACCGATTGAAGTGGCGCACCAAAGTCGATTTGCCACTGCCGGACAACCCCATGATGCAAAAGATCTCCCCGCGCTTAACATCCAGCGACACATCCGCCACACCAACAACCGCGTTGAACTGCTCAAGCACTTCATTCTTGTTCAGGCCCTGCTGCTGAACAGCCTGCATGGCGTCTTGCGCCCGGTTGCCAAATATTTTCCAAACGTTAGAAATTTCAATAACAGGTTTGCCGTCATCGGCAACACCAGACCCTGCGTCAGAATCGATGACCATAGTGTGTCAATTACTCTTAATTTAACGGCCCAATGATCTTGGTTAAAACCGCAGCCAAGGCTCGGCCTCAACTTAAAACGAGAATCACAAACCAACTGTCTATCGGCATTGCACCGTAGAGATGGACGGTGTCCAACGGCAACGTCCTTGTTGCCCTTGTCCGTATTGGTTTGAGTAAATCTAAACCTTACAAACCTAACCAGCTATCGACACGATCAGAATTGGCATCTACCCACTCTTTGGCCACTTCTGCCGCATCACGGCCATTACCTGAAATTTCAAAGGCGAAGCCACTGACGTCATCAGCGGTCAGTGAGAATCGGTCGAAGAATTCCGCAATCGCTGGCGAGCGTTCCGCTAAAGATTTTGACCAGGCGATCTGAACTTCTTTTAGAGCGTCCTTGGTGGCTACCGACGACTCGGTAAACCAGTCAGCTGAATCAGAAGGCTGCACCATGACGTACTTTGCTGGGTCATAGGTGGGTTCAGTGAGCATAACCACATCGAACATAAACCAGATGGCGTGCGGCTTATAGCAGTAGAATGCATAGCCTTCCCCTTTGGCAATGGAATCTTTCACGCGCGCTGTTTTTACGCTTTCTTCGGCGCGAATGGGCTCAATGAAATCCATTAAACCGTAATCACGGACTTTTACTTCGTTAACGTTGGCAGATGCCCAACCTGGTGCTCCGATCCACATTTCACCTTTGCCATTACCGTCGCTATCCATCATGGCAGCCACGTCTGGACGCCCAAGATCCGCTATGTCAGTGATGTCCATCTTCTCAGCAAAGTCTTTTGATACGCAAAAACCTTGATTGCCTTCGTAAGGATTGGCTGAGAGCTGCACGGTGCCCGCACCATCAACGTATTTTTTCGTAAAGCTTTCCTGGTTGGGTAACCAGACATCAGGGTGAACATCGATGTCCCCTTTACCCTGGTCCATCGCCTGGAAAATCGTAGCGTTATTCCCTGGCACCATTTCAGCTTCACCACCGATGCGGGAGGTCACCACCTCGGCCAGTAAGTGCGCAATGGCTTGAGCGCCCGTCCAGGAAGGAACACCGATATTGACTTTTTCGGCTGCGAAGCCAGGCACGGTGGCCAGGCTCAAAACGATGCCAGCAACCGCTGACGTGTGAATGGACTTCATACCTACTCCTAACATTAAGTGAGTTTTTACCGCTTGCTCACTTATGCTGCTGGTTCTCAGCGATCGATACCAATGATATTTTTTACCGATATCATGCATAAATGGAATGATAAGGCCAAAATCAGTACAAATTCGACTAATTAATGACGCATCATCGCGGTTCAGCAGCGATTCAGGCACTGAGGAATACAGTGTGCTCACACTCTCCAAAACCGACTCAAGTGAGATACACCAATGACTTCGTCAATCAATCAGCACGTCAAAAAATGCAGCTGGGTCCTGGGCCCGCTTCTGGCCTTGTCGTTAACGCCAATCCACACCGCCACGGCGGCGGGCAGTAGTCATCGCTTTACGGTCAATGCCAAAGTCTTGAGCGTTCAGCCTATCTATCGTCAGGTGCTGCATTCAGAGCCACAAAAACACTGCTGGACTGAGCAGGAGCGCTACGTTATTCGCCAGGGCACGACCAATCGTCACCACAATTCGTCTCACTCTCATCGTCAGGCCGATCCGCTTGTTGGTGGCGTCATTGGCGGTGTGATTGGTAATCAGTTGGGGCGGCATGGCAGCAATGGCGTACGAGCAGGTGCCACCGTCGCCGGCGCGATTATAGGCTCCGTTATCGCCAACGAAGTAAACGCCGGTCATTCTTACGACGCAAATCGTCGTCACCGGCATCAGACACACGGTTCACGTGGTCATGAAACGGTTTACGGCACACGACCTGTTCAGCGGTGCAATACCGTAGTCAACGAGCGCTACGTACAGCAAATCGATGGTTACGATGTGACCTACGAGCACCGTGGTCGTCAGTTCAAAACCCGCACTCGCCGAGACCCCGGACCAACAATTAAATTACGCATCAATGTTGAACCCATCACGGGTCAATAAAATTGATCTCTGTGGATGGGAAATCTCTTCATAAACCCGGTAACTTAGCGGTGTATTAAAGATCTTTAAGACACAGTCAAATGCTCATAACAACCCACAAAACCGACGCACGGACAAACGAAATCCGCAAAGGCCACAATGCGTATCAGGCACGCTGTGGCTCAGCGGCGTTACGTGCAAGGCTTGGGTCCGCATCGAAAGCCGCGGCTGTGCTAATCATGGTTCTTGTTATGGCCATCGGTTCAACACCCAGCTTTGCCCAAGGCACCGATGCTCAGCGCCGCGCTGCAATCGCGAGCGCGATGGAGCAAGCTGGGGGTTATGGCAAAGTCATTAGCGTAAAGCCGCATACTCAAGCCGATGGCAGCCCTGGGTTCCGGGTCCGAATTCTCACCGACGGTCGGGTACGCACCTTTGATGTACCCGCTACTGCGAGATAAAACGATGCGTGCTTTGGTAGTTGAAGATGAACCGACGTTGCGTGAACAGCTGGTTCGCGCCTTACGTGACACAGGTTATGCGGTGGATGAAGCCGAAGACGGTGAAACGGGTTTGTATCTCGCCACCAATATGCCGGTAGATTTAGCCGTTATTGATTTAGGCTTACCGAAGTTGGATGGCGTGTCGTTAATCAAGCAAACACGCCAACAAGGCCATCACTACCCGATCTTGATTCTGACCGCTCGCGATAGCTGGAAAGACAAAGTGGATGGTCTGGAAGCTGGGGCTGACGATTACTTAACTAAGCCCTTTCATATGGAAGAACTGCAAGCCCGACTGCGGGCGTTGCTTAGACGGCATTCAGGCTTTAGTGATTCAGAGTTACGCTTTGAAGGGCTTACCGTGAACACCCGCGCACAACAAGTATTGGTGGCCGAAAAGCCGGTTGAATTAACGGCTTATGAATATCGCCTATTGGCCTACTTAGCGTTAAATGCCGACGAAGTCATTAGTAAAGCAGTATTACTGGATCACCTGTATGAGGAAGACACCTACCGTGACCCAAACGTTCTAGAAGTTTTTGTTAAACGACTTCGGCAGAAGTTAGACCCTGAAAAAACACTAAAGCCGATTGAAACACTGCGTGGGCGTGGCTACCGCTTGGCGCTCCAGCGAATCGCTTAATGCCCTCAATACGCCGACGCCTGCTGATAGGCACTGCTGTTTTATTAGCGATTGTCATTGTCGTCACCGGGGTGGCGGTCAATGTATCCGTGCACAAGCGGGCAGAAGATGCGTTGCAGCAACGCTTGCAGGGCCTCGTATACGGGTTGCTCGGGGCCACCGATGTTAGAGAAGATAATTCGGTAGTTGTGAACGAAACTGAACTACCTGACCCTCAGTTGTCCAGCCCAGGCACCGAGCTCTATGCCGAGATCATTGGCAATTTAGGCGAGTCCTACTGGCGTTCAGTATCACGCACCCACACGGTACCGTCGGTGCCCTATTCTAAAATTGGCGAATGGGAATTCAGTCGGCATCCCGGTGAACCCGGGGGCGCCGTTTACAGCCTCCAGCTTACGTTACTCTGGGAGTTATCCAACGGTGATCAGTTGCCATTGATTGTTCACGTGGTTACGGACTCGGTCGTTCTGGATCAACAACTGGCACGCTTTAAACAGTTTCTTTGGACTTCGCTGGCGGCGGCGGCGCTTGTCCTGTTGCTTATGCAGGCTTTTATCCTTCGTCGCGCGCTGGAGCCATTATCGACGATTGGCCAGGAGCTACGAGACATTGAATCCGGTGACAGAGAAGCGCTGAACGAATCGGTTGCTAAGGAACTTAAACCACTCGCCGTTGGCATCAACACCCTGCTGTTGAGTGAACGTGCTCGGCAAACGCTATTTAAAAACCTGGTCGATGACTTGGCACACACCTTAAAAACACCACTGACTGTGCTGAAAAACGTGGCCAGCGATACGGAAGATCAATCAGAGGACCAACGTATTGTCCGGGAACAAACCGAGCAGATGCAACAGAGTTTGCAGCATTACTTAGAGCGTGCTTCAGGGCGCACGACACAAGCGTTTGTATCACCAGTCGCCATCTTTCCCATTCTTGAACGACTGATTGATTCGCTACAAAAAATTCATCCCAACGTTACGATCAGCATGCAGCTTACCTCCCCGCTTCGGGTATCCATGGCCGAAGCTGATCTGTTTGAGGTGTTAGGCAATTTACTCGACAACGCCTGTAAGTACGGCGCTACCGACGTCGTCATCGCGCCGGCGACCGATGAACACGGTTTGCTCATTAGTGACAACGGTCGAGGGTTTGATCGATCTATCGTAGAGCAAGTCATGCAGCGTGGCGTACGCGCAGGTAGCCAAGTGGCAGGACAAGGATTGGGTTTGGCTAACAGCCGCGACAGACTGAATGCCTATGGTGGATCGTTACAGTTGGCGGAGTCCGATAGCGGTGGTGGTCAGGTACGCATTACTTTCCCAACCACACAACCGAATCTATGAACGCCCCGGCCGCCGCCGTGAGCGGCAGTGGGGACAAACTCTTACGGGCGGGCGACCAGGTAACCCAACCAGCACGCGAAATCTTCTGCGTCTTCAGTGGCCACGTATTCGTCCAGAGCCTCATCAGTTTCATCATCGAACTCCTGGCGGTAGATGATGGTTTCCGAGAACCCGGCATCTTGCAGAATTTCACGCAGTTCCCTCGCACCCCATACCCGCCAGGTGTAGGTAAAGGCGTTTTTCATCTTTGACTTATCCGGGAAGTGAAAGTGAATCGCGCACTTCAATTCGTAGGTGATGGCGTTAAATTCGTATTGATCCCAAATGTACTTAAACCCGTCGACCTTTCGCTTTTCTTTCTGTGTTTGATAGCACTCAGAACCACCAAAAATATCCAGAAAAAGTACGCCGTCATCGACGAGTGATTCACGCAGCGACTTGAAATACTCCAACAGCATCTTGCGCTCCTGGAAGAACCAGTAGCTAAAGTTGTACGCCTGAATCATGTCGACTTTATCGGTTTTGACATCACGCACATCTGCCTCAATGAGCGAGATGCGCTTACGCTGATCATTACTGAGTGGTTGCAGATTATGCTGCCGGCCCCAATCCAAAACTTCCGGGTCATTATCGACAGATATTGCCGTATTACCGCGTCGGCGCTTCACCCATTCCACTGACGATATGGCGGTACCACAAAAGTCTTCTCGCATGCTGACGGCTTTTCGGCCAGTCAATTCCTCGAACGTGGTGTCCATGAAATCTATTTCAAATTCAGAGTTTTGTACCGACGCCTGGTAGAGCGCATGACGGTCGGCTTGCTCTGCCATGGTGGGGCCAGTTGCCTTTTTTTTGGGAGAACCCATGAACGCAGTACCTTAATAAGTCGAGAAGAGAAGTTAAGTCAGTTGCTTATTGTTTGATGCCGGCGCCGCGATGAAGCAACCACAAGCAAACGCTGCCCAGCGCGGCGATGAAAA
The DNA here is from genome assembly GCA_020629835.1 of Granulosicoccaceae bacterium. Classification (GTDB taxonomy): domain Bacteria; phylum Pseudomonadota; class Gammaproteobacteria; order Granulosicoccales; family Granulosicoccaceae; genus Granulosicoccus. The sequence continues at coordinate 38,735 of JAHDCO010000022.1, forward strand.
GCAATATCACAGCATAGCTTTGCCACAACGGTATGTCACTAGCACCGAGTATGCCGAATCGAAATCCGTTGATCATGTATAGCACCGGATTTAGTTTGGACACGGTTTGCCAAAACTCCGGTAGCAGCGAAATGGAGTAAAAAATTCCGCCAAAATACGTCAGTGGTGTGAGTACAAAATTTGGAACGATAGAGATGTCATCGAATGTGTTGGCAAATAACGCGTTCAAAAACCCACCCAAAGAAAACATCACCGAGGTTAACAACGCAATGGATAGTGTGATCAGCGGATACTGTGGTGACAAATCCGTAAAAAACAGTGCAACGCAGGTGACCAGGGTTCCCACCGCCAAACCGCGAGCCACCCCGCCAATAATGAAACCCATCAGTATGGTGATATTGCTGACCGGTGCTACCACGAGCTCCTCAATGTAATGCTGCATTTTCGCTGAGAACATTGAAGACGATACATTGGCGTATGAGTTGATGATGATGCCCATCATGATGACGCCCGGCACGATAAAGTCCATGTACGGCACGCCATCCATCTCTCTGATGCGTGAACCGATCAAACCACCAAATATCAGCATATAGAGAATGGCGTTGATGGCAGGCGGGGTGATGGTTTGCACCCAGATTCGCATAAAACGACGAATCTCTTTGCGAACGATAGTGAAAAACGCAACGCGTTCTTGTAATAGTCTTGCCATCATTGCGCCGCACCCAATGCATTGTGGGCAGCCTGACCGTTGGCTGCCGCCGATTCACGTTGCGAGTTCACCAAACGTAAGAAGAAGGCCTCTAAGCGATTTTCCTTGTTGCGGAGGCTACTGACCGTGATGCCATGCGTAGTAAGTTCATTAAATACATCGTTCAGCGCAGTACCCTGGGATACATCGATTTCTATCTTACCGTCCTCGCGAGTTCGCACCGAGTAAGGGCCAATTGATGTGGCGGCAACCGGTTGTTGTGTATCCAACACAAAAGTTTCCATCATCGATCGACTCAGTAACTCGCTGACAGTGCCTTGCTCAACAATTGTGCCTTGGTCAATGATGGCCACATCACGACAGAGACTCTCAGCCTCTTCCAGATAATGGGTCGTAAGAATGATCGAAGTGCCCTGTTCTTTATTAATGTGGGTTAAAAATTCCCACATGGTTCGACGAATCTCAATGTCGACACCGGCGGTGGGCTCATCCAAAATTAAGAGTTTGGGTTCATGAACCAACGCCCGCGCAATCATCAACCGTCTTTTCATTCCTCCCGATAGGTCTCGGGCCGCCGCTTTGCGTTTGTCCCACAGGCTGAGCTGCTTTAGGTAGTGCTCTGTTCGTTGCTTCGCCAGGCGCCTGGGTAGCCCGTTGTAACCGGCCACATTCATGACAATAGATTCAACGGATTCAAACACTGAGAAATTGAATTCCTGCGGAACAAGTCCGATGTTTGCTTTCGCCGCTTCTTTTGCCGTATCCAGGTCATGACCACAGACAGACACATGGCCCGAGGTTTTATTCACTAAAGAGGCGATGATGCCAATGGCTGTGGACTTTCCAGCACCATTGGGTCCGAGCAAGGCAAAGAAATTGCCCTCTTCTACGCTGAGATCAATGCCGCGAAGCGCATGCACCCCACCATCGTAGACCTTAGTTAACGCTTCAATGTGCAGTGCTTTCACGCAGTTCCCGCGAGGCTGTGATGGTATGACCGTGACAGGGGCCTATACACTGACCAATGGGTCTAGCGGTTTAGTAGGACACCTGCTGATTGGTAAAGCGAGACGTGGCTGCGTACCGCCGGTACTTTGCCATGACTGATTTTACGTATTGCTGGGTTTCAGCGAAGGGCGGTATGCCACCGTGACGCTCAACATTTCCAGGCCCCGCATTATACGCCGCTAAGGCCAATTCTTCTGTTCCGAAACGTTTACGCAGATCCGATAAATAGCGGATGCCGGCTTTCAGGTTTTGATTAACATCCGATGAATCGGTCACTTTCAACCAACGCGCAGTTTCCGGCATTAGCTGCATCAATCCCTCAGCACCGGCTTTAGACACAGCCTTTGTGTTGAAGCACGATTCTTTGGTAATCACCGCTTTCACCAGACTTGCACTTATCCCGTGTTCAATCGCATAAGACAGGATCTGGCGTTCGTGTCTTGCCGCACGCTTCGCGATTTGCTCTGTGGTTAAGCCCATGCAATACACGGCCGGTACCGGTTGCCATTCCTCATTACCCGTCTCTGCCGGTACCCAATCGAGCACGGCGTGATACGGCTTGTAGTTCGCCACCACACGCGCGCTGTGGGTTTCAATATTTGGAAAACCGATGCCGGGTAGAGCCCATGGGTCAGAACCGACTTGAGCAATGAAGGCTTTCGAGAATGCCCATCCATGTCCGTCTCTTATCAGACGGGGGTCCGTGGAAGCCTCCGATGGCGTAATTCGTTCTGCAGCTGATGTCAGGAACTCGGGAAACGCAGTGGTCCCGAGAAGCCGATAGTTTTTCGAACCTGCCGGCCACTTTGGCAATGGGTTGCCCAAAGGGTTTGACGAGTTGTGGCGTTGAGTATTTCGCGGACCGTTTACACGCGGTGCGCCCTCACGCGGTGCACCCTCACCCGTAGCGCCACTAACTTTCAAATCGGCTTGTTGCGCCAGGGAGGTTAGCGGTGTGATCGCCGCAACCGACGGAGTCGATGTGGCCGTACCACCCACCGGCAACGCCATAGACAAGAACGCACCAAGGGCGATGGCGGTGGTTGAAACCGTGTATTTATCGCGTTTACAAGGTTCGGGCAAACGAAACACGTGGGTTATCCTTGGACTATCAATGCCGCTTATTTGCTGCTGCGGGAACTTTACCAATCGGGGTATTTTGCGTTGTTAACGCGCTCTCACTTCAAGAGTGACTCACTCGGCAAAAAAGCCTTGAAAGCCCAGAGATTCAGCCTGGTTCACTTTGCCGACTCCGGGGCCGATTCTCGGGCCGACTCTTGCGCCGATTTACCCAGCTAAATCACTCAGCTAAATCACTCAGCCCATTCACTGGGTCAATTCGTTGGGATCAATGGGCGCTCGGTCGTGCTGCCACAACACTTCCGCCCCTCCTTCAGATCGTGCCAGCACTCGAGCGATAACGAACAATAAGTCCGACAGCCGGTTCAGGTACTGCATGCTAAACGGCGGCACTTCCTCAACGCGTTGAAGGGATACGATCAGCCTCTCCGCACGTCGGCACACGGTGCGGGCTACATGACATTGAGCCGCAGCCGGGCCGCCGGCTGGAAGAATGAAGTCCTTCAGCGGCGGTAGGTCGTCATTAAATTTATCCAGCACCGCTTCCAACCACTCCACGTGCTCGGCTTTGATCGCCTGGTGGCCGGGGATACACAACTCCCCACCTAGGTCGAACAAATGGTGCTGGATCTCATGTAAGACTTTCTGGACGGGCGCTGGGATGGGGTTGGACTGCACAACGCCGATCAGAGAATTTAATTCGTCCGTGGTGCCGTAGGCTGCCACCCGAGGACCGTCTTTATCCGTGCGGGTACCATCGCCCAAGCCCGTCGTACCATCATCACCGGTACGTGTATAAATTTTGGACAGCCTGTTACCCATTAAATTTTCCTGATTACCACTGCTGTATTCGCAGAGAATGCGTTACGCCACGCCCTCAATTGTACAATTGAACCCTAACGTTAGATTACTTTGATGGTATGCCATGACCGAAGAAACCTTGTTCAGCAAGATCATTGATAAAACCCTGCCGTCTGACATGGTCTATCAAGACGATCTAGTCACCGCATTTCGAGACATCAATCCTGCCGCACCAACCCACATATTGATCGTGCCCAACCGCGTTATTCCCACGGTGGATGATATTGAGGACAGCGATGAATTAGCCATGGGAAGAATGTTGCGTGTAGCCAGGGATTTGGCCCGACAGGAAAACATTGCCGAAGACGGCTACCGATTAATCATCAACTGCCGTGATCACGGTCGTCAGGAAGTGCCACATTTACACATGCACCTGGTTGGTGGCAAAGATCTCGGGTTTATGCTTCGGCGAGAGTCATGAGCGCTACATACATTCGCACTGAAGCGATCGAACAAGCCGTTGCCGCCGCTCGCACGCTATCAAGGCCGCTGTTAATCAAAGGTGAGCCCGGTACCGGAAAAACGGAACTGGCATTAGACGTTGCCAGGCAAGCGGGATTGAAATTGCATCAATGGCACGTTAAATCCACCACACGCGCACAACAAGGGTTGTATGAATACGATGCAGTATCCCGTTTACGCGATTCACAGTTAGGCGATGAACGCGTTAAAGACATCAGTAACTACATCGTCAAAGGGGTGTTGTGGGAAGCGTTCGAAGCTGACGAACCCAGCGTTGTACTCATCGATGAAATCGACAAAGCAGACATTGAATTTCCAAACGATCTGTTGCAAGAATTAGATCGCATGTCGTTTGATGTTTATGAAACGAAGCAAACCATATCGGCCAAGCATCGACCTCTGGTCATCATCACCAGCAACAACGAAAAAGAGCTACCGGATGCTTTTTTACGCCGATGCTTTTTTCATTACATCGAGTTCCCGGACAGAGAAACGCTGGAACGTATTGTTCATGTACATCAACCGAATATCAAAAAAGATTTACTGAACGCAGCCTTGACTGTATTTTTTGACCTGAGAGAACTGCCTGGATTGAAGAAAAAGCCCAGCACCTCCGAAGTACTGGATTGGTTAAAACTCTTGGTGGCTGATGATATTCCAGCCGAACTCTTAGGCGCAGAAGACTTACGAACCGTTCTGCCAAAAATGCACGGCGCGCTGTTAAAAAACGAGCAGGACGTGCACTTGTTTGAACGTTTGGTGTTTCTGCATCGACAACGTTCGCGTGGAAAGTAGCCCTGTATGCTGCTCGATTTTTTCTTAAGTTTAAGAAGAGCCAACATACCGGTTACCTTGCCCGAACATCTTAGTTTGCTGCAAGCGATGGCAGCCGGTATCGGCACCGGGTCATTGTCTAATTTCTACACGATTGCGCGTGTGTGTCTGGTTAAAGATGAATCCTATTACGATCGCTTTGATCGTACCTTTGGCGCGTATTGGGAAGGCCGTGAACTGCAGTTCGACCGCCTCATGGATGAGGTACCCGATGAGTGGCTCACGCGGCAAAAAAACCGCGAATTCAGCGATGAAGAAAAAGCCGCCATTGAAGCCTTAGGTGGCTGGGACGCCATCATGGAAACCCTGGCCAAGCGGCTGGACGAGCAAGATGAGGCGCACCACGGCGGCAGTAAGTGGATAGGCACCGGCGGCACCTCCCCCTTCGGGCACAGTGGCTATAACCCGGAAGGTGTAAGAATTGGCGGTAAATCACAACACAGAAGAGCCACTAAAGTTTGGCACGAACGACGGTATAAAGACTTGGATAGTGATCTGGAGTTGGGCACGCGTAACTTCAAAATGGCGTTGCGTAAGCTGCGCAAAATGGCAAAAAGTGACCGCCAGGATAAGCTGGACTTAGAACACACAATACGCAGTACCGCACACAAAGGTGGTCTGTTGGATATCCACATGACCGGTGAGCGGCGCAACGCCGTCAAAGTCTTATTGCTGATTGATGTTGGCGGCTCGATGGACTGGTATGCGCAGCTCACCAGTCAGTTGTTTACAGCGGCGAAAACCGAATTCGGTCGTTTAGAACAGTTTTACTTCCACAACTTTATATACGAGGGCGTGTGGCGCAGCAATTCCCGGCGTCATACAGAACGGGTATCAATTGACGAACTGCAACGCACCTACAGCCGCGATCATCGGTTGATTTTGGTTGGCGATGCCAGCATGAGCCCTTATGAAATTATGGTTGCCGGCGGGAGTGTAGAACACTGGAATGAAGAGCCGGGTTACGTGTGGGCACAGAGGCTACTGGAGGCGTTCCCTCACTGTACCTGGTTAAATCCTGAACCAGAGGAACGCTGGCCGTATACGCAATCTATCGGGATGGTACAAAAGCTTATGGATAATCGTATGCACGCACTGAGTGTGGCCGGTATACAAGCGGCGATTGAAGAACTCAAAAAACCCAGGGTTGCCAGCACCTGGGAGTAAAGCCGGCTGAAATCTTGCTTGCTGCAGGGAGCGGCGCCAAACAACATTTCGGGACACTGATCCAAGACGGGTAACACCGAATATTCGCGTTTGCCGAAAAAGGTCGGGCGCCGCAACTTCATCCGTTGTTTTGCATCAATCATCAGATGGCCACCTTGAGGGCGTTTGTCAGTCGATTAGTCAGACAGACCTGGAATACGACTAAAAAACTGTGTCAATCAGAAGCGCACTTATGGGTGGTGGTGGCTTTCTACAATGCCGAAAGACGACCCGCCCGGGCTCGACGTTTTGACAAAGCTGGTGGTTTGTCCTTACAAGATAAATCCTGATTTTACAAAACCTAACAGCTACCGTTTCAATGTGTTGGGGGAACAGTTAATCAGGACAGTTCTATTGGTTCGCTGGATAAACCGGCAACATACGCTTCAAATCAAGTAACAACGCTTGGTTTATGCCGCGTACATCCACAGCGCGTAGTCCACCCAACGCTTGGCTTAGAAGATCTTGCGCAGGGGTAGATGTGTGGTTCGCCAGCCCTAACAAACACCCATTAACGCACAGATCACCCTGCCCGATTAATGAGTCTGGCAGTTCCGTTTCATTGCACAGCTGCATGATTTTTCGAGTCAGAAGATACGATTGCGGGGCATCGGTGTGACGAAGTAAAAATCCATACCGGTGACCGGCAAGTTGGGCCACATGATTTTCCCGTCGATAGATCGACATCAGGGAATCGTGTGTCGCTACATCCAACTCCGCGTTGTTAGAACACGGCATCAGTGTACCGTCATGAAAACGAAACATCACTCCGAGCATTAACAAGCTCACCGGCTCTTTCGCAGCATCAGGTACCGATAAATAGTCGATCAATTGGTGCAAAAAACGATCAGCTGCCTCGGTGGAATACGCGTTACCGAGAACCGGTTGCGAATATTCCTGACCTTCGCCAGCACCTATAGTTTTTCTTTCTGTAGCAGATAGAGCGTTTGATGCCGTACGGTTATTGATGGAGGTGTTATCAGTCGCTGTTGCCGAGCGCGATTCATCTGGCAAGTTTGCTCTATCACTTGTTTCCGGCTCGCGCGCCACCGCAGATTCAACCGATGCCGTTTGAATTTCGGTGGCTGGTAAAGCACCGTTTTGCTGTGCAGACCCTGCAGATACTTGACTCGACGCGCTGGTATTCGCAGCCATCCTGAAATTGATCATGCGCTCTGTTGTGTTCGCGATTGCCACCAAGCGATACACCACTTCAACCGGAACCTGATGGGCATTAACCCAGTAAGCGGTATGACGGCCGGTACCCGATATACGCAGTTTTTCGGTATCCAGCAGTACCGAAAGATTTTGTCCGTTAATGGCTCGCCGATCTTCAAAACCTAATAATTCCGCCGCGTGTTCACTCACGTAGGTAAGCTGGTCGGCTTCATCGATCAGAAGCGTCGCACCCGCAAGGGTGTCCACCAACCGATCTAAACGTTCTTGTTCAGTATGCAGCGCTTTGCGTTGTCGCACGACTCTGGCTAACGCATCGATACGAGCCAGCAGCAATTCACCGGCTTCATTTTTAAAAAAGCAATCAACCGCACCCGCCTTTAAGCTCAGTTTGATAATGGGGTCAGAATACGCACTGGTGAGAATGGCGCACACCAACTGCGGCGCTTCAGCCAACAGGGCTTTACAGACCTCATCACCGGTTTCGTTCTGGAGATAAAAATCCACTATCGCTATATCAACCGCCTGGCGGCGCAGGATAGATTGGGCCGCCTCGAGACTCTCGGCCGCTGTTATTGTGTAACCGTGTAACGTCAGAACATTCGACAGTGATTCCCGGATGCTGGGCGAATCGTCAATCAGCAACACGGAAACATCCCGATTGTCGAACTTCAAAGAGCGTTGCGCGGCCCCCGGCTGTGCCTGAGTGGTTGCCGGTTTTTGTCGGGGTTGGATAAGCGACCTGAGCAACTCATCCACCGATTCGTACGATTTCCAGGCCAGCATGGCACTATTTGGACGGTCGGCCACCCAGGCTCGGGTTTCGGCCCGCTGATCGGTGGACATGACCACAACCGGCATGGCATGAAAGTCGTGCTGCTCTAACAGGGCTGTTAAAGTGTCTGCTTCGCGCACAGCAACACTCGGCCACCCGAGTATGATGGCGTCAAAGTCGTTATCGAACGACTGATATTGATCGCGTAATGCCTCTACCGCTTCGTGGTAGTCCCCCACGGACACCACAGTGTGTCCCAGAGACTGTACGTAATTGTCGAGTACAAATCGCATGGTGGTTGAGGGTTCAACCAGCAGCAGTCGGGAAGTCATGGCCCTCGGCTCATCGCTTGGAGCCTGTTGTTGCAAGATGTGCACTAGGTTAACCGTTTGTCAGATCAGCTCGAAGAGGACTTTGTGAACCACACCACAGACTGGATCAACGACGACACGTTCTGCCAACCGCCGCACGACCCCGAGTTCTACAACAATCCTTACGCACTTTACCGGCAGTTGCACGAAAAGCCGGGGCCAGTTTTTTGGCAGGATTACCAACTTTGGTGTTTGGCTGGTTTTGATGCGGTGAGCTCGGCACTCAAAGACCGGCGTTTCGCCCGTTTGCCGCCACTGGATGTATCGGCCTCCCCCACCCCCAGCCACTTGACCGATTTCGCTCAAGTGGAACAACATTCACTACTTCAACTTGAGCCACCCGACCATACGCGTTTGAGAAAGCGCGTCAACCGGGCCTTTGTTGCCCGTCAGATAGATTCCATGGCACCGGACATCGAGAAGCTGGTCAACCAATGCATCGATGAATTTGTTGACGCCGGAGAAACCGATTTACTGACATCACTGGCCACACCGGTGCCGGTTACCGTCATTGCTCAACTACTGGGTGTACCGGTGGAATTGAAAGATGATCTTCTTCGTTGGTCGCACGATATGGTGAAGGTATATACCCTCACACAAACGCATGAGCAGGAAGTAACAGCGAATCAAAGCGCCAATGAATTTCGAGCGTGTCTTGTCGATTTAATAACCCACAAACGCCAACACCCTGGTGATGATTTACTGAGTTTACTGGCCAGCAGCGAAGACGTTGACACCGTCTTAACAGACGCTGAAATAGTCAGCGTGGCCGTACTACTATTGAACGCCGGCCATGAGGCAACCGTTCATCAGTTCGGTAATTTGGTTAACACCTTGTTGACCGAGCAGTGTGCACCGCGCGGCGGCTTTGGTGATTTGGCAACAGCTAAAAAAGTGATTAACGAAGGCCTGCGATATGACGCGCCTTTGCATCTATTCACACGCTATGCACAAGTTGATATTGAATTTTCAAGCGGCGTTACGCTGGCAAAAGGCGAACAGATTGCGCTGTTACTCGGTGCTGCCAATCGAGATCCCAAGCGCTTTGCAGAGCCGAATCGTTTTTGGCCAGATCGACCGGATGGTGACCACGTGTCGCTGGGTGCCGGTATACATTTCTGTATAGGCGCAGCCCTGACCGCACTTGAACTGCGCATCATGTGCGACACGCTGTTTAAACGATTACCATCACTTGAGCTGATTGAAACGCCGCGTTATAGAAACTTGTTTCACTTTCATGGATTGGAAACGCTGAACGTATCCTGGTAGCGCGACAGAAACGCGCGTCGCTACAACAATCCATCAAAAGGCCACACGGATACGGTGTCGCCCACCTCGACGGTGCCCTGTTGTTCGGACAGCACAATCAAACAGTTCGCAACACTCATTGAACTCAACCGACCCGCTCCCTGCTTACCGGTTAACGCGACCTGCACCGCACCGTCGTCTGACACACTCATAATGCCACGCTGGTATTCCATACGACCGGGCGTTTTTTTCATACGGGCTGACGCCCGAGCCGGTATAGCCATAGGCTCTGTGGATAGCATGCCCATGCGACGTTTTATCGCTGGCTGTACGAACGCCAGGAAGGTAACCATGACAGCCACGGGATTACCCGGTAACCCAAAAAAAGCTGCTTCACCGATTTTACCGCTGGCCAAAGGACGCCCGGGCCGCATAGCGATCTTCCAAAACGCCACGTCACCCAGCTGATGAAACGCTTTGGTAACGTAATCTGCATCTCCAGCTGAAATCCCGCCCGAGCTTACAACCACATCGGCTTGCTCACTCGCTGTTTTCAATGCCTGGTAGGTATCGTCAAACGTGTCTTTGACGATACCCAAATCAATCGCTTCAACGCCTAAGGCTTGCAACAAACATCGCAAGGTATGCCGATTACTGTCGTACACCATGCCATCTGGCAAACCTTCGGTAATGGCCTTGTCCAACGATTGCACTTCATCTCCAGTTGAGAAAAAGGCCACTTTCAAACGTCGGGTAACCACAACCTCGCTAATACCTAACGATGCGATCAATCCGATATCCGCAGCGCTCAGTTTCCGTCCCGCTTCCAGAACCGTTTCGCCTTGCTTGATGTCTTCGCCAGCCAAGCGAACGTTGCGCATCGCTTGCACGTCATGATCAATGCGGACCTTGCCACCGTCAACAGCAACATGTTCTTGAATCACCACCGTATCGGTACCGTGTGGCATGACGCCGCCGGTAAAGATGCGTACCGCTTCGCCGGGATTAACCTTGTGAGGATAAGGTCTACCGGCGTAACACTCCCCAACAACATCCAGTGACTGTTCACCGGATTGAGGTATATCACCATGCGAAATGGCATAACCGTCCATCGCGGAATTCGTTGCAGCCGGCACATTTAACGGACTCAGGATGGCACGAGCCAAGACTCGCCCTGCGCTCACCACGGTGTTGACGTTTTCTACATCTTGCAATGCGGGCACGAGTTCAGCAATTCGCCGTTTAGCTTCTGCCACCGGCAATAACGCAGGCTCGGCCGGATCATCACACGAGGGTTGCTTTTCTATGGCCATCGTCCCGTTATCCTAGTAACCGCTGTTCAGCCGCTTGCTGCTCTTCGGGGGTGTTAATGTTGTCAAAACAATGCGAATAGTTAGAACAATCTACCGCGGTGTATCCCACGCTGGCATACCAACGATCAATTTTTCGATCCCCACCTTCCAGGTACGCACTCAAAGACGAATACAATGAACGCTTAACGGCTGCAAATACGGGTTGTAAACGCTCACCATCGTGCGCTACCACAATCGGTTCTTCACCGCGCTGCGCGCTATCCCACAACGTTTGCAGTAATCCTGTTTCCACAAATGGAGAGTCGCAAGGGCACATCATGACCCAGTCAGAATCGAAGTGACCTGACGCAACCAATAAGCCAGCCAATGGCCCCGGAAAATCGGTGACAGTATCGGCTATCACGGCCGTTCCGTAGCTCCGGTAAGTATCAAGATTGCGGTTTGCATTAATTGCTATCGCGCAGTCCAGCGGCTTTACAGCATCTAATACCCAAGCAACCATCGGGCGCGCTGCGATAGTCACAAGGCCCTTATCCACACCACCCATTCGCCGCGCGAGCCCGCCGGCGAGTACCACAACTCCCAGTGTTGAAACCCGCTCATCCATGGCTATCGCTCGACTTAAGCTTATACAGTTGGACTTCCAACTGATGCACAGCGTGCATCAAAGGCGAACTCATATCCGTTTGTAGTTGCGCAAATCGACTGGCTAAATAATCGGAGAATTCACCGCGGGTTTCTGCTTCCAACTGCCGCTGTTTTCTCATGGATTCTGCCGCACCGAGCATCAAAGACTCACACAATTCTGTGTCCATATCGGAGTCAGTTAACGCATGATGATGGCGAGAGGATTGATCCATCGCGAATCGAAAAAACGAGCCACTGGAATGCACTTGATCAAGTACATCGGCTGAAGTGGTGTAATCAGAACTCATAAAGCGCTGGCGTTGGGCAGCGACGCTGGCCGTGTACACATCGGTGCCGTGATGCTGGTCTATCCACTGCGCAATCGGTTCAAGCGATTCCACTAAATGCATACCCCACTCTTTTAGCGTCACCGGGCCGTCTGCGGTTTGCAGTTGCAAACCGGGTTCGCGGCCACGGTGCGCCACGGTTTCCACATTATGCTTAGCCCTTGTAACCGCTGACGCACCCTGTGGAGTCGGATCCATTAACGCGGTGAACACCATCATCACTTCCAGAAAAGCCAACTGTTCCGCGGTTAAACCGGTAGGTTCAAACGGGTTGATATCAACCGATCGTAATTCAAGATAACGAATGCCTCGCTCACGCAAAGCGATCAGTGGCATCTCGTCGCCATCGGGCACTTGTTTAGGGCGAATGCTGCTGTAAAACTCGTTCTCTATCTGCAAACGATTGGCGTTCAACTGCTGATGTTTGCCACGCTTATCCAAAACACCTTGCTCAGCGTACGCAGGGTGTTCTGTTGTAACGTGAGCATGCAAATCGGTTAAATACCCCTTGTAGGATTGATGGCATACCGACAAATCAACACCGCTGTCCTCACGGTATCGATATCCGATATTTCCCATACGCAGCGACGTGCCATAGCGGGCGTAACGAGTGCTGTTGTTTAACCGACCCAAATCGGAATCCTCTGCAGCCTCTCCTAAAAACGTTTCGCACACCGCTGGGGACGCGCCAAACAAATACGGAACAACCCAAGCCACACGCATCCACCCGCGTGTCATGTGGAAGTAGCCCACCGTTCGCAACGCCGTGATGTCACTGGTGTCTAAGTTATAAAGTTCTGCCCACCGATACCAAAATGCATCAGGCATTGAAAAGTTATAGTGGATTCCCGCTATGGCCTGCATCATTCGACCGTAACGAAGACCAAGGCCGCGGCGATAAGCGTGTTTCATCGAAGCGCTGTGAGCGCTTCCGTATTCGCCAATACGAATACTTTTTTCGCCGTTCACGATACAGGGCATGCTGGTATTCCATAACATCTCACCCACAGGTAATTGAGACGCCACAAACTGATGAATGCCGTGCAAATAGTCCAGGGCACTCGAGGATGAATCGCACGGGGGTGTTACCATCTCCAGCAGACTCTCTGAAAAGTCTGTGGTAATGGCCGTATGGCATAGTGCGGAACCCAGTACCGACGGGTGATCAAGCTGGCTTATTTTGCCGCTCTCACCCACTCGCAACGATTCTTTTTCCAGTCCGACCTTACGGCCGGCCAAGGCGGTAGCGTCGCACTGTGTGCTTAACCAATCGATACGTTTTAAAATTGATGAATACACGCGACAGCGACATCCTGCAGGTAATGGCGGCAGTGTATCGCACTCCCTTGTGCCTTTCCCGATCATGACCCAAGTACGAAAATCCAACACCGAACTTGAGTTCAGTGAACGAGGCGAAGGCCCAGTGGTTGTGCTGTTGCACGGGTTATTCGGCAGCTCGGACAACCTGATGGGCCTGGGCCGGGATCTAGCACAGGATCACAAAGTCGTTGCCTTCGATCTGCCAGGCCATGGCAAAAGTCCGCATCAATCGGACTACTCACACGAGGCGATGGCCCGTCGTGTAATGGCTGCGATGCGCGCGCAGGGGTATTCCAGAATTGATCTGGTTGGGCACTCACTGGGCGGCAAGATAAGTATGTGCATAGCAAGCCTTGCCGAGAGTTCGTCGTGGTTGAGCATAAGGAAACTGGTGATTGTGGATATCGCACCGCGACACTACAAAGCACATCACGACGAGGTATTCGCTGGCCTTAACAATGTCCCGGTTGACCGACCGGTCACTCGTCAGGAGGCGGATGCGCATCTGCAAAAACACATTTCAGATGCCGCGGTTCGTGGCTTCTTACTAAAAAGCTATCGTGGCCAGGCTCAACGCACATCCCCTTGGCTTTTTGATGTGCCAGGCCTGCAGCAGCAATATTCAAAACTCTCTGAAGTACCGCCCATGCCGACTCAAATTACCTGCCCAACCTTGTTTGTAAAGGGCGCTAATAGCGACTATCTGCTGGCCGAGGACGAAGCTGCCATCAAGGCCCACTTCACCCATCCAGAATTTAAAATACTGCTGGGTGCAGGCCACTGGCCTCATGCAGAGAAACCTGCTGCCTTTAACCGGCTGACTCGTCAGTTTCTAACGGATGGAGCCAGCCGATGACGGACGCAACGTTTTACTGGTTTGATTACGAGACGTGGGGCATTTCTGCACAATGGGATAGACCAGCGCAATTCGCTGGTTTGCGCACCGACAGCGATCTAAATGTGATCGGTCAGCCAACCATGTTGTACTGCCAACTGAGTCCAGACTATTTACCGGACCCCGGAGCTTGTCTGGTCACAGGCCTTACCCCGCAGGCGGTAAACGACAACGGGGTTCCCGAGCCTCAATTCGTGCAAACGGTACTGGCAGAACTGGGCCATCCCGGCACCTGCTCGGTCGGCTACAACAACATTCGATTCGATGATGAATTTACCCGCTACACCTGCTTTAGAAACTTTCATGATCCGTACAGACATGAGTGGCAAGGCGGCAACTCTCGCTGGGATTTATTAGACGTTGTTCGACTCACCCGAGCGCTGCGCCCAAACGGGATTGAATGGCCTGTTGATGCAGACGGAAAAGCCACAAACAAATTAGAAAATCTGACAAAAGCCAATGGGCTAAGTCATGAGCATGCCCACGATGCACTATCCGACGTCTATGCCACATTAGCGGTCGCACAATTAATCAAACGCTCGCAGCCTCGATTATTTGATTTCGCCTTGAGCCTGCGACACAAACGAACGGTTTCCGAACTTCTCAATTGGCAAGTAAAACAGCCCGTGATTCATGTTTCCGGCATGGTCCCACTCAGTCGCTCACATGTCTCTATTGTGGTTCCTTTGATGCGGCACCCAACAAATGCCAACGGCGTCATTGTTTTGGATATGCGTACAGACCCGGAGCGGTTACTGTCACTGGATGCCGATACGCTGGCAGCCAGGATATTTAGCCGGCAGTTACCTACCGAAGACCGCATACATTTGCGTACCGTGCACATTAACCGCTGCCCGATGGTTGCACCGATTAACACCCTGTCAGAAGCTGATGCGGAACGTATTGGTCTAGACCGAAATACCGAACTCGCTCGCGCCAAAAAAGTAAGTCGCTTGGATGAGGACGTCTTCTCGCTTATCGCCCAGGCCCTAACTCAGACAGGTCATTTGGACACGGACCAACGCGATCTAGCCGTAAACCGTTGCCCTGAAGCCAGCTTATACAGTGGGGGGTTTTTAAGTGATGGCGATCGTCGTAAGGCACAACAAATTACCGCGCTAGCACCTGCACAACTCATTGGCTTTGCAGAATCCCACGGGTTCTTTGACGATGAGAGGCTACAACGTTTGCTGTTTAACTACCGTGCGCGCAACGCCCTGCCCAGCTTATCTGAACAAGAAAAAGAACAATGGTATGAAGACTGTATCGAACGCTTATTTGAGGATGACAACGCGTATTGGCGAAGTTTTCAATCGTTCGATGAATCCATGGCACGTGTTCCATGGTCGGATGAGAACCAGCACATTAAAGACGGACTTATGCGTTGGCGAGACTCGGTTGAAGCGTCGCTTAACCCGGATTGATGCAATCAGTTAACCCGTCTGCCGCCGCCATCCTGGAAATCGGTTCCGCTGATTACCGGCCTAATGGCGCCAGTTACGAAAAACGCGAAAAACATATAAAAGAAAATGAACTTGGGATCCAGCAACTGGGGCAAGAAAAACACGATGGTGGGCACCAGCAGTATCGCAGCCATAAGAAAGCCATAAGCCGAATGCACATACAAGTTAGTGATGCAGTTTGTGATGTCACCACGGAAGACTCCGCTGGCAATCATAGTCAGCATCATCAGGCTTACGATCACAAACAATGGGCCCGGCATCTCGTGGTACGGCAGCTGCAAGCTGACCTTACACGCCGCCACAAACACGCCCCCAAACATCAGCACTTCGGCGATCGCGCGTGACCATGACGGCAAGGCAAATTGACGTAAAACTGTGTTGACAGCTAGCTGCGCTGTGTTTGAAACATTGGATTGTCTGTGGTTGTGCACGATGGTTCTCAGGCTGTCCAACTTCGTAAGGTTCGCCCTGAATCCGACAGGGCATCACTATCCATTTGGGTGGTGAGTTTAGCACCCACAACTATTTCTAATTGTGACGATTGCTCTTTTTGAGTGCATAAGAAACCGAACCACAAAGCCTACTGGTTCAGTCTCTTAGGGCCTTTGATACCATCTTCGGGATATGGCGCATCAACGAATTAAGCTTTACCAGGGATCGGTTAGCGAATGCAGCTATTTAGAATCTCGTGATGCAGTAAACATTTACGCCGACCCCCATCACCCCGACCCCAAATCGGTATACAACCAGCTCATCCAACGGGGCTTTCGTCGTTCCGGAGAGTTCGTTTACCGTCCTGGATGCCCGCAGTGCAACGCGTGTGTACCGGTGCGACTCATCTGCAAAGAGTTCACTCCGCGACGCACGGACCGGCGCAACCTGAAAAAAAATTCAGATCTGGTGGTGGACTTTCGACCCGCGCAGTACACCGACGAATATTTCGATCTCTACCGGCGATATCTAAGCGATCGGCATACCGACGGTGGAATGGACAATCCGGAGCCGGCGGATTTTGAACGCTTCCTGCTGAACCCGTGGGGCGAGACATTGTTTATCGATGTGCGCTTGAATGGAAAACTTTTGTCTGTTGCTGTGACAGACTCAATAACTGACGGGTTGTCGGCGGTGTATACCTTTTTTGACCCAGAGCTACAGCAGCGTGCGTTAGGACGATTTTCCATTCTGCAGCAGGTGGATTTGTGCAACCTGATGTCCGTGCCCTATTTGTATTTGGGCTATTGGGTAAATCAGTGTCGGAAGATGGATTACAAAACCGACTACCGGCCACAGGAACACTTCGACGGACAATACTGGCGTCGATTTGAACCCCATGCACGACAACCTGTCGGTGATCCGACGAATTCGAATCTAACGCCCAAGGGACGACCATCAGGGTCTCAAGTGGCCTAAGCCCCGTGCTGAGATTCAATGCCTCTTAGATAGAGTGCGTACATATTAGTAGGACCCCAGGACACCTGTAATTCTCCAAACAACTTCTTAGCTAACGCCCAGTCACCCGCCTTACTGGCCGCCATGGCCTGCCGGTGTAATTCCAGGTTATCCAACAAAGCCTCATCAGCGCTCTTTATCGAGCCCATGGGCTGCAACATCGTGACCGCTTGTTGTCGCCCTTTTACCACGACGGTATCCAATTCTCTGAACAACATATCCGGCAACTCATCTGCGGTTTTATCCGACACAATGACCGGTACATGGTACTTGCGAGTTTGTTCTTCTAATCGCCGGGCCACGTTAACCGTATCGCCAATGACCGTGTAGTCCATTCGATACTCCGAGCCAAAGGTACCCACGGTGGCAGCACCGGTGCTCACGCCAATACCAATACGCATGGGTGGTAATCCCTGCTCACTGAAGCGTTTGTTTAAGTCAACCAGCTCCTGGCAGATGTCGTAGGCGGCCTGTAACGAATCATAAGCATGAGTTTTCGAGCGCTTGGGAGCTCCCCATACCGCCATGACGCTATCACCCATGTACTTATCGATAGTGCCTTCGTGACGAACGACAATGCGGGATACCAGAGTAAAGAACCCGTTAAGCCAATCCGATACGCGAGCTGGGTCCAATTGTTCCACCACGGTAGAGAACCCGACCACATCGCAAAATAGAACGCTGACCTCTCGCTCTTCCCCACTCAAACCCAGACTCTCAGGGTCACGGCTGTAGGCGGAAGCCAATTCCGGGGGCACGTACTGACTGAGTAAATGCGTGAATTGCTTTCGGTCACGCACCTCGGCGAAATACATCATGAGCACGTAAACCGCGTACAGCACACCAACAGTTAACAGTTCAAATTCCAGTGGCACATGCGTTACCGAGCCGCTCTCTTGCCAATAGAGTGCAACAATGCCAGCGGCGCACAACAGCGCAAGTACCGACCCACCGATGAGTCTGAAAGCCGGCATTAGCACCGCAAGCAGTACTAATAACAACAACGTCAACCAGAACACATGGCCAAGATCTTCCGAGGCGAACAGGTTAAACGAATTGCCACCCCGAATTCCTAGCGAAAATAGCTGGCCAGAGTCACCCGAACCTGCCGTCCAATCGAAATCAAAGTACAGCCTGAAGACACCCAGCCCCGTCAGCACCAACAACACCAGAGCCAACAACAGCACCAGTGCAAAAGTCACGCTTCGTCGGCCGGGGTTGTAGTACGGAATACGCATGAGGCAGTAGGCTTAGTTAAAGCGGGCTAAAACGCTGGCATGCAATTCAGCGGTAGCAGCAGCCAGCACGGATGTGGTGGCTTGCGTGATCGCCTGCCCATCCAAATCGGTAATCACACCTCCGGCTTCGCGAATCCCAACAGTCAAAGCCGCGATATCGAGAATATTGACATCTGATTCAATAATGATATCCGCCTGTCCTGTGCAGAGTTGGTGGTAATGGCAAAAATCTCCATACCCACGAACTCGCCGAACCTCCGGAATCAGCCTGCCCAAGGCTTGCCAGCGACTGGCGTTTTGAGCCAGACGCGTTAAATTTCCGGTGGATAAAAATGACTCACTCACCGATCGTGTGTCACGGGCTGATACGGGCTGTCCATTCAACTGAACACCCTGGCCTTTCACCGCCGTTAAGCGCTCGCCATACGCCGGTGCATTTGAAACCCCCAAGACCAGCTCGCCATCCAACTCCAACGCAATCTGCGTTGAGTAATAGCGCATATTGCGGATAAAGCTTTTCGTGCCATCGATGGGATCTAT
>JAHDCO010000079.1 GCA_020629835.1 Granulosicoccaceae bacterium
ATGCCCAAACCATCAAAATCATGCTGGTGCCTGACGTTTAAGCCGATACCTGTCATCACATCGCACTGTTTGCGCTCACCGGCAACGGGCAATAATTCGATTAGCAGCCCGCCGAGTTTTTGTCCCTCCACCAGCACATCGTTGGGCCACTTCAAGTCAGCGGGTACTTTCACTCGGTGCCTCAGCACACTCGCTACACCGATCCCTGCTACCAGGCTCAGGCCCATCAACTCTGCCGCTGGCCGTTGTAACCGTTGCCGCAGCGTAAACGTGATGTTGCCGCGCTGCGATGTCCACCCTTTCCCGCGACGACCATGCCCGGCGGTTTGCCAATCGGTGGCGCATAAGCCAAGGGTTCTGGGGTCCGCCGGTGGCTGGCTGCGAAGATAGTCGTTCGTGGATGGCAGCTGATCAAACACAGCGACGTCCCAGGTGTTCTGCGTATCGATGCTAGTTAGCGCAGCCGTCAATCCTTCATGCGTCAACATCATTCGGGGGCACCTTTCGCATTCAACGCCCACTGGGCGAAGCGTTCTGGTTCGGACACGCTCAGCACGGCCGTGTCCACCGGTGGCGATCGAACGGGCAAGCTGGCTACGTGCAATTCACCTAACCGAAAATAATGCACGGTAACCACTTCCTCGCTGCGCTGCCGATTCAAATCATTAGCGATACTGGATGCGGACACTGACACGTAGTCTAAGGCCACCACTACATCACCCGCAGCCAGCCCGGCTTCTAATGCTGCGCCACCACTAAACACATGCGTAAGCTTTACCCCGCCTGGGGCTGCGGCCAAATTGGCACCAAGCCAGGCGGGCAGCGCACTGCCTGAGGATTCACCACCTCGATCAGCGGCGTCGTTTCTTGCGCGATAACTAAGCGATAGCCCCAAGGTACTGAACGCTTCTTCCAGCGGTAATTCTTCGGTGCTGTACAACGCAAGTTTGAAGAATTCGGATAAGTCCACTCCGGCTATATCCGCTGCTATGCGTTGCGGTTCTTGTTCCTCGATCCCTGCACCGCCAGTTGCAAGCCAGTTTTGCCACAGCGTAATCATGACGTCATCCAGGCTTTTCTCACCCGATGTGGCTTCGCGGATTTTTGCGTCCAAACAGGCCGCTACCAACGCGCCTTTGGCGTAGTAACTAACAATCGCATTGGGTGCGTTTTCATCTTGCTTGTAGAACTTAGCCCACGCATCGAAGCTGGATTCAGTGACCGTTTGCACCAAACGTCCGGAGCCACGTTGCACCCGCGTTACTAAGCGGCTCAACAAGGTTAAGTAAGTTTCTTGCGGCACCAACCCACAGCGCACCAGCAACAAGTCATCGTAATAAGAGGTCATGCCCTCAAAGAACCACAGCAACTCGGTATAGGATTCGTTTTGAAGTTTATAGGGTACAAATACAGCAGGCTTTATGCGCTTAACATTCCAGGTATGGAAATACTCGTGACTGCACAAGCCTAAAAACTGCACGTACTTTTCCGATAAGGTGTCGTCGCCTGGTACAGGTAAATCGTCTCGTGATACCAACAGCGCGGTAGAGGCTCGATGCTCCAACCCGCCATAGCCCTCACCCACCACCATCACCAAAAACACATACTTACCTTCTACCGGCGAAGGCTCACCGAAGAAACGTATTTGGTACTCACAAATCACAGTTAAGTCTTTAACGATGCGATCTATATCGGTGTGGTAACGGCCGGTTAACACCAATTCGTGTTCAAGCCCTGCTGCGGTAAACGACACACGCTCGAACCGCCCCATTTCAACGGGATGATCAATCAAGTCGTCATAGTCAGGCGATTCGTAGTCACCAAAGCCATCTGCATCGACGCTTACAGGCTTTAAGCTTGTGGCCACTTGCCAGCCGATACACGCATCGGCCGGGCTGGGCTCCAGGGTCACTTTGTGGGTAACCTGCTCCTGACCTTCGGCCATCAGGAACACACTGGTGCCGTTAAAGAACCCATGGTTAGCGTCTAAGTGTGCGGTTCGAACCGACAGATCCCACGCATAAATCACATAGTGCACGCTTAATTGCGTTAAGCCAGCGGGCGCTTGCCAACTACTTTTATCCAGCTTCACCAGGTCCACCGGTTCACCATCGCTGGCCGCGTCGATAGTTACCACGTTTTTCGCGAAGTCCCGAATCATGTAACTGCCGGGTATCCAGTTGGGCAAGCGCAATACTTGCCCCCTGGCGTCCGGTTCACTGATGTGCATTTCAACCGTGAATTCGTGTGCTTCCGGGTGGCTGACGTGCAGCGAATACTCAATAGACAAGGCGATCTCAGTACCTGGCGGGTGTGGCTTTGATAGTACCCGAGGCTGCCGTTCAGCAGATGGGTGAAACGCTTTCGAACCGGCTTCACAAAGTGGAATCTTGGCCGATATTATCCCCATGAGGCGTCAATTCAGTGTGTTAGGGATGGCGATGTGCTTGGTAGTGGGTTCTTTCGCAGCCCCCACACAAGCGTCCGACCGCGTGTACAAAAAGCGCAGTGCCGACGGCACCGTGGTGTTTAGCGACGCGCCACTGAACAAATCTGGCCAGCGCACCGCGTACACCACAGCCTTCGGCCGGCCACAAGCTACCGCCTCGTGCCAGGGACAAACACCAGGTTCGCTGCAATTACGCAAGGCAGAACTGAACCATGCCTTTGAATTAGCTGCCCGTACAACGGGGCTGGACATCAACCTGCTAACGGCTGTAGCCCGAGTCGAGTCGTGCTTCGATCCGAAGGCACGATCATCGGCCGGTGCCGAGGGTGTAATGCAATTGATGCCCGGTACGGCAAGAGAATTGGGTGTGACGAATTCTATGAACGCCAGCAGCAATATCATGGGCGGTGCGCGCTACCTGGCCAAGATGTTAACGCGCCACGATGGGGACCTAACCCTGGCCTTGGCATCGTACAACGCAGGGCCCGGAGCGGTTGATCGACACGGCGGTGTTCCACCCTACCCCGAGACCCAGGCTTACGTTGCTAAAGTGACGAAACAGCTAGCCCAAAACCGGCGCAATGGAGTCTCTGGCTGACGGCTATAATTCAGCCCATGACAGAACAAGACTCAAACG
The DNA here is from genome assembly GCA_020629835.1 of Granulosicoccaceae bacterium. Taxonomy (GTDB): domain Bacteria; phylum Pseudomonadota; class Gammaproteobacteria; order Granulosicoccales; family Granulosicoccaceae; genus Granulosicoccus. Next base: position 3,087 of record JAHDCO010000079.1, read on the forward strand.
TAGGCGCCAATTTCATTCGTAACCTGATTGACGCTGACCAGCAATCAGGCAAGCACGAAGGCCGAGTCGCCACCCGCTTTCCGCCAGAACCCAATGGCTACCTGCACATTGGCCACGTTAAATCCATTTGCCTGAACTTCGGCACGGCTCAACGCTACAACGGCACGTGTAACTTACGCTTTGACGATACCAACCCTGCGAAAGAAAGCGAAGAGTACGTCAACGCCATAAAGGACGATGTGCAATGGCTGGGTTTTGAGTGGGATGCGTTATGCCACGCCAGTGATTACTTCGACAAGCTGTATGACTACGCAGTGGATTTGATCAAACAAGGTAAAGCGTATGTCGATAGCTCGACGCCTGAGCAAATGCGCGAGATGCGCGGCACACTAACTGAGCCCGGAACAGAGAGCCCATACCGTAATCGCACGGTGGAAGAGAACCTGGAGCTGTTCGAAGGGATGAAACGCGGCGACTTCGACGAAGGTGCGCACATCTTACGGGCGAAGATTGATATGACCTCAGGCAACATCAATCTTCGTGACCCTGGCCTGTACCGAATTCTTAAAGTACCGCATGTGCGTACTGGGGAGACCTGGAAAATCTACCCGATGTACGACTTCACGCATTCATTATCTGATGCGCTTGAAAACATTACACATTCACTGTGCACCTTGGAATTTGAAGATCATCGGCCGTTGTACAACTGGGTGATTGAGCAGCTGGACACGCCTGGGAATCCTCAGCAAATTGAATTCGCTCCGCTGAACCTGGAATACACGCTACTGAGTAAGCGCCGGTTGATTCAGTTAGTGACCAACAAGGTGGTGGACGGCTGGGATGATCCCCGCATGCCAACCATCCTGGGTTTACGTCGTCGCGGTTATACACCTGCCGCATTGAAAGACTTCTGCGAGCGTATTGGCATCACGAAGAACGACTCCGTGATCGACATGGCGGTGTTGGAAACCTGTATTCGAGATGATTTAAACACTAACGCCGAGCGGCGCCTTGCGGTGTTAGACCCGATCAAGTTGGTCATAACCAGCTTGCCTGAAGACCACGCGCAAACATTGACCTTTCAAAATCACCCGCAAAACGAAGCCGCGGGCACTCGCCCCTATGAATTCACGCGCGAAGTATTTATCGAACGTGAAGACTTCGCTGAAGTACCGCCGCCTAAATACCAACGTTTGGTACCGGGAGGGGAAGTACGTTTGCGTGGGTGTTATGTGGTTAAGTGCACGGACATCATAAAAAATGATGCCGGTGAAATTGTGGAACTGCATTGCACACACGACCCGGATACGCTGGGCAAAAAACCTGAAGGACGCAAAGTAAAAGGCGTTGTGCATTGGGTATCAGCAAAACACGCCGTACCGGCCACGGTTCGCTTATACGACACCCTATTCAACGTTACGAACCCCGCAGCGGCAGAGTCTTTTGAAGACGCACTGAATCCAGATTCGGTAACCGTCATGAACAACGCAGTGGTAGAACCTGCGCTAGCGAAAGCTGAAGCCGAAACGCGCTTTCAATTTGAGCGCACCGGGTATTTTGTTGCTGATCGAATCGAACATAGCGAAGCAACACCGGTGTTCAATCGCGTGGTGACTTTGCGTGATGTCTGGGCGAAAAAATAACTCGAATTACCACCGAAGTGACAAGTTACTGACGCATCGTTGAAAAACCAGCACAGTCGGCCAGATTTACGTTGACGAGCCGGCTGGGGCCTACTATCTAAATTGGGTAATCGCCGACGAACGAATGACACTGGAAAGTCGTTCAAGTTTTTTTTCCGTCAGTTGGAGTTCGCGGCACATCAAACTAACGTTTGTCTACTAACCCCAGACAAACCATCAAGCCCATGAGGTCTGGTTACGATGCAAACCCGAATTCCTTCCATCTTTAAAGTCAGCGTTTTATCCGCTGCGATGGTCACACTGTCTGGCTGTGCAGTGACTTCTGATCCAAGTCGCATTGGCGAATCCATCATGAGCGCCGGCCGAATCACAGCGGATGCCAGCGTCAAAGCCTACGAAGGCACGAAGCGCGTTTTGGGGTTTGATCGCTTAGAACGGCAGCAGCCTTCAGACGATGTGGACATGGCGCTGATGGATGGCAACAGCGTTTTCCCACCCGAAGATGAGCAGATTGCTGTGGTTCTCCCGGTGGACACTGATTCCGCGTTGCGTGTTGAGCCACTGGCTGGCATCGAACAGCCACCCCTGGGTGCACCTGCCATTGCAACAATGCCAGCGGTTGACCCGAACGCTATTCCTGTTGCCACGATCGATTACAACCACTCAGTGGGCGCGAACGAAACCATGTGGACAATCGCTAAAACCACCACGGGCAATGCCAACAACTGGCGCATCCTGGCTGAGATCAACCAGCTGGACATCAATTCACCCATGCAGATTGGCCAGGAGATCCTGATCCCTGCTGATCTCGTGTTACCGGAGCTCGTTGCAGGCCTTGCACCACAAACCGTTGTACCCAGCGCGGCCGACGAGCAGGTTATTGGCGGTACCCTCGAGCCGATCGCAGCAGCGGACCTGATCAGTAACCCCATACCCAATGCTGACAGCAATGGATTGGTACTCGGCGCAGCCAATGAAGAAATCATCACCGAAGACTCACTAGTTAATGAAACCTTAGTGGTTGCCGCTGCGGATGCTGACCCAACGACTGATGCACTGGTGCCAGCAGCCCCGACCCGCGACCCATCCATTGGCGCTATTGCACTGAAAGCGGATGCCGGGGAAACCTTGTGGGACATGGCCAAGCGCACCACAGGTGATGCTCTGAACTGGAAGAAAATCGCTGAGCAAAACAACTTCACCGAACAGGACATCGGTCGTATTCGTTACGGGCAAACCATCTACGTACCTGTTGAAATGGCGAAAGCCGAGTTAGGCGGTGAAAAACTGATGGTGGCCAAAGCGCCTGCTGTGGTTGCCGAACCTAAGACGCCTGCAAACGCAGACGCTGAAGCTACCGATCAACTGATTGCAGCTACCACACCCGCTGCCGGGCAAACTAACCAGGAAGCGGTGGATGCATCCGCTGCGTTAGTGGCTTCAGCCAGCGACTTGATGGATGAAACTAAAGACATAAAAATCGTTGAAGCAAAGTTCCAGTCTGATGAGACCATTGTTGCTGACCCTGCAGACGTGAATGCTGCAGGGCAAGTCATCATGGTAAGTGGTACCTACTACCCGAAAGCGGTTTACAACGAAGCCGACTTCTCATCCAGCTTGCTGATGCGTGTATCACCAGGTACCCAGATGACCGTAACCCGAGCCATGGGCCCGTGGTTTGAAGTGCAGACTGAATTTGGTATCGGCTACATGCACTCCCGCGACATAAAATAAGCCGCCGCTTAAACGGTCGGCTTTTCAAAGCCCGCTGCGCCCTCACAGGCCAGCGGGCTTTTTTGTGTCTTGAATTGAAACAATGTATGCGCTGAAATAGCAGTAAGCTGTGCAACAGGTCTCAGCGATTCAGCCGGTTTGAGACCTTCGACACAGGCAAACTCTGCAGTAAGTCGCGGCGCTGAACGTGGCAAAAATTTATCCTTCGTGTTCACTTTTTGAAGGCGATCGAACCGGCAATCCGGATCGTGGATAGAACAATGATGAAACCTTCCAATACAACACCGTATAACGTGATCCTGGCAACACTGGTAGCGACGTCACTGAGCGCGTGCAACCTGCTGGAAACGAAAACCAAAGTAGCTGAAGACCAGTACCAGCCAGCGCCTATTCAACAATCTGCTGATTTGTATTACGTCGTAAGGCGTGGCGACTTACTCGGCACGATTGCCGAAAAGCTTACCGGTCAGCGTTCCAACTGGGAAGCTATTGCCGAAGCCAATGGCGTCACAGACCCGCGGAAACTGCGTGTTGGACAACGCCTTGTGATTCCCGGTTACTTAATGCCGCCCACAATCAGTACCAATGTGGGCAACACAGTGCCTTCAGCCGTTGCCTTGCAAAGTGTTGATCGAACCGGTGCGAACTCGGCTCATGCGAATGTCACGATTGATGACGTTGGCCCGGACGCAGCGGATGTTGTTATAAAGAGGGCCAACCCGAACAAACGTTTTGTGTTGACACCGTTAGGTGAAGAAACCGAAACCACACACGCGAACTTGAACGGGCACAACTACATCAAAGTGGTTGGTACTTATTTTCCGAAAGTCGTTTACCGCTCTCCACAATTGGATGCGCAGTTACTGATGCGAGTTGCGCCAGGCACGACGTTTCCACTGGAGAAATTGGACAACGGCTGGTACCGTGTCAGCACCGATCAAGGCATAGGGTTTTTGCGCGTTGAAGACGGCCAGCCCACTCGTTTAGACGGTTAAACCATTCGTCAGAGAACCGCATTAAGATGTTAACGCTTACGTTGTTTCGGCACGCCAAATCAAGCTGGAACTCTGATGCCAACACCGATCACGACCGACCTTTAAATGCCCGTGGACAACGCGACGCGCCACGTATGGGTGAGGCCCTTAAGCAGCGCGGCCCGGTAGTTGATCGGTGTTTGGTTAGCACAGCAAGACGAACGTTGGAAACGTGCGATGCGTTGAAGGCGGCGGGGTTGATTACACAGGAGGCTGTGTGCACTTACGACGAGTTGTATCTGGCCAACCCCGATACCTTGATGGACGTTATCCAAACTGACTTTATTAGTCAGGCAAAACCCCCAACCCATGTTTTGGTGCTGGCGCATAACCCGGGTTTAGAAATTTTGGCGGATACGCTCAGCGGGTTTCAGACCGGTGCAATGCCTACCGCTGCCGCGGCACAATTTCAAATTGATGCGGATGACTTTGCCGTTGTGAATACCGCCAACAGCTCGTTGGCATTTTTTCTCACACCAAAAAGTCTGTGAGTTTTAAAACCCTTTTAACGACTACAACTACCGCTGTGGCTACGGGTTGATAACGTCCAAACGAATCGACGGCGAATCGCCTTTGCGGTAGTAAGCCGGCTGCCGTTTCATGGACTCTAAAATACCGTCCCGCTCTTCGGCGGTGCTGAACCATCGAGTACCGCTCCACTCATCACCGAGTAAGTGCGGGGCACTCATCGGGTCGCCCTGGGGCAATTCCACCGAAATTCCGTAAGGTTTGCCTTTGGGTGCTGTAGGCTTAGACTTCATTGGTATGGCTCGTTCCGCTGTGCGTCAATTTTAGTCTATTGCCAGGTTTGGCAACCATCTAATTGCGCATATTGCTGGCTAACAGAATGTTTTTGCTGGCCTCTTTGACAAACCAAAACCAACCCCATAGTGAAGTCTGGATAGACAATTTAAGGAATACCCCATGAACAGCAGCCTCACCCGAACGGCTCTTGTACTTTCCCTGGTCGCTCTGGTCGGCTGTACTCAAGAGTCTCAAAACAAAATCGGCCGCTCACTTCAAAATTGGACGGGAACCGACGGGGTAATCGAGATTTACGCCGGAGAAAAGCTCGTGCGCCGTTTTCTCAGCATCGACAAACTCACCACAGCAACGGGTACCAGCAACGGAGCAGATCGCCCGTACCGATTTGGCTACGGCGTGATGGATGAAAATCTCAACGGGCTAATCGATGACGGCGAGAAAAAGGTGTATTTCGAATTCAGTGACTATTCGACCTCGTATTTATTCTACGAAAACCCGAACTAGATTACGCATCGAGTTATCGCGCACTTAAAGTCAAAATTCTTTATCCATCAGTAACTTATTTGACTTTTTAAATGTTGATACTATTATTTGAACACGTGGATCGACAAACATCGGTGTCACGTTCTCACCCCCAGTAGGGCTCGACATTGTCGGGCCCTTTTTTTTGCTGACCTTTATTGTGTATTCTTGCGCTTATGGAATCTCAAAACCCTGTTATTCGCATGGACTACTTCAGCGGCCTGGTCGAAAAGGCCATTGAAGGGTCAAGCGCCGTTATCACAGGCGACGGCAGTAAGTTTCAGGCGCAGGTCGTCTCTGAGGCCTTTGATGGGTTGAGTAAGGTTAAGCGGCACCAGTTGGTGTACGGCGCGCTGCAGGAACACATCAAATCCGGCGCCATCCACGCACTCACCATTTCCGCCATGACGCCCGCGGAAGCAGAAGCTGAAGCCGACTGAATAGCCGGGCAATCTCGCCCCACGTCTGCCCACTGGCCCTTCTGGCCCGAAACTCGCAAACCCCGTAGGAACATCCTTTCTCCAGGACGATCCGGTGAGCGCTGTAGCCAAAAAGAAGACGAAAACTGCGGAAATCAAGCCGTGGATCAATACCTTGGCGTATTGGTTCTCTGCCACCGACCGTCAACTGGATCTTGGCTTACGCACCACTTTGCACTGTGCGGTAACCGGTGACAAACCAGCGTTTTTCCTGCCGCCTGACATGGCCAACAACCAGCCAGATAACCTGTCATACCTGCACCGCCTGGCGGCTGGCCATAACTGTCGATTGATTGAAGATCGCCGTTCGATTGATATCAAACCCCTGATTGAACAGCGCAGCGACGGTGTATCCCCGATGATGCAGGCCACCATTCAATTGCTGCAGCAAACGGGCATGAAGGGTCGTAACATCAAACCGGCGTTCCCTAACCGGCTTAATGACAACGGCATTCACGTTCCGTTACCCGAATTAATTGACCTGGCCGTGCGCGTGGTCGAAGACGGCAAACGTGTTGTGGTGCTGCCAAATCCAACCCTGGTTGAATTGCTCGGGGGAGATACTCACCCAATCATTGGCTATGCCGCCAACATTCACGCCGGCGACGACAGAGTCACCGTAGCCTATTTTGATTCACCGAAATACCGGGCGGTGGGCTACCGTAGTGGCAACCAATACGTTAACCATGTGCTGCTAGGCGGCGGGCCGGCCCATAAGCCCGAAGTTTGGGCTGCTGAACAAACGCTACTTGAATCAAACGCTCGCTTTCAACTGTACCGCAGCCAAAAGCGATCATTCGATATGGGATTACTGTCGGTGGCGCAGTTTATTAATCTGTAGTGAAGTCTGCTGCTGAGTGACGCTCTGGCACCTGCGTGGCAGGATCGCCCCACGCTCTATTCACACGCTGCCCACGAATCACCGCAGGCCGCTCGGCTATTGCTTTAGCCCAGCGCTGCACATGGGTGTAATCGTGCACGCTCAGAAATTCGGCCGCGTCATATAGCTTACCCAACGCCAACCAGCCATACCAAGGCCAGATAGCGATGTCGGCAATGGAGTAACCACCCGGGGCCATGGTCTCGTTGTTAGCCAAGTGCTTATCAAGCACGTCTAACTGGCGCTTCGCTTCCATAGAAAAACGATCAATCGGGTATTCAAATTTTTCCGGCGCATAAGCGTAGAAGTGACCGAAGCCCCCGCCTAAGTATGGCGCACTGCCCATCTGCCAGAACAACCAGTTCATGCATTCCGTTCGAGCGGCTGGATCTTCAGGTAAAAACGCACCGTACTTTTCCGCCAGGTACAACAAAATAGAACCTGACTCGAATACACGAGTTGGCGGCGTTGTGCTGTGATCAAGCAACGCCGGGATTTTTGAGTTGGGGTTGATGTCTACAAAGTCACTGCCAAACTGATCCCCATCACCAATCTTGATTAGCCAGGCGTCGTATTCGGCTTCGGTTTTTCCAAGCTCCAGTAATTCTTCCAACATCACCGTCACTTTCACCCCATTCGGTGTACCCATTGAATACAGCTGTAAGGCGTGATCGCCAACGGGCAAGGTGGTCTCGGTACGAGCGCCGGCAGTCGGACGATTGATGCTGGCCCACTCACCGCCGTTACCGGTGTCGTGTGTCCAAACTTTGGGTGGTGTGTATTCAGAATTTGCCATGATGGATGTCTCTAGTCGAGCAGCAACGAACGACCGCCCATTTGCGGTGGCTGTGGCAAGCCCATTAATTGAAGTAGCGTTGGAGCGATGCCCGTTAAGGAATTGCCACAACCAAGCTGTCTGGGTGTTGAATCGAATACTGTGCAAGGCACAGGAAACGTGGTGTGTTGCGTGTGCGGTGAACCGGTTACCGGGTCTACCAACATATCGGCGTTACCGTGATCAGCCGTTAGTACGATGGAGTAGCCGTTAGCGGTTGCAGCTTCCCACAATCGCCCCACTACCTCATCCACGGTTTCCACCGAACGAATCACCGCTTCTGCAACACCTGTATGTCCGACCATATCGGCGTTGGCAAAGTTCACAACCACCAGGCCAAACTGTTGTTGCTGAAGCGCATCGACAACTCCATCGGCAATGCCATGCGCGCTCATTTCCGGTTGCAGGTCGTAGGTTGCCACTTTGGGTGAATTCACTAACAACCGTTCTTCATGCGGCAGCGGTTCATCTCGCCCACCGTTAAAAAAGAACGTAACGTGCGGATACTTTTCTGTCTCGGCCGCGCGTAACTGCGCAATACCTGCGTCAGCCACGACATCACCTAAAGTAACTTCAGCAGCGTCTTTCGAAAACGCAAACGCAAACGGGTAACTGGATTCATAACGCGTCATAGTGGTTAGGTTAATCGGTGAATACTCACCGCGTTCAAACCCTGTAAAACCTTCAATGGCTAAGGCTTCACTTATCTCGCGCGGGCGATCATTGCGAAAGTTGATAAACACCATGGTGCTATCGGCTGTCAGTGTTTGATGCTCGGGCAAAACGGTTGGGGTAATAAATTCGTCCGTTTCATTCTCTGCCCTGGCCGCCTTGATAGCGGCAGTGGCGTTATCTGCCGAACGGCCTTCCCCTTTGGCGATGGCTTGCCACGCTTTCTGCACACGCTCCCAGCGCTTGTCACGATCCAATGCGTAGTAGCGACCAATCACCGTGGCCACACTACCGTTCGCCGCATCAAGTGCTTCATTTATCGCGGGTAAATAGTCTTCCGCACATTCAGGTGCGGTATCGCGCCCATCAGTAATCATGTGCAGCAGGGGTTTAACGCCGTGCTTTTGACATAAGCGTATGGTGGCGACAGCGTGCGCTATGTGACTGTGCACGCCACCATCGGAAATCAGCCCTAAAATATGCAGCGGCTCATCGTGCTTTTTCGCACGCTGCACCGCATCGACTAAGGCGGTGTTGTCATCAAACTCGCCCGACTCAATGCTGTCAGAAATTTTGACAAGATCTTGCTTTAAGA
>JAHDCO010000002.1:0-153156 GCA_020629835.1 Granulosicoccaceae bacterium
CAATGTGGTGAATACGCGTGCCGTAATTACGCACGTAGTCGTTTAGCACCACAACGTCCAGCCAGGGATACTTCTTCACTTGCTCCGCGAGGTAACTATCGTAATCCGCATTAGGAATGTCGCCACCCGGGAGATAGGTATCCGCCGTCCATGCGCCATTCGTGGTGTTTAGATGTGGCACGATCATATCCACCGCTTGTTCGGCTAACTTTCGATAAGTTGTGATCTTGCCACCGTAAACCGATAACACCGGTGCATCATTACGAACGTCCAAGTCAAGCTTGTAGTCGCGGGTGACTTTGGAGGCGTTTTCGGACGCATCGTCATAGAGTGGTCGAACCCCGCTGTAGCTCCACACCACGCTGTTTACATCAATCGGTTTGTCAAAATATTCACTGACCGCCTGACAGATGTATTCCACTTCGACACCTTCGATGGATTGTTTGCCCGGCTCATCATCTACCTCGATATCCGTGGTGCCCAGTAACGTGAAATCATTTTCGTAAGGCACAGCAAATATGACCCGATTGTCGGCGTTTTGAAATATGTAGGTATAGGGGTGTTCGAATAACTTCGGCACCACGACGTGACTGCCTTTAACCAGCCGAACGCTGTGCTTGGAATCGTGCTCTTCGTCTAGATCGAGGGTTTTTTCCACCCAGGGGCCAGACGCGTTAACCACCAACCGAGCTTTTACCGAACTGGCACTGCCACTCAGATGATCGTGCAGCTTCACTTCCCATGCACCGTCGTGCCTGATGAGATCAGTTACCTCAGTACGCACACGAACGTCACATCCTCGTTCAGCAGCGTCCATCACATTCAACGTTACGAGGCGGGCGTCTTGTACCCAACAGTCTGAGTATTCGAAACCGCTGGTGAACTCACTTTTCAATGCGTTACCCGCTGCGTGCTCCTTGAGGTTTACCGAATGAGACTTAGGCAACATTTTTCTGCCACCAATGTGGTCATACAGAAACAAGCCAAGGCGAATTAACCAACGTGGGCGCAGCGCCTTGTGGTGCGGCAGGATAAACCGAAGAGGCCAGATAATATGAGGCGCCGCACGAAGGAGCACTTCACGTTCCTGCAGGGCATGCCGAACCAATAAAAAATCGTAGTGCTCTAAATAACGCAAACCACCATGAATGAGCTTGGTGCTGGCACTGGATGTGTGCTCGGCAATATCGTCTTTTTCACACAATAGAACCGATAAACCACGGCCTGCGGCGTCGCGTGCTATCCCTGCCCCGTTGATTCCCGCGCCAATCACGATCAGGTCGTAATCAAACGCTGCTGCGGGAGAGGTCATAGTTCGTTCCTTAATATGTCTATGAAAAAGAAAAACTGGGAAAAAATAGAGTTCTTTGGTTATACGAACAGAAACACCAAAAGGGCGTAAACCGCAGAAACACCCACCGCTCCACGCAGATCCGGCCCCACCAACCCAAGCCACGCAAGATGAATAAAAGCGCTACCCAATAGTGAAATAAACAGCCGATCGCCGCGTGTTGTGTCCAGCCCTAAAACGCCGCGCCGTGGGGCACCGCCAGGACTAAAGAACTCCCATACGCTCATGGTAAGCAAACACGCCAAAATAAACAGGAAAAACAGTGCTGTCTGAGGAGTCCAAGCCATCCAAGAAATTAAGTCCACACCGTTCTCCTTAAACCCGACCCAGGGCGAACCCTTTGGCGATGTAATTACGCACGAACCAGATCACAATTGCGCCTGGGATTAACGTTAGCGAACCCGCTGCGGCCAGTAGGCCCAATTCATAGCCGGACGAACTGGCCGTTTTGGTCATGACGGCCGCAATAGGTTTGGCATTCACCGACGTTAACGACTTTGCAAGCAGCAGCTCTACCCACGAAAACATGAAGCAGAAAAACATGGTGACACCTATGCCTGCAGTGATTGTTGGAATGAAGATGCGCGTGAAAAATCGTGGAAACGAATAACCATCGATGTAGGCCGTTTCATCCAGCTCTTTTGGTACCCCTGACATAAAGCCTTCCAAAATCCAAACCGCCAAAGGAATGTTGAACAAGCAATGCGCGATAGCCACTGCCCACGGTGTATCAAACAACCCCACCGCCGAGTACAGCTGGATAAAAGGCAGAGCAAATACAGCCGGTGGCGCCATGCGATTGGTTAACAACCAAAAAAACAAATGCTTATCACCTAAAAAGCGATAACGAGAGAACGCGTATGCCGCTGGAAGCGCGACGGCTACCGACAAAACAGTATTCAAAACCACGTACTGCAACGAGTTGGCGTACCCACCCAACCATTCACTGCTGCTAAAAATGGTTTGGTAGTTTTCTAATGTGAAGGTCTGCGGCCATAGCGTGAAGCTGCCCAATATTTCGTTCGTGGTTTTGAACGACATATTAAGAAGCCAGTAGATAGGCAACATGAGGAATACGATGTAGACCGTGGGCACTAACCATTTAAATGAACGCATCGTTTAATCCTCGTTTCGCATGGTAACTGTGTAAAACACCCAGCTCACCAGCAAGATAATGAGAAAGTAAATTATGGACATGGCGGCCGCCGGGCCAAGGTCAAACTGACCTAACGCCATTTTCACCAAATCAATCGATAGGAATGTGGTGGTATTTCCTGGCCCTCCGCCGGTCAATACGAAGGGTTCGGTATAAATCATAAAGCTGTCCATAAAGCGAAGTAGGATTGCTATGGTCAACACGCGTTTCATCTTGGGCAGTTGGATGTATCGAAATACTGACCACGCACTGGCTCCGTCGATACGAGCTGCCTGAAAGTAGGCGTCAGGAATGGACGTCAAACCAGCGTAAGCGAGTAATGCCACTAACGATGTCCAATGCCAGACATCCATAGCAATAACGGTAAACCATGCATCCATAGGTTCACGCGTGTAGTTGTAGTCAAACCCCAGAGCATTTAGCGTCTTGCCCAACAAGCCGATATCAGGCAAAGCGAATATGTTCCACATCGCGCCTACCACGTTCCAGGGAATCAGCAGCGGTAACGACATCAGTACCAGACAAACCGATACCCACACCCCTTTACGCGGCATACACAACGCGATAATGACGCCCAACGGAATCTCAATCGCAAGGATAATTGCAGTAAACAAAAACTGCCGACCTAAGGCATCATGAAATCGCTCTGATGCCAGAATGTCTTGAAACCAACGTACGCCCTCAAAGAAAAATACGTTGTCGCCAAACGTTTCCTGAACCGAGTAATTGACCACCGTCATCAACGGTATGACCGCATTAAACGCTACCAGCAAGACTACCGGTAACACCAACCACCAGGCATGATTGTTTTGCGTTTTTGTGCTCATGCGGAAGCCCCTTGCTGACGCAACCAACCGTCTACAAACAAACCCGTCTTCTCCGGTTTAAACGAAATATGTACAGAATCACTGGGTAATGGCACGCCTTCGGCAAGTACCATTTTCACCGGTTGTTCATTTGCCGTTACCGTGACGATGCGCAAACGACCAATGTCGTGAACCGTCTCGATTCGTGCTGGGATGCCCTGCTCGGAAAACGTGACGAATTCCGGCCGAATACCGATTTCAAATTCCCCGCTTTCAGGTAAGTGAGCCTTCCAGGAACCGCTATCAATCACTTCACCGCCAAACACGACACGATCATCCTGCTGCGTGCCACTGAGTACATTCATACCGGGCGACCCAATAAAGTTACCGACGAACGTGTGTAAAGGCTTTTCAAATAACTCTACCGGCGTACCGGTCTGCACCACCATGCCGTCATGCATCACCACCACCTGGTCGGCAAACGTCAGCGCTTCAGTTTGATCGTGGGTGACGTAAATCATGGTCGCGCCGAACTGTTCGTGCAGTTCTTTAAGCTTGGAACGCAGTTGCCATTTTAAATGCGGGTCTATTACGGTTAGCGGCTCATCGAACAAAATGGCATTAACATCGGAGCGTACTAATCCCCGACCCAACGATATTTTTTGCTTTCCATCAGCGGTTAGTCCTGCAGCGCGGGTATCGAGCCTTTCGGTTAAATCCAGCATGTCTGCGATGTTGCTTACGCGTTGTTGTATTTCACTGGCGGGCACGCCGCGGTTACGCAGTGGGAACTCTAAATTCTGTCGAACGGTCATGGTGTCGTAGACAACGGGAAACTGAAACACCTGAGCGATATTGCGCGCTTCAGTGGACGCGTTGGTCATGTCTGCACCATCAAATAGAATTTGACCTTCACTGGGGTTCAACAGACCCGAAATCAGGTTCAACATGGTGGTCTTCCCACAACCCGACGAACCCAGCAGCGCGTAGGCACCGCCGTCTTCCCATTCCATGTTGACTTTTTTTAAAGCGAAATCTTCGTCACGGGTCGGCTTTGCCAAATAGCTGTGACGAACGTCTTTTAGATGAATACCGGCCACCGCTTATCCCTCCACCTGTATGCGATCGTGATTACTATCAAACAACAGACACTGATCGGTATTGACATACAACTTCACCGTTTGACCTTTCTCCAAACGATGCACGCCGTGATTTAGCGAGATCCATGTTTCATTGGCAGACTTAACGTGCACCGTACTTTCAGAGCCGCTGATCTCGGTCAGGTCCACTTCCGCATTTACCACCATGGAACGTCCCATTAAGGGCTCTAACGTAATGTGGTGGGGGCGAACCCCCAAAAAATACGACCCATCAGGCAGTTGGCTATAGCCGCCATCTAAACTCCAGGAAGCACCACAACTCAGCGTCATGCTGTTACCCAATTTTTCTGCTTTCGATAAGTTCATGGGTGGATCGGAAAACACCCCGGCACTCAGTGAATTCACCGGTTGCCTATACACCGTCGCAGTTTCTCCAAATTGAGTAACCCTACCTTCATGCATAGTGGCTGTGTTTCCACCGAGCAGTAACGCTTCTGTAGGTTCTGTGGTGGCATACACCACCGTAGCGCCCGCATCTAAAAACAACTTAGGCAGCTCTTCTCGTAATTCTTCACGTAGTTTGTAATCTAAGTTTGCCAGTGGCTCATCCAACAAAACCAATGAAGCTTTTTTTACTAAGGCTCGAGCTAATGCGGTGCGTTGTTGTTGGCCGCCAGATAACTCACTCGGCTGCCTATGCAACATCGGTGTGAGCTTGAGTAGCTCTGCCACTTGTTGAATTTCATGGTCGATCTCTTTGGCCGATTTACCCATCAGTTTCATCGGCGAAGCAATGTTGTCGTAAACGGTAAAATTGGGATAGTTAATAAACTGCTGGTACACCATCGCCACGTTGCGCTTACGTACACGTTCGCGCGTGACATCTTTACCTTCAAATCGAATGGTACCCTTCGTGGGTTTTTCTAACCCCGCCATCAGTCGCATCAATGTAGTTTTACCTGCCAGGGTTGTACCCAGCAACACATTGAACGCACCTTTTTCAAGGGTTAAGCTGGTGGGGTAAATATGCGGCTCCCCAGCGACGTTCAGCGATACGTTATCGAGTTCCAGTGACATAGATGTTTTACGCTACGATTAACTGAGTGTTGTGACGCGCACAGAGATCTGCAAACGCCTCACTTGGCGGCTTGTCTGTCACTATGTGGTCAACGTCTGAAATATGTCCAATGCGCATGGGCGCGTTACGATCAAACTTGCTGGAATCCGCCACCAAAGTTACCGTTCTTGCATTAGCAATAATTGCTTTGGCAACACGAACTTCTTCGTGATCAAAGTCCAGTAAAGCACCATCGGGATCAATAGCCGACACGCCAATCACCGCATTGTTCATCTTGAATTGATTAATGAAACTCACCGATGCTTCACCCACGATGCCACCATCTTCACTGCGCACTCGACCGCCGGCGATCATGATGGAGATCGATTCGTTTTTACGCAGCGTTTCAACGACGTTTAAGTTATTGGTTACTACAAGCAATCCGTTCCGTTCAGCCAGGCGCTCTACGACGGCCTCTGTCGTTGTACCGATGTTTACAAACAACGACGAGTCGTTCGGTATCAAGGCAGCTGCCGCACGTCCTATTCGTCCTTTCTCGTCAGCACGCAATCGCTTGCGTGCCTCATAACCCATGTTAGAGACACCATCACTTAACACCGCCCCGCCGTGCACGCGCTGCAATAAGCGCATACCACACATGATGTTCAGGTCTCGCCGAATGGTTTGGGGTGTTACCGCAAGGCTTTCGGCCATGGGTTCTACTAATACTTCACTGTGTTCTCTGGCGTAATCCAGCAATAACTGTTGTCGTTCTGACAAATCGTAGTTGCGTATTCGAGCTGAATGGGCTTTTAGAGAACTTGGGTGAGCTTCTGTTAGATCGTTCATGATGGTGCCAGGCAACGCAGCGCATCCGTGCGCTGGAGTCCTATCCTTAGAAAGCTACTGCCGTTTCGGTGTTACTGAGATTCCCACTGCTTAATGAGATCTTCATAAGCAATGGTTTCACCTTGAGGCTTCTCGTTAGCTAATTTCGCTTTTGGAGAACCCGGCTGCTCTAACCAGTAAGAGGCGTCACGTTCTTCGTTCAAACGCGGACCACAGCCACCGTACACATTGGCACGCTCATCAGCGGCTTGCATACGCGCCATGGTGATATCCATTTCACTGGCTAGTCGATCCATTGCTTCCTGTGGTGTGAATGCACCCGAGTTAACGTCACCAATTTGCTGCCACCAGATTTGTGCAAGCTTTGGATAGTCAGGTACGTTAACGCCCGTGGGTGACCAACGAACCCGGTCAGGTGAACGGTAGAATTCAACCAGACCACCTAACTTAGGTGCACGCTCGGTGAACGACTCATGTCGAATATCACTGTCACGAATAGGCGTTAAGCCAACGTGTGTCTTCTTCAACGAGACAGTCTTGGACACCACAAACTGAGCATATAACCAAGCGGCTTTCTGACGATCTTCCGGAGTGGACTTCAAGATTGTCCAGGAACCCGCATCTTGATAACCCAACTTCTGACCTTCTTCCCAGTAGGGTCCATAAGGTGAAGGAGCCATACGCCATAATGGATTTCCATCATCATCCACGGTGTTGTTGCCTGCACTCTTCGGTGCAACCATATCGGCGGTAAACGCTGTGTACCAGAAGATTTGCTGGGCTACGTTGCCTTGAGATAACGCCGGTAATGATTGATAAAAGTCATAGTCAGCCGCAGCTGGCGGAGCGTATTTGCGTAGCCATTCATCCCACTTACGAATAGCGTAAACAGCGGCTGGGCCATTGGTTGCGCCACCGCGAGTAACCGATGCACCCACCGGGTTACAGCTACCCTCTTCCATTCGAATGCCCCATTCATCTACAGGCACACCGTTTGGTAAACCTTTACTGCCGGCACCCGCCATGGATAACCAGGCATCGGTCATACGCCAACCCAAGTCAGGCGCTCGCTTACCGTAATCCATGTGCCCGTACACACGAACGCCATCGATTTCCTGCACATCTTCAGAGAAGAATTCAGCGATATCTTCGTACGCCGACCAGTTCTTAGGCACACCTAAGTCGTAGCCGTATTTTTCTTTAAACTGGGCTTGCAGATCTTCACGACTGAACCAGTCCTGGCGGAACCAATACAGGTTAGCGAACTGCTGATCGGGGAGTTGATACAGCTTTCCATCCGGACCCGTGGTAAACGAAATACCCATGAAGTCATCGAGGTCTAAACCAGGGTTTGTAACATCGGCGCCTGGCCCTGCCATGAAGTCAGTCAGGTTAACGGCCAACTGCAGGCGTGAATGCGTTCCGATTAAGTCTGAGTCGTTGATGTAAGCGTCGTACAGGTTACGCTTTGTTTGCATTTGGGTTTGTACCGCTTGTACAACTTCCCCTTCACCCAACAGCTGATGGTTAACCTTGATGCCGGTGATGTCTTCGAACGCTTGAGTTAACGTTTCTGATTCATACACGTGCGTGGGAATGGTTTCCGACAACACGTTAATTTCCATACCTGCGTATGGCTTGGCTGCTTCGATGAACCATTCCATTTCGGCCATCTGCTCATCGGTTGACAATGTCGATGGTTGGAATTCATCGGCAATCCATTGCTCGGCTTCTGCTGCACCCGCTAACGCAGAACCCGAACCAATGGTCAGCGCCGCGGAGACCGCGACCGCTACTAACGATTTCATTATGTGCATCCTCCTATGTGGAAAAACTTGCTTTGTTTTTTCGCAAGTCACATGACACTACGCCTAATTTTTCATAGGATCAAGATGTGTTTTCATTCGAACATCGAAACGAAAACACTAATTTAAAACGAACATCGATAGACGCAGGCTAATTTCCACAGACAGTGCGGTGTTGATCCACATAAGAATCAACTACTTAAAAACTGAGACTGAATGCAACGCGCTTATACTTGCGGCTATTCGATAAAATTAAAAAGAAAAACGCGACACGCATTTAGGAGCACGCATGACACAGCCACTCATACTCAGCATCGACCAGGGAACAACAAGTTCACGCGCTATGCTGTTTGAAAAAAACGGATCGACCTTCGCTGTGTCACAACAGGAGTTCACGCAAATCTACCCACAAGCCGGTTGGGTAGAGCACGACCCCGAAGAGATTTGGACAAAGACCGTTGAGGTTTGTCGCGATGCCATGCAAGCAGCAGATAAAGAAAATCGAACGATTGCTGCTATAGGAATCACAAATCAACGTGAAACGACTGTTATTTGGGAACGTGCTACCGGTAAACCGATCTTCAATGCCATTGTTTGGCAAGACAGGCGCACTGCAGATCGATGCCGTGCGTTAAAGGATGCCGGGCACGAAGCAACCGTGACAAAGAAAACGGGCTTACTGCTTGACCCGTATTTTTCCGGCACCAAAGTCGGCTGGATCCTGGACCAAGTGGACGGTGCACGAGCTCGTGCTGAAAAGGGTGAGCTGGCGTTCGGAACCATTGATAGCTTTTTAATCTGGCGACTGACCGGTGGCCAAAAGCATGTAACCGATGCTACCAACGCGGGTCGAACGTTGTTGTTTAACATCCACACCCAACAGTGGGACCCGGAACTGCTGTCTCTATTGGATATACCGATTGAGTTGCTGCCGGAAGTGAAAGACAGCGCAGACGACTTCGGCACCAGTGACACATCGATTCTGGGCCAGGCATTACCGATTGCTGGCGTGGCTGGCGACCAACACGCCGCATCCATTGGTCAGGTGTGTTTTGAACCCGGAATGGTCAAGAGTACTTACGGTACCGGTTGCTTTGTCATGCTGAACACCGGCGACAAAGCTATTGTGTCAGAAAATCGCCTGCTCACGACCGTCGGCTATCGTTTGAATGGTGAAACCACCTACGCACTGGAAGGCTCGATATTCATTGCCGGGGCTGCGGTGCAATGGTTGCGTGATGGTTTAGGCGTGATTGGCTCAGCGCCTGAAACTGAACAAATGGCTAGTGACGTGGATGATGATCACGGTGTGGTGCTGGTGCCGGCCTTTACCGGCCTCGGCGCACCCTATTGGGACCCCGATGCACGCGGTGCCTTATATGGGCTGACTCGTGACAGTGGGCCAGCTGTATTGGCAAGGGCTGCTTTGGAATCGGTTTGTTTTCAAACCTTGGACCTATTTGAGGCCATGCGTGGAGACGGCGCAGCACTGGATACGGTACGGGTTGATGGCGGCATGGTGAACAACAGTTGGGTTTGCCAATTTTTAGCCGATGTATTGAACGTGGGCGTAGAGCGCCCTGAACAAACTGAAACCACCGCACTGGGCGCTGCGTATTTAGCCGGGTTACAAGTTGGGGTATACCAATCCACCGATGATTTGGTAAGCAACTGGCAACAGGACAAAACCTTTCAGCCCAACATGCCGGCCGATCATCACGCCAAAATCACACAACTTTGGGCCGACGCGGTTCGCAGAACGCGCAGTAATTTTTAAACTTGGGGGTAATATCCCCATTAGAAGTTGGTAGGTTACAGCTTGTTACCGCTTGGCACCCTAGTTTCGGGTGCCTGAGCCGCTAAACTCTTAAGTAGACACGCGCACGATGTGCGCAAACCCTTTGTTCAGTGAAGGAAACCACATGCTTAAGAATTTTACCCGCACACTGGCTCGTGCTACATCGCTTCTGCTCATGAGCGCAGCGCTGGTCGGCTGTGTTGCAACTACTCGATCTATTGATACATCCAGCGATTTTCACTACGACGCCAGCTACGACTTCGCTGATAAAAAAGCCATCGTAAACGAATTAACGTCCAGCCTACTGGCCGACGCTCGCACGAATAATTTTATCGAACGACCGGTTGTGATTTCCTACGGTATCGCGAACGAAACGTCCGAGCACATCAACACTGGCGGCATCGCCGATGACATTCGTGCAAACTTGCTTCAATCTAAGCAGTTTCGCTTTCTTAACCAACGCCAACGAGAAAACCTGGTTAACGAAGCCGATTATCAGTACGCCGGCTTTGTCGCACCAGAAGAGCGATTAACTGAAGGTCGTCAATTGGGTGCGGACTTTCTACTCTCAGGCACGCTACGTTCTATTGAAAAGAAGCAACCTAAACAGTGGCGTTTAAATAAACGCAAACTGATTTACTACAACATGACCCTGGAAATGACAGACACCACCACAGGTGAAATAACCTGGACTGACAACGTTGAGATTGCACGCGAGTCTTCTCAGCCAATCATCGCTTGGTAAGTGTTTTATTTGCCAGTTACGAGGTTATCGACGCTTCGTTTTCCTCGTGACTGGCTCTACTAACATGTCACTTCGTCCTCTAATTCTATGCACAGCTGCGTTGTGGCTTACCGGCTGCGCCACATCGTATGATCTGTATGATGCGCGAGCGCAGTTCGCCAGTGGCGCGCCCGTGCAGGCGTTAACCACCCTGGAAAACGCCGATGTTTCCGGACGCGACGCCTTACTGTTGTTGTTAGACAAAGGCGCTATCGCGTTCAGTGCGGGTCAATACTCCCAGGCGAAAGATGCGCTATTGCAAGCCCACGACTTAATAGAAGAGTGGGATCAGATCCGAGTTGGAGAACAGTCTGCCACCTTAGTCACCAGTGAGTGGGCCACGCGTTATCGCGGTGAGTACAGTGAACAACTGTGGATCCACAGCTACTTAATGATGACATTTCTAATGTTGGGCGAACCCTCAAGTGCGGCTGTTGAAGCCAGACGTGCGCTGGCTCGGATGGATGAGCATGAGAGTTCACTTAAGCAGGATTGGTTTACCCGAGCGCTGATTGCACTGTCGTTTGAAGCCGCTGGCGCGCATGACAGCGCGCAAGTGGAATATCGAAAGTTAGTTAACGACAGTCATTACAACGGCCAATGGAACCAGGTCATCCAACGTCACTCTCGTCGAATTGGCCGCGCACCGATTGACGGTATAACCTCAGCGGATCTACCCACCCCGAACCAACTCGGTAACGATGAGGGTGAACTGATTGTGTTTGTGCAGTCTGGTTACATCGACAAGAAGCAACCGGGCGATCTGCCGATAGACATCGACCTACGCATTGCCTATCCATTTTATCCGGTACAAAACCACTGGAAACCGAGCCTGGATGTTTTAGCTGATGGCAAACGCGTCGCGGCAGACCGAATCGATACGCCATTAACTGACGTGTCCAAACGTTCGCTCAGCGCTCGCGGCACGGTGCTGGCCACCAAACAAATAGCACGCATAGCAGCCAAAAAAGCCCTGGTTGACGCAGCCGCTAAGGAAGATGATGTATTAGGCGGCGTTGTACAGATACTGATGTTTGCAACCGAACAAGCGGATACAAGGAGTTGGGAAACTTTACCCGCCTGGTTTAGTTTGATCAGAGTGCCATTGGTGGAGGGTCCACAAACCGTGAGCCTGCGAATACAACACGAAGGGGTCGACAAACTGATAGAACTGGGCAACTTCGACATACAAGCGGGTCAGTTGCACTTTGCTACCTACCGAACAACACAGCCGTTACCGCTTCGTGATGGGTATTTTCTAGAAACCTTAACGCAGCCCAATACCGAGCCTTTTGAACTAGAACCTACACTGGAAACTTTGCCCGAGCAGTTGCCAGAAACTTAACGAGTAAGTAATGCGAGTGAGTAACTAAAATTATTCACACAACCTGGCTAAGATCGTGCTAACTTTTAGATTCGATGAACTACGCAAAGGAGGTGATCACATGTCTAGTGTTTTACTATTGGCTGATCAGTTCCGAGCGAATAAAGACTGACTAACCCTCTGTCTTGAACCGTTCGAAACGAGCTGATTTAGTCAGCTAAAGCACGGGCCGCTGCTCTTACCTTGGGGCAGCGGCCTTTTTTTGCGTCTAGTGTTTACCGACATTCTGCCGGTATACTTTCGGCAACCCTAACCTTTGAACGCCTGTGACTGACAGCAACACGAATCCCGAACAACCCAAAAAAGCCAACCCCCTTGTGGACCTGGCCGTCAGCATCATCATTCCGTCGATCATCCTGATGCGCCTAAGCGGTGAAGACAAATTAGGACCCACCGGCGCGTTGCTACTTGCCCTGGCTTTCCCGATTGCATGGGGCTTATATGACCTGACTAAGAACGGCGTAAAAAACTACGTCGCTATCCTGGGCGTGGTAAGCGTGTTGCTAACTGGCAGTATTGGGTTATTAAAATTAGACGCTCAATGGCTGGCGGTAAAAGAGGCCGCCATTCCGTTCTGTATAGGCGTGGGAATTTTGATTGCAAACCAGTTGGGGTTTCCCGTTATTCGAAAGATGCTGTACAACCCTACCATCATGCAGGTAGACCGAATTGATGACGTACTAACCAGGAACGGCAACAAAGAAACCTTTATCAAACGACTCGATAGAGCCAATACCTTTTTTGCAGGCACCTTCTTTTTTTCAGCGGTTGCCAACTTTGTTTTAGCTAAAGCCATTGTGACAAGCGACAGTGGTACCGAGGCGTTCAACAATGAATTGGGCAAGATGACCTTACTGTCTTATCCCGTCATAGCCATTCCTTCCATACTGATGATGCTAGCCATTTTTTATTATGTCTGGCGCACTGTGAATAGCCTCACAAACCTATCACTAGAGCAAGTGATGGTGGGCGGCGAAGAGCCTGACGATAAAGCGTAATCCCGGACAGAGCTACGACCAGGCCGATGATGGATTACGATCGGTATACTTTTTGGTAAAGCGCATACGCTGAACTACCCGCCCATCAGCATCTCTTAGGTTCCATGCAAGCCATTAATGTGGCTGTAATCGACACCACTGTACAAGGAACCAACTCATGCAAGACAAGAACTTAGCCATCAACAACTACGTCATCAGCTTCATGTTATCGGCGTTGTTTTTTCTATTTATCGGGGCCAGCTGGGCTGCGGCAACAAACCTTCAAACTCACTCTGGCGATTGGCAGAAGAAGGGATACAGCATCAAAGGCAACTGGTCTGTAGAGCAACGCGGCGATCAACACGTGATTGTGTTTGACAATAAATTTAAAACGAAAAAAGGTCCTGACTTAAAGCTGTTCTTATCACCCACTTCGATTGATGACGTTACAGGCGATACGGCAACCGAGGGTTCTGTATTTTTAGCAGAACTTAAGAGCCATAAAGGTGCGCAGGAGTACGTTATTCCAGCCAACATTGACATCAACGATTTTGAATCGCTGCTTATTCACTGCGAAGCGTACAGCCATCTTTGGGGCGGAACGACGCTTAAATAATCGCGTGCCGAACTTTGGCAGATACCCACTCACTGACAACCACCGTGGCCAGGATGACGATAAAGATTAACGTGACTTGCGGCCAGGCCAACACGTTCAGCGATGCCTGCAGTTGCAAGCCGATTCCGCCGGCTCCTACCAAACCAAGGATGGTTGATTCACGAATATTGATGTCCCAGCGGAACACCGAAATGCCATAGAGCGCAGGTAAGATTTGCGGCAGGATACCGTAATTCACCACTTGCGCTCTTGAAGCACCCGTAGCGGTAATCGCCTCGATTTGAGTAATGTCCGTTTCCTCTATGGCTTCATACAACAGCTTTGCAACAAAGCCGATTGAACGCAAACCGATAGCGACAATTCCAGCAAGGATGCCAGGACCAATAATCGACACCAGCAGCAACGCCCAAATCAATGAGTTGATAGAGCGTGACGACACAATGATAAACAAGGCAATAGGCCGAACAATGGCGCGACTTGGAGTGGTATTTCTTGCTGCTAAAAAGGCAACCGGAACCGCCAAGGCCACACCAATTAACGTACCTAATGTCGCGATGTTCAAGGTATGCCATAACGGCACCCACAAAACGTTAATGTAACTCCACTTGGGTGGCATCATCCGCGCGCCTAAATCTGCCGCTTGCCGCGGTGCGTCCGCAACAAATGCCCAGATGGTGGACTCTGTCATGACTTGCCAGCAATACACAGTCAGTGCAACCAGAGCCAACCAGCATACCCAAATAATCAAGCGTTGCTTGCTGGTCCTGTGCTGCCATTCTTTGGGTGTAGCACTTGTGTTGTCTGTACTCATTGCACCCACTTCCGCGCATACCCAGAAGAGTACTCAGCCAGCATGACGATAAAAATGATCAGCAGCAAGATGGCACCGGCCGAATCGAACTCATACCGATCAATTGCCGTATTGAGTGTTGCGCCTATACCGCCGGCACCCACGATACCGATAACAGCGGACTCTCTGAAGTTAATGTCTAATCGATACAACGATAAGCCGATCAAACGCGGGGTTACTTGAGGCTGCACGGCATAGTTAACCAACTGCCACCACGACGCGCCGGTCGCTTTGATTGCCTCTAGTTGGCTTTTATCAACAACTTCGATGTCTTCAGCCAGTAGTTTTGATAGAAAACCAATGGTGGCAAACGACAGTGTCAGAAAACCTGCGAACGGGCCAAACCCAAACATGGCCACAAACAAAATAGCAATGATGATCTCTTGCAACGATCGAGACACTGCAATGATGGCTCGGCAGATCCGATAAACAAACGGTGGCACCAGGTTTCGGGCTGCACCGATACCAATGGGAATGGAAATAAGAACGCCCGCAACAGTTGACGTCAACGCCATCGTCAGACTTTCAATCATACCCGTCTTGATATCTGACCACCGAGTGGTGAAATCGGGCTGTAAAAATCCTTTTATAAAACGCCACCCGCGATCCAGGCCTTCCACTACGCGAGCCCAGTTCACTTCAACCGTACCAATGGCAAGGATCAGATAAACGATAGCGCCAATGATCAACGCGTATCGGAGTTTGGTGTCTTTGACCAACGTCGGTGGCCTGCGCCACTGTGTTGGGTAGTCTGTGTTTGTTACAGCATCTGCTGAGGCGTACCCCGCTGATGAGTTGCCCGGCGATGAACTCACGCCACGCTCTCGTCTTCAGCTGACTCAGCATCCTCTGCCCGATCACCTTCTATGGCAGTCCAATCTTCTTCACCATAAATTCGCGTTAAGACGCTGTCGTCTAACTCTGAAGGTAATCCGTCAAACACCACTTTGCCGTCCTGCAAACCAATCAGGCGCTGTGTGAACTGTCGCGCTAACACCACATCATGAATATTGATGATGGCGGGTAAATTGCGCTCCTGGCAGATACCAACGATCAGGCGCATGATAGAACGCGACGTTTTGGGATCCAACGAAGCGGTTGGTTCATCAACCAACAATAATTCAGGGTTCTGTTCAAGTGCCCTAGCAATGCCAACACGTTGCCGCTGACCACCGGACAACGCGTCTGCGCGTTTATTCGCGTGCTGTATTAAGCCCACTCTATCTAGTAAGGCGTAAGCCTGCTGCACATCTTCTGCGGGAAATTTGCGCAGAAAACTTCGCCAAAAAGACACGTAACCCAAACGGCCTGACAGAACGTTTTCCATAACCGTGAGCCGTTCTACTAACGCATACTCCTGGAAGATCATACCGATACGGCGTCGCATCTCCCCCAATTGTTTTCTTGATAATCCGGTTATGGCCTGATTGTTCAGGTGGACCGAACCACTGGTGGGTTCGACAAGCCGGTTTACACAGCGAATGAGCGTGGATTTACCCGCCCCCGAGGGGCCGATCAGGCCAACGACCTGACCGGCTTCGACGGTAAAACTTACCGAGTCCAGAGCTTTGTCGCCCGTAGCGTACGTTTTGGAGAGAGCATCAACACGAAGCATTGTTGCTTCCTCTTCTAAACACAGTAAATCCCGAACACAACGTCAGTTAGCTGCAGCTGTACTCAACACCATTAGCTTCATCTATTTTACGAATCACAGCCCAGTCATCTTTGAAGGTGATCGGAACAAACTGCGCTTCGCCAGACTTGCTGAATTCCGCTTCTAAAGCAGTACCTGCCCATTCGAACGATTTAAACGCTTCCTGGATCCTGGCTTGCAAATCAGCATCAAGGTTGTGCGCGATGCCGTAACTGGTGGTCGGGAAGGTCTGAGATTTATAGATCGAAACCAATTGATCTTCACTCACTACATCACGGCTGAGCATTCTGCTTAATACAGAATTCGCAACGGCGGCTGCCGGATAGTCTTTGTTTGCCACACCCAGGATAGAGTTGTCATGCTTACCAGAAAATGCGGGTTCGAAGTCTTTTCCAGGTTCCATGCCGTAGTCGGCTTTTAAAATAGCAGACGGAGCTTTAAATCCTGAGTTCGAAGTTTCAGAGGTAAACGCTAACTTTTTGCCCTTGATGTCTTCTACTTTTTCGATTCCACTACCTGGGTACGTCAGAATCTCCATTTCATAACCAAACGAGCCATCTGCAGCGGCCATCATAGTGAACGGACGATAACCTGCACAAGCAACGGCTAAAGGATTCGAACCTGTATTAAAGCCGGCGATGTGCAGCCGCCCTGCACGCATAGCTTCAATTTGTGCAGCGTTTGATTGAACCGGGAAAAATTGAACCTTCTTTCCAGTGACGCTGCCAAGATGATCAAGAAATTCTCCCCATACTTCTGCATACACCGCCGGGTCTTCAACGGGTGTGTAGGCGAAAATTAATGTACCTGGATCAACAGTTTCGGCTGGAATGTCAGCGATGAGATCGCCGTCGTTGTCAGTGTAGCGGCTGTCTAACGTGAATTCTGCATGGGCGGGAAGTGTGAACAACAAGCTGGCTGCTAAACCCGTAGCTAAGTGTCGTAGTTTCATCGTTATCTCCTTAAGGTAAGTCAAAGCGTGGTGTTCGTCTGACGCAAACTCTCAAAGTTACTCACGCAATGTTACCTCAGTGTTACACATAGTGCGCGTTTAGCGCTAGCAGTTGTTATGGACATTAAAGTGGTCCAACCTCAAAATAAAATAAACTGGGCACGAAGCCAACCATAGGTTCGTTGGGCGAAAAAAAAGGCGATGCACTGATGCATCGCCTCTAATTCGGTCAGTTTTTGACCGTTTTGCACAGGTCGCAACCGTTCTCCCGACTCGCGATCAGTTGCTTGAAATTTTTACCTTGTTAGCTGTTCAGAGTGATGGCCACAAATACCGGAGTACCTTCACGGTAAACCCTCATCGGCGTTGCTTCGCCCGCTTCTATACCTTGCAACACTTCACTCAACGTATCGACTGAATCAATCGGTTGCCTGGCCAGTGACGCGATCACGTCACCACTTCTAACCCCTGCGTAAGCCGCTGGACTATTCTGCTCAACTTCGGCCACTACCACACCGTAGTCAACGTCTAGCTCCGACAGCTGATCCGGTGAAGCCTCACCGACAACCACACCTAAACGACTGGTTTCGGCCTTCGTCTCAGGTATCAGACCTTTGGCACTGGCCATTTGCTCATCTTGCGCTAACGCTTCAATGGTGACCGGCAGTGTGGTTTCTTTGCCACCTCTTAGTACTACCATGTCAACCTTGGATCCTGGAACAATCGCTCCGACCAGTGGTGGCAACGCATCGGCATGCCGTACCGGCTTATCGTTAAACGTCAGGATGATATCTTCAACTTGAACACCGGCATTTTGTGCTGGACTTCCTTCCACAACCGATGCGACAAATGCGCCGCGTGGGCGGTCGAGGTCATAGGCTTCAGCAAGCTCTTGACTTAGCGATTGAATTTGCACACCCAACCAGCCTCGTGTTGCATAGCCATTAGCTTTCAATTGATCAGCCACTGACATCGCTACGTTAATTGGGATGGAAAACGATAGTCCCTGATAGCCACCAGAGCGGGAAAAGATTTGCGAGTTCACGCCTATTACTTCACCGTCAGTGTTAAACAATGGCCCACCAGAGTTGCCCGGGTTTACCGCCACGTCGGTTTGAATAAACGGCACATAAGTGTCCTGCGGCAAACTGCGTGCTAATGCCGATACGATGCCTTGGGTGGCCGTGTGTTCAAATCCGTAGGGCGATCCGATAGCTAGCACCCATTGGCCGGTTTTTAGAGAATCAGAATCCCCTAGTTTTACTGTGGGTAAGTTCTCAGTATCTAACTTAAGCAAGGCAATGTCAGTTGTTTTGTCACTGCCTACGACGGTTGCGTCAAATTCACGTTGATCCTGCAACCCAACAGTCACCTCCACCGCATTGTCGATTACGTGTGCGTTAGTGATGACATAGCCATCGTCTGAGATGATGAAACCGCTACCAAAACCGCTGCCTCTTCGTGACGGATTAGAAGGGAATTGAGGTAATTGCTCTAAATAGGGCAATAGTCCCGGTGGTATGTTCTCTAAATCCAATCCCGGGATGCCGCTAACTGGCGAAGCAGACTCAGTCACCACAGAAATTTTTACGACTGCGTCACCTTCTTTTTCAATTAATCCGCTGAAATTGGGCAAATCTTGCGCCCAGGATGTCGTAACTGCAATAAACGGCAGTGCGACCAACCATAGGTAACGTTTTCGGGATATTCTTGATGTACGTCTTGTCTGATTTGTAGAAGATGTAACCGCGGACTTTCCACCATCCGCGGAAAAGGTCTTAATAAACATAACGCTTCGGTACTCCTTAACTGTTCAGTATCTAAGTGTTTGTAAAGACCGTACCTAGGCACACACTGTTGCATTACGGGTTTGTTAAACACAAACTTAATCCGGAACTGAATGGGTGCCTAGCCGTACGAACGGAGCAAACATGGGGTCAATATGCGAATTTTACTAGTTGAAGATGATATTGAAGCCGCCACTTATTTGGTGAAGGGCTTAACAGAAAGCGGGCACGACATTGATCATGCAGCCGATGGTGATAGAGGTTTGGCACTGGCCATATCGAATGCCTACGATGCATTGATTGTGGATCGTATGTTGCCTAAACGAGACGGCTTGTCGGTGATCGAAGAGATACGCCGCAAGGGCAACATGGTGCCGGTGCTTATACTAAGTGCCTTGGACGATGTAGACGAACGCGTAACCGGTCTGAAGGCTGGTGGCGACGACTACTTAACCAAGCCTTACTCGCTCAGCGAACTTACAGCCCGCCTGCAAGCACTCACCCGCCGAGCCCACACTGGGGTGCAAGGTACGGTTCTGCATGTGGGAGATTTAACGCTGGATTTGATCAAGCACAAAGTTACACGCTCAGGCCGCAACATCAATTTGCAACCGCGTGAATTTCGTCTGCTTGAGTACCTGATGCAGCACACAGGTCAAGTCGTCACACGCAGCATGCTTTTGGAGAATGTGTGGGACTACCACTTTGATCCGCAGACTAACGTTATTGATGTGCAGATCAGTCGTTTGCGCAGCAAAATAGATAAAGATTTTGATACACCACTGCTACACACCGTACGTGGTGCGGGCTACAAGCTGCAAGAAGTCGCAGACAGCGTTGAATTGATGTAACGTTGGCCATCCTATTCCGGCCGCTGACTACCGGTTGTTTTAACTGGTAGTAGCGGCTGGCGATTGTTCGACAACAGCGCATCGCCCATGGCCACAAGCCCATCCAGCCACTCCGCACCCACCGTCAAACCCAAAGGTAAGCGCCTGGGTATCACACTGCGGCGACGCTCGCGATTCCGCCGAAAGTTCCGCCACTGGCTGGACACCAAACGACTATTCCGCACGTCTGCGTTTCGACTGGCGGTCATCTACGCGACGTTATTCAGCGCACTCTCAGCAGCCACACTGGGCTTCATCTACTGGTCGACTCGGGACCAAATCGAATCGCAGGTTGATACACGATTACGACTCGAAACAGACTTTCTAATCAACCTCTACAAGTCCGGTGCGTTACCCGAGCTCCTGGAAGCCATTCAGAGGCGAAACCAGATAGACACCTATGGGCGGTTTTACTATCTCGCTCATAGCGACACCTTAAGCCCAACCTCTGAGCAGAACGAACAGGACATGCCCATCCGCATGACGTCAACGCGTTCCCACACCACTCGCAACATGGGTGATGTGGCCGATCTGCCACCAGGCAGTAGTCGCGCATACAACCCGGTACGGGTTGCCGAAACAGAATTGGCGAACGGCTTGAAACTCACCATCGGCCATGAAATCAGCGATGAGAAAGCACTGCTTGATCACACGTTTGTTTTGGTGCTCGGTGCTACGTTCCTTACGCTACTGTTTTCATTAATTGGCGGTATGTGGATAGGAACCACGGTACTACGACGAATCGACTCTGTTAATCGAGCCGCATCTGACATCATGAGCGGTGATCTATCACGTCGTTTAGCGGTCACCGAACGCGATGATGAATTTGACGAAGTGTCAATTAAAATCAATCAAATGCTTAACCGCATTGAAGATTTGATGAGCGGTATGCAGCAAGTGACCGACAATGTGGCGCACGATTTACGAAGCCCACTCACTCGCTTACGCAACCGCCTGGAAGTCACGCTATTGGAAGAACGCGAAGCGGACAACTACCGGGCGGTAATGGAAGAAGCAATCGGCGACGCCGACAGCTTGATTCAAACCTTCAATTCTATGCTGAGTATCGCACGACTGGAAGCTGGCATAGACGCTGTGGAATGGGCTGACGCCAATATGGGTGACTTAGTCACCGAACTGGCTGAATTGTATGAAGCGGTTGCTGAAGACTCAGGGTTAAGCTTTGAACACAACATCCATACATCACCGATTCTGCATTGCAATAAACACCTGATTGCTCAGTGCGTAACAAACTTGCTGGATAACTCCATAAAGTACACGCCGGTTCCAGGGCGGGTAAGCCTTAGCTTAAATGGTGATGATGAGCAATTCACCATCACCGTTGCCGACAATGGCCCAGGCATTCCAGCCAACGATCGTAAACGTGTTTTTGAGCGCTTTGTGCGTCTTGAAAATGAACGCAACACACCGGGCAATGGGTTGGGTTTAAGCCTTGTACAAGCAGTCGTCCGGATTCATGGGGCAACACTGGTATTGGAAGACAACAACCCAGGCCTGCGTACAACCATTCACTTCAGGAAGGTAAAGCGCTCTGCACCGTCCAGAGAAGTCCTGGCACCTGCGTTAGCGTCCTTAGCGAGCTAGAACTTCCATAACCCATAGCGTGGACGAACCTTCCACCGTTGGTGCTGCCTTAACGTCAATAGCGTCACCTTTTTCGTAATTTGCGTTCAGCAACGATTTCTTTTGTTCGTAACTAATACGCAGTGGCCTGGTTCGCTCTTCAGTGGTTAACCAAAGATAGTGTTTGCCAGAGGCTTTATCGTCCCGCGGCGTAAACCGATCAAACGCCCCCTGCAGCCATTGATGTTCTGACTCAATGGGCACACCCTGCTTTTGCCTACTTTCACCCCACCAATGAAACGCTAATCCAACGATTAACATCAATACCGGTAGTGACGTTATTAACGCCTGGCTTCGGGTTTTTTTAACTTGCGGTACCGGAGCACCAGACTCCATGCGTTCACGCATTTTGTCCTTCGGTTGATCGAACTTAGACGACCAGATCGAACGTTCCTCATTTTCATCCCGCTCATAGGGATCATGCGCAGCCACGGTCAGCGATTCTGTTTTTGTAGTTCGGACAATTGCTCACGTAGAGCGGAGATCTCAGCCAGGATTCTTTCGTTATCGCTTATCATTTGCCCTCGTTCTTCACTGGCCATGGATTCGTGTTCAGTCTGCATCGCGTCAACAATGACACCGATAAACAAATTAAGAACGGTGAACGCGGTCAGGATGATAAACGGTACGAACAATATCCACGCTAGAGGGTACACCTCCATCACCGGCCGCACGATACCCATGGACCAACTCTCCAGCGTCATGATCTGGAACAAGGTGTAAGCCGAAGCCCCGAGGGACCCGAACCATTCCGGGAAACTCTCTGAAAAAAGATTTGTGGAAATAACGGAGAAAACGAAAAACAGCAACCCGATTAACAAGATGATCGAAGCCATACCCGGTACTGCACCCAGCAATCCTTGCACAACGCGGCGCATAGCAGGCACAGACGACACCAATCGCAGTACCCGTAAGATGCGCAGCGAACGCAATACAGCCAGCGGCCCTGATGCCGGCATTAAGGCAAGACCGATCACCACGAAATCGAACACACGCCAGGGGTCTCTCCAGAAACCCCTGAAGTCCACCACCAAACGCATTAACAGCTCGATAACAAACAGCGCTAAGAAAAATCGATCAATGACGAACAGGATTCCGCCAATGGAGGCTTGAACGGTAGGAACCGTTTCTAACGCAAGAATGACCGAATTGACGATGATCAACCCGAGTACCACGGCCTCAAAATGCGGCCAGTTAAGGATGCGTTGAAAATGTGTTTTCATGAAGGGGCACGTTTTATCCGCGAGTGACTGTTCCGCGGTGACTTTGTCGTGAATCTATCGGTTTTACTCATCCAGCCACTCGTGCGCCACATCGTTGATGTGCACCACGGCAGAATTCTTCAACCGGCGTTCTGGTGTGATGGCAAAGTAATGCTCTCTTAAGCCTTTGGCAAGACCAAGCAGCTGTGCCTGATACGACTGTTCGATTTCAGATGAAATCGCCGTAGGCGATGGGAACACCCCGGCCCCACCTTCACCAAACATTTTAAGCAAGGCACTGTCAGCGAATTCTGCAACCACCCGGGGGGTGATGTCGCGCTCCTCGAACCAGGCGTCGATTTCGCGGCGCATAACGTTCGATGTTTCCGGCAAAAGAAACGCTGCCCCATCGAGCTGGCTCTCAGAGTAATTTGTAAATTTTTCCGACAGTTTTTTTTCGGCAAACCAGCCGATTTCACTACTGCCTAATCGATGGTTGTAGGCCTTAACACCAAGGCCTTTTGGTAACGGACGATTGGAGAGCACCATATCAATTCGGTGCAACGCAAGATCCCCCAACAGCTGATCAAGGCTGCCTTCATGACACACCAGCTTTACCGGCGATTCCAGCCTTAGTACAGGCTCCAGCACTCTGTAGGCGATGAGCTTTGGTATGGAGTCAACCACGCCTACATTCACAACCAGTGAGGCATCTGGCTGCTTTTCGTTAATACGTTGGGCAAGCTCAGCGCCGGTAGAAAATATGTCATCAGCGTAATGTTTTACCAGATGACCCGTGTCCGTTAACACCAAACCACGCCCTACCCGATGAAACAACGGCTCACCGACCGATTCTTCGAGTAATTTGAGCTGTCCGCTGATGGTTTGCGGGGTCAGATGGAGCAATTTTGAGGCGCCCGAGATACTGCCTTCTTTTGCCACAGCCCAAAAATATTGGAGGTGGTTGTAGTTCAGCTGCTGCATGATCCCGCTCCCGCCCAACCTCGTAAAAGTCGAGTATTCAGTGATCCTGATACGACTTTTTCGATGTGTAGATCAGTCGACTTACTTACGAACCTTACCAGCAGGAAGCAGAACGTGCCAAAACGCGCAATACAACGATTTATAAAACTAGAAGCCTCCGGCGGCATTTTGTTATTCGCCGCGGCTGCACTATCTATGGTGGTCGCTAATTCAGCGTTAGCCGATTACCTGAACTCGGCGTTGAACGCTCGAGCTTCCGTCATTATTGGCCCCCTGGCCATTGATAAGTCTGTACTGCTGTGGATCAACGATGGACTCATGGCCATCTTCTTTTTGCTGGTTGGCTTAGAACTAAAACGGGAGATACTCGATGGGCAACTCTCTGACCGCAGCCAATTAGCGCTGCCTTTGATTGCGGCCTTCGGTGGATTTGTGTTGCCTGCCATCTTCTTTGCCGTCATTAACTGGGGTGAGCCGGTCAACTTACAAGGCTGGGCGATCCCTTCAGCTACTGATATTGCGTTTGCACTGGGTGTGCTTTCACTGTTCGGTTCTCGCGTACCGCTTGCGGTCAAAGTCTTCCTTGTATCGCTGGCCATCATTGATGACCTGGCAGCCATTGTTGTTATCGCGTTGTTCTACACCAGCAACCTGTCTCTGACGGCTCTCGCCTATGCCGGTGTTGGCATCGCAGGGCTCGTGATGTTGAACGTGTTCAATGTAACGCGTATTGCAGCGTACATACTGGTGGGTGTGTTTATCTGGGTTGCCGTTTTAAAGAGCGGCGTGCACGCAACGCTGGCAGGTGTTGTTGTGGCTTTTGCGATCCCGTTAGGCGCAAAGTCCAGTGAAACGGGAGGCTTTTCACCCCTAAGGAAGCTGGAGCACACGCTACACCCTTGGGTTGCCTACGCCATTCTGCCCATCTTCGCCTTTGCGAATGCAGGCGTGTCATTAGAGGGCTTTACCTTAGAAACGTTTGCCAATCCGCTAACCCTGGGTATCCTGGCGGGGCTGTTTATTGGTAAGCAAATCGGAGTATTTGTACCGGTGTGGTACGGCATGAAGAAAGGCTGGTTTCAGATGCCCGTTGGCGCCAACATGACCATGATGTACGGCACTGCACTAGCGACCGGTATTGGTTTTACCATGAGCTTTTTTATTGGCTCGTTGGCCTACGAAGACTTAGACCCTCTGATTAACGACAAGATGCGCCTGGGTGTATTGAGTGGTTCTATGCTGTCTTTGGTCGCCAGTTTGATTGTGCTTTACATCAGTACTAAATTGCCGAAGAAAGCAGGGGCTACTCCACATTCTGAACCTGCTCCCGCATCTGCTCAATAAGTACTTTTATGTCCACGCTGGCACCGGTGGTATCAATGTCGGAAGACTTTGATGCCACCGTGTTAGCTTCACGGTTTAGCTCCTGCATCAAAAAGTCTAAACGTCTGCCGACAGGCTCTTTACGCTCGAGCACCGCTTCTACTTCAGTTAAATGGTGGTCCAACCGATCAAGCTCTTCATCGATATCCAGCCGCTGCGCAACATAGACAAGCTCTTGCTCTAAGCGATAGCTATCCACTGGCACATCAAGTTCAGATAACTTTCGTTGCAGCCGTTCTTTTTGCCGGGCAACCACTTGCGGACGGTGTTGTCTTAGCGATTGTAAGCAAGCTTTTATATCCGTATTGCGGTTAACAAATACCGCATGCAACGCCTTACCCTCTCTCGCTCTAGCGGAAACGAAATCGCTGATTGCGGTATCCAAACCGCTCAACAGCTCCTGGTTGACTGCCTTAACATCAACTTCTGGTGATTTGAGTACCCCTGGGTATTGCAGCAAGGCAAGGCTAGTGGGCGCGCTGACTACGGGTGCGCTGGCAGGTTCGTTCGCACTTACAGCCGTACTTGCACCCGCACTTGCACCCGCACTTGCACTTGCACCCGCACCTTGGTTTGCCTGCCTACTCACCTGATTCAGTGCATCCAGTAACTGCTGCAATGCTTCGGTATCAATACTCTGGCTTGCAGAATCCTGTGCACGAGCGTCTACGCGCTTTAAACCTACTTCGACTTTGCCGCGACTTAAACGCTTGTTTAAAACATCACGAATGCTGGGTTCGAGTGAACGGAACTCTTCTGGCAACCGCACCAGGATTTCCAGATATCGGTTGTTAACTGAGCGCAACTCCCAGGTAAATTCACCGGCTACGGTACTCAGTCGATGGCGACCGTAGGCGGTCATACTGTGCAGCATGCTAAAAACTCCGTGACTGTTTGGACGAAAACGCAAGCAGTGGTGGCAGGTATACTCACGCCCCTCCCTACTCTCAAGCAAATTTGGACACGCCCATGCGACCCAGCGGTCGAGCCCCGGATGAATTACGCGCGCTTAGCTTCACCAGACAATACACGAAGCATTCGGCAGGATCGACGCTTATTAAAGTGGGCGACACACACGTATTGTGTACGGCCAGTGTTGAAGAGCGTGTTCCACCCTGGCTAAAAGGTAAAGGCGAGGGTTGGGTAACCGCTGAATATGGCATGTTACCGGGGGCCACTCACACACGTGGCCGTCGTGAAGCCAGTGCTGGCAAGCAGTCTGGACGCACCCAGGAAATTCAGCGCTTGATTGGCCGCGCTTTGCGCGCTGCAATCGATTTGCAGGCTTTGGGTGAGCGCACGATTGCTATCGATTGCGACGTACTGCAGGCCGATGGCGGAACACGTACGGCATCTATCACCGGAGCGTTCGTATCATTAACCGACGCGGTCAATGAACTAATGCGCACAAAAAAGATAAAAAAGAACCCGCTGCACGGCAGCGTGGCGGCAGTTTCGGTGGGCATTTACAACGGCAGCCCCGTATTAGACCTGGATTATCCGGAAGACTCTTCAGCCGAAACCGATATGAACGTGGTGATGAACGATTCCGGGGGCTTTATTGAGATTCAGGGCACTGCGGAAGGTCATGCGTTTCGTGATAACGAATTAGAGGCCATGCTGGCGTTGGCCAGAAAAGGAATCAGCGAACTCATTGAGGCGCAGCAAGCAGCCCTTAGCTAGTTAAATCACAGGCAAAGCAACCATGCACACGCAGCAATCACTGGTTTTTGCATCCGGTAACCCGGGCAAAATTGCTGAACTGAATGATTTACTAAAACCACTGGGGTATGCGGTGCAGCCCCAGTCGGATTTTGGTGTGCAGCCAGTTGACGAGACCGCAACAACTTTCGTAGAAAACGCCCTACTAAAGGCAAGAGAAGCTACGCGCGTATCCGGCCTGCCAGCCATTGCCGATGATTCAGGCTTAGAGGTCGATGCGCTGAACGGCGCACCTGGCTTGTACTCGGCGCGTTTTGCACAGATGCACAACGCCGGGCAAGGTGACGCTGACAACAACGCCTTGCTATTGCAAAAATTAGCCGGTTTGAGTGCCGATGAAAGACGCGCGCGATTTCGAAGCGTGGTGGTGCTGCTTCGCCATGAGCTTGATCCATCACCCATCATTTGTGAGGGACACTGGGAAGGTGTGATTATGGAAGCCGCCGAAGGTGATGGCGGATTTGGCTATGACCCGATCTTTCGCAATGCCGATACTGGCACGGCAGCAGCTACATTGGATAAGGCAACCAAAAACCGCTTAAGCCATCGCGGCAAAGCTGTGGCGGCGTTAATTTCCTATTTGGCAAAGCATCCCTTGCCGACGCCTCAATGACGTTTTCACCCCCCACTGAACGGCATTTCACCGAATTACCTCCGTTAGCGTTGTATGTGCACCTGCCCTGGTGTGTAAAGAAATGCCCCTACTGTGATTTCAATTCCCACGAGGCGAAATCGGCTCTGCCTGAAAAGCAATATATCGACGCGTTGCTCGAAGACCTGGCTTTCGAGATGCCATTGGTATGGGGCCGTACGTTCAGTAGCGTCTTCATTGGCGGGGGCACGCCCAGCCTGTTTTCAGCTGACGCTATGCACGATTTGTTGTCGGGCATTCGAGCTTTGACTGGTCTTACGCCAAACGCTGAAGTCACCATGGAAGCAAACCCGGGCGCTATTGACGCCGGGCGCTTCGATGAATTTCGGAACGCTGGCATCAATCGCTTATCCATCGGCGTGCAGAGCTTTGACAACGAACAGTTGGAGCGCTTGGGCCGAGTGCACGATGCGAGTGAGGCGCACAAAGCCATCGACGTCGCCCGGGCGGCTGGTTTTGACAATCTGAACGTGGATTTGATGTTCGGCTTGCCGCAACAGAGCCCGGACGCTGCATTGAGCGACTTAACAACTGCTCTGGCTCATCAGCCCGAGCATCTGTCCTACTACGAATTAACGATTGAACCCAATACGCGCTTCGCCAAATTCCCACCCAGCCTACCCGATGATGATCTGCGTTGGGAAATGCAGCAGACGGCAAAGGCGGCGATGGCCGAAGCGGGTTTCAGTCGGTATGAAGTGAGTGCGTGGAGCCAACCGAACAAACAAAGTCACCACAACCTGAACTACTGGCTGTTCGGGGATTACGTTGGCATTGGTGCAGGCGCGCACGGCAAAATCAGCTTTGCGGACTCCAACAAAATTATGCGTCGCTGGAAACAGAAGCACCCGGACACCTGGATGAACGCCGCGGCGGCTGATCGGCTGGGCGGCGAGCACGAGGTGGCTGTGGCGGATACTGGCCTGGAATTCATGATGAATGCGCTTCGACTCACCGACGGATTTCGACTGGCAGACTTCACGACCCACACGGGTGTTCCGATCCAACCGTGGTTAGGACCCATTCAGGAAGGCACCGAAGCCGGACTGCTGACGCGCGATCTGGGCCGCCTTAAAGCGACTGAACGTGGATTTGAGTTACTGAACGAAGTGTTGGCCCTGTTTATGCCAGAGGAAGAGAACCGCGCCGGCAGCGCGTCCGAAGCAGCGTCGACTGCGTCACGAATAACCATTCCAATAAAACCGGCATGACTGTGATGCACGAATTCTTCGCAAACACTTGCAATTTCCCCCTACAATCCCTATTCTTCACACCCTTTCGAATTTGGCCCGGAGTTTAACCATGAAGCCAGAGATACACCCAGCCTACACACAGATCACTGTGACTTGCAGCTGTGGCAACACTTTCCAAACTGGCTCAACGTCTGGCAAAGACATGTCCATCGAAGTGTGCGCCGCGTGCCACCCTTTCTACACCGGTAAGCAGAAAGTGCTGGATACCGCTGGTCAGGTAGACAAGTTCCGCCGTCGTTACGGCAAGAAGTAAGCCCTCGCCACGCTACGTGGTCAAGGCGCAGTACACAGCGGGTCGTCCTGTTTCAGGCGGCCCGCTTTTTTGTGCGTATAGACGCCACATCCGCAACCAGAATTTACGTTATTTGCTGGCTCTGCTAATCCTCGGCTTCGCCCCGGCCTTTACCAGCGCTCATGCAAGTACGGATTCGCCACGAATCGGTTCGCTCACCCAATGCCTTGGCTCTGCTCTGCATCAATCCGAAGTTGTACAGATTCAATCGGTCACCGACGGCGATACCGTACGACTTACCGATGGTCGGCGCGTTCGAATCATCGGCCTGAATGCACCCGAGCTGCAAAAGCGTTCGGAAAAAAAGCTACTGGCTTACGCACAGCTTGCTAAACAACGCCTGGAAAACTGGATTAGCACGGCAGATTCTGTTCGATTAGTGCCGGGTGCGGAAAACTACGACCGACATGGCCGAACGCTTGCGCACGTGTTAATTAACGGCGAATACAGCGTGGCGGCAAATTTGATTGCTGAAGGGTTGGCGGCATCAAGTGCGGTCGCGCCCAATACCCGATGCGCAACGGCCTATCGCTACCTGGAAGACAAAGCTCGCCAACACAAACGGGGGTTATGGAGTAGTGACAACAATCCCTGGTATACGACACAAAAGCCCGTACAAACCATTGTGGGTTTTCACATCGCACACGCCAAAGTTATCGACTTAAGCCGAACCCGAACGGGTTGGCAGCTGAGATTGCAAAATGGCATCGTAGTAAACGCCAAATCAAGTCGCTTAGCACAGTCTTACGCAAATGAACTTATTGGTAAACGCATCGAAATACGAGGCTGGTTTAGTCGCTACAAAGGCACTACGCAAGTTCGGTTACACCACACCAGTAACCTAGCTGTATTGCCATGAGCACAGAGCCCGCTGAGGCGATGACACCAACCAGGTTTGTGTACCTGGTTGATGCAAGCATCTATGTGTACCGTGGCTGGCAGACCATTCCTGCTTCAGTAAAAAATACCTACGGGAAAAGCTTTAACGCCGTTACAGGCTTTACCGAGATGATGGTATCGATTATTGAAAGTGAGTTGCCCAATCAGTTTCTGGTGGCTTTCGATTCTCGAAATAGACAAGCCATTCGCTATCGTTTGTACCCTGCATACAAATCCAATCGCAGCTCGTCTCCGGTTGAATTGCACGACCAGTTCGCGCAGTGCCAAGCAGTATGCAAAGCGCTCGGCATAGCGACCATGAGTCACCCTGAAATAGAAGCCGACGATATCATCGGACACATGTCCAAGCTTGCACAGGCACAGCAGCAAGCGGTCTGTATCGTTAGTGCTGATAAAGATTTGGTGCAGTTCATAACCGAAGACGATAGGTTTTGGGACTACGCTCGTAAAACCAAATACTCGTATAAGCAACTGCAAAAGCGCTTTGGGGTAAAGCCCTCACAGTGGGCGGATGTGTTGGCGTTGTGCGGTGACAAAACCGACAATATTCCCGGTGTGCCAGGTGTGGGTGTGGCAACCGCCGCACGGGTGCTCACGAAGTGGGAAACACTTGATGCTGTATTTGAAAATTTAGATGGTATTGCGGCGATGCGCTTCAAAGGTGCGCCTCAAGTCGCTGCACTGCTTGGCGAACATGAAGCCACTGTTCGATTATCTCGGCAATTAACCGGGCTAATTCAAGTTCCCGGACTACCCAGCAGCTTGCACTGCACGGACTTTAACGCCCCTGAGGTTACCGATTGCGCGTCGCAACTGGAAGCAATAGGGTTTAGTCGCACAGAAGCTGAAGCATTTTCGAAAAGGGCGGGCTGCGGGAAGCCTGAAGCCTAGCCGTATGTAACGTGACCAAGATAGAATTACAACGCCATGGCAACGCTGAAATTAAGCGCACCCATTCATGCTCATAAAGTTTAATAAACCGTTTCAGGTTTTGTGTCAGTTCACCGACCAGGAAGGGCGGCAAACCCTTGCAGACTTTATTGATGTGCCTTCGGTATACGCAGCGGGCCGATTGGATAAAGACAGCGAAGGTTTATTACTACTGACCGACGATGGTGCTTTGCAACACCGAATCAGCCATCCGAAAAAAAAATTATCAAAAACCTACTGTGTGCAGGTTGACGGCGAGCCAGACTTACAAGCCATCCAGGCATTGCAACGTGGCGTGGTGTTGAAGGACGGGAAAACCAAGCCATGCCTTGCAAAAGTCATTGAAGAACCCGACTGGCTATGGCCACGTGAACCACCGGTGCGTTTCCGCAAAAACCTACCCACTAGCTGGATTCAGATCACGCTGACTGAGGGTAAAAATCGACAGGTGCGCCGAATGACCGCAGCAGTCGGTTACCCCACCTTGCGCTTAATACGGTTTGCCATTGGAAACGTTACCCTGGACTCACTGCCACCAGGGCATTACAAAGTCTGCCAAGCGTCACATTTGTAGCGGGCGTTCACCCGGCACTCATGGCGCCGTTGCTATAGTCCGCGCATGCTCAGCCACCGCTTTTCACTCCGTACCTTGCGAATCCCATGCGCCTGGCTTACAGCCCTGTTATGGGTAGCACTGAGCCCCGCGTTCGCCGACGTACTTCCGGCATCGTTAGTGGCGGTTGATGAACGCAGTGCAACGCTCACAATCGAAAATCGAACCTGGACTCTGATATTCGATGACGTGATCGCGCAGCGCGATCCCATAACCAATACCGCATCGGAACCACAGCAGCTGAGCGGCACAGTCACTGGCTCACCAGAGTCATGGTTTACCTTAACGATTTACC
Source organism: Granulosicoccaceae bacterium (assembly GCA_020629835.1). Lineage (GTDB taxonomy): Bacteria > Pseudomonadota > Gammaproteobacteria > Granulosicoccales > Granulosicoccaceae > Granulosicoccus. The sequence continues at coordinate 31,687 of JAHDCO010000002.1, forward strand.
AGTGGCCTAACGATGTGGCCGGTGTGGTTAGCGCCTTTCATGAATGGTTTCAATTGGAGACAAGCGAAACGGCTAAGCACCTTTTGCGAGACTCACCCGCGACGGATTCGAACCTTGTTGCAATTCGTCCGGACGTGAACACTGCAACTCAGACTACATTGGTGGATACCATCTTACCGCTACCCAATGTGCATTCGTTTACGCCTTTACGCTCAGCTATAAAACCCAGAACAACCATCGAACGCCTGACCACGAAAGCTTTACGCGTGGGTGTGATTGTGGATAGTCGTTTTAATGAGCACCATAACGGACGTGGTGTGGCACGTGCCAAGGCGATCATGGCCGGTGTAGATGCCATCTTACGACAAGAGTTGGGTTTGGCCATTGAGGTAGATACGCTTGTTGACTACAGCGAACCGGACACGGATCCGTTTAGAACACTGGAAGCCAACATTAACGATAGTGTGATGCCCGCATTGCAGGCAGAGCGTGTGGACAATGAAAATCTATCAGACGACTTAGCGCTTGTGCATCTGTTCTCTGGTCATCATCACCAAAACGTCGACACTATTGTTGGGCTGGGTTGGCTTAACGGGGTATGTAACCCCAATGGGTTTGATGTCAGTGTATCTACGCCCTACTTATTCGATACCTTGCTAGCAGCGCATGAAATTTTGCATAACCTGGGCGCGCCACACGACGATTCTGAGCAGTGTGCGGCCTATCCTGAAACCTCAGCTAATTCCGGTGAAACCGCGCAGTTCTTAATGAACACGCGGATATCTTCAAACACAGCTAGCCGCTTATCACGCTGCAGCATCGCATTAACCCAGGCCTCCCCAATCGATCAGTGTGCCGTGCAAGCGATAGATTTTGAAACCACTATTGGCCTACTACCTGGCCGCAACAGCAACGAAAGTTTCGTTCGAATCAAGGTGACGAATCAAGATACCGCACGATCAGTAAGCGATGCGTTCAGCGTTATTGAATTTCCCGACGGTGTCACGGTGACACAACTACCCGATTCCTGTGAGCAAAGCTTGCGCGAGTTACGCTGTCAGCATTCAAGCGTTGGGCCTAAGCGGTTTGAAGAATTCGAACTGGGCTTTGAATTGAATGCTGCGAATGACGCGCGCATTCGAGCAGAAGTCAAACTCGAACGCACAGTAGACCCCGTGGTAACTAACAACGTAGCGGTTGCGAATGTATCGCTTAACGGAACCACAGTACTACCCGCGTTTAATGATGATGATCAAAACGCAGTGAACAGTGACGTGCAAGCCGTTAACAGTAATACCGACCCCATTAACCAAAAACAAGGGTTTGGTGCACTGGCCTGGCTGAGCGCAATACTCGCATTGATTACTGTGTGGCGCCGCATTAGACAAACCAACGGAAGAAGTGATCTAGCCTACGGTTAGTGCGTATGCGTATGCGTATGCGTATTGCTGATTATGCGCAGCTGTATATGCTCACAACGTGCAACACTTAGTGCTGTCGATCTACCGAATAACGTGCCAGGGTTTCTAACGCATCGCGGTACGGTCCAGCGGGCACCTGCGTTAAAGCCTGCACAGCCTGTTCAGCAGATTCACGCGCTGTGGACAGCGATTTCTCAACAGCATTGGTTTCTTTAATGATGTTTAGCACCGCATCCATTTGGCTCGCATCGGCTTCTGAAATAGCTTGCCGCAATAACGCGCGCTGTGTGTCGTTGCCATCTCGCATGGCGTGAATCAATGGCAAGGTGGTTTTGCCTTCAGCCAGGTCATCGCCTGCGTTCTTACCCATGGTGTTGTCATCACTTTGGTAGTCCAACACATCATCGGCAATCTGGAAGGCGGTGCCCAAATGCATGCCGTATTGCGCGAGCGCATCACACACCGTGTCGTTCTGCCCGGCAATAACACCCCCAAGCTCTGTGGCCGCCTGGAAAAGCCGAGCCGTTTTTGCCTGAATAACTTCGATGTAGCGAGATTCCGTCAGGTCAGGGTCGCGAACATTCATCAATTGCATAACTTCGCCTTCAGCTATGCGGTTGGTGGTGGTGGCCAGAATTTTCATCACTCGCATACTGTCGACGTCCACCATCATCTCGAACGCACGGGAGTACAGGAAGTCGCCGACCAGCACAGCCGCCTCGTTACCCCAAAGTGAATTGGCGGTATCGTTGCCACGCCGCAACTCAGACGCATCCACCACATCGTCGTGTAGCAGCGTAGCGGTGTGGATGAGTTCTATGACGGTGGCTAGCGTGATGTGGTGATTGCCCTGGTACCCGCAGGCAGCGCTGGCCAATAGCACCAATTGTGGCCGCAGGCGCTTGCCGCCACTGCCAATGATGTACGTAGATAGCTGGTTGATCAGAACCACATCCGATGCCAGACGATTCGTTAAGAATTCGTCTACGCGGCCCATGTCAGCAGCCACCAGTGCTCGGCAATCATCTAAAGTCATGGACATCGGCAAATCGTTCTGAGTTGGTGCTTCTACGTAAACAACTGTCCAATGATACGGCGGAAAACAGACGCGGTGCCGATTGCGGCGAGACAGGATCCATGGCGGCTTGGATTAATACTTGCGAATGCACGCCAATGCGGCCCAAATGATTGACGGATGCCGCCTTCCCCGCTATTCTAGTGGGCTTTTCGCGAGCTCGATGGCTCGCCGAGTCTTGCCGGGTGGTCCGAGCAAGTCAGTTTGGAGAAAATCATGTTCGCCGTAGTCAAAACAGGTGGCAAACAGTACCGAGTCAGCGAAGGTGACCGCCTTCGCGTTGAAACCCTGGACGCCGAAGCCGGCGCATCTGTGGATTTTGACACCGTTCTGATGGTTGGTGAAGGCGAGAGCGTGCAGGTTGGCACTCCCACAATCAGTAACGCCACCGTAACAGCCAAGGTCATCGACCATGGTCGCGCCAAGAAAGTCAAAATTATCAAGTTCCGTCGCCGCAAGCACCACATGAAGCGCATGGGACATCGTCAGAACTACACAGAAGTTGAAATCACTGGCATCAACGCCGGTTAATCAGGGACCAGAACAATGGCACATAAGAAAGCAGGCGGTAGTACTCGTAACGGCCGCGATTCCGAGTCCAAACGCCTCGGTGTGAAGAAGTTCGGTGGAGAGTCAGTGTTGGCCGGTAACATTCTGGTTCGCCAGCGTGGCACCCGCTTCCACCCCGGACTGAACGTTGGCTGCGGTAAAGATCACACTTTGTTTGCAAAGGCAGACGGTGTGGTGTCTTTCGCGGTACGCGGCGCAGGCAAGCGTAAGTTCATCGACATCGTTGCTGACGCGTAAAACGCGCTTTAACGCTGTAACGAAAAAGCCCGCTATCCGCGGGCTTTTTTGTGTCCGCAGCCCAGGTATTGACGAGCACAAAGCGCGGTCAGCAAACTGAGCTGACTAACTACGCGTCCTTTCCACCGGACAAACAAACGAAACGACGCGATTTTCCACTTTGATTCTGCGTTAACAGGGGTGCAGAGTTGCTGTGACGACGCTGACTGCGCAGCTGCTTTTGAGACTTTTGGTGCGGTAACAAACGCCAGCTCGACTGTTCATCACGCAACAGCTTAACCAGCTCAGCAAGCACCGAACGTTGATAGGCATCGAACTGAGAAATTTGGTGGCGATTACACGCAATCACGGCTCGGGCCGCATCCGCCGAATCAATTTCTGCCGGCAAATCGAGCAACCAGGCAAAGACAATGGCATCTGGCCGGGTACCCGCTCTTTTATCAGCACGCTTTGGTGTTCGCCCCAAAGCTTTATTAAGCGACGTGTGTAACGACGTGTGTAACGACGCCCTATCAGGGGCCCTTGCAGGCGCCCTTGCAGGCGCCAGCAAAGGCGCTCGCAATGCACGCTTGGAACGACGGCCAAACGAGCGACGTTCCGTGAACTCGGCGTGTTCCGGTTCTGCGCGATCTGTTGATTCTGCACACAGGGTTTGCGACATCAATCCGCTTTTGTCACAAAGTGGGAACAGGACAACATTCGATTGAGGGATACCGACTGTCATGCGCACAGTGTGGCATCACCATATGCGATAAACTCCGACCTGCCCCGCATTTCCCGCCACACCCTACTAACAACCGTCGAAGCCAGCTCGTGAAATTTGTTGATGAAGCACGCATAACCGTGATCGCCGGTGATGGTGGCCATGGCTGTTTAAGCTTTCGCCGTGAAAAGTACATCCCCCGGGGTGGTCCGGACGGCGGTGACGGTGGCGACGGCGGCAGCGTATTTTTGCGCGCCAACGAAGGCCTGAATACACTGGCCGACTTCCGCCACAAACGCAAATTTAAAGCTGAACGCGGTCAAAACGGTGCAGGACGAAACTGCGCTGGGCCTAAGGGTTCAGATTGCATTATCGAAGTGCCCATCGGCACTATCGCGCGTGATGAAGAAACCGGTCAGTTACTGGCAGACCTTAGAGTGCACGGTGAATCGATTAAAGTGGCTCAGGGTGGCTTCCACGGCATCGGCAACGCTCGCTACAAAAGCAGCACCAATCGAGCGCCAAGGCAGACCTCAGATGGCTCGCCCGGTGAACGCAAAGACTTAACGTTGGAACTGAGAGTGCTGGCTGATGTGGGTTTACTTGGTCTGCCAAACGCAGGCAAATCGACGCTGATCACTCAGTTATCCGCTGCAAGACCCAAAGTGGCCGATTACCCTTTCACGACGCTACACCCGAACTTGGGCGTGGTGAGTGTTGATGCCCATCGCAGCTTCGTAATGGCAGATATTCCAGGCTTAATTGAAGGCGCCGCGGAAGGCCATGGCTTAGGCGTTCGTTTTCTTAAACATTTGTCGCGCAACCGGGTGTTGTTGCACGTCATTGACGTAGCTCCTGTCGATGGCAGTGACCCGGTGGCAACAGCCAATACCCTGGTGGCTGAATTGGCTAAGTACAGCGAAGAATTGCTGAACATTGAGCGCTGGTTAGTGCTGAATAAGCTGGATCTGGTGCCAGCGGAAGAGCAGGAAGCGCTTTGCAACGACATTGTTGAACGGCTGAGTTGGGACGGGCCTTGCCATACCATCAGTGCGGCCACCGGTTTGAACACCACTCGCCTGGCTCAAAACATTATGAGCCGTCTGGAAGAGCGAGCAGCAGAAGCTAAAGAGCAACAGGAACGTGAAGCACGGCGTGCAGCCAATGAGAGCGCAAGCACTGATCTAGAATCCCCAAACAACACGCAAGAGATTTGATTCGTGAGTGACACGAGGAAACGACTGCGCTCAGCGCGTCGTTGGATCATCAAGGTTGGCAGCTCGATATTAACCAATGATGGGCAGGGGCTGGATAGAACCATCATCAATGCCTGGACAGCCGACATTGCAGCCCTTTTAGACCAGGGGCATGAAGTGGTGCTGGTGTCCAGCGGATCGATTGCAGAAGGTTTGGTGCGCTTGGGTTGGACGGTACGTCCAAAAGCTGTCAATGAACTTCAGGCCGCAGCGGCGGTGGGTCAGATGGGTTTGGTGCAAGCCTACGAAAGTGGCTTCCAGGCCTTTAACCGCAACACCGCACAAGTACTTCTTACTCACGACGACATCAGTGATCGACGCCGATACCTGAACGCTCGCGCGACATTGAATACGCTCATTTCACACGGTGTTGTCCCTATCGTTAACGAAAACGATACGGTGACAACGGCAGAAATTCGTTTGGGTGATAACGATACGTTGGCTGCGCAAGTCGCCAACCTGATTGATGCCGACGTACTGGTGTTACTGACTGATCAACAGGGGTTATTTGACAAAGACCCGAGAAAGCATGCCGATGCCGTTTTACTCGAACGCGCCGACGCCAGCGACCCAGCCATTCAAGCCTTAGCAGGCCCCAGTGGCACCGCGCTGGGTAGCGGCGGCATGGGCACCAAGGTGAAAGCGGCAGAACGAGCCGCACAAGCTGGCACCACCACCATCGTGGCAGCCGGGCGCGAGCCAAACATCATTGCCAGGCTCGCAGCAGGCGAACCGCTGGGGACGATGTTTACCAGTCAGCAGGTTCCTGTCGTTGCTCGCAAACGCTGGTTAGCTAACCACCTACGCAGCAATGGAGAACTGGTACTGGACGACGGTGCCTGTGCAGCGGTTAGAAATAAGGGGGTGAGCCTATTGGCCGTGGGCATTCGTGAGTGCCGCGGTGAATTCAGTCGCGGGGCGCTCGTCAGCTGCGTGGATACTGCTGGAACAGAGATTGCGCGAGGGCTTGCGAATTACAACGCCAATGAGATCCGGCAGGTACTAGGCCTGGCCAGTGATCAATTTGTGGAAAAATTGGGCTATGCCCTGGAACCAGAAATTATCCATCGGGACAATCTGGTGGTGAGCCGAGGTACGAACCCGGTCACTAGCCGATGACGAAACAGCCGCTGGCCAGGCGGTACAGGGTACCCGCCGACGAATCATCGGCGAGTACCAACAAGCATTTCTTAAAGCGCGCGGACCTGCGCGTTAAACCGACTCTTGTAACGTGCCGCTTTATTCTTATGGATCAGACCCTTACGAGCCATGTGATCAAGTACAGGCACGGCTTCTTTCAAAGCTGTTTCTGCAGTGGTTTTGTCACCTTCTTCGATTGCCTTGAATACGCGCTTCACTTTAGTACGCATCATGGATCGTTGACTGGTGTTGCGCTGACGTCGGACTTCCGCCTGACGGGCGCGTTTTCGAGCTTGGGGAGAATTCGCCACGAAAGACCTCGTTTCTGGGCTGTATCAAATTTAGCCGATTATTATGGGCTGCTACGCGCCGTGCGTCAATCATCTGGTCTATGACCCTTTCGCCTAACACATCGCACAAACAAGACAAACCGGCCTCATTAGGTCGCTCTGGCTCGATTGTGGCCGTCATGACTCTGCTGTCACGCGTGCTGGGCTTCGTGCGTGACCAGGTGCTGGCCATAGTTTTCGGTGCCGGCGCCACGACCGATGTTTTTTTGGTGGCGTTCAAAATCCCAAACTTTCTCCGGCGTTTATTTGCCGAGGGCGCGTTTGCCCAGGCGTTTGTGCCCATTTTCACCGAATATCGCGAGACAGGGGACCGAGCCGCGCTTCGAGATCTGGCTGCGCATGTCTCCGGCACCCTGACGCTGGTGCTGCTCATGATCACCACCCTGGGGGTGATGTTTGCACCGTTCATCGTCATGGTATTCGCGCCGGGTTTTGTCGGTAACGACAGTCAATTTGAACTCGCCACGCACATGTTGCGCATTACTTTTCCGTATTTGATGGCGGTGTCGCTGGTGGCTTACGCGGGCAGCATGCTGAATACCTTCGGGCAGTTTGCGATACCGTCGTTTACGCCGGTTTTACTGAATATCTGCATGATCAGCGCGGCGGTGGTGTTTTCGCCCTACTTTCCTGAACCGATTGTGGCCTTAGCCTGGGGGGTGTTTGTAGCCGGCGTGGTGCAACTGGCATTGCAGCTGCCGTTCTTACAGCGCCTGGGTTTGTTACCCAAACCACGTTGGGGTTGGAAGCACTCCGGTGTGCGACGCATATTGAAACTTATGGCGCCCGCGGTCGTGGGGTCATCGGTTGCACAGATAAACCTGTTACTCGATACCGTCATAGCCACCTTCTTGGTGAGCGGCAGTTTAAGTTGGCTGTACTACTCTGACCGCCTCATGGAGTTTCCATTAGGTCTCATCGGTGTGACTTTGGGTACGATCATATTGCCCAGGTTATCGAAAGAATATGCAACCAAAGCCGAGGCGGGTTACCGAAATACCATCACGTGGGCGTTACGCGTCACAGTACTGGTGGGCCTGCCTGCCACGGTTGGATTAATTGTGTTGGCTGCACCGATGATTAGCACGCTGTTTGAGTACGGCGCGTTCACACCAGCAGATACACATATGGCAGCGTACAGCTTGGTGGCTTATTCGCTTGGCGTTCCCGCTTTTATCTTGATCAAGATCTATGCGCCAGCTTTCTTCGCCCGGCAGGACACCAAAACCCCAGTGCGTATCGGCATCGTCGCGTTGATTAGCAACATGGTGTACAACCTCATACTGGTATTGCCGATGGTATGGCTGGATTTTATTGCACCCCATACCGGTCTGGCGTTAGCCACTACCCTGTCTGCGGCCCAACAAGCGTGGATGCTGCAACGGACGCTGAAAAAACGCGAGCTGTACCAGTTAGACCCGACATTGATTAGCCTATTATTCAGAACCTTGCCGGCACTCCTCGTCATGGCCGTTGTGTTGCTACTTTTACAGCAGGTGGATTGGCAAACACTCGCCGCCAGTGAACGTGTATTACGGCTAATGGGTATAATTTTCGCGGGCACAGCAGCATACGCTGCCACGCTGCTGGTGTTCGGTGTTCGGCCGAGCGATTTGAAAAGCCCGTAAATGACAGGGCATTGTTAGGTTCCCCACTTATGCAACTCATTCGAGGACAAGCACGCCACACTTCCGAACAAGCGGTTATTGCCACTATTGGTAATTTCGATGGTATGCATCTGGGGCATCAGGCCATCATGAACCGCGTTACCGATTTGGCACAACAACATCACGCCAAAGCGTGCGTATTTACTTTTCAACCGTTGCCTCACGAAGTACTCGCTAAGTCGCCGCTGCCGCGGTTACAAGGTACTCGAGACAGATTACTGGGCTTCAATCAACACGGTGTAGACCTATGCATCGTTCTGCCATTTAATGAACAACTCAGAGCACTGACACCACAGGCGTTCATCGAAACGGTACTACTTAAAAACTTAAATCTGCATACATTAATCGTGGGTGATGACTTCCGTTTTGGTAACCAGCGCGCCGGCGGATTCGACACGCTGGTGGAGGCGGGTAAACAGCACGGATTTGCCGTGGAAGACACACCAACCGTACTACACGAGGGCGAGAGAATCAGCAGCACGCGCGTACGGACATGCTTAGCAGACAATGATCTTGATGCGGCAAAAGCGCTGTTAGGTAAGCCGTATCGGTTATCCGGTCGTGTGGTACATGGTCAAAAAGTCGGTCGTCAGATGGGTTTTCCTACGGCAAACATCGCACTTAAAAACCACGAACCGCCGTTAAAAGGGGTATTTGCAGTAACCGCCACCTGCCAATACTCACAACAACAATGGAATGCGGTAGCAAACCTTGGACGCCGCCCTACCGTTGAAGGCTTAAAGTTGTTGTTGGAAGTACACCTACTGAATGCAAAGGAAGATCTCTACGGTAAGCATTTGCATATCGATTTTATGCACCACCTTCGTGGCGAGAAAAAGTTTGCGTCACTCGATGAACTGAAAGCGCAGATCGCATTGGATGCGCAAGCGGCGGCTGACTATTTCGCGTAAGGCTTGTCAGTTTCGTTATACGGAACTACAACCTTGCAACCACACATCAAACACACCGTTCGGTTCGCATTCCTTATTGACTAACCGTTTTATAAGGCTGACCCGTTCGTGCAACCCATCATTGGGATTGCTTAAGTTATAGGTAGCCGGTGCAATCATGACCGCCACCAACGCTAGAAACTGATCATCGGTTAAGGCATTAGCAGGCAAACCAAAACAGCGTTCACTGGCGTTGAAAAACCCCACCGTCCAAACACCATCGCAGCGCCCCATGGGAATGGTGTCTAAGAAGAGAGTGATGAGTTGCGACTTTGATAACTTCTGTTCTAAGGCCAGGGCGTAGCCGGTTTGTCTTAGCTTTGAGATACCCGGTTTAAATTCATCAAACGCCAATCGCTTTGCCAGTGACTGACTTAAGGTGGTTAGACCGGCGCCGGGGGTTTTAATGTCCACACCCGCGTGATGATAAAAACCCGGGTCTTCTACGCTCAGTAACCACTGTAAGCGCTGCTCAGCCAGAGCCTGTGCACCAGAGCCCGAAGCCGTTAACTGATTGGCTAATTGCCGATGCTCGTCGCCATCCACGTGGCCATCGCGCCACCCTAGTCCGAATAGCAGAATCGCGGTGCAAAACAAAAAACCTGCGCTGACCTGAGCAATATTTTTCAATTTCATGCCCGCACGGTAAATCCGCTCCCTGTTTCAAAACCATTCGAAAAATGGCAAATACTGACCGCGGCGTTAAGTTGTGATCATGGTCTTCGGCGTTACAGGGGAATATTGCTCAATCTCTTCAATTCAACTGATTCGTTCGCAGTTGTAAAAACCGCTTTGAGTTAGGCTGTTGGCCTAGCTCCTGGATTTCTGAATATATGGATATAAACGCCTGTAGCACTTGTTTGCATTGTTTTTTCAAACGACCACTAATTCAGCTAATCGCTATTGCCATTGTGTCTCTGGCAATCACACCGGTGGTATCAGCTAACAACTTACGACCAACGATCACCGGTAACACGATTGTTTGGGACCACGAGGGTTGGTGGCAACTTGAAAACTTGTTAACGCGCGAAATTGTCTGCGAAAGTAGCTCAGTATGTACAGTGCCAGATGGGCTTTACTGGGCGAGCTTGTTTTACGACGGTGGTGGTCGTGGCACGCGTATAGAGTTGGGAAATGTCCCCGAGCTTCAATTAACTGATGAGGAGTTTCGTGACACCATTTCAGTCAGCGAACTCACCATGACTTTTTCAGTAGGCGGATGGCATCAAGTACAAAGCACTCGCGACTATTCGCAAATTTGTAGCGGCCTGGAATCCACCTGCACTGTGCCTGAAGCGGGAACGTACCTTGTTTCGCATCACGATATTGGTCGTCGTACGACAGTTGACTTAGGCAATGGCAATGGCAATGGCAATGGCAATGGCAATGGCAATAGTCCTACCCCAACAGGAAACTTACCACTAACCATCGATGGCCTAACCATTAGCTGGCCAAACGATGGGTGGTATCAGGTTCAAACAACCGATGATTACCGCACCGTGTGTGAAGGTGGAAGTTCCTGCACAGTTGAACCTGGTGTTTACATCGTCATCAACCATACAACGAAACATCGCGATAACAATGTTGTCGTTTCATTCGACAGTACCGATACGCCAGAGGTGTCAATCGACAACGCGGAAGCGTTAATTTCCCAAGCCCTGGAGGTTATTAATGGACGCGCTTACGATGAACGCGCAACAAGTATTGGCGCACTGGACGCAAAACAAGCTGGCCTGACGGAAATCTCGCGCACGGGTGCTGCGGGTTTGGACGCCAGCTGGTTTGAGGTGACCTACTCATGCAGCAACGGAGGCACCGCAACTGAACGGGTGCAAAACCCGGGGGCACGCGTGACGCGATCTGTACAAAACTACCAGTTGTGTTTGATCGGTTCAGATCTAATTAACGGAGATTTCGACTATTACCGCGGTGAAAACGGAGAAGAATTCAGACAGTTTGAAAATTACCAGGTGCGATTCGCGAACAACGGCCTAATGGAACTGCATGGCCGCATTGACTCAAGACCTGAACTATCAAGCGCTGCCGCTTACACCTTGGGTAACCTGGATTATCACTTTAGCTATCCAGAAGGGCGCTTAACAGTCACTGAAGCGGATACCTATCTAGAGACGTTTTCAGGCGTCACGAGCATCCGTGATAACAGCCGCTTCAGCATGACACCACCCACTGAATCCGCGGCTTTCGAAGTAAGGGTGGGCGAATCAGGACTGAAATTGATGCCCGGAGACACAGGAATTCTCGAAATTGCATCGGGCACTATCAGCATTAAATCACCTCTGGACGGCAGTTTTTTGATCCTGAACGCCGATAATTGGGGCACGTCCACCGTCGATGTTTGGATTCAAGCACCCGACGGCTCAGGTTACACGGTGATTTACCCTTCACACACCTGGCAGGCGATTTTCGACTAGCGCAACAAGGGTTGCCACAACGAGTCGGTGACGCCTTTATTCGTTGACCTGGCGGCCTATTCCCGGCCGCTTTATCCACACGAGCATGAGTGCGTGAAAGTTGACGGAAAATGGGCTCAAAGCACGCCACAATCGCCTACACTGGCACCATCCCTTATTTATTTGTGCCTGAGTGAACCCGCGCTGTGAGCGACTATAAACAAACCCTGAACTTGCCCAAAACTGATTTCCCGATGCGAGGAAATTTGGCCAAGCGAGAGCCAGAGATGTTGGCCCGCTGGGAAGCCGATGATTTGCACCGTGAAATCCGCGAAGCCTCCGCTGGTCGACCGAAGTTCATTTTGCACGATGGCCCTCCGTACGCGAACGGCTCCATTCACATCGGCCATGTGGTCAATAAAGTCATCAAAGACATGATCGTGAAAAGCAAGCAGCTGGCTGGCTTCGATTCGCCGTATGTGCCGGGCTGGGATTGCCACGGTTTACCGATCGAAAACAAAGTGGAAGAAATCGCTGGTAAGCCAGGCGACAAGATTACTGAAAGCGAATTTCGCGCACGCTGTCGTGAATACGCCACCGAGCAAATTGCACATCAGTGTGCTGAATTCAAACGCCTGGGTATCGTCGGCGACTGGGATCACCCCTACCTCACCATGAATTTCGCCAACGAGGCGAATATCGTTCGGGCGCTGGCGAAAATCATCGAAAAAGGTCATGTGTACAAAGGCGTAAAGCCCGTTCACTGGAGCTGGGGCGCACACACGGCCATGGCTGAAGCCGAGGTGGAGTACGAGGACAAAACTTCCAATGCCATCGATGTGCGGTTTCCACCTCGAAATACTGCTGACCTTCTGGCACCGTTTGGTGTTGATGACACGGGGGCGCCTGTCAGCGTAGTCATTTGGACAACAACTCCATGGACTATTCCAGGTAACCAGGGTGTGTGCGTACACCCCGACCTTGAATACGCCCTGGTTCAGGTAAACCAGGACGCTGGCTCTGACGAGTCCGGCCGCAGTACCAAGGGCGAACGCATGGTGGTGGCATCAGCATTAGTCACTGACATCATGGCGCGTTACGGTATTGAAGACTTCGAAACCATTGGTATCTGTTCAGGACAAGAATTAGAACGCATTGTGCTGAAACATCCCATCTACGATCGCGATTCATTATTGATTACCGGAGACCACGTCACCACCGAGTCAGGCACCGGCTGTGTACACACAGCACCTGATCATGGTGTAGACGATTTTTATGTCGGTAAACGCTACGACTTAGAGCTGCTGGATAACGTCGATGACAACGGCCTGTTCCGAAATCACGTTGAGTTGTTTGCAGGTCAACATGTCATGAAAGTGGACAAAGCGCTGTTAGAGGAACTGACCAAAGCTGGGAATTTGGCACACGTTGAAAAGTACCAACACAGCTACCCGTTTTGCTGGCGTACCAAAACCCCCATTATTTTCCGTGCAACGCCTCAGTGGTTTATCAGCATGGAAAAAGAAGGCTTACGCAAAGACACCTTGAACGAAATTGAGAAAGTACGTTGGGTACCCGACTGGGGCCAGCAACGTATTGAAGGCATGATTGCAAACCGACCGGATTGGTGCATCTCTCGCCAACGTTATTGGGGGGTACCTATTCCTTTGTTCTTGCACAAAGAAACCGGTGAATTGCATCCGAACACGCAAGAACTTATTGAACAAGTTGCGCAGCGCATTGAACAAAACGGCATTCAGGCCTGGTTCGATACAGACAAAGCTGAACTACTGGGTGACGATGCAGATGATTACGACAAAAGCCGTGACGTACTGGATGTATGGTTTGACTCAGGTACCACGTGGCATCACGTACTGAACCAAACAGAGGGGCAAGTCTACCCGGCTGATATGTACTTGGAGGGTTCAGACCAACATCGTGGTTGGTTTCATTCATCCATCCTGACCAGTACAGCAATTAACAGACAGGCCCCGTACAAACAAGTGCTCACCCATGGCTTCACGGTGGATCAAAACGGTCGCAAGATGTCGAAGTCCTTAGGTAATGTGATTGCACCTCAGGATCTATTTAAGACACTGGGTGCCGACATTGTGCGCCTGTGGGTTTGTTCAGCCGACTACCGTGGTGAGATGAGTGTTTCCAAAGAGATCCTGGCGCGCATGGCAGACTCTTACCGACGCATCCGTAATACGGCACGGTATTTACTTAGCGCTATTAACGATTTTGACCCAGCAACCGATGCGGTTCCACTTGATGAGATGTTGGCCTTGGATCGATGGGCTTTGGACTGTACCTTACGAACACAGAAAGACATCGAAGCAGCGTTTTCTGACTATCAGTTTCACACGGTGTACCAACGACTGCATAACTTTTGCGCCGTTGATATGGGCGGATTCTATTTAGACATTATTAAAGACCGTCAGTACACCATGGCCGCAGACAGTTTGGGCCGACGCTCCACACAAACCGCGATGTATCACATCGCCGAAGCAATGGTGCGCTGGATCACACCGGTGTTGTCGTTTACCGCTGATGAAATTTGGCAGCACCTACCAGGTGATCGATCCGCATCGGTATTTACCACCACCTACGTAGATAACCTACCGAGCTTGGATGAGTCAGCTCCGTTATCCAGCGATGATTGGGCAACCGTTGTGGATGTGCGAACAGCTGTATCGCGTGCTTTAGAAACCTTACGCACCGCAGGAGATATCGGTGGGGGCTTAGACGCATCCGTCACTGTGTACGCCAGTGATAACGTGCTCGATGTACTGAACCGTTTGGGTGAAGAACTTCGCTTCGTACTCATCACGTCCACGGCCACACCGGCGCCACTGTCCGAAAAACCAGCCGATGCAGAAAGCTTAACCGCAGGTACCGGCTCTGTCGCTGTAAGCGCAACGGTTGCGAATGCAGAGAAATGCGATCGATGCTGGCACCGTTGCAGTAGCGTTGGTCAAAACTCAGAACACCCTAGCTTGTGTGCTCGATGCGTATCGAATGCATTTGGTGAAGGTGAAATACGACTGTTCGCATAGCTTATGAACTTATTGTCACGCTATGGTATTGCCGCACTGGTTGTGATTTTGGATCAGATCACCAAAGTATGGGTAGATCGCTCATTGCAGTTATATGAGCAAATCCCCGTCACACCCATGTTCAACATAACGCTTGCTTATAACCGAGGAGCTGCGTTTAGCTTTCTCAGCGATGCGGGTGGTTGGCAGCGTTGGTTTTTTATCGGCATCAGTGTGGTGGTTAGCGTGTGCCTAACGGTCTGGTTATACCGTATGAAACCTAACGAGAAGTGGCTGGCTATAGCCATCGCACTCATTTTAGGCGGTGCTATTGGTAACAACTTGATTGACCGAGTGATTTACGGACACGTCGTTGACTTTATACAGGTGTATTACAACACCTGGTATTTCCCATCGTTCAACGTGGCAGATTCGGCAATAACGGTTGGGACTATTTTGTTACTGATACTGACGTTTTTCGAAAAAGACGAACAAACAACCACCAAATCAAAGAATTCCTAAGGCTTAACTTAAGGGACACCATGAACATACTACTGGCTAATCCACGCGGCTTTTGTGCAGGGGTTGACCGTGCCATTGATATTGTTGAGCGTGCACTGGAAATTCATGGTGCACCGATCTATGTGCGTCACGAAGTAGTGCACAACAAATACGTGGTAGATGAGCTTAAGGATAAGGGTGCCGTATTTGTTGAAGAGCTGCACGAAGTGCCCGACGACAACACCGTCATTTTCAGCGCACACGGGGTGTCCAAAGCCGTTGAAGACGAAGCGTCCTCTCGCGGCTTACAGGTATTTGATGCAACCTGCCCACTCGTTACCAAGGTGCATATGGAAGTGGTGAAATATGCACGCGAAGGAAAAGAAGTCATTCTGATTGGCCACGCCGGCCACCCCGAAGTAGAAGGCACCATGGGGCGCTACGATACATCGAAAGGCGGTCGTATTTTATTGGTGGAAACACCGGAAGACGTTGCCAAACTCGATATTAAAGACCCAAACACCCTGGCCTTCGTCTCGCAAACCACCTTAAGTGTGGATGACACAGAAGAGATCATTCATACCCTTCGTCAGCGTTTCCCAGCCATTGCCGCACCAAAACGTGACGACATTTGTTACGCCACTCAGAACCGACAAGATGCCGTAAAAGCCCTGTGCAAAGAGGTGGATCTGTTATTGGTGGTTGGGGCTGCAAACAGCTCAAACTCCAATCGATTACGCGAACTGGGTGAACGTGCAGGCGTTGAATCTCATCTGATTACCCGTGCCTCAGATATCCCGGATGAATGGTTGGCGAACAAGCAATGCGTTGGCGTCACCGCCGGTGCGTCGGCACCTGAAATATTGGTGCAGGAAGTGATACAACGCTTAAAAGATGCCGGTGGCGAATACGCGGTTGAGTACGACGGTATTGAAGAGACGATCTCATTTTCCATACCCAAAGCCTTGCGCCGTGACGATAGGCATAAATCAACATGAGTAACAACGGCCACGAATCTGCGCCAATGCGCCCATTGGATTTTGAATACCGTAGTGTGGAAGAACTGCAGGAACGCGCACAATCGTTTAAGCAGTTAATGCAGCAAAGGCGAACGGTACGCGACTTCGCCCCTACGCCAGTACCTGCATCGGTTATCGAAGACGCTATCGCTACCGCTGCCTCAGCCCCCAGTGGCGCGAACATGCAGCCGTGGCACTTTGCCGCGGTTCAAAGTGCTGACGTTAAACGCAAAATTCGTATTGCTGCCGAGCAAGAGGAGAATGAATTCTACTCTCACCGAGCTTCCGATGATTGGCTAGAAGCGTTAAAACCATTCGCAACCGATGCACAGAAACCGTTTTTGGAAACTGCTCCGTGGCTGATTGCGGTGTTTGCTCGGAAGTTCACGATCAATGAAGCCGGAGAGAAACTTAAACACTATTACACGCCGGAATCTGTTGGCATCGCCACAGGCTTATTAATCGCAAGCTTACACAATGCAGGCTTGGCCACACTTACGCATACCCCCAGCCCGATGGGTTTCCTTAAAGATCTGCTCGGTCGGCCGGCACAAGACAGAGCGTTTCTTTTACTTGTCACCGGTTATCCGTCGGAAGATGCCGTAGTACCGGACATTGAAAAAATGCCGCTACACGAAGTTATGTCGCGTTGGTGATGAACCAAACACTGGCCGGCGCCTTAGCTACGTTTGTAGGCGCAGCAGTATGGGGGCTCATCTGGTTCCCGGTTTATCACATTGAATCCATGGGCCTGACGGGTTTATGGTCCATTGTGTTTATACAGCCTGCGGCGGTAGTGGCTGCGTTTGTTGCCTTGGTTTATGTACGCGAGCTTGCCGAATTAAGAAAGTTTGATAACTGGCTGGTAGGAGCCAGTATGGGCTTAAGCACCATGCTGTACTTCTCAGGTATTTTATTATCTGATGTGGTGCGAGTTATCTTCCTGTTCTACACCTTGCCGGTGTGGGCCATCCTTTGGAATGCGGTTTTTTTCCGCATCAAACCTACTGCTACACAATACGTTGTTATCGTTATAGCGCTCGTTGGTTTGTGGTTATTTCTTACTGGTGGTGAAGCCATCGCGCCCTTACCAAGTAACCTTGGTGATTGGTGCGGATTGACTGCAGGTGCGATGTGGGGTTTGGGATTAACGTTACTGGAGAACAAACCCGGTACCAGCGCGAAAGCTACTAGTTTTACCGCATTCCTGTTTGCATTCTCGTTCGCAGCGATTGTCTGTATCTTTTTTGCAGAACCGAAATTTAGCGCACTCCCTACTGAAGTCCTGGCGGCAGCTATACCGATGGCAGTTGCCGTTGGTTTGTTGCTTCAGTTTCCAACCATGTTGTTGGTTATCTGGGGTGGGCAGCGTCTGAGCGCGCCGACAGCATCGTTAATCACAATGTCCGAGCTACTCGCCGCTACCGTATCTGCAAGCTTGATACTCGGCAATTCGTTAAACATCGTCTCGTGGATTGGTGGTGGGATTATTGTACTGGCAGCAATCGTGGACATCATGGGCCAACAACGATCAGCTGCCGGCGTAGCCTCGTAACCGAGCTATAGCCGGGTCTCACTGATCAGAAAATCAGCGCAGCCTGCGATGCAAAAGCCTGCCGAGCATTTAGCGACAACAATAACGGAAAAACCCTAAGCCGCGCACAGCAGCTTAGGGTTTGAATACAACACAACAGCTATTAGCAACTGCTATTGAGACGCCGGCTTAACGCCCAAGAAAGCTCTTCGCCATACCGAGTAAACCGCCTGCGCCACCACCACCTTCGGTAAATTGACTCAATAAGTCTCCGCCTGAACTGGCTTTATCCAGTAATCCGGGCAGTAATTCTGAAAGTTGTGAGGCCGCAGATTCAGTATCCACACCCAGCTTATTGGCAACGTCGGCAACGCCTTGCTCGCCAAACGCATTTTTTATTTGATCAGCGGATATACCCTGGTTCTCACCATCACCTAACCAAGACTGTACCTGATCGCCCATACCGCCGGCCTGAAGCTTTTCCATGATGCCGCCGAGGTCCAGGCCTTCACCACTGGTCAAGCCGGACAGCGCATCCATCATACCGCCTGCGTTATCACCTAATTTGTCGCCCAGCAGCTGCTGACCCATTTTCAATAAATCCATCTTGATTCCTCACAACGATTAATTACACGTACACGACAAGGGTAGAGATTATTACGATCCAAACAACCCCAATACAGTGACCAAGTGTAAACGGTGAAAAACCAACAGCACAAATGAAAACAGCGCTAAGCGGTTTCCCACTTAGCGCTGCTGTTCGCTTATTACGCCCCACTCAGGGCATGATATTGCGAATTAACGATTTATCGTAGTGACAAACCTAAGGCGCGTACTGTCTTAGCGGTTAATACGCCATTTCCAGATAAGCCTTTAGACTTTTGGAACGCAGATACCGCATTCACAGTAGATGGGCCAAGCTGACCGTCTACGCTGCCTGGGTTGTAGCCAGCAGCTTTCAGAGCACCTTGAATCTCGCGCACTTTACCAGCTGTAGTGTTGGTATCACACAAGATTTCACGCCAAGCCATCTCACCATCTTTAACTAACTCGCGCGTTTGTACTGTTTGGTACTTAGCAGGAATTGTTACGCGACGCTCAGACGCTGGAGTAACCACTTCAGTGACTTCAACTGTGCTGTACTTGGCGGGGAGAGTAACCTGCTTAGTGTAGGCTTCCTGATCCACAACACGACGTGTAACCGTTTTGTATTCAGCAGGAATGTTTACAGTACGAGTAGACGCAGGTGTCTTAATCACTTGCTTAGAAATGGTTTTGTAAGTGGCTGGCACCTCAACCAAACACATGATTTCACCAGTAGATTCGTCCAAACGCTGGATAGGTCCAGTGCCTTTCTTCCAAATCGTGTGTGCAGCTTTATCCACAACACGCTCAGTAACCGTTTCATATACCGCAGGTACTGATTCGATGCGAGAGGTTGCAGGGCGAACCATAACGCGCTCGGTAACGGTTTTATAAGTTGCAGGAACAGTCACTAACTTAGTAGAAGCTTCTTCTACAACAATACGCTTTGTGCCTGTTTTGTATTTGGCAGGGATAACTTCAATTTTTTCACCTGCTTCACTCATCAGTTTCCGTTCTGATTTCATTGTGTACGTTGGCTCCTGCCATACACGTGTGAAACACTGGCCAGGCTCAGCCTTAGGCGGTAACAAGCTGCTTCCTGATGCGGCGCCGCCAGAAACGGTCATCGCTTTAGGTGCGTTCTGTAAAGCCATTTCGCGACGCTTCAATTCCGCTTCACGGGCTTCAAGTGCCGCAGTCTTGTTGGCTAATTCTTGATCGAGTGACATGTCAGACGCAACGGGCTTACCACCGCTGCACGCAGACATCGTCAGCGCTAACGCGACAGAAGCCGCAACACTGTAAAAACGAGGGGTCATGAGTGATTCCTTGATCAACCCGATTCGAACTCAATTTCGATTCGGCAGGTATGTATTAAAGTTCGCCATCACAAAAGACGACGGTGGATGAGCGATTTCAATACTTCCCCATCCCACAACCCGGTTATCGTTGATTAACGAATTTCCTTAATCGAATATTGTAAAAACCCTGTAACACTCAAGGAAGCCGTTGATATACCCGCACGTAGTCAATATCAAACGATGCAGGAAATTGCGTGTTTTCATCAGGTGCCCCAGGAAACGTACCGCCAACAGCAAGATTCAGGATGATGTACATCTGTTCTTTTGAGACGCGCTCACCGGTTACTTCGGCTGTAACTTGATCATTAACAAACCACGTAATGCTTTCAGGCGTCCATTCCACTGAATACGTTTGAAACTGCTCAGAGAAATCCGGTATCACAGCCCGGAACTCATCACTGTCTGTGGAATCCGTTACACCATCACCGTCAGTATCACGCTTGGTGTGGTAAGCATGGTTCGCCGTTGTCGTCTGATCTCCTATCGCCTCAATGATGTCTATTTCAGGGTCTTCTGGTTCTGCATCGTGGTAATAGGCGTTTAACAACCAAAAGGCACTCCATAGGCCTTTACCTTTTGGCATTTTCGCGCGCATTTCTACTTTGCCGTACTTAAAGCGAAATGAATCGTAGCTGGTTAATACACCTGACACGAAGGGTTGTCGGTTCAGTGCAAAACTGGCATCGGCTGTATTTAAGGTACGCGTGGTTCTGTCAAGTTCTATGCCTTCCTCATCAAGCGCGATGACCAGAAACTTTCGATCAGTGCCGGGCTGCATATCATCAACAAATAACGATCGACCGGCTTGAGTACCTAATACAACCCCGTTATCCAATACATCGTATTCCGTTGCGTCTGCAACCGCGTTCCAGCTGATTTCTGCTGTTTGAGGGGAATAAATAGACGCAGCTATTACCAGTCTGTCCGAAACTTCGCTGGGTGTTTGTCCATCAGAAGTATTGATGATGATGCTGTCTTCAATGACCAGTTCATCACACAGATCATAGGCGGATACGGTGTATTCCATATCTACGTCTGGTCGTATCGCATCTAAGTACAGACTGTCGTAGTTCCGACCTACTAAACGTTGTGTACCAGACGCACTTTGAATATCGAAGTATGCCGCACGATTCGGTGGGCGCCAGACGATCTCAGCAGACGTTTGCGAGTAGATTTTTCGATCAAGTTCTAAAGAAAACGGAACCCTGACTGAAGGTTGACTGCGTGTCGAAGTATTAACAGTAATTTGTTCGGTTGATAGTGCATTCCCGTTAACATCGCGAGCGGTAATTTCATAGGCGTAATCGATACCGTCACGCAAGGCAGGTTCGAACCACGCACCGCCCGTTACCGAACCTAACTGTGCACCATCACGATTGACATCATAAGAGACAGCGCCTTCGGGCTGGCGCCACAGCACCTCGGCTGAAGTAGAAGAATAAACCGATTGGGTTAAGTACAGCCTGCTTCGATCAAACGGCGCTTTGTTAGCCTGGATAGACAGTACCCCGTCGTTAATAACAAAAGGGTTGTAGTTAAATTGGCCGTCGTTGACGTAATACTGCATTTCATTATTGATGATGACGCCTGGGCCCCACAATAGCTCCGGAGTCCAGCGGACAAGATCTAGCTCATTGTCATTAAACTCTTCAGCGAATACCAATTGATAGGGTGCATCCGCGTCATAGGGTGCACAGGTATCAGCGCTCGCGGGAGAAACTCCAGCGCAGGCAAAACCAGCAATCGTTAGAACGGCCCACGCCTTTGTTTGCTGAAAACACATTGGGCGATTATTAGTTGGCATGGGCGTCCTTAAATACACTGTTAAACGGCTAAGTCTCCAGCCCTATTATTGCCTAGCGTTAGAACTTAACCGTAAACGTTTGTAAGCGAGCCCTTAGCCCAGTGCACGCTCTAAAAAATCAATGCGGTCTTGGCCCCAAAACAGTTCGTCGCCCAACTGATAAGTTGGCGAACCGAATACGCCGGTATCGATGGCTGTCTGGGTTGTGTTCGTATAAGCCTCAGCCCATTTTGCGTCTTTGGCAGTTTCAATAAGTTCGCTTCCCGATAAACCCACGCTATCAGCCACAGCAACCAGGGTGTCCTCATTTGCTATGTCCTTCTCCTGTGCCCACACCGCTGTGAGTAGCGCATCAGATAACCGACCCGCAGCAGCTTCTGCCGAGGCACCACCAGCGGCTAACACCATTTGTGCAGCCAGGGTTTGATCGGTGGGGAAATGCGCGGGGGTTAGGTTCATATCCGTAAGCCCAAGGTACTCAGACCAACGCGTAAGTTCAGCCATACGCATGCGCTGACGAGAGATATGTCGTTTAGCCGGCGGCACGCCACCGGTTTCACCAAACACTTGTGCCGGTGCCACCGGCAAATAATTCACAGTCAATCCTTTATCCGCCGCTAAGGCGTTGAAACGATTAATAGCCATGTAGCTGAATGGTGAAATCAGAAAGTGGTAGTAGTTAACAGTGCGGCTCATATTGCTTATATCTACGTTGGTGAATGGCCCTAGTATAGGGTTCAAGATACTGTTCGACACAGGGAATAACGTTCAGTTCAAACAGACATTGCGTCCACTCTAAAACGCGCGTATAAGCTTTTGAATTGAAGGCTTGCCACGCCAAAGTGACATTTATGCTGGTAGTACTAAAAAATTCCTGGGCGTTGCTTCTTGGCATGTTGCTGCTCATGCTGGGCAATGGCTTGCAGGGCACGTTACTGGGTGTTAGAGGCGGCCTTGAGTCTATTGACTCAGCCACACTTGGTTACGTTATGTCGGCCTACTTCGTGGGGTTTTTGGTCGGCTCACAAATCACCCCTGTCTTGTTACAACGTGTGGGTCATGTGCGCGTCTTTGCAGCGTTTGGCTCGCTGGTATCGGCGGCATTTATTTTATACGGTGCGTTTGTACACCCCGCCGCCTGGTTAGTGCTACGACTCATTGTTGGTTTGTGTTTTTCAGGGCTTTATGTGGTGGCCGAAAGCTGGATGAACCACAGCGCCACCAACGAGACGCGTGGGCAGGCATTGTCTACCTACATGGTGGTGCAAATGCTGGGCATGGTGTTAGGCCAGTTATTGCTGAACGTAGGCGACCCGGGTGGCTACGATTTGTTTGTACTGCTTACGGTACTGGTATCGGTTTCCTTCGCGCCAATCCTGCTGTCTTCATCACCAGCACCCATGCACGAAACCTCTACTCCAATGAATGTAAAGTCACTGGTTGTGGCTTCACCATTAGCCTCTGTCAGTATGTTTTTGCTTGGTGGTATTTATTCTATTTTATTTGCAATGGCGCCCGTTTATGCGGTGAGTCAGGGCTTTAGTGTGGCGAGTGTGTCGGTGTTCGTCACGATGGTGTTTATGGGGGGCTTGGTGTTTCAGTTTCCAATCGGTTGGTTCTCCGATCGTATGGACAGGCGACAGCTCATCATCGCGCTAACGGCCATTGGCGCTTTTGCAGGCATCTTTGGTTCGCTGTTTGGCAATTCGTTTATCGTGTTACTTGCCATCGCGTTGATTTTGGGTGGAACTTCCACGCCGCTGTATTCACTGATTGTTGCATACGCCAATGACTACCTGGAACCTGAGCAAATGTCAGCAGCATCCGGTGGGCTGCTGTTCCTTAACGGCAGCGGGGCGATGGGCGGCCCTATCGTCGCCGGTTACCTGATGTCTCGATTTGGCAATCACTGGTTTTTTGTCATCATCTCTACGCTGATGCTAAGCATATGCGTTTACGGCTTATACCGAATGACACAACGCAGCACCATAGACGTCGATGACCAGGCGCCGATGATGCCAATCTCAGTTCGCTCAACAGCGGTACTGACTGAAGTAGCTGCAGAGATCGCTATTGAGCAGGCAGAAGAACTTGCTATTGAGGCTGAAGAAGAAGCCGAGGAGATCTACGAGCGCAAGGACTTTGGCGACGATGAGAAAGACGGGACCGACGAAAGCCTTAAGTGAATCCTGACGTGTCGGATGCCTCGGTAAAACCTGGGTGGAACCCGGGCTAATGACAGGGCGAGTAGCTGCGCCACCAGCAAGACTAGTGAGGGTCGGATTCAGCGTCGTTCAGTAACTCATCATGCCGATCGAGGTTCTGCTCCAGCATGTTGTAGAACTCTCCCGAGTAGTGCTCTAATGCTGCGCCCTTCTCGCGCTCAAACGCTTTCGGATCGTCTAGTTGAGCCGCTACTGAAAATGCGCAAAAACGCGAAGAGGCAAACATGAATGCTGCACTGATCATACTGGCATCGTGACCGGACAACCGCTCGTTAGCCAAGTCGATAAATTGATCCGCCAGCATTAAAAACTCGCGGTTCCGTGCTTCGTCATTGGTATCGTTAGCCATGGTTCTTAGTGTATCAGTTGGCTACCGAACGCTCTCGATACCACGCAAATAAGCCAGTGCCCACAACCAGTACAGACCCTAATATCGTGTAGGCGTCCGGTACTTCACCGAATAGCAGATACCCAAACGCCACCGCCCATAGCAAACTCGAGTACCGGAATGGCGTCACACTGGCGACCTCACCGACCCGCATCGCCTTGATGATGCATTGATAGCCCACAATCAAAAAAGCCGCTGCCGATAACATCAGAGCGTATTGCCTTACGCTAACTACCTGCCACTGTGCTGTGGCGCTGGTGGCCACAACAGCGAACACCACCACCATGATGGCTGTGGCTACCGTTACCCAATAACTATCAACCTGCTCAGGCAAGGTTCGTGTAACCAGATCCCTGGCCGCTGCGAAAATGACGGACAGCACAATCAACAGGATAGCGGGGTCAAAGCTTAATGTTCCGGGGCGGATGATGATCAGTACGCCCACAAATCCGACCAAAATGGCGGCCCACCGACGCCAACCCACGACTTCCCCGAGGAAAACCACCGCACCGGCTGTAACGGCCAGCGGAAGCGACTGCATGACTGCAGATACATCCGCAAACGGAATTCGTACCAATCCCATCAGGAATGCGATGGTGGCCAGTACTTCCATTAGCGCCCGAAACAGAATTTTGGGCCAATGGCGCAGCGCTGGAGGAGCAGGGTTTCGCTGGTTTACTCGCATGTAAAACCACCAAAGCGCTAAAAAGGAACAGATAAACAAGCCACGCACGGCAATGATTTCAAACAGCGGTAATGACAATCCAATAATTTTCACGAACAAATCGTTGACTGTGAAACCAAACATGGCAAGCACCATATAGATGGCGCCTTGAATATTCGGTGACCAGCGCGAAAACATGCAACGGTTTCCAATCAATTAACAAACGAAGAACTTCCGACCATGACCAAAACAAAGACACAAGCACGCCGGGACAGCGCGATCATACGCCTAATTCAAGCAACTGTTTTATTGATCGCCGTGGTTGCCTTACTTTCAGCAGGCAGTGCATTTGCCGCAGGTGGATCCAGCAGCTCAAAACCTGAAACCACACTATTAGATATTGAGCGAATGCTTTACAAGGAAAAATATTCCCGAGCAATCAAACCATTGAAGAAGATGGTAAAGGAAGATCCTGATAACGCGGATGCCTGGAATCTCTTAGGATTTGCGTTACGCAAAACCGATCAGCTTGAGGACGCCCAAGCGGCTTATACCAATGCTTTGAACCTTGACCCTGAACACAAAGGGGCATTGGAATATCAAGGCGAGTTGTTTTTACGCCTGGGCGACAGAGCAGCAGCCGAGGCCAACTTGATGCAACTCAAAAAACTTTGCCCGGACAGCTGCGCCGAACTGGAGCTGTTAGAACAGGCGATGGTTCAGAACTAAGCCTTATCCGAAAACCACATTCACAAACAGAATGTTTTTGGGGTGAACAAGCCATAGCTACGCCACTATTGGCAAGCTCACCCTATCTTTTAGTAGTCGACTTTATTCAACGGTTACCGACTTGGCCAGGTTTCTTGGCTGGTCAACGTCGGTACCTTTGATGATGGCCACGTGATAAGACAGCAATTGCAGCGGTATGGTGTAAACGATAGGCGCTACGATAGCGTCACAACTCGGCACCTCTAATACCTTCATGGTTTCGTCGGCTTTGAAGTGTGCATCCTTGTCAGCAAACACGTACATCAAACTCCCACGCGCGCGAACCTCTTCCACGTTAGACTTTAGTTTCTCTACTAGCTCATTATTCGGTGCTACCACGATAACGGGCATATCCGCATCGATCAACGCCAGTGGGCCGTGCTTCAACTCACCGGCCGCATACGCTTCAGCGTGAATGTACGAGATCTCTTTTAGCTTTAATGCGCCCTCCATCGCAATAGGGTACTGATCACCTCGACCTAGAAAT
The DNA here is from genome assembly GCA_020629835.1 of Granulosicoccaceae bacterium. Classification (GTDB taxonomy): domain Bacteria; phylum Pseudomonadota; class Gammaproteobacteria; order Granulosicoccales; family Granulosicoccaceae; genus Granulosicoccus. The sequence goes on from JAHDCO010000002.1 coordinate 57,841, forward strand.
AAGCTGTGATGTTTATCGGCAAAATCTTCCGCCAGATCCTGGATAGCTTCATCCATACTCAGCGCTTGCTCAAGCTTTGCCGGTAACGCCTGTACTGCGCTCGCGATGCGTTGCTGCATGGCTTCAGGCATGCCGCGGTGTTTACCTACCGCTGACGCCAGAAGCAGTAAGCCAGTCAGTTGCACTGTGAATGCCTTGGTTGAGGCCACACCGATTTCAGCCCCGGCTTTCATCAGGTAAGCCATGTCAGACTCACGAACCAGCGAAGACCCATCGACGTTACAGATCGTGAGGCTGGCCATATAGCCCTGCTCTTTAGCCAATCGCAGAGCAGCAAGTGTATCGGCCGTTTCCCCTGATTGAGAAATTGTTACCAGCAGGCTATTCGGCCGCACAAAACTTTCTCGGTAGCGATATTCAGAAGCAATTTCTACATTGCACGACACGCCACCAAAGGATTCAAACCAATAACGCGCTGTCATTCCTGCGTGATAGCTGGTACCACAGGCAATGATTTGCACGTGCTCGACATTGGCTAATAAGGATTCAGCTTTCTCGCCAAACGCATGATCCGGCACTACCGAGCCTTCCAAGCGGCCTGTTACCGTGCGCTGAATAGCGACCGGTTGCTCATACATCTCTTTCTGCATGTAATGGCGGTAATTGCCTTTATCGCTGGAGTCTTGCGCCAGCGTGGATTCTTCTACATCACGCTCTACCGGATTACCGTCGGCATCCACGATCGTGACGGTTTTTCGGGTCACTTCGGCAACATCACCTTCTTCCAGATAAGCAAAACGCCGAGTAACCGGCAACAAAGCCAATTGATCAGACGCAATGAAGTTTTCACCCACCCCAAATCCGATAACTAATGGACTGCCTGACCGCGCAACGATGAGCTTGTCCGGTTGCGTACGGTCCATGATTACGGTGCCATAGGCGCCTTCCAATCGAGCAGACAAAGCCTGCACCGCTTCAAACAATGAGTCACGCGTTTTCATTTCGTGATCTATGGCGTGTGCCATAACTTCGGTATCGGTATCTGATGTGAAGGTGTAACCGAGTGCGATAAGTTCGGCTCGCAGTTCTTCATGGTTTTCAATAATGCCGTTATGAACCACGGCAAAGCGTTCACTGGACACATGCGGGTGTGCATTGGCTTCATTGGGTTCACCGTGAGTCGCCCAGCGTGTGTGCGCAATACCGGTTCCACCTGGCATACCCACATCGGCAACGGCGTCTACCAGTTCTTTAACCTTTCCGACTCTGCGAACTCTTTGAAGTTCTCCGTCGGCGTTGATCGCTGCAATACCCGCGGAGTCATACCCGCGGTATTCCAGGCTTTGCAAACCCATCAATAAGATTTCGGCAATATCACGTTGCGCTACTGCGCCTACGATTCCACACATGTGATTGATTCTTCCGCTATGACTTTTTGGTTGGACGTTGCCAACCTTCGATGGTTGTTTGTTTAGCGCGTGTAATAGTGAGTTTGTCACCAGGCGCTTGTTTGGTAATGGTGCTGCCGGCGCCAATCGTTGCACCTTCACCGATCGTGACTGGTGCGACCAATGCGGCGTTTGAACCGATAAAGGCGCCTGAACCTATGACTGTTTTATGCTTATTCGCGCCGTCGTAATTACAGGTAATGGTGCCCGCACCGACGTTAACGTTCTCAGCAATTTCTGCATCACCCACGTAACTTAAATGATTTACTTTGCTGCCGTTTCCGATAACCGCTTTTTTTGCTTCCACGAAATTGCCGATCTTTACCGAGTCAGCTAATTCGCAACCCGGACGAATACGTGCAAAAGGACCGATGTCTCCCTGCTGTCCGATGGTGGAATCTTCAATCACGCTGTTAGCCTTAATGTGAGTACCATCACCAATGATCGCATTAGAAAATGTGCAATTCGGGCCAATTGTGACGTTATTGCCTATATGACATTTACCCTCGAATACCGCGTTAACATCAATGTCCACATCGGTGCCATGAGTTAAGGTTCCGCGGATATCAATTCGTGCCGGGTCTCTCAAGGTAACCCCACCTTCCATCAAAGCCATGGCTTGATTATTCTGGTGTACGCGCTCTAACGTAGCTAATTGAACACGGCTATTGACTCCATCGGTTTCCCAGGCATCTTCAGGATGAATGGCTTCAACGTTGACGTTATTCGCCACCGCCAGGCCGATCAGATCGGTTAGGTAGTATTCGCCCTGGGCATTGTCATTACCGATCTGCTTTAACAGGGACAACAACCATTTACCTTTTATCGATATAACGCCGCAGTTGCCTTCCTTAATGGCTAACTGTTCTGGGGTTGCATCTTTTTGCTCAACAATACCCACAACCGCGCCCGTGCCATCTGCGCCATCACGAATGATTCGTCCATAGCCCGTAGGGTCTTCCATGTGCAGCGTGAGTAGGCCCATCTGACTCTCGCTGACCGTATCCAACATCTTTTGATAAGTACTGGCACGTGTAAGCGGGACATCGCCGTATGTGAGCAACACGGTATCGTCGTCTTCTATACCTTCAAGACCTTGCATGACGGCATGGGCGGTACCTAATTGCTCGGTTTGCATAGCCCACTGAACAGGCTGTGTCATGGTTTGTTTTACTTGATCAGCACCATGGCCAATGACCACCGTAATGCCTTCCGCGTTCAATGAAAGGCCAGTATCGATGACGTGGCCAAGTAACGGTTTACCCGCTAAACGATGCAATACCTTCGGCAACGTCGATTTCATGCGGGTGCCCTTGCCTGCGGCAAGAATAATGAGACGTATAGCCATAACCTTAATTGAGCGCCTAGCTGACTGGAAAGTGTGGACCCACACCGACTAAGTGTGTATCGGATAACACTACCTAGCAATTGAGCCGCCAATTTCAAGTAATCAATGATTTCACACGGATTTACGTGTCAACAGTCCAGCGCCAAACTTTAGACACATTGCAAACAGTCATACTCACGCCCATTAAAAAGGGCTGAGCAAGTAACCTTGCTCAGCCCTGGCGTTAACCGATAAAAAAGTCGCGCTTAGTTTTGACGCAACTTCTTAATCAGTGACAACTGCGCAGAAGCTTCAGCCAAGCGAGCCTGCACTTCCGCGTAGTTCACTTCAGAAGGCGCTCCGGTTAACAAGGCCTCAGCCTCTTCCTTCGCCTTAAGCGCCGCTGCTTCGTCTATTTCATCGCCACGTAAAGCGGCATCTGCCAATATCGTCACGTGGTGAGGTTGAACCTCCAGGATGCCGCCAGAGACATAGATGTCAACATCTTCAGCATCACCCACCGCTTTTACGTGCACTTCACCCGGCTTGATACCGGTGATGAAAGGCGCGTGCCCTGGCGCAATACCCACTTCACCCATTTGAGCAGAGGCAGTGACCATAGTGCTTTCGCCCGAGAAGATTTCCTTCTCAGCACTCACGATGTCAACTTTAAGAGTGGCAGCCATGGTTAAGCGCTCTTCTTAGCGTTCTCGACTACTTCTTCAATGGTGCCCTGCATGTAGAACGCTTGCTCAGGCAAGTGATCGTACTCACCAGCAACAATGCCGTTGAACGCGTGAATGGTGTCTTTCAAAGAAACGTATTTACCCGGAGAACCGGTGAATACCTCTGCAACGAAGAATGGCTGAGACAGGTATCGCTGAACCTTTCGAGCTCGGGCTACGACCAGCTTGTCCTCTTCGGACAATTCATCCATACCCAGGATGGCGATGATGTCGCGCAATTCTTTATAACGCTGAAGTGTGTTCTGTACGCCACGTGCGCAATCGTAGTGCTCCTGACCAACCACTTGAGGGTCGAGCTGACGACTGGTGGAATCCAGAGGATCAACTGCGGGGTAGATACCCAATTCTGCGATGTTACGCGACAGTACGACCGTTGCATCCAAGTGAGCAAACGTTGTTGCTGGTGATGGATCGGTCAAGTCATCCGCCGGTACGTACACCGCCTGAATAGACGTGATAGAACCGGTCTTGGTCGACGTGATTCGCTCCTGCAGCGCACCCATCTCCTGCGCCAGGGTGGGCTGGTAACCTACCGCTGAAGGCATACGACCCAGCAGTGCAGATACTTCGGTTCCCGCCAGGGTGTATCGGTAGATGTTATCGATGAACATCAATACGTCACGACCTTCATCACGGAAGAATTCCGCCATAGTCAAACCAGTCAGTGCCACACGCAGGCGGTTACCTGGAGGCTCATTCATCTGTCCGTATACCAGCGCTACCTTGTCGAGTACGTTGGAGTCTTTCATTTCGTGGTAGAAGTCGTTCCCTTCACGGGTACGCTCACCAACACCTGCGAACACTGAAAAGCCTGAGTGCTCTGCTGCGATGTTACGTATCAATTCCATCATGTTTACGGTCTTGCCTACACCTGCACCACCGAACAATCCAACTTTACCGCCTTTCGCAAACGGGCAAAGTAAGTCGATTACCTTGATGCCGGTTTCCAACAGTTCAGTTGAACCTGACTGCTCAGCGTAAGAAGGCGGCTCGCGGTGAATGGGCATACGATCGTCGGTGCCGATAGGGCCCGCTTCATCGATTGGGTGACCCAGTACGTTCATTATGCGGCCCAAAGTGGCCTGGCCCACCGGTACTGAAATTGGCGCGCCGGTGTTACTAACGCTGATGCCTCGCTTCAGACCTTCTGAACTACCCATGGCAATCGTTCTTACAACACCATCGCCTAACTGACCTTGAACTTCCAACACAGTCTCTGCGCCTTCAACGTTCAAAGCATCGTAGGTTTTAGGTACATCGGTGCGTGGAAATTCCACGTCGATTACCGCACCAATGATTTCGACTATTCGTCCGTTACTCATGTTTACTGTCCCACCAAATATTTGTTCGTGACCCTAGACCGCTGCGGCGCCGCCGACGATTTCGGAAATTTCTTGAGTGATCGCTGCCTGGCGCGCTTTGTTGTAAACCAACTGAAGTTCACCAATAAGCTCACCGGCGTTGTCAGAAGCGCTCTTCATAGCAATCATGCGAGCGGACATTTCACAAGCAACGTTTTCTACCACCGATTGATAGATCAGTGATTCGATGTAGCGAGTCATCAAGTTATCCAGTACATCTTCCGCACTGGGTTCGTATAAGTAATCCCAAGCGCTTGCACGCTCTTCACCCAATTCAGCCACTGCCGGTAACAACTGCGTGACTCTTGGTGTCTGTGTCATGGTGTTAACGAATTCCGTCTCAACGATAAACAAGCGATCAATCTTGTTTTCATCGTAGGCATCCAGCATCACTCGCATCGCACCGATGAGCTCAGCCAACTCAGGTGAATCACCTAAGTCAGTGACGGAACCAACCACGTTGGCGCCCATTCGAGCAAACGCCTGCGTAGCTTTTTTGCCGATAGTTACCACATCAATCTCAACGCCTTGATCGTCGAACTCCTTCATTGCACTGACGGCGGCTTTGATCGCGTTGGTGTTTAAACCACCACACAAACCACGGTCCGTACTGACGATCATGAAACCGACCCGCTTTACATCGGGGCGGTCAATGACGTAGGGGTGCTTGTACTCAACATTCGCCGCTGCCACGTGGCCGATAACCTGGCGCATCTTGGTTGCATAAGGCCGGTTCGCATTCATGCGATCCTGTGCCTTACGCATTTTAGACGCAGCAACCATCTCCATCGCTTTAGTGATCTTTTGAGTATTCTGAATACTCTTGATCTGCGTGCGTATTTCTTTACCTGAAGCCATTGCTCACCTCGTTATCCGTTTATGCCGAAGTGCCCGTGCTTACCAAGTACCAGTCGATTTGAACGCTTCGATGCCTTTCTTGAAAGCGGCCTCGATGTTTTCATTCCAGTCGCCATCAGAGTCAACAGAATCTAACAGGTCCTGGTGGTTGCTACGGAAGTGGTCGTGCATCGCCGCTTCGAAGTCTACGATCTTGGCAACTTCAACATCATCGAGGTAGCCTTCGTTCGCAGCGTACAGCGATACACCCATTTCGCCGATAGACAGAGGTGCGTACTGCTTCTGCTTCATCAGTTCGGTAACACGTTGGCCGCGTTCGAGCTGCTTACGAGTGGCTTCATCCAAGTCTGATGCGAACTGAGCAAATGCCGCCAATTCACGGTACTGAGCCAAGGCCAGTCGAACACCACCACCTAACTTCTTGATGATCTTAGTCTGTGCCGCACCACCTACTCGTGATACGGATAAACCTGCGTTGATCGCTGGTCGGATACCTGCGTTGAACAGATCGGTTTCGAGGAAGATCTGACCATCGGTAATAGAAATTACGTTGGTTGGTACGAAGGCCGATACGTCACCTGCCTGAGTTTCAATGATCGGCAGTGCAGTCAATGAACCGGTCTTACCTTTGACTTCACCGTTGGTAAATTTTTCAACGTAGTCGGCATTCACCCGGCAAGCGCGCTCAAGTAGACGCGAGTGCAGGTAGAAAACGTCACCTGGGTACGCCTCACGACCTGGAGGACGACGCAGTAACAACGACACCTGTCGGTAGGCCCATGCCTGCTTGGTCAAATCGTCGTAAATGATCAGTGCGTCTTCACCGCGATCAAGGAAGTATTCGCCCATGGCACAACCTGCGTATGGTGCGATGTACTGCATCGCTGCAGAATCCGATGCACCGGCCGCAACCACGATGGTGTTTTCCATGGCGCCGTTTTCTTCGAGCTTGGTCACCACGTTAGCGATAGTGGACTGCTTCTGACCGACCGCTACGTAGATACATTTAATACCTGTACCCTTCTGGTTGATGATGGCATCTACCGCTACGGCAGTCTTACCGGTCTGACGGTCACCGATAATCAATTCGCGCTGACCACGACCTACTGGCACCATCGCATCGATTGCTTTCAAACCGGTTTGAACAGGTTGATCTACCGATTGACGTTCGATTACACCGGGCGCTACGCGCTCAATGGGTGACGTAATTTTGGCTTCTACCGGGCCCTTGCCGTCAATCGGCTCACCCAATGAGTTAACAACACGACCCAACAGCTCAGGACCTGTCGGAACTTCCAAAATTCGGCCTGTGCACTGAACCTTGTCACCTTCCGATAGTTCTTCGTAGTTACCAAGCACTACCGCACCGACAGAATCTCGTTCGAGGTTCAAGGCCAATCCATAAAGATTGTCGTTGAACTTCAACATCTCGCCTGACATGGCTTCGGTTAGGCCGTGAATTCGAACGATACCGTCGTTCAAGCTCACAATGGTGCCTTCATTGCGTGCGTCTGCTGACGCTTCGAAGTTACCAATGCGCTGTTTAATCAGCTCACTGATTTCTGATGGGTTAAGTTGCATGCATCAATCCTCTGTTAATCGGCTCGTCGCTTACTCGCGACACAGACGGGGCCGGTGTTAACGCGCCTCGAACCCAACTGATGTGGTTGGATTGGGCGGGCGTACCGCACCGGTTTTACCGTCAAACGACACGCTGTCGCACTTGCGCAGCCTGCCGAACAAAATTTAAAGGCAGATCGCGATCAGTGATTGACCGCGTTCGCCAGTGTTTCAACTCGGCCTTTCAATGAGCCGTCGATTACCAAATCGCCAGCGCGAATTACCGCACCGCCAATAAGAGCTTCATCAACGGTCTCAACTAGCCGAACTTTTCTTTCCAAACGCTTGCTCAGCGCATCTACGATGCTCTGGCGTTGCGCGTCTGTCAGTGGAAATGCCGTAGTGACGTTCGCATCGATTTCGCCTTCTTCTTCAGCGCGGAGCACCTCAAAATTTTCACGAATATCGCCCATCAAACCCAAACGATTGTTTTCCGCCAGTAACCGGATGAAAGATCGGCTTTCGTCGTCCATCTGATCATCAACCTGTTCAATCATCTGCGCTCGATCTTGATGGGTAAAACCCGGGGCATCAAGTCGGCTTGCCATGTCTGGGTGCGAAACAAGCGCTGCCCAGAAGTCCAAGCGGCCTGACCACGCGTCGAATTTACCCGAGTCCCGGGCTATCTCGAAAACCGCCTTGGCATAGGGTCGTGCGATGGTTGAGAAGTCTGCCATTCGCTTAAGACTCTAAATCTGACCGACGAGGTCATCAATGACCTTGGCGTGTGACTCTGCGTTAACTTCACTGCCCAGGATTTTGCGAGCACCTTCAACAGCGATGGAACCTACCTGCTGTCTCAAGCCTTCGCGAGCGTTTACCACTTCCTGTTCAATCTCTGCACTGGCTGTCGCTTTGATACGCTCAGCTTCTGTGCGGGCGGTGTCTTTGGACGCCTCAACAATTTCGTTACTGCGCTTCTGTGCTTGGGCAACGATTTCTGCGGCTTGAGCTTTCGCATCTTCCAGCATGGTCGCGATTTCAGCTTCTGCTTCTTCGCGACGCTGAGAGCTTTGCTCGGCAGCAGCCAATCCGTCAGCAATTCGAGCTTGACGCTCGCGCAGACTGGTAATGATGGGCGGCCAGACAAACTTCATGCAGAACAAGACGAATATGAAAAACGATATCGCCTGTCCTATCAGTGTAGCGTTCATGTTCATAGGCCTATCCTCTTAGTCTGGTTCGGCCTGTTTTAGAGGGCACCGACGAAGGGGTTGGCGAATACGAAGAACAGGCCAATACCTACCGCGATCATTGGAATTGCATCCAATAAGCCCGCGACGATGAACATCTTCACCTGAAGCATTGGAGTCATTTCAGGCTGTCGAGCAGCACCTTCCAAGAAGCGACCACCAAGCAGTGCGAAGCCGATTGCGGTGCCAAGAGCTGCCAAGCCGATCATGAGGGCTACAGCGATTGCGGTTGCGGATAATACAGTTTCCATTGAGAACTCCAACTAACGGTTTAGGTGTAAATCGATTAAAAAATTAAGGGTTTAGATCAAAAAGGTTACATCAATGATGTTCGTGAGCCATCGCCATGTAAACGATGGTGAGCATCATGAAAATAAAGGCCTGCAACGTGATTACCAGGATATGGAAAATAGCCCATGGCACAGACAATGCCCACTGAGCGAACCACGGCAGAAGTGCAATCAAGATGAAGATCAACTCACCGGCGTACATGTTTCCGAACAGTCGTAGCGCCAGAGATACAGGCTTTGCTAAAAGCGATACCCCTTCCAGCAGGACGTTGAAAGGAACAAACAACCACTTGATCACGACGTTATCGCTGGTGAATGGATTAAACGCGAGTTCCCCGAGAAAGCCGCCCAGGCCTTTCATCTTGATACCGAAATAAATCATCAGCGCAAACACAGACAGGGAGATACCGAATGTAACGTTGACGTCGGTGGACGGTACGATCTTCATGTACGGCACGCCCAGAATGTGTTCAAAGAAATACGGAATGAAATCTACTGGAATCAGATCCATCAGATTCATCAAAAACACCCAGACGAAGATTGTCAGGGCAAGAGGCCCGACAAAGTTACTTTTTACCGACATGGTGTCCCTGACGTTTTCGTCAACGAACTCCACAATCGATTCAACAAAATTCTGTAAGCCCCCAGGCACGCCCGAGGTGGCTCTGTCTGCGGCTTTTTTGAAAATGAAAAGGAATAAAGCCCCAAGACCGACGGACCAGAACATGGAGTCCAGGTGGATGGCCCAGAAACCCATCGCCGCCGCTTCTTCACTAGACTTCGCTAGGCTGAAGCCATTTTCAGGATGAAAACCCACGACCAGGTTTTGGAGGTGATGCTGGATGTAGCCAGTTGGTGTAAGTGCGCCTTCGCCTGCCATCAGTTCTTTATCCGTTTCCGCTTACTGTCTTTCTGCGCCACTACCAGTGGCCCTACCCAGTTCATGACCGATACCGCGGCAAAGCCTGCAAACACCGCGATCGCGTTTAGTGGTTTTACGTAATAAAACAAAAAACCGAACAACACGATAGTCAACACCATTTTGCCGGAAGCTCCGGCGTACAACGACCGAACAATATCCGTCGCTGAACGAGCCCCACTGTGCCGAAACGCCCTAAGCGCAAACCACACAGTTGGAATAAAACACACCAAGCCGCCTAATACGGCTGAGCTTGCCGCCAGTTGCCCAAACAGGCTGGCGACCAAGCCAACCACAAGGACCATGCCAGCCTGACCAATCAGCACCCAGCGAACCGCTGTCATTCTTTCCGAACGCCACATTAGAAACGGGCCTTTTGGTGTCCAGTGGTTTGACGAACGATTGCGTCCATGCGGGCTATATTCGACAAGCGCGCGGAGTATAGCAGTGTTTTTAGGCACAGATGCCGCGATAGCAAAGTAATCGATGAAAGAACAAGGCTGTTGCCACAGCCGATAAACACTACTTGAAGTGGTTCAAAATTCCGTCCAGCTCCTCCATGGAGTGATACTGGATTTCCAGCTTGCCCGAGCCGCCTGCTTTGTGGCGGATTGACACATTAGCGCCAAATTTTTCGCTCAGCCGGGCGGCCAATCGGTCTATGTCAGGGTCTGAAACCGTGCCTTTGGTAGAAGCCGGTGCCTGTCCTTTTCGTAAGCCTTTAATGTACTGCTCAACCGCTCTAACGGTGAGCCCCTGACGCGCTATCCGCCGCGCCAGCTCTGGCTGCTCGTCCGTTGGAGCACCCAGGAGTGCACGGGCATGGCCCATGTCAATCTCGCCTCGATCAACCATCGCCTTCACTTCGTCATGCAAATCGAGCAGCCGCATCAGGTTCGTTACGGCAGAACGAGAGCGACCCACTGAGTCGGCCACCTCCTGGTGTGACAGACCAAATTCTTCACACAATCGTTGCAGGGCTTCAGCCTCTTCCAACGGGTTTAAATCCTTGCGTTGAATATTTTCAATCAACGACACGGCCGCTACCGAACGATCTTCAAGACTTCGCACAATGGCTGGAATGTCGCTCATGCCAGCGAGCTGTGCTGCGCGCCAACGACGCTCACCGGCGATTAATTCGAATTTACCCGGACCACTGGGCCTCACCAGAATGGGCTGAATAAGGCCCTCACTGCGCAATGAATCTGCAAGCTCCTGCAACAGCTCGGCATCAAAATGGCGGCGGGGCTGGTAGGTACCCCGCTCGATCTGATCGATATCAATGAGTCGAAGCTTATCCTTGTGCGCACCTTCCGCCTCTGTTGTGGGCACTGTAGTGGGTGAATTCGCATCCGGAGCGACGACAGGCTCTGTCGCTGTCGATTTATCGCTTTGTGAATCCTCTGTCGCCGCGCTGGACGCAGTCCGTTCAGTCATCGCCGCGGGTCGCGTCGATGCGCCGCCACTTCGTCTGTCGAGAAGCGTGCCTAACCCTCGACCCATGGTTTTTTTCTTGGCTGCCATAGCGTCCTACACCTCAGCCGGGTTTTCGGCCGACATCTTTGGCGATGATTCTGATTCAGCGTGATTTTTGGACACGGCTGATTGAGAGTGGATAGGTTCCGACACTTTGGGGTGCTGTCGTTCAATCTCGCCAGCCAACGCCAGGTAGGCAAGAGCACCTCGAGAGCTTCGATCGTATTCAACAATCGATAAACCGTGGCTAGGTGCCTCCGCCAGGCGTACATTGCGTGGCACGATCGTTCTAAATACCTGGTCACCAAAGTGTTCAACTAATTGATTGGAGACTTCAACTCCGAGGTTATTGCGCCCGTCGTACATGGTGCGCAGCAAACCCTCCACGACCAGTTCGGGATTGACCGCATCCCGGACACCATCAATGGTATCCAGCAGGGCAGATAATCCCTCGAGTGCGTAGTACTCGCATTGGATAGGTACCAGAACGCTGTCAGCAGCCACGAACGCGTTCAAGGTAAGTAGGTTCAGAGACGGTGGGCAATCGATTAACACGTAGTGGTATTCATCACCTAACCGATCAACACTTTGACGCAAACGAGATTCACGCTCGTCCATGCTCATGAGCTCAATTTCGGCCGCCGTAAGGTCGGCATTTGCCGGTAGCACGTGCACACCTGATGCGGACGAGTCTTGTATGACGTCCGCTATTGGGGTGCCGTCGACAAGTACATCCAAAACGGATCGAGTGAGCTCGTACTTATCGATCCCACAACCCATGGTGGCATTGCCTTGCGGGTCCAGGTCGATGAGTAAGACGCGCTTACCCATGGAACCTAGCGCAGCGGCGAGATTAACCGACGTAGTGGTTTTACCCACCCCACCTTTTTGGTTAGCGATAGCGATCTTGCGACTCATGTTGCCAGTGTACCGCGAATGCACACCGCCACATGCCGTTCAGCCGATTCACCAGGCACATCAATGCGCTGCATACTTTCCAGCGACCAACCTTCTGGCAAATCCGAAGGCATCAGTTCGGCTTGGCCCAACATGACAACCGCCCGACCACCTGGACGGCAATGCGGCCTGGTTAGATTAAGAAAATCTTTTGGAGCGGCGAATGCTCGTGACATGACGGTGTGCGCCATTGCATCACTAGCTTCAATTCTTTGATGAAAGACACTGAGATTGCTAAACCCCAATTCCATAATGGCTTGGCGTTGAAAGCGCACTTTCTTGCCATTCGTTTCAATGGATGCAAACTGCTTATTTGGATAAGCAATGGCTAAAGGTATAACCGGTAAGCCAGCACCTGAACCAACATCAAGTACATCAAAAACACCCGGCTCTTGCTCAAGTGTCGTTGATTGCTTTTGAATGTAGGGTCCAATGCTTAATGAATCCAGCACATGTCGGGTAATCGATTCAGATAACGTTGATGCCGCAACCAGGTTAAACGCCTTCGTCCATTTAGCCAGTAACTGATCGAACGCTAATAACACTTCGCATTGTTCAGCACTTAAAGAAACGCCTACATTTTCCGCAAGAAAACGCAGTTCTTCAGGCTTGATAGATGAGAGTTTGCTCATGTTGACAAAACCTTGTCGATGTACTCGCGTCCGTATGACATCATCTATGCATTGTCCAATTTTGGTTGTGCGCAACTCGCACAGGATGTCTCAATGAAACGCGAATACGCATTCGCTGCGAAATGGTTAAGCCTTTGCATTTGCACTGTTGCTTTAACAGCTTGTAGTTCCTCGAGCTCAAATAACAGCTCATCTAATTCCGCTGAGCTGCCACCACAAAGTGGCGAAGGTGGCCAACAAGGCGTGTTCAACCCACAAGCCAGTTTGGATGTATTCGCCTGTGAAGCTCAATACTACAGAGAACTCCGAGGTTCCTACTTTGGGCAAGTCAGTTACACCGCGCCTAATGATAACCAAGCCACCTGTACTTGGGAGGCGAGTCTGCAAGTTCGTGGTAATTACCAAGACCCGGCAGACACACGCGTTTGCGAAATCACCAGTATTTATTCCTACACACTAACTGACGGTGGTGACCAATGCGTAGATGGTTCGCTAACCGCTCCCATGGATGACCCACTGGCTGCAAGCCCAAACCGGCTGGATTGGGAAAGCCCGGAATGGCCTGAAGACCTTCCCATGCTGATCAATCCGGGTATCGACGACAACGCAGTAATTCCGGCCGGCACCATCGCAGCTTCCGCACGCCGCGTAAACTGGCGATTTGATGGCTTGGATGAAGCGCTTTTACTCGACGACAACGACGCGGATGGCATAGTCGAAGGCACTTTGGTTAAGCGCTAGCCAGCTACAGGTTGCTGAACAGACTAAGCGCTTTCCGGCAGTGCGGTTTTCTTTAAATAAATAGCAAGCAGTGACACAGCAGCCGGCGTTACCCCGGAAATTCTAGCGGCCTGGCCTAAGGTTTCCGGTTTATGCTCGAGCAGCTTTTGAGTTATCTCGTTTGATAGTCCCGAGACACTGTTGTAGTCAAAGTCGACTGGCAAGCGAACGCTTTGTTGTGCCCTTGCACGTTCTACATCGGCCTGCTGACGATCCAGATAGCCTGCGTATTTGCCTTGTATCTCAACTTGCTCAATCACAGATGCATCGAATCCAGCCAGTTCAGGAGCAATCATCGGCAGCAATTCATTCAGCCGAACTTCGGGCATTTTTAGTAAATCACTGGCATGGCGTTCACGACTCAGCGATAAGCCGGTGGCCTCTTCAACGGCTTTGAATTCAGGCTGACCGGGATGTATCACTAAAGCTTTCAATGCTTTACCCAGTTCATCAACGGCCAGGCTTTTCGCCTGAAAGGCCGCCCATCGATGATCATCAACTAAACCAAGCTCACGACCCTTCGCGGTTAAACGCATGTCAGCGTTGTCTTCACGCAGCATCAGTCGATACTCGGCCCGGCTGGTAAACATCCGATAAGGCTCACGCGTACCACGCGTAATAAGATCATCGATCAATACACCAATGTAGGCTTCGTCCCGGCGCGGCGTCCAGGGCTCAAGCCCCTGTACCTGACGTGCTGCGTTCAGACCCGCGATGAGGCCTTGTGCTGCCGCTTCCTCGTAACCCGTTGTGCCGTTGATTTGCCCAGCGAAAAACAATCGCTTTAGTGGCTTGGTTTCAAGGGAAGCGCTCAAGCCGCGTGGGTCGAAATAGTCATACTCGATTGCATAACCCGGTCGAGTGATATGGGCATTTTCAAAACCCTTTATCGACTGCACGTAGTTGATTTGCACATCAAAAGGCAAACTGGTGGAAATACCATTGGGGTAAATCTCATGAGTCGTTAAGCCTTCTGGCTCAATAAATATCTGATGCGAAGTTTTATCGGCGAATCGCACCACCTTGTCTTCAATTGACGGACAGTATCTGGGCCCTACGCCTTCAATTTCCCCTGAAAACAACGGTGATCGATGCAGTGCTGCGCGGATGATGTCATGCGTGCGTTCGGACGTATGGGTAATGTGGCAGTGCACCTGTTGAGGATGCTGATCAACAGAACCCAAATACGAAAATACCGGCCTGGGTGAATCGCCCGGCTGTGGCTGCAAATGCGTGTAATCAATGGTGCGGGCATCAATGCGCGGTGGTGTACCGGTTTTTAAACGACCGACTTCCAATGGAAGCTCTCGCATTCGAGCAGCGAGGGTTGCAGCCGGAGGATCACCAGCGCGCCCTGCAGCAGAATTCGCATCGCCCACATGAATTTTCCCGGCTAAAAAAGTCCCGACCGTTAACACAACTGCATGCGCTCGGAATTTCACACCCAGCTGTGTGATGGCACCACGGACTTCATCCCCTTCCACAATCAGGTCATCAACCGGTTGTTGAAATAAGGTTAGGTTGGGTTGGTTTTCGAGTATTTGGCGAATGGCTGAACGGTAGAGCGAGCGGTCAGCTTGAGCACGAGTAGCCCTGACCGCAGGACCTTTGCGGGAATTCAGTGTACGAAAGTGAATACCAGCAGCATCTGCAGCCTTCCCCATGGCACCACCCAGGGCATCGATTTCCTTGACTAAATGGCCTTTGCCGATACCACCTATGGCCGGGTTACAGCTCATCTGCCCGAGGGTTTCGATGTTATGCGTGAGTAGCAGCGTAGAGGCACCCGTGCGAGCGGACGCCAGCGCAGCTTCGGTGCCGGCGTGACCTCCGCCTACAACGATCACATCAAAATGAGTAGGAAATTCCATCATCTGATTATATAGAGAGGGGTAAACAGAAGTTTGTGGTTAAGTTCATTACTTACCAATACAAAATTGGCCGAATACCTTTCCGAGAAGATCTTCAGTATCAAAACGACCGGTTACTTCATCCAACGCAGACCTCGCCAGCCGTAACTCTTCGGCAGCCAGTTCTGGCATATCCCCTTGATTCAGACGATTCAAGGCGGCATCGGCGGCTTCCCGAGAGCGCTGCAGCGCGTCTAAATGCCTCCGACGAGCGCTGAATACACCCTCAACTGCCGTATCTCGACCCGCCGTCTGGATAAGATGATCTCTCAGCGCATCCAGACCTTCGTCCGCTTTGATGGAGAGAAACAGAACCTCTTGTGCGCCGGTCGCTTCTTTGAAGCGCTCTGCCGTATCCTGAAGGGCGGATTTTACGGAACTCTCAACCGCGTCCATCTTGTTAATTAATAAAGTGGAAGGGGCATTAAGCTTTGCGAGACGATGGGTTTCAGGCAACACCGGCTGACTGGCGTCCACCAGGATGAGCACATGGTCAGCTGAGGCTAACGCTTGCTCCGCTCTATCGATGCCGTGTTGTTCCACAACATCATCGGTTAGCCGAATACCAGCCGTATCCATTAGATGCAATGGAATACCATCCAGCGTGATGTGCTCGTGCAGTACATCTCGGGTTGTGCCAGCAATATCAGTAACAATGGCCCTATCGGTACCGCTCAAGGCATTGAGTAAGCTGGATTTCCCGACGTTAGCGACGCCAGCAATGACAACCGTTAATCCATCGGTTAAGCGGCTGCCTTGCGTTGCACGCTCAAACACAGAATCGAATGCTTCAAGCAGTTCACGAACCCGTTGTTTGAACACGGGATCTGACAAAAAATCAATTTCTTCTTCGCTGAAATCCAGCGCCGCTTCCAACCAAGCTCGCAGCGTCATCAGTTCTTCACTGATGGCATTAACCGCCTGAGAAAATTCGCCATCTAACGAACGAATAGCGGCTTGCGCCGCCGCTTGGCTGGAGGCATCAATTAAATCAGCAACCGCTTCGGCTTGAGCCAAATCCATACGGTCATTCAAAAAAGCCCGCTCGGTGAATTCGCCTGGGCGTGCCGGACGCGCACCACAGGCAAGCACTCGCTGCAGCACCATATCCAACACCACCGGGCCGCCATGCCCCTGTAATTCGAGTACTGCCTCACCCGTGTACGAGTTCGGTGCATCAAAGCGTATCGCCAGGCCTTCATCCAGCGTTTGCCCTGCATCATCAACAAACGGCAAGTGATGCGCATGCCGTGCCGTCAGTGTCTTACCGGTTATCTGCCGCGCAATGTCAGGAACTGCAGGCCCGCTGATTCTGATAATGCCAACACCAGCGCGGCCAGATCCTGTTGCGACCGCAGCTATGGTGTCGGTTGTGTACATGGTGGCGAGTATCTAATCCTCGCCAATGACCACTCGGGTGATGTACCACTGTTGTGCGATAGATAGAACGTTGTTCACTACCCAGTACAGCACCAGACCGGCGGGGAATATGGCAAAGAACACACCGAAAATTAACGGTAGGAACTGCATGACTTTCGCTTGAATCGGGTCGACCGGAGCCGGGTTGAGTTTTTGCTGAAAGTACATGGCCGCTGCCATCAGCACCGGCAAAATAAAGAAAGGATCGCGAATGGATAAATCTTCGATCCACAGAATCCACGGGGCTTGCCGTAATTCCACACTCTCCAATAACGCCCAATACAAAGCGATGAATATCGGCATTTGCACCAGCATAGGCAAACACCCACCCAAGGGATTAACCTTCTCTTTCTTATACAACTCCATGGTGGCTTGCCCCATGGCTGCCCGATCGTCCCCGTGGCGTTCTTTGAGCGCTGCCATTTTAGGCTGCAACTTCTTCATCCGAGCCATCGATTTGTAAGCGGCTTCTGAGAGCTTATAAAGAAGTGCTTTGATGACTAGCACGGTCAGGACAATGGCCCAACCCCAGTTGCCAACGAAACCATGAATGGTTTTCAGTAACCAGAACAACGGCTGCGCGATGATAGTCAAGAATCCGAAATCTACCGTCAGCTCAAGATTATCGGCCGCAGCAGCAAGGTTTTCCTGGATCTTAGGTCCTGCATAGGCTTTGGACGAGAACGTGCCCTGACCACCTGCCGGAACGGTTTGGCTAGCCGACACCATACCGATAACGTAGTGGTTGTAATCAGCAGGGTTCGAATTTTCAACGAACAGGCTGTAAGCCGAATTCTTTTCACCAGCGACGGGGATCCACGCCGCAGCAAAATAATGTTCGATCATTGCTACCCAGCCGTCAGTGACATCCTGGTTGTAGTTTTCGTCTTCCATATCACCAAAATCTACTTTTTGATAAACGTCTTCAGAGTTACTGACTACAGCACCGATGTAGGTGTTGATGAAACTCTGTTTTTCGTCTTTGGTGCCTGGCTTTCGCTTTAACTGGCGATACTGATTTACCACATAAGGTTCAGAGGACTGGTTGTCTACGGTGTAGTCCAGGCCGATTTCATAACTGCCTCGGGTAAAGGTGTAGGTTTTCGTAACGACAACACCATCCTCAGATGTCCACGTGAACGGCACTTTGATTTCGTTGGTGTCACCGAGCGCGTAACTATCTTGAGCAATGGCCATGGGCTCTTTGTGTGTCGGAGCTGGAACGCCTTGCCGGGATTGCAAACCTGATTCGGCCACGAGCAGGTCTAACGGGTCGCTGTTCATCAGTGAGAACGGTTCGTCCTGCTGATCAATAGACACTGGATACTCGAGCAGATCCAGTTTTGTCAGGGTTCCACCGATGGAACTGAGCGTGATGTCATATAGATCTGTGCTAACCGTCACCAATTGCTCTGAACTGGCCACTGCTGCAGAAACGGCAGAAGTCGTTGACGTGCCAGCCGCAACAGGCAAGTCGCCCACCTCTTCGGAACTGGGTGCTGCTCCAACCGCCGGAACACCCGCAGTTGCACCGGCAGTTGCACCCGTTTCCGCGGTTGTTTGAACCACAGCCGGAGGCTGCACAGGGTGATAGGTTTGCATCCACGTGAGGTAGATGAGGAACGAAATCAAACCCAAAGCGGTGTACAAGAACAACCGTTGGTTATCCATAAGTATTCAGGACTCGTGATCGCAGGCTCCAGGAACGGGATCAAACCCACCTGGATGCCAAGGGTGGCAACGACAGACCCGCTTTGCCGCCAGCGCACTGCCTTTGCAGGCGCCGTGGTGTTGGATCGCTTGAACAGCATACTCCGAGCACGTTGGATAGAACCGGCAGTGAGGAGGCAGAAACGGGCTAATGTAGCGCCGATAGATTGTTAGTAACCCGAGAATCAGACGCATCTTATTTCACGCCTTCGTGTCAGGCCGTTGGCTTAACTTACGCCAAAGCTCATCGAGTGAGGAGCGCAGTTGCGCCCTGCTGGCGACCGCAGCTGCATCGCGGTTCATCACTACGATATCGAAGCCGGCGAGCGAGTCTGCGTTCAAACGAAACGATTCGCGGCAGATGCGCTTTATCCGGTTTCGTGTGACGGCTCGCTTGGCTCGCTTTTTCGCTATCGCCATCCCCAACCGGGGGTTGGGATTTTGGTGACGGTGCCCAAGGACCGTCCAGTACTGATTGGCAACGCGTTTGTTGCCGCGGAAAACGGTGTCGTAGTCTTGCGCCGTCAGCAGGCGATGCGACCTGGGAAACGACACCGTAGAAACACTTAAGCGCTTAAGCGAGCGCGGCCTTTCTTACGGCGAGCGCGGAGTACAGCACGACCACCACGTGTGGCTTTGCGAGCACGGAACCCGTGCGTTCGGGCGCGCTTAATGCGGCTGGGTTGAAATGGTCTTTTCATCGGAACAAGCTCTGTTGGCCAAGTTGCCGCAATTCACTGCAGCGAACCGCGAATATTAATACGATCTCGGTAAATATTCAATCAATTGCCGACATTTGAGCCCACATTTAGTAATCGATACTGAGCCTTAGCCTTGTACAAAAGGCATCATATTCAATTACTTACATGCATTTTCCCACAATCATCAATACTTTGACGATTCTTAGGCCAAAATAAACGCCAACGTATCAGGCGAACGCCTGGGTCTCATTCGCGGCACAACGCTTAGTTGCTCAAAATTTTCACAGCCGAAACCGTTGAATTATTGCCTGTGGATAAGTAACCTAAACGGCTCGTTTGCGGGAGCGTGTTCACACACAAAAGCTGCCCATTCCTTTCCATTTTTTCTGTACCCGTCGCTGGAGGCGTTCTTGTCCGCAACACTTTGGAATCAGTGTCTCTCGCAACTTGAAGTGGAACTCTCGGAAGGTCACCTCAACACCTACATCAGGCCATTGCAAGCACACGAAAGCCCTTCGTTGCTGCGCATCATGGCGCCCAACCGATTCGTTTTGACTAAGGTGCAAAGCAGTTTCTATCCTCGCATTTGTGAGCTCGCAACGGGCATATCCAAAGACCCTTCTATGACGGTGAAGTTGGTCGTAGGTACTGAGGTTCTGGAACCCTTATCCACTAAGACTGAATCCCCGGTACCCGAATTAGAGACGGCCGGTGCCTCAAACTCTGATACAGCTGGATCGAACCACTCTTCGAGTCGAGCGAGCGGCTTGAAGCAAAAAACGACGTCAGCCGATCAAGATGACTCGTTTGATGCCGCACACGCCTCGGCATTGAACCCCATGTTTACGTTTGACACCCTGGTCAAAGGGAAATCAAATCAGTTAGGCCATGCCGCTGCCATGCAGATCGGATTAAATCCTGGCGCCGGCGCGTACAACCCATTCCTCATATACGGCCAATCAGGTTTGGGTAAAACCCATCTTATGCAGTCCATCGGGCATGCCATCCTGGAAAGCAACCCAACCGCCAGAGTCCTTTATCTGAATTCTGAAAAGTATGTTGTAGACATGGTGTACGCACTTCAAAAAGGCAAAATGGATGCTTTTAAACGCTACTACCGCAATCTAGACGCCCTGCTTATCGACGATATTCAGTTTCTAGCCAAAAAAGAGCAGAGCCAAGAGGAATTTTTTCACAATTTCAATGCGTTATTTGAGGGTGCGAAACAAATCGTCTTGACTTGTGATCGGTATCCGAAGGAAGTACCCGGCCTGGCAGATCGACTGAAAACTCGCTTTGGATGGGGGCTGACAGTGGCCGTTGAACCTCCTGAAATGGAGATGCGAATGGCCATATTGAACAGCAAAGCGGCCCAATCGGGTGTTACCTTGCCTCAAGACGTCTCAATGTTTATCGCACAACGCATCGCGTCCAACGTTCGTGAGCTCGAAGGTGCGCTTAAACGAGTTTTAGCCAATGCTCTGTTTACGGGTTCCCCAATCACCATCGATTTTGCGCGCGACGCGCTGAGCGATCTTCTGGCTGTACAGGCCAAATTAGTCACGATCGAAAATATCCAAAAGACGGTTGCTGAATATTTCAATATCCGTCTGGCCGACCTATCCGGTAAGAGCCGCTCGAGATCCATTGCACGACCTCGCCAAATCGCCATGAGCATTGCCAAAGAGCTCACCAGCAAGAGCCTCCCGGAAATCGGGCAAGCCTTTGGTGGTCGAGACCACACGACAGTTTTGCACGCGTGTCGGAAAATAGCCGAACTTAAAGAATCGGATAACGCCGTCAGAGAAGATTGCGCCAATCTACTGAGAATCCTGACCTCCTGAATCGATGCACACGCGTTCGTCCGTAAAAGAGTACAGTCCGTACACAAGGTGCAGGAAAACCTGTGTATAACTCGTGGAACGTGCGGGTATAAGTAAACGGGGCTGAAGTTATCCACATTTCACCCACAGCTTTAAGCAGGCTTATCCGAACAGTTTGGTCTGTAGTTGTACTTCCGATATATCATTGATTAGTAAGCAAATATTAGACTTATACACAGCTTCGGTATTACCTAATAAAAACAATAATCATTAGTCATCATCAAAAAAAGAAACTTTCTTTAAGTTGCCTATGAAATTCAGCGCTCAACGAGAAAATCTAACCGTCCCATTGCAACACGTCATTGGTGCAGTAGAGAGAAAACAAACCTCCCCTATTTTGGGCAACATATTGATTGAAGCGAATGAAACAGGACCTGTTCTGTTCACTGCAACTGATTCTGAAATTGAATTACAAGCTTCAGTTGACTTGCATATTGATCAAACGGGCCAAGTGACCGTTCCCGCACGGAAATTATTCGACATTTGTCGTCATTTACCTGACTCAGCTCGAGTGGATCTGGACGTTCAAGGGGACAAAGCGAAACTAAAATCAGGACGCAGTCGTTTCACCCTATCGACATTACCGGCCAATGAGTTTCCGAAAACCGAACCGTTGAATAACACGCAGTTAGTGACGTTATCTGTGGAAGAACTTCAAGGCTGTCTGCAAGCGACAGCGTTCTCAATGGCTCAACAAGACGTCAGATTTTATTTAAACGGCTTGTTGCTTGAAATCGGTAATCAATCGCTCTCATGCGTTGCCACCGATGGGCATCGTTTGGCACACGCGCAATGTGGGATTAAAGCTGAACCTGAAAGCCCTATTCGAGCCATTGTTCCCAGGAAAAGTATTGGTGAATTACAAAGACTGCTTGGCACAGCAGACGCAGAGGATGAAGTGTCGATTCACGTGACACCTCAACAGTTGCAGGTTTCACTTAACGGTATTCGGCTGACCACCAAGCTAATCGATGGAAGCTTTCCTGATTACAACCGGGTTATCCCCACAGACAGCAACAAAGAACTGGTTATCGACTGTGCCTCGCTTAAGCAAGCGCTAACGCGAGCTTCAATTCTGTCGAACGAAAAGTACCGCGGGGTCCGACTGGCTCTGCAGACCGGTGTTCTCACGATTACAACCAATAATCCGGAGCAAGAAGAAGCGGTGGATGAGTTGGAGGTGGATTATTCCGGTGATTCAACCGAAATTGGCTTCAATGTCCAATACATATTGGATGTTCTGAACGCCATAGACACGGAGAACGCAGTCATACGATTGAAGGACGGAAACAGCAGCGCTCTGATCACTCCTGAACAATCCACAAATTGTCAGTACGTCATCATGCCCATGCGTTTGTGATTCTCACACAATTTCAGGTTATCGCCTTTCGTAACCTGGAAAGCCTCACATTTTCACCCGCTGCGGGCATCAACGCCATCGTAGGACCTAATGGTGCCGGCAAGTCCAGCATGCTTGAAGCGATTCATACGCTCTCCGCTGGTCACTCCTTTCGCACCCGCAAGGCTAAAGAGCTTATCGCTCATAATGCTGATTCATTCACGGTATCCGGGCTACTGCAGGATCGCCAGGGACGCGAACACCGGTGTGGCATGCGTCGGTCGAACCAGGGCGATGTGGAATTACGAATGAATTACGAGCCTGTCCGCAGCATTGCGGAAATCAGTCGGGCGATCCCCGTGAAGGCACTTACGCCGGATAGCCATGCCCTAATACAAGATGGCCCGACGGCCAGAAGGCAGTTTATGGACTGGGGTACGTTTCACGAGGAACAAACGTTTTTTGCTGATTGGAAACTCTATAAACGCGCGCTTGACCAACGTAACAAAGCGCTGAGAATGGGTTCTGCCATGAGTGAAATCGTTAATTGGAACGGCGAATTTTCAAAAGCAGGTGAAGCCATCAACCACTCCCGTAAAGCTTACCTGGCAAGATTAACCCCCTATTTCAATCAATTGCTTAACAAGCTTACTTCAGAATTTACCGTAGACCTTCAATATAAGCGAGGCTACACCGAGGAACGCTCGTTGCTTGAAACGCTAGAGAAAAACCTAGCCCAGCATCAGCGATTTAAAACCACAACGGATGGCCCTCATCGAGCTGAATTAAGCCTAACCGTGGACGAACACCCTGCCCGCCAGATTTTATCTCGTGGTCAGCAAAAGCTCGTGGTATACGCGCTCCACCTTGCACAGCTTGAGGTGCTGCATGAAAATACTGACCGGCACGCCATTGTCCTGTGTGATGATTTAGCGTCAGAGCTCGATAAGATTAATTTAGCTCGTGTATTGGCTCTGCTGGCTGAAAAACCCACCCAGGTTTTCATTGCGGGTACGGACAGATTGGAGTTGGCTCAGAATTTTCTATTGGAATCCGGGAAAATTCGGCGCGCCTGAGATTGGACTGCAAGATCGGCTGCAATAGCAAAAGCGCCATCCATGTTTCACGTGAATCAGATACCCGACCGGCCATGAACTTTAGACATTCATGCCTTCGGATCCTTTGGCACCGTTCAGAATCTTCGATGGTTTGCTTTCGTACCTGGCTCTCTCAGCAGAAAACCACCCACGAATCAAACGATAGATATTTGGGCTGGAGTGAAGCCAATATTGACCGAGCACACTGATTTAGACATCACTATCTATGTTTCACGTGAATCATTGCCCTGGCTTTCAACTCAACCAACCAGCCCAAGCGAAGTTGATTCTCAAAACTAACTGGTCAACGCTGCTTACCAAGAAATGCCGACCGTACCGACTATCCAGACTTTTCATAACGTAGGCTCAGCAACGAAACCAGCTAGTGGGAAGACGTGGAGTGATACTTCGTCGTACCAAAAGTATTTGTAACGTTGGATGGGCGGAGTAACAAACACTTCGTGGTCAGTCCAGATACGGTTAGTTGAAAACAAGACATGTTGATTAGCCAATCTTCACTGCGCCCAGGTTTCACGTGGAACAAATTATTCGTGTTACTTGGTTTCATGTGAAACCTGTGTTCATGGAGAAACTTCGCGGGTAGGTAGCGGAAAGTAGGATCATCGCAGTGGCAATAAGAAACTTGGAAGCAGGGCAGCTCAGCCGCTGTCACCACTTGTCTTAAAGCTACCGTGCGTCTTCAAATCGATAGCGCGATTTTTATCATTAACTCCCCTGGCGATGAGCACTGTACAAGGACAGTTTGGAAGGGCATAACAGCGCACTGTTTGTGAATTCTAGGTGTTTGTGTAACTTTTTGATTTTATCATTTTTTTCAGTGATTAATATCCGATTCTAGCTGGCGATATAGACAAGCTTGTTGGTCGAAAGTGGCGTATAATAGGAGGGTTATAAAAGCGACTAGTGATCAATACATGTCCGACGACTCATCTGACGGCGAGAACAACCAAAGTTACGACTCTTCGAACATCAAAGTTCTGAAGGGGTTGGATGCAGTACGAAAGCGGCCGGGCATGTACATCGGGGATACTGATGACGGCACCGGGTTGCATCACATGGTTTTCGAGGTTGTCGACAACTCTATCGATGAAGCCCTGGCTGGTCACTGTAGTGCTATCAATGTGATTATTCACCCCGATGAATCGGTGAGTGTTTCCGATGATGGTCGCGGCATCCCAACGGATATTCACCCGGAGGAGGGTAAATCGGCAGCAGAAGTCATCATGACGGTATTACACGCTGGCGGTAAGTTTGACGATAACTCCTATAAGGTATCCGGCGGATTGCACGGAGTCGGCGTATCGGTGGTGAACGCCTTGAGTGAGTGGTTGAAGCTCACTATCCTTCGTGATGGCAAAAAACACGAGCAGGAATACCGGGACAGCAAGCCTGTGTCTGATCTGACTGTAGTCGGCGACACGGATCAAACCGGCACAGAGATCCACTTTAAGCCCAGTGCTGAAACCTTCACAAACATCGTTTTTGTGTACGAAATTCTGGCCAAAAGGCTCAGAGAGCTGTCTTTTCTGAACAGTGGCGTGCGCATCAATCTGACCGATAAGCGCACCGATAAAAAGGATACGTTCGAATATGAGGGCGGCATAAGCGCATTTGTTGAGCACTTGAATCGGTCAAAAACGGGTGTGCATCAAACCATCTTGCATACCTTGGGGACAAAAGACGATGTCGCGGTAGAGGTAGCGTTGCAGTGGACTGACTCCTACCAGGAGAATATTTACTGTTTTACCAACAACATTCCACAACGCGACGGTGGAACGCACTTAGCCGGTTTCCGAGCGGCACTGACCCGCACGTTAAATCAATACATGGAAGCCAACGGCTCCAGTGCGAAGGCAAAAGTATCCACAACCGGTGACGACGCACGCGAAGGGCTTACAGCGGTGCTCTCGGTAAAGGTTCCCGACCCGAAATTCTCCTCGCAAACCAAAGACAAGCTGGTGTCTTCAGAGGTTAAGAGCTGTGTGGAGTCTGTGCTTGGGGAGTTCATGCATGATTTTCTGCAGGAAAACCCAACCGAAGCCAGGAACATCACCGCAAAGATAGTTGATGCGGCTCGAGCCCGGGAAGCCGCCCGTAAGGCACGCGAAATGACGCGACGTAAAGGTGCGTTGGACATCGCCGGTTTACCGGGTAAGTTGGCGGACTGTCAGGAAAGAGACCCTGCGAAGTCTGAAATTTACCTGGTGGAAGGGGATTCAGCTGGGGGTTCTGCGAAACAGGGGCGAGATCGACGTCGACAGGCAATCCTGCCGCTCAGAGGCAAGATACTAAACGTTGAGAAAGCGCGTTTTGACAAGATGCTGCAGTCGGCGGAGGTGGGAACACTCATTACCGCGTTGGGATGTGGCATTGGACGAGATGAGTTCGACGCCGACAAACTTCGCTATCACTACATCGTGATCATGACCGATGCAGATGTGGATGGGTCTCACATTCGCACCTTGCTGCTGACGTTCTTCTATCGGCAAATGCCAGAGCTGATTCGACGTGGTCATGTGTATATCGCCCAGCCACCACTTTACAAAGTTAAGAAGGGTAAGCAAGAGCGTTATGTTAAGGATGATGCGGAGCTGAATGCGTACTTGCTACAGCTTGCGCTCGAGAATGCTCATCTAGCCGTTAACGAGGGTGCACCCAGTATCAGCGATACTGCGATGGAGTCGTTAGCACATGAATATATGCGGGTATCGTTACTGATCGATCGTATGGAGCGTAAATACAGCCGCGACATACTGGAGGCCATGATCAATTTCGCGCCGTTGAAGACAGAATCCTTGCGCAATCAGGAAGTTGTGCAGGCCTATGGTGAGGCACTGAAAACTCGACTGAATACAAACAGTTCCCAGGCACGCCAGTACCGCGTAACGACCATCGAACAGGATGGGCAGTTTGGTGTGCAGTTGAATGTGCGGATACACGGTAACGATCATCACTACGACCTGTCTCCGTCATTTTTTGAGTCTTCTGATTACGCAACACTTGCCAGCATGGCTGAAAAGTTAGACGGCATGATAGGTGAGGGCGCTAGCATTTCACGCGGCGAACGAACTCAGCCCGTGGAAACCTTTAAGGATGTGATGGACTGGCTCATCGCAGAATCCAAGCGTGGTTTAAATATTCAGCGCTACAAAGGACTGGGTGAAATGAACCCCGAACAGCTGTGGGAGACAACAATGGATCCTGAAGCTCGCCGTATGCTTCAAGTCAGTATTGAAGATGCCATGGTCGCTGACGAGGTCTTTGACACTTTGATGGGCGACCAGGTTGAACCCAGGCGAGACTTCATCGAGCGCAATGCCCTAGAGGTAGCCAACCTCGACGTCTAAATTGCCATGATGTTCTCGTGGTAATGGAAGTCTAACTTTTTCGTTGTTGTGTATAAAAGACCATGAATAACATCACCATCAATCGCCCTGCGTTCGATACGTTTGACGTGTCCACGGTTGAAGCAACCCTGGATGAGCTTCTGACTGAGTGCCGCCAGGCGGTATCTGAAGCATCCCAAGTGACTTCGCCGTCATGGCAGTCCGTGATTGAGCCATTGGATAAAGTACACAATCGGCTCAGTTTATTCTGGTCTCCGGTAAGCCACCTCAATTCTGTTAAGAACAGTTCAGAGCTTCGGGATGTATACAAAGCCTGTTTGCCTAAGTTAAGTGCTTATTACACCGAACTGGGTCAGAACGCTGAGCTGTATACGGTCATCAAGAAAATACGCGACTCAGAAGACTTCGATTCGTTGAACGAAGCGCAGCAAACATTCATTAACAAAGAGTTACTGGATTTTGAATTAGGCGGAGTATCGCTGGCTGATACTCAGAAGGCGCGATTTGCCGAGTTATCGCAAGAGCTGTCAAAGCTAACCACTGAGTTCAGTGACAATGTGCTTGATGCAACCAATGCCTGGGAGTTACTTCTCCCTGATGATTCTCGGCTAGCGGGTTTACCCAGTAGCGCGATCGCGGCTGCTGCTGAACGTGCTGCAAAGAAAGACTTAGAGGGCTACTTACTCAATTTAGAATTTCCAACCGTGCATGCGGTGAGAACCTTTGCGCACGATAGAGAATTGCGTAAAACGATTACGTTGGCGTTTTCTACACGAGCTTCTGATCAAGGCCCTCATGCTGGCGAATACGATAACAGCCAACACATGGTCGATATCCTTAGGTATCGAAATGAAAAGGCCAAGCTTTTAGGTTACGACTCTTACGCTGATTTATCGGTAGTAACCAAAAT
This sequence comes from Granulosicoccaceae bacterium, assembly GCA_020629835.1. Taxonomy (GTDB): domain Bacteria; phylum Pseudomonadota; class Gammaproteobacteria; order Granulosicoccales; family Granulosicoccaceae; genus Granulosicoccus. The sequence continues at coordinate 85,785 of JAHDCO010000002.1, forward strand.
GGTGCAATCACCGGCTGAAGTCATGTCGTTCCTGAATGACTTAGCTGAAAAAGCGGTGCCGCAGGCAAAGCAAGAGTTGGCCGAACTTGAATCATTCGCCGCAGAGTCTTTAGGTATCCAGGATTTGCAAGCCTGGGATCTGGCATACGCCAGCGATAAAATGAAAAAAGCGCTGTTTGATTTGTCAGATGAAGATCTCAAGCCTTACTTCCCGGCTGACAAAGCCATTAACGGTATGTTCGATGTCGTAGGTCGTTTGTTCGGTTTGACGATTAAACCGGTGGATGGTGTGGCCGTTTATCACGACGATGTATCGTGTTATGAAATTCGAGATAAGCGAGGCGAACTTCGAGGGCAGTTTTATCTGGATAACTTCGCACGTGAAAATAAGCGAGGGGGTGCATGGATGGATGTATGCGCAACCCGGCAGAAACTCGATGACAAGGTTCAGCTGCCCATTGCGTACCTGACGTGCAACTTAACGCCACCAGTTGGTAATGATCCAGCGCTATTAACCCACATGGAGGTTACGACTTTATTCCATGAGTTTGGGCATGGGCTACATCATATGCTGACGCAAATGGAGATCTCGGGTGTATCGGGTATCAATGGCGTTGAGTGGGACGCGGTTGAATTGCCAAGCCAGTTTTTAGAGAACTGGTGTTGGGAACGTGAGTCGTTGGCGTTGATCAGTGAGCATTACGAAACTGGAGAAGCATTACCGGATGAACTCTTAAGGAAGTTACGCGACGCACGTAACTTTCAATCCGCATCGCAACTCGTGCGCCAGCTTGAGTTTTCCATGTTCGACATGCAGGTGCATGCTTCACCACCGCCTGAAACCGCGGCGGATATCCAATCGGTACTTGATGTTGTCAGAGACAAAGTAGCGGTCATGCCTTTTCCTGGCGAACTGCGTTTTCAACATTCTTTCAGCCATATCTTTGCCGGAGGCTACGCGGCGGGTTACTTTAGTTACAAATGGGCCGAAGTACTTTCTGCTGATGCTTACGCACGGTTTGAAGAAGAGGGCGTATTTAATGAGGACGCTGGTGCCGATTTTCTGAACGAGGTATTGTCAGTTGGTGGGTCGCGTCCTGCATTAGATTCGTTTGTTGCATTCAGAGGGCGTAAGCCTACGGTCGATGCGTTACTGAAGCAGTCGGGATTGGCTGCGTGAAGTATAAAGATCTCCGTGATTTCATCCATCAGTTAGAAACGATGGGTGAGCTCAAACGCATCACCGCTGAAGTGGATCCGTACCTTGAAATTACTGAGATATGCGATCGCACGCTTCGGGCAAAAGGCCCGGCGTTGCTGTTTGAAAACCCCAAAGGCTCCGATGTACCGTTGCTAGGCAATTTGTTTGGTACACCTGAACGCGTGGCGTACGGTATGGGTGAGAGCAGCACCGAAGCCCTGCGCGAAGTAGGAAAACTGCTGGCCTTCTTGAAAGAACCCGACCCACCCAAGGGTATTAAAGACGCCTGGCAGACTCTGCCGATCTTTAAAAAAGTATTGGATATGGCGCCAAAAACTGTGCGCAACGCAGAGTGCCAAAAACACACCTGGGATTCGGTAGATCTTGCGCGATTGCCTGTGCAAACCTGCTGGCCTGGTGATGCCGGTCCGTTAGTGACGTGGGGCTTGGTGATTACCAAAGGTCCCAATAAGAAGCGGCAGAATATGGGTATCTATCGCCAACAAGTGATTGGCAAAGATAGACTCATCATGCGATGGCTGAGTCACCGGGGTGGTGCTCTGGACTTTAAAGAATGGACGCAGGAACGGCCGGGTGAACCGTTTCCAGTTGCCGTTGTTCTGGGAGCGGATCCAGCCACTATTTTAGGTGCGGTTACACCGGTACCGGACACCTTAAGTGAACACGCTTTCGCGGGTTTACTTCGAGGTGAACGAACCCAGATAACCAAAGCAACATTGTCAGATTTGCAGGTGCCCGCCTCGGCTGAGTATGTGTTGGAGGGTTGGTTGAATCCGGGTGATGAAGCACCGGAAGGTCCGTTTGGCGATCACACGGGTTATTACAACGAAGTGGACAACTTTCCAGTCTTCACTGTAGAGAAGGTGACCCACCGAGACAAGCCGATTTACCACAGCACCTACACAGGTCGACCGCCTGATGAGCCAGCGATATTAGGTGTGGCACTGAACGAAGTGTTCGTCCCAATATTGCAAAAGCAATTCCCTGAAATTACTGATTTCTATTTGCCGCCGGAAGGATGTTCGTATCGCATGGCTGTGGTGAGTATGAAAAAGCAATATCCCGGTCACGCTAAGCGGGTAATGATGGGCGTTTGGTCCTTCTTGCGCCAGTTTATGTACACAAAGTTCGTGATCGTTGTGGACGATGATGTCAATACACGTTCATGGGACGATGTAATCTGGGCAATCACCACACGTGTCGACCCGAGTCGCGATACCACGTTAGTGGATAACACACCCATTGATTATTTGGATTTCGCATCCCCGGTGTCGGGTTTAGGTTCGAAAATGGGCATAGACGCGACCAACAAGATGCCCGGTGAAACCGATCGTGAATGGGGCGAACCCATCGTTATGAGTGATGAGGTTAAAGCCCGAGTTGATGAGCTGTGGCCAACGCTCGGCTTGTAATGACTGGCTGCGGTTAACTGGCTTCGAAATATTCGCGATGTTCAGAATGGATAGTTTCTATGTGGCTATCCAGACGCGAAAGATGTAGGCGTGTCACTTCCACGGCTGCATTGACATCTCTGTCGTTGATTGCATTGGCTAGCTCTGAATGATCGTTGTACAGCGTGTTGGCTTCGTTGGCCCTGCCCAGGCTCAAAATGCACAGTCTGTCGAGTTCCTGCTTACAGTCTCGAATATTTTGCGCGGCTTTCGGGTGTTCGGATAGGGTGCACAGTAGCTCGTGGAAGCTTAAATCAAGCGCGTGAAACTGCTCTGGCTGGTTTGTTTCGATGGCATTCGCTTGCCTATCCAAATGTTTCTGAAGTGTTTGGGCTTTTTGGTCATTCCAAAGCTTACAGGCGTCGTTTACCACTTCTAGTTCAATGGCAAGACGCACAAAACGAGAATGGTTGATGCGCTCTATCGAAAAACCTCGAACTTCAGTGGCACGCTGAGGGCGAATTAGCAGTAAATCTGTACTGCCTAAACGCGTAAATGCATCTCTGACAGGTTGCCTTGAAAGACCGAATTGCCTGGCCACTTCTGCTTCCGAAAGCTTGGTTCCAGGCAGTAACTTCAGGGAAACGATGTCTTCGTACAGTCGGTCAAACACCGCATCGGCTGCGGTTCTGCGTTCTGATTTTTCCTCGGTGTCTAACATTCTCGCCTTAAGTGAAGCAGTAACCACTAACGATTCAGTGTGTCTCATTTTGGATCCTGCTCCCCGCATTATAAATCGGTTTGTTTGATCACCACCCCAAATTTCCTGGCAAAGGCGTTGACAACTTAAAAAGGCTCATGGATACTCCACATCTAGGCTACTACCATACTAGTACACTAGAGAAAAAGAAAGCGATTCATAATGAGCGAGATAGCAACGCAGATTTCGGGGGAGTTAGATCTATCCGGCAAGGTGGCCGTGGTGATGGGCGGAGGTCGTGACATCGGTCGCGCCAGCGCGTTGGCATTGGCTCAAGCCGGTGCTGCGGTAACCATCAACTATCACCAGTCGAGCTCAGGCGCTGAGTCTGCCGTGAGTGAGATTCGGGAGCAGGGGGGTGAGGCAATTGCCGTGCGGGGTGATGTTACTCAGCCCGACGACGTCGATGCGGTTATTGAGAACACGGTAGTGGCCCATGGGCCACAGATTGACATCCTCGTGCACGTGACCGGTGGACTGGTGGCGAGAAAGACACTGTCTGAAATGGACATCGATTTTTGGGAATCAGTCATGGCACTAAACACAACGTCATTTGTGCGGGCCATAAAAGCGGTGTTGCCCCATATGGGAGGCGGAGGCTCGATCATCGGTTTGGCAAGTCAGGCTGGACGTGATGGTGGAGGTCCCGGGGCTGTGGCTTACGCTGCGTCAAAAGGCGCTGTCATGACACTGACTCGTGGTGCGGCGAAAGAGCTGGGTCCCGACATTCGAGTCAACTCCATCTGTCCCGGCATGATCGATACCGACTTTCACAACACGTTTACAAAAGACGCTGTTAGAGAACACGTCGCAAACGCGACCCCCCTTAAGCGAGAAGGCACTTCAGAAGATGTAGCAAATCTGGTGCGTTTTCTGGCTTCTGATAAGGCTGCATTCATAACGGGTGCAAACCTCGATATAAACGGTGGCATGTTGTTTTCGTAGCCACGACATTCCCACGTACGTATTTTTCCGATTGGAGGAAAGAATGATTAAACAACTAAGTACAAGTGTGCTAACAGCAGGTGCGTTAGCACTAGCGAGTAACATCGCAATCGCTGCTGAATTCAAAGGGTGGAATATTCACTCGGATGGTTATCCAAATACGGTCGCAATGGATAAATTCGGTGAGTTACTCGCTGAAAAAACGGGGGGGGAAGTAACGCTAAAGATGTTTCACGGCGGAACCTTGGGTAGCCAGCCTGACGCCATCGAGCAGGTGCGGATTGGTGGTCTTGAAGTTGGAAACTTTAACTTAGGTCCGATTGGACCTATCGCGCCGGAAGCGAACGTAGTGTCTTTACCGTTCATCTTTAAAGATGTACCTCATATGTTTCGAGTACTAGAAAGTGAAGGTGGTCAGATGATCGCTGATGGGATGGAAGCTAAAGGCATCATTCCACTGGCTTGGTTTGATTCAGGCGCTCGTTCTTTTTACAACGGAGCAAAACCCATTCAAACCCCGGATGATGTAGTTGGAATGAAAGTTCGAGTTATGAACAATGATTTGTATTCGGGCATGATTGCCGAGTTAGGAGGTAATCCTTCACCGATGGCTTTTGGTGAGGTTTATCAGGCGTTAAAAACCGGTGTAGTTGATGGCGCTGAAAATAATTGGCCGTCTTACGAATCAACCGGTCACTTCGAGGTTGCCGGCCATTATTCGTTAAGTCAGCACTTGATCATTCCTGAGTGTATTTGCGTTAACACTGATAAATTCAACGCGCTTTCAGCTGAACACCAAAGCGCGATGCGCGAAGCGGCACAAGAAGCTGGCATGCTGCAACGCGAATTATGGGCAGAGCGTGCTGCTGCAAGTCGAGAGAAAGTGGTGGCATCTGGTGTAAAGGTCAATGAAATTGCTGACAAAGGCCCTTTTCAGGCGGCTATGGCACCGGTATACGAGCGATACCTTGCAGAGAATCCAGACCTACGCCCGTTGGTTGAGTTGATCCAACAGACTGATTAATACCTGGATCAAATCAGCGAATTGCTTGACACCCGCTTTCGCGGGTGTCAATGCTTAGTGACCACTACTGGACGGTTTTATGTCTGCCACAAATCACGACAACCGAACACCGACATCGTTACGCTTATATGAAGGCCTACTCATCGGTATTGCCTCTGTTTGTCGATTAGTAACCGGTCTTGCCCTGGTTGTATTAACCGTACTTTTTGGCTGGCTGGTATTTGGTCGCTATGTTTTAAACGAAACGCCTACGTGGGTGGAGCAGACCGCTTTGTTATTGGTCATGGTGATAGCTTTTTTGGGTGCTTCAGTAGGTATTCATGAAAAAACACATCTATCGGTAACTATTTTTGTGGAGTTAGCACCTAAAGCGATTAAGTCAGCGTTGTTGGTGCTGGTCGATGTCATCTTAGTGTTGTTCGGCTCGCTCATGCTTTGGTATGGATGGGAGCTAACGGTATTTAAATGGGGCAGTGATATTCCGTTAATAAAGCTACCCGAGGGGCTGCGATCCCTGCCTTTAACGATCGCAGGTGCTCTTATCGCGCTTTTCTCTATTGGTCATTTATGGCGTCGATATGTTTTTAGAAACCGTGTAGAAGCGGAAAATCACGACACCGAATCCGTTTCTAAAGATGGAGATAGCTCATGGGGTTAGCCGTACTGCTTGGGCTTTTTGGTTTATGCGTTGTTATCGGTGTGCCTGTTGCATTTGCGTTAGGAATAGCAGCGATTTCTGCGTTTATATTTGAAGGTTTGCCAGCCATGATTGGCTTCCAACGCATCATCTCTGGAATCAACATATTCTCGTTGATGGCCATACCGTTTTTCATCTTTGCGGGTGAGTTGATGTTTCACGGTGGTATAGCCACCCGTCTGGTGCGATTTGCATCTGCAGCAGTTGGTGCTGTGCGGGGTGGGCTGGGTATCGTTAACGTATTTTCTTCCATGCTTTTTGGCGGTATTTCTGGATCTGCGGTAGCTGATATTTCAGCGTTGGGTTCGATACTTGTGCCGGTCATGAAAGAGAAAGGTTATGACGATGATTACGCTGTGAATGTAACGGTTACCTCGTCCATAGCTGGCATCATCATTCCCCCTAGCCACAATATGATTATTTATGCGATAGCCGCCGGTGGTGGTATATCGATTTCCAGTCTATTTCTGGCCGGTGTTATCCCCGGCATATTGATGTGTCTTTGCCTCGCTGTTGCTGCTTATGTAGTTGCCGTGAAGCGCGGGTTTCCTGCAGAAAAATTTCCGGGTTGGCGAGGATTAGTCATGAGCTTCGTGGACGCGCTTCCCGGGTTGTTAACCGCTGTCATCATCGTGGGCGGGGTATTGACCGGTATTTTCACGGTTACCGAATCCGGAGCTTTTGGAACCATCTATGCGTTTTTGGTTACTTTGATCGTTTACAAAAGTATTAGTTTGGAGAATTTCAAACAAGCGGTAACTCAGGCGGTGCGAACCACATCGATGGTTATGATTCTTATCGCTTGTGCAGGTGCGTTTGCCTACATGCTGACGTTCTACCAGGTACCGAGTAGAACGATAGATCTACTCACTGGATTTACTGAAAATACCATCATCATTTTGTTAACCATCAATTTAATATTGTTGGTATTGGGCATGATCATGGATATGGCGGCACTCATTCTGATTTGCACGCCAATCTTTTTACCTGTGGCGCAAACGTTAGGCGTTGATCCACTGCAGTTTGGCATGATCTTGTTGGTTAATCTGGGCTTAGGCTTATGTACCCCACCGGTTGGTGCATGCTTGTTCGTCGGTTGTGCAGTAGGTAATTTGCCGATAGAAAAAGCCGTGCGCACCATATGGCCTTTCTATCTTGCGATCTTTGTGGCACTGATGTTGATTACCTTTGTACCCGCGATATCGCTTACGCTGCCCAACTTATTCAGGTGATGCAACTAGTCATTTTTTGGAGTGTCTAGCCACGCGGTAATCGCGTTTATTTGACCAATGTCTCCTGCCGGAGATGCGACACCAATATAGCCGCTAAACCCAGCAGTTCTTGCCGCAGTTATTGCTCGTTGACTGTTTACAAAAATCGGCTTGTGCTGCCAATCGAGATCAAGTGGTTTTGCAAGGTCCACAAGCACATCCATTGACTCAATGCTCGTGAGTGATAGTAAGTCGGCGTTGGCTAACGCGTGGTGAACATCAGTGGTTGAATGGGTTTCTGGAATACGTTCATAACAAGCGATTTCGGTCACATCCCAGTTCATGCCTCGAAGCTCTTTCGTTAGATAGGCTCTGCCACCTACTCCGGTGACGACAACCGCTTGCCTTGCAGCAAATAATGCCAACTGGTCGATTAATGCTTCGCTGTTGAACGGAACATTGGGCTCTATAGCTACAGTGAAATTACGTTGTTCCAACACCCTTGCTGTAGACGCCCCCATGGCGAAAACTGAACCTGCGGGTTGAGACGTTATGGGGCTATGCTCAACGGCGTTTCGGCTGGTGAATATCCACGCGGTGTGTGGGTCGGTAATGTGCTTTTTCCACGAGGATTCGTCTGTATCTCGAGGTTCAATTCGAATTAACGGCAAGCACAGCGTCTCATACCCATTTTGCTGGCATAGCTGAATAAAACGGGTTTGTTGATGACTGGGACGGGTAACTAAAACCGTGGGCATTAACAGGTTGTCGTTGGTTCGGCTAAAAAGGCCTCGGCTTCGGCCAGTAACTTCATAGCTCCCCGAGCTTTCAAGGCTTCAGCCGCCTTTACGCCAAGTGCGTCCGCGTTAACTCTGGGGCCCGAAATAGATTCTTCCAGGGTGGTCTGGCCGTCGATAGCGATGACTCTTGCGGTAAGGGATATGTCGTCGCCATGCAAAGTTGCGTGCGCGGCAACCGGGGCGGAGCATCCACCATTGAGTGTTCTTGTTACCGCACGCTCTGCGGTGACCCGGTCGGCAGCATCGTCGTCGTGCAGTGGCTGAAGCAGTGCTTTTAGTGCTTCGTCGCTACTTCGGATTTCAATACCTACAATGCCCTGACCCGCAGCGGGGAGGCTGAGGTGGAACGGCAGTTGAGCGGCAATGCGATCGTGCAGGCCAAGTCTCATCAGGCCAGCACTGGCTAAGATGATGGCGTCGTAGTCACCAGAGTCCAGTTTGCTCAGGCGTGTACCCACGTTCCCACGTAAATTCTTGATGCGGCAATCCGGTCGTGCCGCCATCAGCTGGGCACGGCGTCTCACACTGCAAGTACCAATAACGGCGCCTGCGGGTAAGTCGTCTAAAGAGGTGTAGTGGTTCGACACTAACGCATCGGATGCGTCTTCACGTTCCAGATAGGTGCTGAGCATGAGGCCGTCGGGTAACACGGCGGCCACGTCCTTCATGGAGTGAACGGCGAGGTCTGCGCGCTTTTCCATCATGGCGCTTTCGAGCTCTTTAACGAACAGTTGCTTGCCACCTAGCTGATACAGCGGTTGCCCGAGCTTAAGGTCGCCTTCGGTTGTCATGGGTACAAGTTGCACATCGATTGAGTCGTGTGCAGCCTGCAGCCGCTGTTGAACTGTTTCAGCTTGCCACAGAGCTAGGGGACTTTTGCGCGTGGCGATGCGCACTGTTGAAGCCATGCCTGACAACCGTTAAGAGAAGTTGACAGTATACTGAGTTTTCGTATTTCTACCGTTAGCGTTGCCAAACTCATGACCAGGTCACAGTCAGACCCTAATACGCCCTCAACCGCACCTACCAAGCTGTGGGGCGGCCGTTTTGAAGGCAATACCGATGCTTTTGTGGAAGCGTTCACAGCGTCTGTCACCTTCGATCAACGGATGTTTCGCCAGGATATTCGAGGCTCGGTTGCGCACGCGACCATGCTGATGAAAGTGGGGGTATTGAGTGAAGTCGATCACAGTGCGATTGTCGATGGCTTAGCTGATATCGAGCAGACCATAGCGGCTGGGGAATTCGAATGGTCGGTTTCCCGGGAAGATGTGCACATGAACATCGAAGCGGCTTTGATTGATCGAATCGGCGATGCCGGCAAGCGATTGCACACGGGCCGTTCTCGAAACGATCAGGTGGCAACCGATATTCGACTGTATCTTCGCGACGCATGCGATGAAATCGCTGCTGAACAGAAGCGATTGCTGCGCGGGCTGATTCAGTTGGCTGGCGAACACACAGACACCATCATGCCCGGTTTTACACATTTACAAACTGCGCAGCCTGTGACCTTCGGCCATCACGTTATGGCGTGGTTTGAGATGTTGCTCAGAGACCTGGAGCGCTTGCAAGAGGTCCGGACCCGCGTTAACCGCATGCCATTAGGCGCGGCAGCCTTAGCCGGCACCAGCTACCCAATTGATCGCAGCATCACCATGGAGTTACTGGAGTTTGATGCAGTTGCTGAGAATTCTCTGGACGCGGTCAGCGATCGAGACTTCGCTATCGATTTCACGGCGGCCACCGCCATCGCATTGATGCACTTATCCAGAATTGCTGAAGAAATGGTGCTGTGGATGTCTGCTCAGTTTCAGTTCGTAGACTTACCGGATGCATTCTGTACGGGTTCTTCCATCATGCCGCAGAAGAAGAATCCGGATGTTGCTGAATTAGTGCGCGGGAAAACAGGCCGGGCGAACGGTAACCTGATTGCATTACTGACGTTAATGAAAGGCCAGCCATTAACGTACAACAAAGACAATCAAGAAGATAAAGAACCGCTGTTTGATTCGATTGACACCTGGCTACATAGTGTTCGAGCCTTTGCGGACATGCTGCCCGCCACACAGGTAAACAAAGACGCTATGCGAGCGGCGGCCGTGCAGGGGTTTTCGACTGCGACGGATCTGGCTGACTGGTTAGTCAAACAAGGTATGCCGTTCCGTGATGCGCACGAAGTCGTGGGCAAAGCGGTAAAGCATGGTGTTGATAACGCCTTGGATCTTGGCGATATGTCCCTGGAAACGCTGCAAAGCTTCAGCGATAAAATCGATGCTTCAGTATTTGATGTGCTTAGTTTGGAAGGCTCTGTGAACAGTCGCGATCATGTCGGTGGTACAGCACCAAAGCAAGTGGCGTTGGCTGTTCAGAACGCAGGCCCACGAGTGAGCGCTATCTACCCCATCGTTCCCTAAGCCATTGACCCATCGCCTTAATTTCTTCTGGAATGACGCTGTGTGGCATAGGCCAGGTAGACCATTCCACTGAGAAATTATTCTCCAGCAATTTTTGTCTGGACTGTTCAGCGTAGGTCAGCAGTATGACCTCGTCGTGTGTGCCATGAGCAAAGAAAATCGGTAATTCGGTTCTGTCATCGCTTGGTTCAGCACGTTGCTTCATGTCATCGAAAACCTGCTCATCCAGCGGCAGGTAGGTAGATAGCGCAAGGACGCCTGCTGTTCTGTGGTGACTGGTGAGGCCGGTGTACAGAGCAATAGCACCTCCTTGTGAGAAGCCCGCCAATATAATCTGGTTCGCCGGAATGCCCCGTTCAATCTCGCGATCAATTAAACGGTTGATGTGCGCGGCGGATTCCTGTGTGCCCGTGACATCCTGCTCGCGCTTGGTGAAATCCAACGACGTAATGTCATACCAACCTGGCATGGCGTAACCATTGTTGATGGTGATGGGGCGAATAGGTGCCTGTGGAAACACGAAGCGAACCCCCAGATCTTCCGGAACGCCAAGTTCGGGCACAGCAGGTACAAAATCATCCGCCGTAGCGCCCAAACCGTGTAGCCAGATCACACTGTGTTGCACCGGCTCAGCGGTTGTGATTTCAATGCACTCCAATAGATCCCCAGACATGGGCTATCAACCTAAGAATTTCAGACTGGACGAGTATACTGCGGCTATGTTGGTATCAATCGTAAGACGACTAAAAGGCATCGGTGCTGCCGCACTGGTCATGTTGTTGATGGCAAGCCTGGCGGCGTGCGGAAACAAAGGTGATTTGTACCTGGATTCGCAGGAACCACTGACACTGCCTGTAAACACCATTGATGACGCTTTAGACGAGCTTGAAGCAATGGAAGCGGAAGAAGACGAAGATTCATGAGCGGAATTGAGCGAATTGGCGGCCACCTGCACGTAGACGGCCTGCCGTTGGCGAGTATTACAGAAACACACGGGACACCGTTGTACGTGTACAGCCGGGATATTCTGGAACAGAACTGGAAAACGTTTGATAGAGCGTTTGGTGCGGTACCGCATCGCGTGTGTTACGCGGTCAAAGCGAATTCGAACCTGGCCGTATTGAGTGTTTTGGCAAAACTCGGCTCTAGCTTCGACATCGTATCTGGTGGTGAGTTAAAGCGCGTGCTGGCAGCGGGAGCACCGGCTGATCGCGTGGTCTTTTCAGGTGTTGGTAAGACGATTGCTGAAATGGAGCAGGCGTTGCAGGCCGGCATCCTGTGTTTCAACATTGAATCCACTGATGAAGCCACTCGTCTGGGCGAGGTTGCCGAACGCCTCGGTGTGGTAGCGCCGGTGTCTTTTCGAATCAACCCGGATGTGGATGCTCAAACTCATCCCTATATTTCGACTGGGTTGAAAGAAAACAAATTCGGTATTGCGATGGAAGAGGCTACAGCAGCCTATAAGGCAGCAGCGGCTCATGCCCACCTATCGGTTTGCGGTATCGATTGCCACATCGGTTCTCAGCTGACGTCGGTTGAACCGTTTGAAGCAGCGTTCGCTCGAATGATTGCCTTAGTGGATGAGCTAAAAAACCTTGGTATTGAGCTGCAGCACATCGACTTTGGTGGTGGTCAAGGGATTCGCTACAGCGATGAGGAGCCGCTGGATATCAACCAATTGGCTAATGCGGCGATCAAGGCCGTCGGCGATCGACCGCTTGAAATTTGGATGGAGCCAGGCCGCGCCATTGTTGGTCCGGCCGGTGTGTTGGTCACTCAGGTTGAATACCTGAAGCAAAACAGTGAAAAAGCGTTCGCCGTGGTTGACGGCGCGATGAACGATTTGATCAGACCCGCACTCTACAGTGCCTGGCAGCCGATCGTGCCGGTGATTGAAAGCAAGCAACCCGCCCGGGTATATGACGTGGTGGGACCTGTCTGTGAGTCAGCAGATTTCCTGGGTAAAGATAGAGAGCTATCAATATCTCAAGGTGATTACTTAGCGGTTCTGGCATCCGGTGCCTATGCGTTTGTTATGAGCTCTAACTACAACACACGAGCCAGAGCGGCTGAAGTGATGGTTAGTGAAGGGCAGGCTCGTTTGGTGCGTAAGCGCGAAATAGTGGATGAACTATTCGCGTTGGAAAGTACTGTGTAAATGGATATTCCGTTCACCAAAATGCATGGGCTTGGCAATGACTTTATGGTCATAGACAACCGTGCCGGCTCTTACGAATTGCAAGCCGATACCATCCGCCGATGGGCAAATCGATACACCGGTATTGGGTTTGATCAGTTACTGATGGTTCAGGAGGCTTCAGTTGATGGAGCGCAGTTTGACTACCGTATTTTTAACGCCGACGGTGGTGAGGTGGAGCATTGTGGCAATGGCGCCCGGTGTTTCGCGCGCTTTGTCTACGATCGTGGTTTCACGCAAGACACGACGATTCCGGTAAACACCTCTGGCGGGCTTATTACGCTTCGCTTGCTCGACGATGGGGATGTAACCGTTGATATGGGGGTACCTGAGTTTGCACCGATGAATATTCCCCTGCAGTCGGAATCCGAACACGCACAGTATGAGCTTTTGTTTAAGAACAACGCGCCCATAGCCGCGGCAGGCGGTGTGGTGCAACCCGTTGACGAACGCGCCAGGGCGTATTTCGGTTCGGTGTCACTGGGAAATCCACACGCGGTGTTATGGGTTGATGATATCAATACCGCACCGGTTGCAGAGATCGGCACAGCCTTGCAATCCCATAGTGTGTTTCCGGCAGGTGTCAATGTTGGATTTATGCAACGTTTGTCGGATTCTGAGATCAAGCTGAGAGTCTTTGAGCGCGGTGTGGGTGAAACGCAGGCGTGTGGCACAGGGGCCTGTGCGGCTGTTGCTGTAGGTGTTCGTCAAGGATTACTGCAACGTCAAGTCAGCGTGACATTGTTAGGCGGCACTTTAAAATTATTGTGGCCTGAAAACAACAAAACCATTGAAATGACCGGACCATGTTCTACAGTCTTTGAGGGCCAAACAAGAATGTAAGACATGCAGCTAGAACAACAAGACTCCCCAAAAGCGCTGGACCCTTCTGCGGTACGACAGTTTTTGACAATGAATCCTGATTTTTTTAATCAGCATTCGGATGTGCTTCCTCGCTTACACATACCGCACGAGTCTGGTGCTGCTGTTTCGTTGATAGAGAAACAAGTCAGTGTGCTGCGTTCCAAGTGCAACCGTTTAGAAAGCAGCTTGCGCGACTTGATCAATGTGGCAAGGGAAAACGAACGCTTGCACATGCGCTTACATCGGTTAATACAAGACATCATCTCAGCAGAGTCGTTGGACCGTCTGGTATCAATTAGCCAGGAAAGCCTGATTGAAAACTTCAAAGCCGATGATGTTCGGTTGTTTTTAACCACGGGGTCCGATGCAACGTCTTCGAGTGATGATCAGCTAGACAGAACCTTAAACGGTAATCACTACTTACTGTCCCCGAACGACCCCGTTTTCAAAATGTTCGCCAAGAATTTTGAAAATGCAGAAACTTTCTGCGGACCACTGGACGATGAACAGCGAGCTCTGTTGTGTACGGGCTGTGAAACCGAGTTAGCGTCGGCCGCTGTCATACCGTTGCAATACAACGGGCAACAAGGCGTGTTGATTATGGGTAGCTCTGACGCGTCACGCTTCGCTGCGGGTAAGGGTGTCATGTTCCTTAATCAACTGGGTGAAGTACTCAGTCGCCGAGTTCAGTCTTTTGGTGCGGTTAATAAAAGCCAACAGGTGGACGCTGTTTCCGAGACCCAAGCAACAACAGCCGCACCGGCTGGAGATGTTGCGAATGTCTAGTTTTGAGTTATCCATTGAGTCGTATCTGGAAGAGCTGCGAGTTGCGCGCCGGTGTTCACCCCACACTGTCAGTAACTATGCCCGTGACCTTAGAGCCGTGGCTCGATCCGCTTCGTTGCGTAGCCTGGATGATTGGAACCAGATAGCTCCTGGGGATATTCGCGCCATCATTGCCGAACAACATCGAGAAGGTATATCCGGGCGCAGTTTGGCTCGACGTTTGTCAGCGGTTCGAGGGTTGTATAACTATCTGATCAAACTGGGTCGGACCAAGCTCAATCCAGCGCTGGATATTCTGGCACCTAAAGATAAAAAGTCGTTGCCAGCCACGTTAAACCCGGATGAAGTCAATCGATTACTGAAGCAGAATCTCAGTGACCCGATGGTCTGTCGTGACTTGGCGATGTTTGAATTGATGTATTCGTCAGGCTTACGTCTGGCTGAGCTGGTAAACCTGGATCTTGTCGATTTGGATTTAAGTGTTGGGCAGGTCCGGGTGACCGGTAAGGGCGGTAAGACTCGAGACTTACCGGTTGGGAAACCGGCGATTGAAGCCATTAACAAGTGGTTGGGTTTCAGACGCAGCTTGCCTGGTGCTGATGATACGGCCGTGTTTCTAAGTTCGCGCGGTAAGCGCATTGCACCGCGGACGGTACAAATGCGATTAAAAAAGTTGGCCGAAACGCAAGGGTTAAAGCGAGACTGTTACCCCCATATGCTGCGCCATTCATTTGCCAGCCATATGTTAGAAAGCAGCGGCGACTTGCGGGCGGTGCAAGAGCTTCTTGGCCATGCTGACATCAGTACCACACAGATTTACACGCATCTGGACTTTCAACATTTGGCGCGAGTTTATGACGAGTCGCACCCGAGAGCGCAATCGCCTACACGAGCACAAACGCTGGCAGAGGCTCGCGCTTTAGCGGCGGCCTCGGCATCGGACAAAGGTTAAGCTTCGCTCAGTACGAACTGGCTGAATAGCCCGTTCGACTGCAGACATTGACCCAGTTTTATGGCTTTACTGCGCTCCTTCTGGCGCGCGGTAAGCCTGTTTCCGGTTTGAAATCGATACTCGGGTAGCAGCACTGTCTGAGTGACTTTGCCATTGATCCTGCATGCGATGATCAACCCCTCATCTGTTACGCCTTCATCGGCGTGACTGCGGGAAAGTTGGACTGGTATGACTTGTTTAGACAAGTATTCAACACCAATAAGGACATGGCCGTCATCACTTGACTGCACCCATCGAACCATACCCAAAGTTTCCTGATCGTTAAGATTCTGCACGGCGACCAATTCACCGACTTGTGCGGTGCCGATGGCTGGATCAATGGAACGAAAGGCAGCGCCCTGGGCTGAGTAGTTGATTTGTGTCCATTCATTTTTCAATGAGCGGTTAATGTTGTGTCCAGGTTCTTCATCAATGTTCTGTAGAAGCTGATTGGCGATTTGCTGGTGGCCAAACGAAAGGTTGACCGTGTTGTAGCCAATACGCCGAGCAAGCCTTCGTCCTCGCTTACCTTGTAGGTCCTGCCTTAGCCGAGTCAGAGTTTGCCGTTCTAACGTGTCGGCTCCTAATGTACTGGACAGTGTGGTCCGCGTTTTCGCAAGACGCGCATCGAGCGCTTGCACTAAGGGTTCAAACGAAACCCATCGTATCGTGTTGATATTGACATTACCCAGGTAGCATGCGGCGGCGAGCGGTGCATTACCTTTGGTGAGATCCAACACGCAATCCGTGTCCTTCCAAACATGAGTTGGCGGGTCTTGGTTGAGGCGGATCTTGTCTACCTGCTCGGCCAAAAATGCCAAGGTCAGGTCCAGTTGACGCGCTCGAACTTGTCGTAAGTCAAGGTGGCTTAATACCAACACCCCCGCATAATCATTTAGAAATCCTGTCGTACTACTTTCATACGCGTTTCCTTCGTCGTTGGCGAGGTTCAGTAAATCGTTAAACTCTGCCACCGCGTATATTTGATTAGCGTCTCGAATGCAGTAGCTCGGTACGCGGCGATACTGCTGCACAGCAGCGGTTGCTTGTTTGAGCAGTGCGGACATTGCAGATTTTGCATCGGCCAATCGAGGCGGTGCGTTTTGCGACAGCAGTATCTTCCAGGCGTTGGTTTCTTCTCGCAGCAATTCGTCCAGAAGTGCCGAGGCGTGCCGGAATTTATCCGCCATTGGTAAGGGCTGCGGAGAAATGGTTTGCACCAGCGAATGGGTTAATGACTCAAGGCTGGCTTCAAACTCGCCCAGAATCAACCGACGGTTTTCTGCGCCAGTGGTGAGTCGATTACTGTGACGTAACCCACGCAATAACTCCGCCGCATCGTTGGGCTCGGTATCCGGTGATAACGCCTCTAACCAGCGTTTCACCGCCTGTTGTTCCTGCGGGAAACTTCCGGTATCGGGTGCCGTTTGTGGAGGGAGTGCTAAGAGCATCGGTGGTCGATTGAGCCTGACGGGAATGAGGCTATCACAGTCCTCTCACACCGGGCTCATAAGTGAGTGGGTACACTGTGGGTTTTGGTGCATCCGGTGGAGTGGTTTAGGTACCGCCGGGGCTATTTGCGGAGAGTTAAGTGGATCAATACCGAGGCACTACGATCTGTTCAGTGCGCGTGGGTAACACCGTGGTAATGGGCGGTGATGGCCAGGTGAGCCTGGGCAATGTGGTTATGAAAGGCAACGCACGTAAGGTGCGCAGACTCTATCGAGATCAGGTGATTGCCGGTTTTGCCGGTGGCACCGCTGACGCGTTCACCTTATTCGAGCGTTTTGAATCAAAGCTGGAAGCCCACGGTGGTCAGCTGACACGCGCCGCTGTTGAGCTTGCTAAAGATTGGCGAACCGATCGAATGCTACGACGCTTAGAGGCTTTATTGGCTGTGGCAGACAAAGACGTGTCGTTACTGATTACCGGTAATGGCGATGTGATTGAACCTGAACACGGATTGATTGCCATGGGTTCAGGCGGTGACTACGCCAAAGCAGCCGCCATGGCACTGCTGGATCACACTGAACTGGACGCGGAATCTATCGTTCGATACAGCTTGGAAACGGCGGCTGGTATCTGCATTTATACCAACAACAATTTATCGATTGAAACGTTAAGTAGCGATTAACCATGTCACACATGACCCCCCGAGAGATCGTCCAAGAGCTGGATAAGCACATCATTGGGCAAAACGCGGCAAAACGTGCCGTGGCCATTGCGTTACGTAACCGTTGGCGTCGACAACAACTCGATGATGATTTACGCAATGAAGTAACCCCGAAAAATATCCTGATGATTGGTCCCACCGGCGTGGGTAAAACCGAAATCGCCAGACGCCTGGCCCGTTTAGCTAACGCGCCGTTCATAAAAGTCGAGGCGACTAAGTTCACCGAAGTTGGGTATGTCGGTCGCGACGTCGAGTCCATCATTCGAGATTTAGTGGACGTGTCATTGAAAGAGACACGCGAGTACGAGAAACAGCGAGTAAGAAACCGGGCTGAGGACGCAGCAGAAGATCGGGTGCTGGATGTGTTGCTGCCGCAACCCTCCAGTGGTTTCAACGTAGTGGAAACCGAAGAGAGTGCAACGCGGCAAAAATTTCGAAAAAAATTGCGCGAGGGAGATCTGGACGATACCGAGATTGACATTGAAGTCTCTGCACAACCTGCCGGTGTGGAGCTGATGACCCCGCCAGGGATGGAGGAGATGTCTCAGCAGCTGCAGGGATTGTTTCAAAACTTGGGTCAAGACCGCACCCAAAGCAAAAAACTGCGAGTGGCAGACGCCATGAAACTGCTGATTGATGAAGAAGCGTTGAAGTTGGTCAATGAGGAAGAGCTGAAAACCAACGCCCTGAAGAACGTTGAACAAAATGGAATTGTCTTCATTGATGAGATCGATAAGGTAGCGCGCGGATCTGACAGAGGGCAGGGCGGGGAAGTCTCCCGAGAAGGTGTACAGCGCGATTTGCTGCCGCTGGTTGAGGGTTGCACCGTGTCGACTAAGTTCGGCATGGTGAAAACAGACCATATCCTGTTTATTGCCTGCGGAGCCTTCCATGTCTCAAAGCCATCGGATCTTATTCCGGAGCTGCAGGGTCGTATGCCCATTCGGGTGGAGCTGCAAGCACTCAACGCGCAGGATTTCGTGCGGATTTTAAAAGAGCCTAATGCGTCGCTGACTGCTCAGTCGGTGGCCTTGATGGGTACTGAGAACGTCAGCCTGCATTTTACCGACGACGGCCTGGTCCGCATTGCCGAGGTGGCTTTCCAGGTGAATGAAACCACCGAAAATATTGGTGCGAGGCGTTTACACACGGTTATGGAGCGCCTGCTCGAGACTGCATCTTTCGAGGCGGCTGACAACAGTGGCGGCTCGGTCACAGTTGATGAAGCCTATGTGAACAGTAACTTAGGGGATCTCGTACAAGACGTTGATCTCAGCCGGTACATCCTCTAATGCCAAGACCCGTAGAAATAAAGCTGCACCAGAAAAGCCGGGTGCTGGAGCTACTCTTCGATGACGGGTTCGCTTGCAATCTCACCTGTGAGTACTTGCGTGTGATGTCGCCTTCTGCGGAAGTGCAAGGTCATGGTCCTGGGCAGGCGGTATTGCAAAAACACAAAGAAGACGTTGGTATCAATGAAATAACACCAGCGGGTAACTACGCCATCAAGATCCATTTTGATGATGGCCATGACTCAGGTTTATTTACCTGGGATTACTTACACGAATTAGGCAGTCGTTACGACGACTACTGGAAGACGTATCTACAGCAGTTGGCTGATGCAGGTGTCACCCGACGTGCGGATCCTGCGCAAGGTTAGGGATGGGGAAGTATGGACAGTAACAATCAAAATTCAACCGATGGAAGCGTCGAAGCATCAGCTTCTGGTACGACGCACTTCGGCTATAAGACAGTAGAGGCCGATCAGAAAGCGGGCATGGTTGCCGGTGTATTTGATTCTGTTGCGGCGAAGTACGATGTTATGAATGACCTGATGTCGTTTGGCATCCATCGTATTTGGAAGCAACTGACCATCGATCAAAGCGGCGTGCGTCCGGGCCAGCATGTTTTGGACCTCGCCGGTGGTACCGGAGATCTGGCAATAAAATTGTCCAAACGCGTAGGACCGAGTGGCTCTGTGGTTCTGTCTGATATCAATGCGTCCATGTTGTCAGTTGGGCGTGATCGCCTGGTCGATAAAGGCATTGTTGGCAACGTAACCTATTCGCAGGCTAACGCTGAAAGCTTACCGTTTGCAGATAATTCCTTTCATTGCGTGACTATGGCGTTTGGGCTTCGCAATGTTACAGATAAAGACAAAGCACTGGCCTCTATCTATCGAGTACTGAAACCTGGTGGGCGGTTATTGGTATTAGAGTTCTCAAAACCTGTTTTACCGTTGTTGGCCAAAGCTTACGATGCGTATTCATTCTCGGCTCTACCTATGATGGGCAAGTTAGTGGCTGGTGATGCAGACAGTTATCGATATTTAGCAGAATCTATTCGTATGCACCCTGACCAGGAAACGCTGAAATCCATGATGGAGGCCGTGGGCTTTGAGAACGCGAGTTATCAAAATTTTACGGGTGGTGTGGTGGCGTTGCACAAAGGGTTTAAATATTAAGTTATGGCTTTTCCTGCTCCTCTTTTGCTTCCGGTTTTGCTGCCCGCAGAAGGATTAATCAATGCCGCTTTATCGGTTGATGATATAAGCCGTGATCGGTTGGGTGAGCTGAACGATAAGGTTATCGCTATTCAGGAAACCACATTATCGATTAGCGTTGCCGTCGCCATCGTTTCAAACCGCGTACAGCTTTTAAATGAGTTTGATGGGGAGGCAGATGTAACCTTGCGCGGTGATTATTCCTCCTTACTCGGACTCGTTAAATCGTCTGATGCGCTGTACGGTTCTAAGATTCGGATAGAGGGTGAGCTGGGTGTTGCAGAAACACTGCGCAGCATTGTAGGTCAGTTGGATGTTGACTTTGAAAGTTTGTTAAGTCCCGCTATTGGTGGTTCCGCGGCTCATGTCGCCGGCCGGTTTTTCGATCAATCGGCACAGTGGTTCATGCGAACGGTCGAAAGCACCCGACTCAATACCAAAGAGTACTTACAAGAGGAAACCAACACGTTGGTGCAACCCTCTGCCGTACGCGATCTAAAAGATGGGGTAGCTGATGTCAAAGAGGCGGTTGATCGAGTGGAGGCGCGAATACGACGTCTTGAACGTAGCGCAAAAGTGAAGCCGGATAACCCTAAATGATTACCAGCATTGGTCGCATGTTGCGTATTCAGCGTGTCTTTGTAAAGTACGGCTTAGATGACCTGTTTTTAAAAGGCACCAGAGCAAACGTGCTGCGGTATGTGTTTTATTTATCGCCTACTCGTTGGACAAATGACGATTATCGCAGCCGCGCCAGAGGTGAGCGCCTGCGGTTAGCGTTGGAAGAATTGGGCCCTGTTTTTGTTAAGTTAGGTCAGGTGTTATCCACTCGTCGGGATCTACTACCCGATGACATTTATCAAGAGCTTGCATTACTGCAAGACAAAGTCAAACCGTTCGACGGTGCAGAGGCAAAGGCCGTTGTTGAGAATGCCCTCGGCGACAGCACCGAGGCGATTTTTGAATCCTTTGATACAGAGCCTATGGCTTCTGCGTCGATAGCCCAAGTGCACCCGGCGGTATTAAAGAGCGGTGAAGACGTGGTTGTTAAAGTGCTGCGTCCTGGCATTGCGGAACTGATTGATCGTGATGTCGCGTTGATGTACACCATGGCAGGGTTCGCCGAAAAAATCCTGCCTGATGGTCGGCGTTTGAAACCTAGAGAAGTGGTCAGTGAATACGACAGAACGATTCACGATGAATTGGATCTGGTGTTAGAGGGTACGAATGCCACGGTACTCAAAAACAACTTTAAGACATTCGATACCCTGTATATCCCGACTGTGCATTGGGAATACACACGCTCTAACGTTATTACGTTAGAACGAATTTATGGCATTTCTATCCGTGATGTAGACGCCATGCATGCAATCAACATGGATATGCGAAAGTTGGCAGAGCATGCTGTAGAGATTTTTTACACCCAGGTGTTCCACCATAATTTCTTTCATGCCGATATGCATCCGGGTAATATTTTTGTGTCTGCAGAAAACCCGTCGCATCCACAGTTCATCGCGGTTGATTTTGGCATCGTTGGCTCACTGACCGAAGAAGACCAACGTTATATTGGCGAAAACATGCTGGCGTTCTTCAATCGTGACTACCGCCGCGTGGCGCAGTTACATGTTGATTCAGGCTGGGTTCCGAAAGACACACGCGTCAGTGAATTTGAATCGGCGATCCGTGCGGTGTGTGAACCTATTTTCGATAAGCCTCTAGCAGAGATCTCCTTCGGACAGGTGTTAATGCAGTTGTTTCAAACGGCTCGGCGTTTCGAAATGGAAGTTCAGCCGCAACTTGTGCTGCTGCAAAAGACCCTGTTAAATATCGAAGGGCTGGGGCGGCAGCTATACCCTGAGCTAGATCTTTGGGAAACGGGCAAGCCATTCTTAACCGATTGGATGCTCAAACGTAACGACCCAAAAGTCATGGCAAAACGTTTACTGGGCGCGGTGCCTGATGCCATCAAACTGCTACCGGATATGCCTCAACTGGTGCATGGCTTTTTGGCTCAGCAGGGCGAGGGTGGCCAGAGACGTCATGATGCTGAATTGGCGCTGGCCGCACGCGGAAACAAAGCGACGCGTCAAACCATCGTTGGTGGCAGTGTCACTGTGGCGTCAGCGGCACTCAGCGCCGGTTGGATGGCTGCCTCCGGGACTGCAGGGCTGCCCTTCCTGGGACTGTTAGGGCTGGCTGGCGGCGGTATCCTGCTGGTTCGTGGGTTATGGCAATGAGTTTGCATAAGTGAGGTCACCATAAACTCATTTATCGACGTACCCCATGCAACAACTCATGTCAGAACCGCTCTGGGACGAGGGTTTGTCCTCGTTTTTGTACGGTGAATACGCCAAACGTGAAGCGCCATTAACTCTGGAAGATTTACGTGGCTTTGCAAACGAAAACGCCGTACGCATTGGCGATATCCTGGAAACCCTGTTTCTGATGAGTATCTACGGTGAGTGGAAATACACTGACGCCAGCGGTGCGGAGCAGGAGCTGGACGAAGAAGCCTTGAATGAGTTGTATGCAAAGGGCCGACTGACAGATAAAGATCTGGAAGCATTCTCGGGCATCTGGCAACCTGTCTGATTACGTTGCCGATTACGTTGTAAGCGTAGTCAGCCAGGGCAATATACTGGCTGAATAATCAGTAAGTGGTACCATGAGGCATGGACGTTTCTGACCTCATAAATCCACTTAACGAATCCCAGCGTGAAGCCGTTACCGCTGGGCTAAACCCTGTGTTGGTGCAGGCCGGCGCAGGTAGCGGTAAAACACGCGTACTAACGCATCGCATTGCCTGGTTGAACCGGGTTGAAAATGCATCCCCCTTCGCGATCCTGGCCGTCACTTTCACGAACAAGGCTGCACGTGAAATGCGCCAACGCGTGGAAGATATCCTGGGGCAGTCCCTGGGGCCCATGTGGATAGGCACCTTTCACGGCATCGCCCACCGGTTTTTACGTTCTCACTGGAAAGAAGCGAAACTGCCGCAAGCTTTTCAAATCCTGGACAGTGACGATCAACTGAGGTTAGTAAAGCGAACCTTGCGTTCATTGGAAATGGACGAAGCGCAATACCCCCCACGACAGGTTCAGTGGTTTATTAATGGCCACAAAGACGAAGGACGCCGTCCACAACACATAGACGATCAAGGCGACATGATTACTCAGCACTACGTGCGGGTATACACCGCCTATCAAGCCGCGTGTGAGCGTGCTGGCGCTATCGATTTCGCTGAAATGTTGTTACGCGCCTTGGAAACCTTACGGGACACTCCGGCACTACTACAGCACTACCGCAAGCGCTTACGTTTTTTACTCATCGACGAATTTCAGGACACCAACACCATTCAATACGCGTGGATTCGCCTATTGGCCGGCGACACGGGTACGGTATTCGCGGTGGGGGATGACGACCAATCGATTTATGCCTGGCGTGGCGCGCGAATAGAAAACATTCTCAATTTTGATAAAGATTTTCCTAACGCTCAGATCATTCGCTTAGAACAGAACTACCGGTCTACGGGCAACATTCTGAATGCAGCCAACGCGCTTATTGAGAAAAACGAAGGCCGGTTGGGAAAGAACTTATGGACAGCGGGGTCTGAAGGTGACCAGATCACGTTGTACAACGCCTATAACGAAACCGACGAAGCCCGTTTCATAGTCGAAACTATTCTGGATTACACGGCCGACGGTGGCGAGCGAAAAGACTGTGCGGTGCTGTATCGCTCGAACGCGCAATCCCGAGCCATTGAAGAATACTTAGTTGCTTCAGGCGTTAACTATCGGGTGTACGGTGGGTTGCGTTTTTTCGAACGGGCCGAGATAAAAGATGCCCTGGCCTACCTCAGGCTGCTTACCCATAATAATGATGATGTGTCTTTCGAACGCATCGTCAACCAACCTCCGCGGGGCATTGGCGATAAAACTGTGTCTATCATCCGGGATGAAGCGCGCGGTCGAAATATTTCGTTGTGGCAAGCGGCTACCGAGCTGGTAGCTAAAAAACGATTCAGCGGGCGGGCAAATACCGCGGTTGGTAACTTTTTAACGTTGATGAGCCAACTGCAGGAAGACATTGCTGAGCATGAATTACCACAAAAGGTAGATGTGCTCATTGAAGCCAGCGGTTTACTTGACCACTTTAAGAAAGATAAAAGTGAACGAGGTGAGGCTCGCATTGAAAACCTTGAAGAACTGAATACGGCGGCGCGCGCTTTTCTTTTTGCTAACGCTGAAGAAACCGACATTGATTCGGTGGATAACTTTTTAGCTCACGCCGCGCTTGAGGCTGGTGAAGGGCAGTCTGATGGCGATGATAATGCTGTGCAGTTGATGACACTGCATTCAGCCAAAGGCCTTGAGTTCCCCGTGGTATTTATGGCGGGCATGGAGCAAGGGCTGTTTCCCCATCAGCGCAGCGTTGAAGATCCGGTGAAGTTGGAAGAAGAGCGGCGACTGTGTTACGTGGGCATAACTCGCGCAGAGCAGAAACTGTATCTGTCTATGGCTGAACAACGCCGAATGCACGGTCGCGATCAGTACAACCCGCCCTCAAAATTTATCGCAGAGTTACCATCAAACCTGCTGGAAGAAATTCGCCCCCGAATGAACGTGAGCGTTCCGGTTTATGAAAGTACAAGGTTTCAGCCGGTTGAACAAGAAACTGAATACGGTGGTATTCAGATCGGGCAACTGGTCAAGCACGGTAAGTACGGTGCGGGTATGGTGCTGAGTTTCGAAGGTGGTGGCAAAAACGCACGCGTGCACGTGAACTTTGAAGAGGTGGGAAGTAAGTGCCTCATAATGGCTTACGCCAACTTAACGCCATTGGGTTAACCCATGGAATTAAGTTGGCGCAGCTGCCTTCGTTTTTCGGCACCCTTTACAAAGTGCCAGGCGTAGTAGCCTGTTGACTGGCTTATTCGTTAACCAGCAACTCAACACGGCGGTTCATGGCACGACCTTCACGTGTCAGGTTTGAGCTCATTGGTTTACGCTCACCAAACGCCTGTGATGTCATACGGTCGGTATCAACGCCGTTCTCGTTAAAGAAGTTCAAGACTGAATCTGCACGTCGCTGAGACAGAGCATCATTGTATGCAATAGAACCTTGACTGTCTGTATGTGCGGTAATCGTGACCGTCGTGTCTTCACAGGCACTTAATGTTTGCGCAACACCACTTAAGATGTTCACAGAACGTTCAGTCAGTTCGGCAGAATCAAGGTGGAAGTTCACACCATTCATCACACCGGTTAAGTTTAAGCACTCATCAGTTTCAGGTAGTGCTGCTTCCACGATGGGCTCAGGAACAGGTTGTGGTAGTGGTGCTGCAACCGTTTGGATCTGCTCGCGTTCTTCCTGCTTACCAAACCGGTAAATCAAACCAAGCTGGCCGTAGTTGATATCTTCATCGTAGCTAATGAATTCTGCACGAACACCAAATCCAGAACGTGTCATGTACTCAGCGCCCAGCCCAGCAAGGAAATGAAAGCCGTTGACTTTGCGGTACGGAACACCGTGAGTCTCGTTCTGCAGGTAACCACCGCCCAGACGACCGTAAGCGCTTAAACCGGTCCGCTTCCAGCGATGACGGTTTTTGCCCATGTAGAAAAGCGCACTACCCGAGTACTCTTTGTAATCGATGTTACCCTCGGGTGAGAAGCCCGCGCTGCCGAGGTTAACCGCTTGAAAATCCAGGGATACCTGACGTGAAAGATCGATACCTGCGTTTAATAAACCGGCGTTTTGTACTCGGTCGTTGACGTCATAGGTGGATGACTGGCTTGCATCGGGGTTTAAGTGGCTCAAACCCATACCGATGCCAATATAGATGTGGTCGTCAATGCGGTCTCTGGGGTCATGGCCGCCAGAGCTTAACGAAGACTTCATCGTTTTTGGCTGCATTGATTGATCAGTTCGGTCGCCGTCGAACGGGTTCAGTGTGCTGCACCCCGTCATTAACAGGCTGACAGCAACTGCTGCGGCGATTTTCGAAAATGGCATGGGCGTGAAGCCCACTTTCGATACATCCATCTTAGTCATTGTAAAGTCCATGCTGAATTGCCTCTGTGAGAGCGCAGGAATTGCTCTGAATTTCACGCCCACTGATCGGCAAATCACTAAATAAACAGTGTCGCTATGGGAGGAATCGGTGAAATCGAGGATTCCTTAAGGTTTGTGACGTACCCGCGTGGTTAAAAAGTGTCCGGTTTCTCGTTCGCTGAGCTCGCCACGGATGTTTACTTAAAGAAACCGCTCGGCACGGCCAGGTATAGGCTCTGGCGTGATGCATTCGGTAATACTTTTCGGTTCTGAGACCGTAAAAGGTCCACTATGCTTGCGAAACCACTAACAGAGCCGCGTCTAATCCCCGCTCCAGAGCCGTTCTGGGGGGCTTTAGAAGACGTACTAACCCGTATTGATGGCATTGATCCCAGGCGATACGACAAGACTCGCAATTATCTGGACGGTGCCGTGACGTGGCTCAGTCCGTACATCACGCATGGTGTAATCAATACGCGGACGGTGGCGGAAAGAGTGCTTGACCGTCACCCAGCAAAGTCGTGTTACCGCCTTTTGTATGAGTTAGCGTGGCGGGAGTATTTTCACCGCATTTGGCAGGAAAACGAGTCCGCCATATTCGACGATTTTTACCATTCACAAGCTGGCGTCGGGAGTGATGAGTTGCCGTTGGCTATTGTGAATGCCCGAACCGGCATTCGGGTACTGGATGATGGCATTCACACGGTGCAGCAAACGGGATGGATGCACAATCACATGCGAATGTGGGTCGCTGGCATCACGTGTAATACAGCGCACACGCACTGGAAAACGCCCGCTCGATGGCTTTACTACCATTTGTTGGACGGTGACTTAGCCAGCAATACATTAAGCTGGCAGTGGATTGCGGGTACCTTTAGCCACAAGCAGTACATCGCTAACCAGGACAATATCAACAAATACAGCCGGTCTAAACAACACGATACATGGCTGGATGTGGATTACGATACCCTGGCAGTAATGGCGACACCGGATGTTCTCAAAGAACGTGTTGCAAGCGTCGAGTTACCCCAATCCATTCCAGGTGAATCTGTACCGAGTCACGTCGATGGCAAAGTGGCGCTGAGGTCTTTATGGAATTTGAACCCGGAATGGTTGTCATCTGATCCGGATGCAAAACAGGTGTTGTTTATAGAAAAGCAGCAGGTTGAAGACTGGCCAATGGCCCCACATCGATGGGCATTTATTCAACATTGGGTTGATCAGCTACAGTTGGAAGTGTGGGTAGGATCGGTCGCTGAACTTGAACAGCTGCAGAGCACCGGTACCGACTTCGTGCGTGAAGAGTACCCTGCCTGTAGCCACTGGCCCGGCAAGGTACTCGATAGGCCGTTCCACTTCGGTGTGCCCGACGGTGCCTATCGAAGTTTTTCGCAATTCTGGAAACAGGTGAAGTGAGCCGGGGTGAGCGGCGGCGCGGGCTAAGCAAGGCGAAACCCTCAACCGACCTTCGCGCACAAAGTAAGGTGTGCCCGACCTGTCAGCGGCCTTTTCACAACCGCAAGAAATGGGAGGCGCGCGGTCTGTGGGAATCCATTGTGTACTGCTCTGAGCGTTGCCGACGAACACCCACTTCATGAGCGATCGTTGGGTTTGGTGGGCAAAGCGTGACTTACGAGTTCACGATAACGCGGCATTGCGTCACGTCGTAGATAACGAGGATGAGTGCCTGGCTCTGTTTGTATTTGAGCCGTCGTTGGGTAGCGCGGCAGAGACATCCGAATTCCACGCTCTGGCACAAGCTGACGGTCTTCGTGAGCTCGATTCGCAGATCACTCAGCGCGGTGGTCACCTGCGGATTTGTTACGGCGAAGTGGTTGATGTGCTGGAAACTTTGTACCAGCGACATCGGTTTACCGGAGTCGTCAGCCATGAAGAGACCGGATCCCAGATTACTTTTCGACGTGATAAAGCGGTTGCTCGTTGGGCGAGAAAACGCGGCGTGCAATGGTTGGAGTTTCCACAAACCGGGGTCATTCGAGGGTTAAAAAGCCGTGATGAACGACAACACATCATCTTTAAGCGGATATGGGATACGCCGGTACTCCGTGCGCCGAGAAAGATCAAACCCTGGGCTGAACTCCCTGGTGGTCAAACGTTAAAGCCAATTGAATTAACACCTGCAGCGCTTAAGGCGTGGTCGAGTGAGAACAGCGCGACAGTAACACCCAGTGAGAAAGAGCACTTTGTAGAGGGTAGGCAATGCGTTAATGAAACCAACGCTCGAGCCACTTTGAATAGTTTTCTTGATGAGCGGGGTATTGGTTATTCAGGAGGAATCTCATCGCCGAACAAAGCGTTTACCAATGGCAGTCGCCTTTCCACGCATTTAGCCTGGGGAACGTTGAGTTTGCGAACGGTGTTCCATGAAACTTCTAACCGCATGGGACACTTAAAGGATGACAAGTCACGTGATGCGATTCAATGGAAAAAAAGCTTAAGGGCCCAACAGGCCCGATTGCATTGGCATGATCACTTTATCCAACGTTTAGAATCTGAACCTTCAATGGAATTTACCGCACTTAACCCAGCCTACGCTGACGTGCAGTATTTGAAGCGAGGTGAAGAGCAAGCGCAATTATTGCAAGCCTGGCGTTATGGGCAAACCGGTATACCGTTACTCGATGCCTGTATGCGGTGCTTAATGACGACAGGCTTCCTGAATTTCAGGATGCGCGCGATGGTTACCACCACGGCGTGTTTTGGTTTGCAACTGCACTGGAAATCGTTACTGCATCCCCTAGCGCAACTGTTTGCTGACTATGAGCCCGGCATTCACATGTCTCAAATTCAAATGCAGGCGGGCATGGTGGGCATCAACACGTTAAGAGTGTATAGCCCGCATAAACAGCTATTGGATCAGGACCCGGAGGCAACGTTTGTCCGGCGATGGATTCCGGAACTCCGAAATTTTACTGCCGCTGAAATAGCGCAATATGAAACCATGCCATTGGGTGACTATCCTCGACCCATTGCAGACATTAAGGCAAATGCAAAAGTTATCAAAGATCAACTGTATGCCATTCGCCGAAGTACGGAAGGTAGGGAAGCGGCCAAAACGACCTTAGCCTTGCACGGCTCTCGGTTGTCACCAAACGATCGAGTCGGTAGCCCACGCCGGCGTACGAAGAAAGCGGCTGGAAAAAAGTCGAGCGACGCGTCATTGACTAAAGTGGCGAAAACGCGAAGCAAGAAAACCGGGGATAAAGATAATGACGCACAGCTTAGCTTCGATTGGTGATGCGCTTTTTAGAACGCCGAAGCCAGCATCAGACCGATCACCACTAACGTAATCCATCCGGCGCGCGCTTTGCCAATGCGTTCGCCAAACCAGAAGCTTGCGACAATAGCGGTAACAGCTGCAAAAGCTGAGAACCCAATGGTGGCACCAATACGCCCATCAGCGCGACTGCCAATTAAAAATACGCCTAGTGCGCCTGTTTCCAGCAAGGCTTGCAGCACGGTGTAGCCCAGTATGGTTCCCTTTGGCCAGGTTAACGCGGTTCGCTTAAACCATAAAACACTCACCAGCACACTGCCGGCTATCAACGCAAATACTCTGTTTAGCAGTAGCGCACCCGATGGGCCTAAGATATCACTGGCGTCCTGGGCTAAATACATACGCACCGCTACAGCGAATGCCGCGGTCAAACCCAATAGTGCTGTTTGGCGAATCCAGGCGGCGGTGTAATGATCATCAATACCGGGTGCACGGGTACGACGTGACAACATGAAAATACCAAAGAACACGATCACGACAGCAATCAGCTGTGTGTAAGCCCAAGGCTCACCCGTGACGGCGTTCATACCAACGAGCATAACGGTAAACGTAGACGCTGCTGGAGAGGCAACACTAACCGGACCACGCCTTAATGCCGTATACAGGAAAAAAAGTACGGCGATGTTCAATGTGCCCGATACCGCTGAAGCTATCCAGGCTGCCGCATGCCAGCGTGGCCAGTCCCCGGTAGACAGAAACCAAACGCTCAATACACCGGTGGAAACCGCCATCACGACCGCGGGCAGCACTCTGACGTCGGCGTGTTGCGAAGTTTTTCGCGCAATAGCGTCCGAGGTTCCCACCATGACGGCGGCGAGTAA
This sequence comes from Granulosicoccaceae bacterium, assembly GCA_020629835.1. GTDB lineage: Bacteria > Pseudomonadota > Gammaproteobacteria > Granulosicoccales > Granulosicoccaceae > Granulosicoccus. Next base: position 115,942 of record JAHDCO010000002.1, read on the forward strand.
TCCCCACAGTACGGCGATCATCAGGTGAGTTTTGAACAAGACATAGTGCAAAAGGATCCAGGTACCAGCCGGCGGGCCAGTATACTGTCTTTACAGACAGAGTCTGCACGCCGATATGATTTGAACCGACCAGATGAGATCGACACACCAAAAGCCCACGTTCATGACCGTGCCATTGGCACTGCTGTTAGTGCTGTCGCTTTTGCTCGGATGGTTGTTTGGCTACGCCTGGACAAACAGAAGTTTAATAGCCAGTTTGTGGCTTGATGCCAGCGAACAAAAATACCTGACGATGGTTGGTAAAGCGGGTCCGGTTACCTACCTTGTCACACACTCGGATTACTTTGCTCTAGAAACCTTCGCGCTTGAGTACGACGATGTATTGGGTGTCGAAGTGTATGCGTACCCGGATAAGGCAGCGATTGCGTTTAAGGCAGCAGGCAGCAGCAGCATCGCAAAAGTTAGAGAATCGACGGTTGTGACGGACATGCAGCAACAAATGATTCCTATGATGTGTCACTAAAACACGCCAGCTTCTAAACCTGCAGACATTGCCATACCCAGTTCTTCGCATTGACTAACGAAGTCCGCTGAAAATTCGCCACGGCACACCAGTGGTTCTTGTACCAGTTTCCAACGAAGACCGGTAGTGATGCTGCTTATTGCCCGGCGAGTTCCCGTGCCGTCATTACCTGCTCGGATGTAAAACGTAAAAGGTAAACCTTGCGTGTGGTCCAGACAATCGTAATAACAGCGATCAAAGACATCTTTGATTAAGCCAGCCATGTAAGCTAAGTTTTCGGTGGTACCAATAATTAACCCATGCGCCGATTTAATATCTTCGGCTTTCACATCCAGAGGTGCGATGAATTGAACGTTTACGCCGTCAATGTCTGGATGATTAGCCCCGGATAAAACGGCTTGCAGCATCTGTTCAGTATTGGCAGAAGGGGCATGAGCGATGACCAGTAACGTTTTTTGTTCATTCACGATGATTGCTTTATCCACACCGAGCCAATGTCTTTACGCCACGTTGTGTTCATAGGTCAATACACATCTTTTTTCGAGCAAATGCGGTTAAGGCGTTTGTACATCGAGATAGAATTGGCCATTAAAAAACGGATCCAACATAAGCGTATACACAGCACCGGGTATTGATAAATCAATATTGGTAATTTGATATCGGCCAGCATCATCGGATAGTGTATAGGTGCCTGCCGATAGTGCTCGATAGTTACTGACCGGTGCGGCGTAAGTTAACGGTTCAAACTGTACGCTTTCGTTAGTGGGTAAGTTATTAGCTGCGTTGCTTGTAGGCTCCAAAGTAAATACCGAAGGCACTTCGGGATCACCAATCAGGGCGATTGATACCACCCGAAGAGCAACCGTAGTTGTCGATACATTTCCCTGAAGTACCGGCATAGCAATGACATCGACCGTGGGTGTTAACTGCCGCAGGATGAGTTGTGTTTTTGTACCTGAGCTAACAGATAGCGGGTCTACAGCGGCCAATAGTGTGCTAGCTCCTGATGCGGCAAGCGCTTCAATTTGCAATACGCTGGTGAAGGGGTCTATGGAGCCGGACGCCAGAAAATTCGTGGTGGTTGTTTCGGTGACAAACTGCGATTCTGTAAGAGTACGGCTGTAAAGCGATGCAGGCGTTGTTGTCGTATTGATTAACTCTACAACGGTATCTGATTGACCCGACAAGCTGAACAGATTGGTGAATGCAAATTGCCCCGTACTGGACGTAACAGAGTCCTCGATAGCAGAAAAACCGGGCAACGGCTCAGCCTGTTGATTACTACCTGGAGCGGGCGGTGTAGTGGCTTCATCCGCATCAGAAACATTGGGCGTTTCAACGGGACTTTCAGATGCGCTCGGGTCGACCCCTGTTACACCACTATTGATGATGATTGCATCACCGTCCCCGGTACCGAATATTCCACCGTCACAACCGAACAGTAAAACGCTTATTAACAATACAAGACCACATCGTGTGACTCGTGAGCTCTGTTTGAACGTCATTGGCGTTTTCCTACCGTTTTGGTTTCTTCAATCAAGTACAAACCCAAGCCCGCTCGATGTTGTTTACCGTCACTCGGTTGCTTATCCCCCAGGTCGTGTTGTTTGAGCCATTCGTCCAGCTCTCGCAGCAACACCATGGCTTTGTCCCGACTTACGGTTCGAAAGGCCTGTGCATCCTGTTCGCTGAGGTTGTCGTAAGCCACACTCAACTGCAGTCGATTGTGAGAGGCATCAGCTAAGTTGTAGTCGAGTGTTTCCAACAAGTCGGACGCGCTGGTTGCAAAGACATCCAGCATTGCTTCCTGACTCTCATGCGGAATGTAACCGTGTGTTTGCAACTGAACCTGGCTGCCGCTGCGGGAAACCGTTCCCACTCGCACCAGTTCGTCCAGCAGGGCTTTGGCAGGCACATCTCCACCGTACTGTTTCACGAGTTCATTGAATGAGTCTGTTGATTCGCCAAACGTCAATGCAGCAGGCTTGCCTGTGTTTGCATCGTGATAGTTGGCGTCCTGTAGCCAGCCGGTGACAACGCGCAAGGCCCGGTTGTGTTTAACCATGCCGGGTTGTTCATCATCAGGCAATTCGAGCAGTCGTTTAGCTTCTTTGCGGTTAATGCCTGTGACAATGGCGATGCGTGATACCGAAGGGGATTTCCCGTCGATGCCAAAATGCATCGAGGCTTCTCGGACATAGGCTTGTTTGGCCCAGCTGGAAAACTCGCCGTGGGATACGCCGTGACGCAGCAGAAGCCTGACCAGCGGAGCTAGTACGCGAGTTACCGCTTTCTGAAGAGGAGGCGCCATGCGACCGACAAGACTGGAGTTGGGATTATTATCCCATATGACGGCCTGAGGCGCAGAATATTTAGCCTATCTGTGACCGTCTACCCAATTGACGGGGTATCCCGAAGCCATAAATCGGTCACGGTAGGTCGGCCATCCACGCAGTGCTCATTGCTGGTTGGCATGCTGATGAACACTTCCTCGGCGTTGAGCATCGCTCGAAGGGCCAGAGCCTCCAAATCGTGCTCGGTGTGGCCATGCGAGGTTGATTCTGAGCTTCTGAGTGTGACAGTGGAGCTTTGGCAGCCAGATGGCCCGGCTACAGCATTAATTTGCAGCATCAGCACCTGGGAACCGTTAATAGACTGGGATCTGACCTCTCTGACTTCGGTGGACATAATGTAGTGAGGCGTGGCGGCTGGCCGACTGGAAAGCGCGGTGGGAAGCCCGCTGGAGTAGGTAGCAGCGAGTGTACTGACAGGAGAATTAGTCGCCGTCGCTGCAAATGCCATCGAGCCGCAACCCAGGGCTGCTGCCAATGCCGCTGCTGAGTAGCATCTTACTTTTGTCTTCGTAGTTGAAAATACCTTCATAGTCTTTTCCCACCTGGCGTCGGCCTCAGCCTCATTGGCAATATCGGCATTGACCTTGCGCGTTTTTACTACAGTATCCAGATGTAATGTGAACGGTTCGTGAACCAACGGTAATCCATGCAACGATTTTGTAATTTCGTGCGTAGGGTTGGTTGGGCAGCGTAGCGAATGGCGGGCTTTAGGCACAGATTCAGGCTTGCGCGAGGGCAGATAGGCTTTCTAGTTAGGATTTATGGCAAACACGTATGTGCTGCTCTGCAGCGGACAGTCAAATATTGCACGCATTGACGAGGGTGTCGATTGGGTACCGGAGTCTAATCTGCACTTGTGGGATTTCAACGCAATTTTCGGATTGGACGGCGTTGGGAGTCGCTACATTTCGCCTCCGGCTGATCGTGTGAACTACGGCACGCTGTACGCAAACGAAATTGCTAAAACAATGCCGGATGCGAATGTGTTCGTCATCAACGTGGCGCGAGGCAGCACCAATTTATCCCTCTGGTTGGATGAGACCACACGCCCGAATATGTGGGATGCCTTAGTCAACAACGTGACCGCCGCGTTGAATGAGTTGCCCGATGACACGATCATCAATGAAGTTTTATGGTGGGGGCACGAAAGCGATGCGTCCACCAAAGCTGATGTATCGCTGGATAAGTTTGTAGAAGATTTTTCAGCCATCATTGATAAATTTGACCAGCAGGGATGGTCGGGCGAGAAACCCGCTCCGATACGGCTACATAAGCTTCATCCACTGTGTAATGGGTTATCCAGCCAGATCAATGCCGCGATTGAAACTATCGTGTTGCGCGATACCGAGCGTTATTCGCTCATTGATACTACACACCTGTCATACCCCGATGGCATTCATTTGGCGGGTACGGATAAACCTCAGGCTGCTGCGATAGCGTTTTCACAGCCACGGCCCGGCGTATCGGCGAAGAAGGGCGTTAACGCAAACCTCATTCGAAAGTCGCAGGCGACTGCTTCAACGCTGGCCGAATTGCACGATGACAAGGTTGTGTTGCCTGCCGGAGAATGGATAAGCCATCCGTTAGTGTTTTCGAAAATTTCGGATCAAACGCTGACACTATCGGCGAATCATGTAACCCAGGCGTTGAAGGTCTATATCTGTGATGAGACAGCCACCGTCTTAGCCGGGAAGGGGCGTCGCCAGACCTCGTTGAGGATGCCGATTAATTTCACCGGTGATGTGAGCGTAAAAATCCAAAATTGCAGCAAAGAGATGGCGAGTTTTTCAGATCTAAAACTTGAATACGGCGGACTCGCCACTTAATCTGGCCACTTAAATAAGGGGTAACAGAAAAGGGCGCGAAACCGCACGCGCCCTCTTCGTTGCTCACTTAGTTCTCAGGCAGTATGTCTGGTAAGAACGTTGTGATTTGCGGGAAGTGCCAAAGAATCACCAGACCGATAATCTGGATCAGCACAAACGGCCAGATACCACGATAGATATCACCTGTAGTGACATTTGGTGGCGCTACACCTCTCAGATAAAACAACGCAAACCCGAAGGGCGGTGTAATAAACGAGGTTTGTAAATTCACCGCTATTAAAATGGTTATCCACTCAGGCGGCATTAAGGCAGGGTCTGCTGCGTAAATCACTGGGCCCACAATGGGGATAACGATGAAGATGATCTCGATGAAATCTAAAACGAATCCCAAGACAAACAACACACCCATGACCACGAGTAGCAGAACACGTGGATCTTCAATGCTGCGCAGGGCTTCCTGAATGTAGTGTTCCCCACCATAGCTTCGAATCGTTAAGCTCAGAAACAGTGATGCGATGAGAATCATGAACACCATACTGGTTACTTTGGTGGTCTCCCTTACCACCTGGGACATGACACCTTTGGTGGCAAGTACCACACAGGAGTACACCAGGCCCAGTACCGCAACGTGGTAGGACACGATGGTTATCCAAATTGCGATTTGATTTTCCAGGGAGATGTCATCCATCGTCATGCGAAGGTCAAAGTTGCCTCGCATCAGCAGCATGATGACGATGGCGAACGACGCCATGGTGATGACTTTTCCGGTCGCGCTTTTGCCAGCCCCTTCTATCGCGGTTAAGCGTGCTGCCGCTAACATGATTGCTCCGGCTGCACCCAGTGCCGCAGCGGGAGTCGGGCTGGTAATGCCTCCCAGGATAGAACCCAGCACCGATACGATTAAGATCACCGGTGGAGCTACAACGCGCAATACTTCGATGTTACTCAATCGAGCAACCGCGTGTTTTAAGCCATACAAAACCAGCAATGCAGGCAATGCGAACCACAGGAAGGTTTTTCCAGGTGACTCACCGCCGCCTAACAGGGTAACGTCTACTAACACGTACGCAGCAACGCCAAGCAAACCAAGAATAATGGGTGCGGCACGGTACTGAGGCTGAAAAAACAGCGCTAATTTTAAAACGAAGATACCGACAACCGCTAACAACATGGTGCCATGTGAGATGAGGCCGGTATCGCCCGGTTCTGTTTGTGATGTGACATAACCCATTGATGTCAAGACCACCCACAGAGCAATAAGAAACGTGATGGGTCCGAGGGCCAGTAAGGTCATCCAGCCGGTACGGTAGTTGTAGTGTGCTGCTACATCAAACTTGCCGGGAACGTTTTCAGCCAGTTGGATCGGTGGTGCTGATGAGGGTCTAAATAACGCATAGCAGAAAGCGTAAATCCCATACAGCATCGCTAGAACAACACCGGGAATAAATGCCGCTTTAAATAGAGTGCCGGTAGACAACACGGCAGGTTCACCCAGCATCTCCATAACCGTCACCCCCAGTTCCTGGGCGCGGTTCTCCTGGCCAATGGAGTACATGTCGCCAACGATAGAGCCGAGTAACACGATTACGATCGAAGGCGGGATGATTTGACCCAGGGTTCCGGAGGTAGCGATGACGCCAGTAGCAAGCGACTTGGAATAACCGGCCCTAAGCATGGTTGGCAGAGCGATCAGACCCATGGTCACTACCGTTGCACCTACCACACCGGTACTTGCAGCCAGTAACGTTCCTACAACCACGACAGCGATGGCTAGGCCACCGGGTAGTGAGCCAAACGTACGCGCCATAGTGGTGAGTAAATCTTCAGCTATGCGAGAGCGCTCCAGCGCGATACCCATCAAGACAAATAAAGGAACCGCCAGCAGTACTTCCACGTTTCCACCGAAGGCTCTGGAAAAGATGCCCTGCGCCCACGTGGATAGGGTGGACAACATGGCACCGTCCCAACCCTTGGGTAATACCGGAACAATTTCCTCGGCACCGTTGTAAATCTCTACGGTGTACAACAAGCCCTGATGGCTTAAGACAGCGATAAGCGCGAAACTTACAACCGACGAACCAGCAATCGCGAACGCTACTGGAAAGCCGGACATGATGCCCAGAAAAAGAAAGGCAAACGTGATGACGAGCGATAGCTCGATACCGTTGAGTCCGAATAACATGTCAGCTCCTCTTCGCAGCTAAATCGATATCAACAGCAGGGGCAACCGCGGGTGCAGCTGCGGGTGCAGCTGCGGGCGCAGCTGCGGGCGCAGCCATGTCTACTGGTTGCGGGTCAGGTTCTGGATCGTCCTGGACTCTGGGGTGTGATTCGACGTCATCTTCTAAAAGCCCCCATAAGTTTCTGAGCATAAACGCAACGGCTTGAATAAATAACAAGGCGGCAAAGAACAGGATGATGGCTTTAAACGCCCACACCCAAGTGAATTCAGCGGTACCTGAAGACTCCCATTTAAACCCTCTCCAACTGGCTTTCTCACTGAAAATGTTGAGCGGGCGTTGAGAAAATGCAGAGTTCGTTGCGATGGGCCAGGCGAACCACCAGATGAAAATGGTGGAGGGGATCATAAACACTATGGAGCCCATGAAGTCCATAAAACGTTGCGCTTTATAACTTAGGCTGCCGTACACCAAATCAACGCGAACATGCCCGCCTTCTATAAACGTGTAGGCGGAAGCAAACGCGATAAGGATAGCGTTGTAAAACTTAAGTTGCCCGGAAAGCCATTGCAATTCATTGTTGGCCAGCTGCATGCCGAACGGTGCAAACATCAGCTCGTTGCCACGAAAGACCTGACCCATAATGATGATCAGCACCTGTTGAAACATTAACAACAAGACAAACCAAGAGGCAGCGTGTCCGATTGTTCGATTGAAACTTTCCAGCCCTAAGACGGACGCTTTAAGAAAGCGACGACTGATCAGGCCTGCAGCCGTCACAAGAATCACCAGAGCCAAGACCAAATACAAGAACTCCAGCGACTGGCCAGCCAGCGTCAGGGCGGTCATTTTTTCTTTGAGTGTTTCTAGCTGCCACCATTGAAAAATGGTGTAGGGCAATGTGACTAAGTCAATTGCGCCGTTGGCTAGGCCTTTTAAGCTATCGAGAACAAGGGACAATGATCTCTCCAGAAGTGTTGGGGGCGGGTATTACAAAGGTTGTTCGACGCAATAAAAAGGCGCACCCCATATGCGTAGGGTGCGCCTGTTCGTCACCGGGTGGTAACGGGTTCGTGCAGCCGGTTTGGCTTAGCCACGAACGCGATCGCGCTGCGCTGTGTAAGCGCTGTCAGACAGTCCAGTCCAACGAGAAGACAACTTCATGCTGCTCATGACTGAGTCATGGATCTTAGCGAATAGCTCGTCATCCATGTTCTCTTCCAGTACTTCGTTAGATGCAGCACCGAACGCGTCCCATACGTCATCAGGGAATTGCAGAGTCTCTACACCACCAGCTGTCAAACGATCCAACGCTTGAGAGTTGTTTGCTAAGAACTGATGCAATGTGTACTGGTTAGATTCAGCGGCTGCAATTTCAATCATCTTCTGATGAGCAGGCTTCAGACCAGCGAAGCGATCAGCGTTAACAGCAACAGACAAACCAGCGCCTGGCTCATGGAAACCTGATGTGTAGAACTTCTTGGTGATTTCCTGGAAACCGGCTTTTTCATCAGCCCACGGGCCGATCCACTCTGTGCCGTCTAACGCGCCAGAAGCGAGAGCTTGATAAACCTCTGAACCTGGGAGTGCCTGTACAGAAGCGCCCAACTTGCCCAGTGCTTTACCGCCTAAACCAGGCATACGGAATTTCAGGCCTTTGAAGTCATCAGCACTCTTGATTTCTTCACGGAACCAACCGCCAGCTTGTGCGCCGGTGTTACCAGCCAAGAATGATACTAGGCCAAACTCTTCACCGATTTCACGGTGCAAGTCGTGCCCACCCATGTGGTAGTACCAGTTGTGCAATTCAGGTGCTGTCATACCGAAAGGTACAGCAGTGAAGAATGCAAAGCCTGGGTGCTGGCCAACGTAGTAGTAGTCAGCCGCGTGGTACATGTCAGCCTGGCCTGACGTTACCGCGTCAAACTGACCGAAACCTGAAACCAATTCGCCGTTGGCTTTCAGATCGATTTCCAAGGTGCCATCAGACATGGCGTTGACCGAGTCAGCGAAACGCTGTGCTGCGTCATGAACACCAGCGAGGCCACGGCCCCAGCTAGTTACCAATACGAGCTTTTCACGGCCTTGAGCAATGGCAGGAGCGCCAGTGATAACACCAGTGCCTGCAACCGCGGCGACGCCCGCTGCACCCGCACTGCCTTTGAGAAATTTACGTCTAGACATAAGTCGGTATTCTCCAATCAAGTGATTTTATTAGTGGTTCGTGATTTCAGCGGGGCTGATGAAGCGCTATACGTTACCGCTGGGCCGCTTAATGTAGCTGAAACCATGGTTTTCATCCACACTAAATAGGCTTATAAGGCGGGAAAACGCGCTCTAATTTCGCTTACAACGTCTAAACAAGGCTTTTTGTGACGTACAACCCGGCAAGCCCCGTAAACGTTATACGCAGAATATAAACATCCTCTACGTAGAAACCCGTAGCAGATGGTATTGAAGATGATTTTTGCTGCTGAGCAACGTCAGGCAAGTGCGCGAACGCCGTGCACAGTCTAGTTCGAGTCTGGCCGTGGAGATAGCGTGACGTTAACGTCTAACTCAGAAGCCTGCTCGGCGTTTTGTATCTGCTGCAGTACGGTATTTGGAATTTCAATGCGTATGGTGATTTGCGTTGCACCAGATTCAGTAAGGCCATCGGAGGTAACGCTTGCATCAGATGCAATGTCCGGTAGCGCAGCGTTTAACACTGGCTCGTGGCTATCGAAAGCCTGCGCAGATAACAAAGCTGCTGCCACATCAGCGGCAACATGATCGGGTTCAAAATTAAAACTTCTCTGAACGTTGTTACGTGCCAGCTCAGAAATAGATTGCCCGTTTAAATGCCGTTGTGCACTTAACACCTGCAAAGTATCAGCTAACGCCTGATATTTAAGACTGTCTGTTGCCGTGTTGGTTAGCCACAATACGTTGTTGTCGTTATCGATAACCACAGCATGCAAGTCAGCGTCATGCAAAGGTAATACGCTGTTTTCTGTGAACGGTAACGATGCAAAGTCGAGAGTACCTGCCTGCAATGCGGCGACAAGGTCTTCAGGTGTGTTCGAAATTCGCATCCGTACATCGACGTCGGAAGATAAGGCGCTCGCAAGTTCTGTTTCGATGGCTTGAATTATCGGTCGATAGGTTCGAATGAGAACCGACGGTTTGGCGATGTTGCTAACCCCGAGATTAAATCTCAGTGGCTCGGCCCAAACGGGTGTGCAAAACGCAGCGATTAAGCCGATAGCGATCAACATCGGTGCTGTAACGGTTCGATGATCGCGGTCGTGCATAACAGCCTCAAAAGGTTCGCCCCTCTCATCGGAAGGCGGCGACCAGGATTGACTCTGAACCGGTAGGCAGTCTCAACGGGTAAGAATTGTGAGCCGGGTCACGCGTGATAAGCCTTTTACTGTAGCTGTCAACTAAGCCCTGATTAAAGTCAGCCGCTGTGATTAGACATGGCGGTAAAAAATGGCCCTGTCGAGAACGGTGTGTTGTTACCTGAGGAGACACTCCGAGGCACCACAACGTTTGTTCGGCGTTTGGGGTGGCTACTTTTGGTTCTGGTTTTCACGGCGTGCGGTTCTGTTGCGCTTATTAGTGCGTATGTAGGTGACTGGCCCTGGCGGTTTCACTGGTTGGACAATGGGGAAATCGATCCCTTGTTGTTATCCGTTGTGGAGGAAGCCCGGGTGCATCTAGCCGGAGTCTTCATGTTAGCGGTGTTTGGTTTTGCGTTTGCATTGCTGCATAACAGTCACGTGTTGAATCGCCCCGCACCTATGTACCGAGCCGCTGATCAAGATACGCAGAATGTTAGCGTTGATGTCAGTGCCCATCCCAGCGACCTGGCCAGCGCTCAAGTCAGCGTCCAGCCTGGTGAACATAACCCTCCAATACAGCTTGTTCAATTTCAACAAAATCCGGAAAGCACTTATATGCAACACCCGAAAACGATGTTGGCTACTGATTCAGTACGATCCTCGATGACCGAGCCGAATCAGCAACACATTCACGCGTATTTTCTGCATACGCCGGCACTGATAAAAGCAATGCAAAGAGCGTATGCCGCCAACCGGCAAGACGAACTGTTAGCTTTACTGCATAGCCTGACGCTTCACAGTCAGTCCATTCGCTTTCAATCGATGGAGGCGTGCTGTCGGCAGCTGCAGCAATCGATCATTAAAGGCCGCGTAAAAGAAAGCGCCAAACTAATGGTTGAGCTACCGATTCTTTTGCAAGATAAGTTGGAGCGTGAAGACGATTCCGATGATGACTTTGGCGAAGTTGCGTACTCCCAAGCGGCGTAGGTTATAAGTCCATTGACATCTGAGACGCATCGATAATGCCGTCCAGATCAACGCCTTCATAAAAATCGAATATGGTGTCTACGACTTCCTGAATGTCGTCGGTAACGGTAAATAAATTCATGTCGTCCGGGCTAATGGTGCCCATGTCAATCAATGACGTTTGAAACCAGTCAATAAGCCCCGACCAAAACTCAGTGCCGAATAAGATGATCGGAATTTTTTTGGTTTTACCAGTTTGAACAAGCGTTAATATTTCGGCCATCTCATCCAGGGTGCCAAATCCACCGGGCATCACAACATAGGCCGATGCGTACTTCACGAACATCACCTTGCGTGCAAAGAAATATTTAAAGTTAATAGCAATATCCTGATAAGGATTGCCGGATTGTTCATGAGGTAGTTTGATGTTCAGGCCCACACTGGCAGATTTGCCGGCAAACGCACCCTTGTTGGAACCTTCCATGATGCCGGGGCCACCCCCACTGACGACCGCAAAGCCTGAGTCCGACAGCATTCGCGACAGCTCTTCTGAGATTTGGTAATACTTGTGGTCTGGCTTGAACCGAGCAGAGCCAAAAATACTGACCGAGGGGCTGACGTCGGCCATCTGCTGAAACCCGTCAACGAACTCCGCCATGATCTGGAAGACTTTCCACGAGTCGCGAGTTAGCGCTTTATCTCTGGCATCGGCACGCATCTGATTGTGGGTGGGCAGTTGTCGCATAGATAAGGTTTCGCTATCGGTTAGAACTAAGGTTTGCCAACAATTGGCGGTACACTAATCGCAATTATGGTTTCGTAGGTGCGGGCATGTCTAGCCAGCCAGTCAAACCCATCATTTTAGTTGATGGATCGTCGTATCTTTACCGTGCATTTCATATACCGAATTTACAGCGTCTGACTAACCCGGCAGGGCAGCCTACCGGCGCCATCTATGGGGTTATGAATATGCTTCGTAGCCTGATTCGTGAGTATCAACCAGACAGCTTGGTGGTGGTGTTCGACGCTAAGGGCAAAACGTTCCGCGACGATCTGTACGATGAGTATAAGGCTAACCGTCCGTCCATGCCGGATGACATGCGTGTTCAGTTAGAGCCGTTGCACGCCATCATCAACGGATTGGGCTTGCCGATGCTGATTGAACCGAATGTGGAAGCCGACGATGTGATTGGCACCTTGGCGTTACAGGCCTCTGAGCAGGGGCGCCAAACCATCATATCCACCGGCGACAAGGACATGGCGCAGTTGGTCAGTCCTCACGTCAGCCTGATTAACACCATGACCAATACCAAATTGGATGAAGCAGGTGTGCTGGAAAAGTTTGGCGTGCGTCCAGATCAGATAATCGATTACCTTGCGCTGGTGGGCGATAGCTCGGATAACATCCCAGGCGTACCCAGTTGTGGTCCCAAGACGGCAGTAAAGTGGCTTGCAGCGCATGGCACGCTTGAAAAAGTCATGGCTGAAGCCGATTCAGTCAAAGGCAAGATTGGCGAAAAGCTTAGAGCGAGTTTGCCGTTCTTACCCACCGCCAAGGCACTAACCACCATTAAAACGGATGTGCCGCTGGATCGGTCACTGGATGAGTTAATAATTGGTCCGCACGACCCCGAAGCTCTAGCTGAGTTGTATGAAACACAGGGCTTTCGAACCTGGAGTAAGGAGATCGCTGCCGGTAGGGGATCGGTGGCTGACATTGCATCGCCAGCGGCAAGTCATACCGGTGACGCTTCGGCCGGCGATGTGGGAGAACCGGCTGCAGCACCTTCTGCTTCGGTATCCAGTGATGGTTATGAAACCATCACCACCATGGATGGGTTGCAGCGATGGATAAAAAAACTGGATGAAGCACCGGTGTTTGCGTTTGATACCGAAACAACCAGCTTGAACTACATGTCGGCAGAAGTTGTCGGTGTATCGTTTGCGGTAGCTGAAGGTGAGGCGGCCTATGTACCGTTAGCGCACGATTACGAAGGTGCTCCCGAACAGTTGAGCAGAAGAGATGTATTGCAGGCATTAAAACCGTTGTTAGAACGAAAGCCATGCAATTTGGTGGGGCAGCATATTAAGTACGACATTAATGTTCTAAAAAACCACGGCATCGATTTAACCAACGTCGCTCATGACACGATGCTGCAGTCTTACGTACTCGATTCCACCGCAACGCGGCATGACATGGATTCATTGGCCAAGAAGTACCTGGGTGTTTCGACCATCAAGTTTGAAGACATTGCCGGGAAAGGAAAAAAACAATTAACCTTTAATGAAATTCCAGTTGAAGCAGCAGCCACATACGCCGCTGAAGATGCCGACATTACGCTTCGTTTGCATCACGTGCTGTGGGAAAAATTGCAGGCGTTTCCAACGCTAGTCAAATTGTACGAGGACTTGGAAATTCCATTACTTCAGGTACTGGGCAACATTGAACGACAAGGCGTGTCTATTGATGTCGATATGCTGGCTAAGCAAAGCAAGGAAGTTGCTGCGTCATTAGAAGACGTGGTTGCTGCCGCCTATGAGGATGCGGGAAAGGAATTTAACTTAGGTTCGCCGAAGCAAATCCAGACGATATTTTTTGAAGAAAAGCAGTTTCCGATTATTCGAAAAACACCAAAAGGTGCTCCTTCGACTGCAGAAGATGTTTTAGAGCAGTTGGCGCACGACTATGAATTGCCAAGGCTCATCTTAAAGCACCGCAGTTTGTCGAAGTTGCTATCAACTTACATTGATAAGTTACCCGGGCAGGTCAACGCTAAAACTCAGCGTGTGCACACCTCTTATCATCAGGCTGTCGCATCCACAGGGCGTTTGTCCAGCACCGATCCGAACTTACAAAACATACCGATCCGAACTCAAGAGGGCCGCCGAATACGGGAAGCGTTTGTGCCTGCGAAGGGTATGCGTTTGTTGGCTGCAGATTATTCTCAAATTGAATTGCGCATCATGGCGCATCTGTCAGGTGATTCGAGTCTGAACGATGCGTTCGCCAAAGGCTTAGACGTTCATCGAGCGACGGCTGGGGAAGTATTTGGCGTGCCGGTGGATCAAGTAGAAAACGAACAACGACGTGCAGCTAAGGCGATCAACTTTGGGCTTATCTACGGCATGTCAGCCTTTGGATTGGCAAAGCAGTTGGAGATACCGCGCGGAGAAGCTCAGGATTACATCAATTTGTATTTTGAGCGCTACCCGGGTGTACGCGATTACATGGACAGCACCCGCGAAAAAGCCAGAGAAGACGGCTACGTCGAAACGGTATTTGGCAGGCGTTTATATCTGCCGGATATCAATGCACGAAACGCTCAGATGAGAAATTACGCAGAACGCATCGCCATCAATGCGCCCATGCAGGGCACGGCAGCCGACATTATCAAACGCGCCATGTTGAAGGTAAACGACTGGTTGGAAGCCGATTCTGTGCCGGCGCGAGTCATCATGCAGGTTCACGATGAGTTGGTTTTGGAGGTTAAATCGGGTGAGCTGGATGCCGTCGGGGAGTCCATCCGATCGCTGATGGTGGATGCGGCCAGCCTTAGCGTGCCATTGGAAGTGGATGTGGGAGTCGGTAATAGCTGGGAAGAAGCCCATTAACCGCCCGAAACTCGATAGGCTCCTTTGTAACCATTGACAGCGTTGCCCGAGCGTGGGGAAATGGGGGTTTGTTCTGATACCAATAATTGTGGGAGCTAAAGCATGCACTATGTGATCATTGGAGCGGGGCCTGCCGGCGTAAACGCGGCTGAGCATTTGCGAAAACACGACCCAGAAGGCGATATCACGCTGCTTGCGGCCGAAGACGCTCCCCCGTACTCACGCATGGCGCTGCCTTACTTCCTGGTCGGGGATATTCCGGCCGAGGGTACGTTTTTGCGCAAGAACGCTGACCATTACGAAAAAATGGGTATCACGGTGCGGCATGCGCGGGTCAGCTCGGTGGACACTTCAGCCAAATCGGTTGCTCTGCTGGGTGGCGATTCCCTCAGTTACGACAAGCTGTTAGTGGCCACAGGTGCAACCGCGGTTAAGCCACCGGTTCCAGGAATTGACCTGGAAGGCGTTTATAACTGCTGGTCTCTCGCCGATGCGCACAAAATTGTCGAACGTGCAGCACCTGGTTCTGACGTGATTCTTATGGGTGCTGGTTTTATCGGTTGCATCATCCTGGAAGCTCTGGCTGCACGCAAAGTTAATTTGACGGTCATTGAGATGGAAGATCGCATGGTTTCGCGTATGACCAACCAAACCATGGGCACGATGATCAAAACGTGGTGTGAAAACAAAGGAATCACCGTGTTGACGTCAACCAAGGTGGAATCCATTGCTGAAGGTGATGATGCGCTAACCGTGTCAACCAATACCGGTGGTGAATTGCGTGCCGATCTGGTCATTTGCGCCACCGGCGTTCGCTCTAACACGGCGTTCCTCGATGGTAGTGGCGTAGAAGTGGACATGGGCATTGTCGTAGACGATTACATGCAAACCAGCGTGCCCGATGTGTATGCCGCTGGTGACGTAGCACAGGGTAAAGACCTGTCCACCGGGGAATACTATGTACAGGCTATCCAACCCACAGCGGTCGAGCATGCGAAGCTGGCTGCCTCGAGTATGGCCTTCGGTCATACCAGTGAGACGCGTGGCAAATTGAATATGAACGTTTTGGATACGGTAGGTCTTATATCTACGTCGTTCGGGCTATGGATGGGAACCGAGGGCGGCGAGGAAGCTGAACTGGTCGACAAAGATCGTTTTCAGTATTTGAATTTACAATTTAAGGATGATGTATTGGTCGGTGCCAGTAGTTTAGGTATGACTCAGCACGTAGGCTGCATGCGTGGGCTGATACAAACCGGTGCACATCTGGGCAGTTGGAAAGACAAACTGATGGAAGAACCCAATCGTTTACCAGAAGCCTACCTGGCCAGTGCTCAAGCTCTAAACCAAACTTTGGAACGTTAAAGCCGTTACTAACTGATTCGTTCGGTGCCGTCGTAAACCACTTATGCAAATTACGCTGAAGCTATACGCCACTTTGTCTGATCTGCTCCCAGCGGGAGCAGTCCGCAACGCGGTGTCTATCGATGTTGATGATGACGTCACCTTGAACCGAATCATCGACCATTACAAAGTCCCCAGAGAGCTTGCGCATTTGGTGTTGGTTAACGGTCGTTTCGTTTGCGATACCGATCGCGATGAATCCGGTGCTTTGGTGGAAGGGGATGTACTTGCCATATGGCCGCCGGTGGCTGGAGGTTAGTGCAGTGACGGCAGAGCATTTCTCAAAAGAGATGGGGGTTAGCCATGCCGATTTCTTCCGACTGCTGCCTCGCGCTATGGGGGATACGCAGTACGAAGTGAACGGGACCTTTATCAATGCGCGTTTAGCGGAAGGTTCGTTGGCCATCACGCTGGGTGAGCCTCAGGTGCGTCGTATTGCGTTGCTGGCCATTCCCTATGCCGAGGTGACTTTTTCATTTGCTGATGTCAGTGAAACTGTGCGTACACAGTTCATGCATCATTTCGATTTACATTTTCAACGCGGTGGCGGCTGACCCTTATGTCACGAGCAACACCTGCCAATGCGACATCAGAAGCGGTGGTCGATCGATTGTATCGGCCGCTTCATGACTTACGTGTCTCTGTCACCGACCGATGTAACTTTCGCTGCGTTTATTGCATGCCGAAGTCGGTATTCAACAAGGACTACGAATTTTTAAAGCGTAACGAACTCTTGTCCTGGGACAACATCGTTTCGGTAGTTGAAGCGGTGGCTCCTTTAGGTGTTAGAAAAATCAGGCTTACCGGCGGTGAACCGTTAATTCGTAATGACTTAGAGGAGCTGATAGAGCGCATTGCGCGTGTGGATGGCATTCAGGACATCAGCATGACCACCAATGCCGCGTTACTGACGCAAAGACGCGCCGCATCGCTGCGTGACGCAGGGTTAAAGCGTATCAATGTCAGCCTTGATGCGATGGACGATAAAACCTTTCACGCCATGAACGATATGGGTGTGAATGTATCTTCAGTGTTGCATGGAATTGAAAACGCAGTTGCCGCGGGCATCGACAATGTAAAAGTCAACATGGTGGTCAAGAAAGGACTAAACGACCATAGCATTCTGCCTATGGCTCAGCACTTTCACGGTACCGGACAAATCCTGCGCTTTATAGAGTTTATGGACGTAGGTAATTCCAATGCCTGGGATTTAACGGATGTGGTTACCAGCGCGCAGATAGCAGAACGTATTAACGAATCAATGCCCATTGAACCGGCCGAAGCGAACTATAAAGGTGAGGTTGCTAAACGATGGCGTTACCTGGACGGCGGGGGTGAGATCGGCATCATCAGCTCGGTATCGGAACCCTTCTGTGGCGATTGCAGCCGAGCGCGTTTATCCGCCACGGGTAGTATTTATACCTGTCTGTTCGCAAGTGAAGGTCATGATCTACGACCGCAATTAGAAGCCAAAAACCCAGAGCAACTTAAAGCGCACATCCAGCGTATTTGGGAAATTCGCCAAGACCGTTACTCTGAAACTCGTACGCAGGTGGTTACCCTACGACCGAAAGTTGAGATGTCTTTTATCGGTGGATGATGCCCGAAGGTTTTGGGTGTGCAAACCTGGGCATTTTCGAAATTGTTGTGGCGTAGTGCATTCAACTACCACTTTGATTGTGACGATTGATCTTTCAAATAGCTGGTAGGTTTTGCACATCGACTGACGGTTTGGTTGCATTAGTTGCGCGCTGAGTTGCGTGCGCGGTCTGGTGGTCAGTATCTTGGGTTAATGCAGGATACGGGCTTCGAGTCAGTTTCCTGCACAATGAGCTTACGCGCTCATTAAAGCGGTATTCATTGCCTTCATCTTTGGCTGAGTATAAGTATTCGGCTAAACAACTCTTGAGTTGTGTCGCGCTGTTTGCGTCATCAAACGGGCAATGGGTGCGAAGTAATGCGTCGTAAAGTGTTTGCCATTGTCGGGTAACTATCCAGTAGCGCCATCGCAGGCGGTTCACCGCAGTTGCGGTTCGATACTTTAACCATTGAGGCAGCTTGCCGTTCTGTAGCATCAGAACCAATACGGCCACGCACAGAAGTGCCGCTGTCAGTAATAACCAATGTGTTAGCGAAACACCCTTCAGCCATAGAGCCCATCGATTGATGTTATGTCGTTTTATCGCAAGCTCTGCCAGTTGATTCGGATTCTCCGGCGGGCGAACATCGACTCGTCGCGCAGGAATAATGGCCTCTTCAATCCGGCCTGTGCGCGTGTTGTACCACGGCACTCGAACGGTATCCAGAAACACCGATACAGGGCTTTCTGCGGTCATTCTGAAGGTGTAGAGCCCTTCGGCTTCAGTCGTCTTTCCGATCAGCTTGTGGTCTCTGGTGACGGGTAAAGGCGTGCTGTGGAAAGAGCGCGTAGCCAATGGCGTAACAATGGGTAAGTGATGAGCCAGTACGCCTTTTGTATTGAGCGTTATGGTTCTAATGATTTCATCACCAGCTGCGATCTCTATTAAATTAGAAGACCACGCATCGGATAGTTGTAATGATTCTGCTGCAATCCACCAGGTGTTTTTTGGAAACTGAGCGGGTACGGGCCTGACTGTTAATGCAAGATCAGGATGAATCAGCTCGAAATCATGCCGCTGAGTTCTGGAACGAATAAGCGTTGCGGACCAACGCGGTCCGGGTAGCAGAACCTCCCCCGACTGTTGCGCATGCAGCAAATAACGCCATGTCGTTGAGCGACGGTTCGTTGTGTTATCAATCAGCCGCCGCTCTTCGACAACGGCCTGCACATCAAAGCCATCAAATGTGGGTAGGGTGACAGACTCAGCGGCCAAAGCATATTGATGATGCAGCTGTATAGTGAGTTCAACCTGTTCACCCACGTAGGGCTCAGAGTTACTGAACCACGCGGTGAGGGTCATGTCCTGTGGCTCTGGCACCCAGTCGGCTGATAGGGCCGGTTGCACGTCAACGGGTACGGCATTAGAAACAATGGGCCCATATAACCCAGTGCCTGTGAGTGGCCCGATCAATAGTGCGCCTGTTTTTCTAGGAATTAGTTCAAGTCGTCGTACGGCAATTTCCTGAACTTTGCCATCAATGACCGAAATTAAGGTTCCTGTGGTTTCCCTGATGAAGTCTGCCTGCTCAAACAGTGGCTCGATATTCAAGGGCTCATCAAGTCCAATGCTCTCGATGCTAAGCACCAGCGTGTCCCCGAGGTATATGGAGTCTGTATCGGTTCCGATGTAAATGGAGTTTGCGGTTCTGGTTTCACCCGCCGTCTGAGCAAGGACAGGCGAACAAAGCGCAACGCACAGTGCAAGCTTGCTAAACCAGTAAAACAATCGAATAAAAAGCGTTTTACCAACCATCGCCACCCTCCGGAGCTCGCTGTCCGTTGGCTTGTCGCCTGCGAATCTCCAACGCAATGTGCTTATTCAAGAACTCCAGGGGATTGTGTTCAATTTGGTTTAACCACTGCTCTGTCGCTTGATCGGACTCGGTTTGTATGCGTTCACCAGCAGCCTGAGAATCACCTTGTTCACTGTGACTATCGGCATTACCTGTGGCGGTCGTACCGGATGAATGCTGACTCTCAGTACCTTGCTTAGCCACCGAAGTTTGGTCGCCTTCAGGCGCATCGCCATCGGATGCTTCAGTGGATGTAGAAGCGCCGCTTTGTGTTTTATCGGCTGGGTCGTTTTCCGTATTCGTGGTTTCGCTGCTGTTTGTATTTTCGTCGGAGGAGTCCGGTGCCTCGTCACCACCGCTTGGAGAGCCGGACAAGGCTTCTGGTTTATTGTCAGTATCTGTGCTGCCCAGTTCCTCAGGCTGCAGTAATCCCTGGCCTTGTTCGGTATCGCCATTTAACGCGATAAGTTCCTTCATGATCGTTGCGTTAAATTCGGCGTCACTGAACTCAGGGTTGATCGCGAGACTCTGTTGGTACGCTTGAAGCGCTAACGCGTAGTAACCCATCTGTGCGTAGGTGTTACCTAAATTATGGAAGGACGCTGCAGTGTTGCCGCGAATGAAAGCTTCTGCCGCACGCCACCACTGTCCGTTCTTGTACAGTGCAACGCCGCGCCATTGGGTGCTGGTAAATAGCTCAGACGCTAACCCAAAGTCGCCTTCTAAATACAGTTGATAGCCAAGGACATCATCACCATCAGCGTAGGAAAAATTGATAGGTGAGAGTAGGGCAAGTGAAATCGCCAGTATCCAGCGCCTTGCCGTGACGCCGGGACATGCAGCAAACGCATACCATCGCAGGTTGGGTGGCTTGATAGGTCTGAGTGCTGGGCTAAACAAAATCGTCTCGCAATAGCCACATCACCCAAGGCAGTAGAAGCAGCATGAACCAATGCGACTGATTTTCCCAAATGAGTGCTTCAAACCGCGATTGGCTATCCGCTGATGCCCAGTCCTCAGGCGATAGTTTGTCGATATCAATTGCACCCATCGCGGTAGCTTTGGTCCAATCGCCATTACCTGCAATGAGAAATTCTTCTACTGCCTCGGTGTCAATCGGCGTTTTCCCATCGATGGAAGAGCCTGTAAGAATCAAATCCACTCGATGTCCGAGTTCAGCGAGGTGTCTTGATGCTGAAATGCTTGCTTTAGAAATGCCACCACCATCGCTGAATACGAAAATACGTGCACTGATAAAGGCGCTGTCCTGGATGATGGCTTCAGAAAGCGATAGCGCTCTGGCTAAGTTTGAACCCTGTATTGGAACAATGCCGTGCTCCAGCAGTGCCACCTGTTCATTGAACAGCCGTTTATCGAAGGCTGGTGGTGTTACCAGGAACGCATCGCCTGCATACACAATGAGGCCTAAAGGGTAAGCTTCCGAGATTTTGGATAAATTTAATAACGCGTTTCTTACCGCGCTTAAGCGACTGGGTGCGATGTCGGTCAAAGTCATGGATCGGGAGACATCAACAACCGCCAGCCAGCCGTTGCTTTGTTGGAAAGTCTCGTGACTGTTAACGCGAAGGCTTGGCGCGGTAAGAACCAATGCTACCGCCGCGGCCAGTAGTAGCGATGGGTTCCAACGACGGCGTTTATCCGATTGCGCATGGCCGAAGTACTGCAGTATTTGTTTTGGCAGCACGGTTCGCCAAGAGCCAAAACTTGCGAGATGGGATAACCTGTAGGCCGCAATGATTAACAGTGCCATGATCACTAGCCAATAGGGACTCAGTAGTGTCATGTGACCAGCGCCCGACGGTGGTGTAGTCCTGCTCGAATGATCAAACAGCCCAGAAGCAGCATGAGTGGCCAATGGCGAAGGTCCCGTCGAATGACGATGGGAGGGGCTTCCACTTCGGCACGTTCCAAAGCGTTTATTAATTGGTAGATCTGTTGTAATTCGGTCGTGGTTCGAGCTCTGAAAAATTGTCCGTTAGCGCTGGCTGCAATTTGTTTTAAGGTTTCCTCGTCAAGATCGGCTGAAGGCGCGGTAGAAAAAGCATCCTCTGGTGGTTTATCACTTCCCATTGCTATGGTGTGCACACGAATACCCCGGCTTAACGCAAATTCAGCGGCATCCTCAGGAGAAACCGCCCCGGCGTTGTTGGTCCCATCAGAGAGCAGTACGATGGCTTTATCTGAGGCAGGATCGTTCGTTAGTGATTGAATGGCGAGTCCCAGGGCATCCCCAATTCCGGTAGAACGCCCTGCCATACCGATGCCTGCGGCAGCTAACTGATTCTGGACAGCTTGAACGTCGAACGTCAGTGGCGTTGCGATATAGGCTTTAGATGCAAATAAAACCAAACTGACCCGATCGCCGGCACGAGCCTGGATAAATTCGCTGGCTACTCGTTTCACGATATCCAATCGGCTGGCTTGTTCACCCTGCCATTCAAAGTCTTCGCGCTCCATGCTGCCGGATAGGTCAACAACCACAGACAGTGCACGCCCTGATGCGGGTTGTACGGTGGTTTTGTCAACAACACCCGGTTGTGCCAGTGCAATCAGCAGAAGTAACCAGATAATCCAACTCAGTAGTTGATGAAGGCTTAAGACCGGGTAAGTATGATTTTGCGTTGTGCCTAACGCATTACCCAGTCGAGTGGAGACTGGAATGGTTTTAAGCGAATACTGACGTTGTAAAAACCTATGTAATAACACAGGTAGGGGAAAGGCGGTGAATACCCAGGGCCATTCAAAGTTCATGATTGGCTGGATCGGTTTAATAAGCGATTGATGTATTCACAATCTTCTACGGTAAGTGTTTGATCTTGTCTTTGGTAAAGGTTGTCTCCGAATTGACGTCCACGTCCTTCAGTGAACCAGTCAGTTTCTAAAGTGGTATTCAGATGTTGTAACCAGGCCTCCCCATGGAGTTGATGAGCGTGCGGAGTAGTCGTGTGATCGACTGATAAAACGTATTGACGCAGTAAGCGTGCAATGCGTAAACGTCCCTGGTCTACAGGTTCTTCGCAGGCGAGTTTGCATTGAGTACCGACATAATTTAATGCGGTGTGCTCGCACGCGTTCGCTCGTTTAAACCATAAAGCCAATAAGGTGATCGAGACTAACGCAATACAGATTGTGAGCCACCATGTCCAGGATACGACAGACTCAGGTGCCGCGGGTGGGTGTATATCTTTTAGCTGAGCCAGTAGCTTTTCTGTCTCAGTCATCTAATCGTTCCAGCGTCTGCAAGGTGAGCGATTATTTCATTGATCGAATTTGAACGAACAGGTCCGGCGTGGTTTATACAATGGACTTGGTGTTGTTTACACAGTGCCTTAACGGTTTCAGATTGCTCAGATAAGACTGAACGTAAATGTTGACTTTGTCTGGACGAAATTCGTTTATTTTCTATCACGAGGTTCGAACGAGCTGATCCACGATTCCGCCAATGGTATTGGTATTGACCTTCGGGAAGCGGTTCCACTTCGTATTTATCGACGAGCTGTATAGCGCTAAGCTTTTGTGCGTGTTGTTGGTGTTTTGCCTGCAACAGGGCGAAGCTGTCTTTTAACTGGTCAGTGTCTGCTTGTTGAAAAACGTCATCAAATCCGGATACCAGTACGGTTGACCCAAGCTGCCGCCCTCCGTGCACAAGGTGTTCAATGAATTGAGCTAGGTTGTTGTTGTTCGATCCGGTTTTTTGAGTGTTGCTTATCGATTGCTCGTTACGGTGGGTTATAGCGTGTTTCGAATCGACATCAACCAGCAGTCGACAAACGCCAACCGCGCCAAGCTTGCCGGCTTTCGGGCGTGTTTGAAAGACATCATCATCGGTTAATAACTGTAGCGCGACTCGGTAGTTTCTTCGAACAATATGCCACGCCAGGCTTGCGGCTAGTCGCCCTGCGTTAACACTCTTCAATGACTGTGTACCGGTACGCATGGAAGTCCGCAGGTCCACCGCCAGGGTTACGGTTGCATCTCGTTCTTCTTTGAATAGGCGCGTCATGGTATTTCGATACCGGGCGCTGACTTTCCAGTCTATGTGCCTGACATCATCACCAGATGTGTATTCTCGTAAATCGTCAAACTCCAAACCCTGCCCACGAAATCGACTGGTGAATTGGCCGGAAACGTTGTTATTGGAGGTGGCGCTGAGGGGCTGTGTCTGTGCGACTACATGTTGCAGATCAAGTAAGTCATCTATGTGTAAATGGGTAAGGGAGGCCATTAAACCACCGCGGTGTTTTCCACGATTGTGGCGATGACATCTCGCGCTGTTTTGCCGCTTGCCTGTGCTTTATACGTTAGCGCGATACGGCCACTAAGCACATCACCGGCTAGTTCTAAAACATCATCGGGTTGAACATGATCACGATTTGCCAGCCACGCCTTTGCTTGCGCCGCATGTGCCAGGTAGAGGGTCCCGCGGGGGCTCGCGGGATGTGCGATATGGCTATTGTTTGTAGGCGAATCCGCATTAGGTCGTGTTGCATCAGTTAATCGAACGATGTAGTCGCGTATTGCTGGCGATACATGAACTTGCCGTACAGCATTAATAGCGTCTGTAATGTCGTTATGTTGTGCAACGGGTATTAAGTCGGTTGTCTGCAAAGAGTCCTGTAATGAATGATCAAGGATCGCGCGCTCCTGTGCCGCATTAGGTAATGACAATTCAATATGAAACATAAAACGGTCAAGTTGTGCTTCAGGTAATGGGTAGGTTCCCTCGTGTTCCAGTGGGTTTTGTGTAGCAGCGACTAAAAACGGTTTTGGCAGTGGACGTGTGGTGTTTCCGGTTGTGATTTGTTGTTCAGCCATGGCCTCCAGTAATGCGCTTTGCACTTTCGGCGGGGCTCGATTTATTTCATCAACCAAAATCAGATGATTGAATAGTGGGCCGGGTAGGAATTCAAACTGCCCTGTTTCTTGCCGGTACATATCGGTTCCGGTTAAGTCCGCAGGCAGTAAGTCGGGTGTGGCCTGAACCCTGGCAAATGTCATGTTCACTAATTGACTAAAAACATTAACGGTTCTTGTTTTGGCTACGCCGGGAGGGCCTTCAATTAAACAATGGCCCCCAGTTAACAGAGCGATAGTTAATCGTTCAATGAACTGTTCATGACCAAGAACATGTTGTTGGGCAGACTGCTGTAGCCGCTTGATAGCATCAGAGCCAGAACTTGATAAGTTCATGATGTCGGCTGTAGTTCAAGGTGGGTGAATCGACGCTGCGTGGTATCGGCTTCTATAAATTCGTTTAGATCCAAGAGTTTGGCGTTGTTGGTTGGAGGTGATTGCAAAGGGTTTAGATCCCCCTCGAGCAATTGACCTCTCCAGATGCCGTTCGGTTGGCGAGACAATCGAAAGTAAAGCCCATTCCATGCATCGATACCGAATTCCTTTGGCGTTTTTTTGATGAACAGTAATTGATATTCAAGGTCTGAAACATCGGTTTCGCTCACCACATTATTTAATTCGTACGGATAAGGTTGGTGGCAAAACCATTCACTGGCGCCATCCAGGCATTTGAAAGGCCGCATGGATAAAAAGTGGTCATTAAATTCTGCGCTTTCTACGGTGACCTGAACACCATAATGTTCAGCGTTAGCGCGATTGAATGAAACATGCCCGATGTCGTGTGTACTCCCATCTTGAGCGTAAAGCACTATGCGAGCATGGTTAGGAAACGGGGCGTCGAGTTGATCGACCATTGCATCTGCTGCAGTCTTTGCATTTTCTTCGTGTGGATACTCCTTTAAGAAGTTCACGGGCTCAACGACATCGACGTTTCCTCCTTGTTCCAACCAACCATCGGAGCCTGTCGGATACCAGTGCACATTGGTGTACCCCCAGCGGCTTGCGCGAACTGCCGCATTCCAGGACTGCCAACAATCGGAGGTGCAGAAAAAAACCAGTGCTTTATTTTTATCCCCGGCACTGAAATGTTTTAAGTTGCGGCGAAAATACGCTTCCAGTTCGGACTCCAGGTACCCGCGACCAACATCGGGTAACCAAATGGCGCCGGGAAGTGATTCGCGTACCTCTGGCGTTAGCCAATGGCCTTCAATGGGGTCTGGTCCCAGACCCTTTGGGGGGTAGACGTCAATGAGCGTAAACGCATCGTCGTTGATTACCCGTTGAATAAATTCGGTGGCAACCGTAGGACCAAACGGGAAAGAGTCGGGTACCGGTGCTCGGTAACGTTCCATTCGGTAGCCAGTGTCGGCATCAATGTCGTACGCGTTGGCGTACTCAGCAGCTTGCTCATTAGCAAGTGCGGGGGTGAAAGCGATGGGGCCGACGGTGCCAACACAAAGCAGCAGAACGGGCAGAATAGCCTTCAGCATTGGTGTGGCCCCATGGGTATCGCTCTACCTAAACACGAAAGTAATGAGTATGAATAAGTCAGGCTTTTGCTTCTGTGGTACCTAAGTGTAATTAGTATGGCGCATTAGCGTGCAGCTGTTCTATTCGCACGAAACTTACGCGCCGGGTTGTAGGACCAAATGGCCGCCAGGAAAAATACCAAAGTGCAAGCTGTTGTAACCGCAAGAGCAAGGCCGTTGAAATGCCCGTACAGAGAAAACCGGATGAGCTCAATCGCGTGCGTAAAAGGATTAAGCACGCATAAAGTGGCTAACCAGTCGCTGGACTCCTGCATTTTCCATATAGGGTACAAAGCCGATGATAAAAAAAACATTGGGAAAATCACGAAGTTCATGACACCTGCGAAGTTCTCCAACTGTTTTATGGCAGAACTGATCAACAACCCTAAGGCGCCTAACATAAGCCCGCTTAACACCAAGGCAGGTAGCGCCAGCGCGATATTTTGAAACGGGATGTCAAGGTCGAGTAACGCCACGAATACCAAAAACGCGGCAATTTGTAACAGGGAAACCACAACGCCGGCAGCCAGTTTGCACAATAGTAAATACCAACGTGGCAAAGGCGCGGTAAGCAATACTCGCATGGAGCCCATTTCCTGATCGTATACCATCGATAGTGATGATTGCATGCCGTTAAACAGTTGAATCATGCCGATGAGACCGGGTACCACGTAGATTTCATAAGTGATGTAGGTGGCGTAGGGTTCTGTGATTGATAATCCCAGAGCCGCTCGGAAACCGGCTGCGAATATCACTAACCAAACCAACGGGCGTACGAGCGCTGCAATGAACCGTTCGCGCTGACGTACGAAGCGCTTGAGCTCTCGTTTCAATATGCCGACGAAAGCGCGCCAAGCATGAAGCAAGTTCATGAATCGGCCTCTGCATTTGGTTTTTTGATAATTAGCTTCATCAATTCGCTTAAGGAACTCACATTGTGAGAACTCATTAGCGCGCTGGCGATATCGTCACCATGCAGCTGAGATTGATGCATGAGTAAAACTCGATCGTCCTCTGTGACTTCATCAACTAAGTGGGTTGCCCACAACACGGCGCACTGTTGAGTAGCCGCCAGGCTTCGGAGTCTTTGAGTCAGTGCATGACGTGTAGGCACGTCCAGGCCAACGGTTGGTTCGTCCAGTAAAAGTAAACGAGGGTTATGCATGAGCGCTCTGGCGATGTCCACACGGCGTCGATGCCCACCATTTAACGTGCGAACTTTTTCCTGTTTTCTGTCGGCCAACTCCATCGGTTGAAGTACGGTTTGAATTCGCTGGTTGGTATCTTTGGACGAGAAGCCATGTAAAGCCGCGTAGTACGCTAAGTTGTCGGCAATAGATAAATCCGGGTCGAGCGTGTCGGATTGGAACACGATGCCTAACCTGGCTAATGCACTTGGCTTTGTAGCGGTATGGCTTTCAACAGTCACGCTGCCCGTTTGTGGTTGAAACAAGCCACAAATCAGCGAAAAAAGCGTTGATTTGCCCGCACCATTTGGCCCAAGTAAAAAGGCTGTTTCACCGGCGCTGATGCGAAAACTAATGTCAGCTAGTGCGACCTTTGTCCCATAGCTAAATCCTACGGACTCTACTTCTAAAACGTGCTCGTTGCTTGAATCGTGTGCGGTAACTGCCATAAGACCGAAAGTACCATGGGAGGCGCGTGTTCGCTTTGATATACAGTGCTTTTAAATCTTTTATGACACACAAGAGCCTTAACCATGACTGTCCGTTTTAGCAAAGTAGCCGCGTTTGCTTTAGTTGCTGCAACGTTATCTATTCCGGTGGTGCATTCTCACGGAGACGTTTCTCCGCAAGCCGTTGATACTGAGGGTTTAGATCCGTTGCCCGAAGAGATTGCTTTGGAAAACCCCTATCGTTTAGCTGGCGGTGAGCAATATGAACTTGCCATCAAAGTTGGCGCTTCGGGCTACAACTCCAACTGTGCTCGCTGTCACGGCCTTGAGGCTATCTCCGGTGGTATTGCACCTGATCTACGAATGTTGGAAGATGGTGAGTTCGGAGACGAGTGGTACATGGAGCGTGTGCTTAACGGTTATTCCCAAAACGGCGCTTACAAAATGCCTCCGTTTGCAGAATTGCTAAGTCAGGAAGCTATGTGGGCCATCCGCTCTTATACTGAGACTCGTCCAAAACCTGAGTAACCCCCGTGTTTAAAACCCTGGCGATTTCGGCCCTCCTGTTTATTGTTAGCGCTGCGTCATGGGCACGTCCTTACGACGACGTTATCGACAGTGGGTTTATCACTATTTTTGTCTATAGCGATTACGCCCCGTATTCCTGGGAGGAAGACGGGGCGTATCGTGGTATTGATGTTGAAGTCGCTGAGTACATAGCCGAATATCTGGGTGTTGAGCTTTCGTTGTTGATGCGCGGCGCCGATGAAAACATCGACGATGATCTGCGCATCAACATCTGGAAGGGTGATCTCATTCACCGCAAAGCGGCCGATGTTATGTTGCATGTGCCGGTAGACAAAGAGGTGGACGCACGTAACGATCTGGCGGTCATCAATAACGCTTACTTTCAAGAAGAAATGGCTGTGGTGGTCGACAGAGACCGCATAGAAGACCTGGAAACCTTTGGTTATTTCACCAGTGAGAAGGTCGGGGCAGAGCTGGACACGGCCAGCGACTTTTTCCTATCGAATGCCTTTCGAGGGTTATTGCATCCGAACATCCGACGTGCGAACACGTTTGCCGATACGGTGGAGCTTTACGCTTCTGGTGAAGTGGCCGCGGTCATGGCATCCAGAGCGCAAGCCGAGTACATTGCCAGCGTGGTACAAGATCGACGTTCATACATTGCACAACCGCCCATGCCTGGCATTGTTCGCAAGGACTGGCGTGTGGGGATTGCGGTGAAACACGACAGCCGCGATTTGGCGTATGCCGTGGGGGACGCACTGAACGAACTCATCGTTTCGGGGAAATTGAGCGAGATTGCTGCCGAGTACGGTGTGACCTATATTGAACCTGAGCGCTAATTGCTGCTCAAAGATCAGCGGGTAATGTAGAAAGGGGGCTGTCAGTATGAAACGTAAGGGGCAAGGCTTTAAACTTTTCGTGCTGTGTATCAGCTTGGGCCTCAGCGGTGTTTGGTCTCAAGCGTCGGCTCGAGACGGTGAATTACCGCCCGATCCGTTTCGCTCGGTGATGTGGAAAAGCATGGCGGATCGGTTTTTCCCGGATGGCCCGATCGTTTTTGATGGTCACGTCAAAGTCATCGCACCTGCATCAGCCGAAGATCAGTTTCACGTGCCGGTCACGATTGATGCTTCCGGTTTGGATAACGTGCGTCAAATCGTGGCTGTGGCGGATTTAAATCCTATCCCCAATATCTTAACCGTGCGCCCAGAACAAGCCGTCTCGTTTGTCGGATTCCGAGTCAAATTACAGCAATCAACACCCATTCACGTCGGTGTACAAACCAACGATGGTGTGTGGCACATGGGCGGCACCTATGTGGACGCAGCAGGCGGTGGTTGCACAGCGCCTGCTGCTATGCACGCTACCGAGAACTGGATGGATACGCTTGGATTAACCAAGGCGGTAGCACGCCGATCCGATCTTGAGCATGCGCGCACGACGATAAAAATGCGACACCCGATGGATACCGGGTTAGCTGCGGGTATCCCAGCGTTTTATCTTAGCAACATGACCGTTACGCACCCGGGCGGAGAGCTGATTGCTGACGTGGACTTGTACGAACCCATTAGTGAAAATCCAACGTTAACGCTGCTACCAAAAATGTTGGACGCGAGTTCGGCAAACCTGCATGTCCATGCCCGTGATACTGAAGGTAACGAATACGATTTTGATGTGCTGGTTCCCTCCAGCGTTGAGTAGCTAACGTGGGACGTCTACTCAGCAAGTCCGAGCGGCTAAGTGAGCGCGAGTTATCGCGTCGTCAGGTTCTGCAATGGGCCGCAGCGGGGTGCGTTTTTTCTGGTTTTCCGAGTTTGGCGAATGCGGGCAAACTGCTTTACCCGTTAACCGCCAGCAAAATAACGGACGACACCTGGGCCGTATATGGCTTGCCGGAGTATTTTTCTTCGGAGAATGGCGGGCATATCGTAAATGTCGCTTTCATCGATGCAGGTGATGGCATTGTTGTTATTGATACTGGAACATCAAAGCGTTTTGGGGAAGCGCTACGTTCATTGATTGAAGCAACGATTCCGGGCAAACCCATTATTCGGGTGTACAACACGCACCATCACCCGGATCATGTGTTCGGTAATCAGGCATTTGACCGGCAAACCATCGCGGGCACGGCAGAAATGCGCACCGCGCTCGAACGAGACGGTACAGCGTTCGCGGATAATTTATACCGCTTGTTAGGCGATTGGATGCGGGGGACAGATACCGTGCTGCCCGGAAAGCTCTTAGCCGCGGGAGAGGAGACGGTTGGCAATCGCAGCTTTATTCACACACCGTTGGCGGGCCACACCGAATCCGATCTACTCATACAAGATTCGTCTACCGGTGTTTTGTTTTCAGGTGACTTATCGTTTCTGTACCGAGCGCCCACTACACCCAGTGCCGATTTAGCGGTATGGCTCAGTGCCCTCAATGCTATGCAAGCGATGGACGTGTCCATGATTCTGCCAGGGCATGGGCCGGTAGACCCAAAGGGTGAGTCCATTACGCAAACGCGTGATTACCTTATCTGGCTGGAAGGCACTCTGCGCGAAGCGGTTGCTGAGGGGCTGACGATGAATGAAGCCATGGCCCTGGATATCCCCAGTGAATTCAGTGGGCTTTATGTCGTAAGAACCGAGTTCGAACGTTCAGTGGTGCATCTCTATCGCCAGTTAGAAGACGAAATTTTTGACGGTATTGAGGTCACTCGTTAGGCCTGCGGTACTTTTGTCCAATACGATCTGACAATTTTCTTTCGTACACTCCGTGTGACACTCAGCAATTGTTTGAGTGACGGTCTTATTTGGGAGGAGTAGATGAAACAAAATTTCGCTTGGATGGCCTTTGCTGGAACACTTGCGCTAGCAGGTGCAGGCACAGCCACCGCCGCCGATGTAACCATTGATGACTTGATGAACGATCAAGCCACCACCGATAACGTATTGACCTACGGTTTAGGCCCACGTGCACAGCGATTCAGTCCGCTGGATACTCTGAACAGAGACAATGTTAAAAATCTGTTCCCCGTGTGGTCGTTCTCTTTTGGTGGTGAAAAGCAACGTGGTCAGGAATCGCAGCCTTTGATTCATGATGGCGTAATGTACGTCACCGGCTCTTACAGCCGTATGTGGGCGATCGACATCGCCACGGGTGATGAACTCTGGCAGTACGACGCGCGTTTACCCGAAGGCATTCTGCCGTGCTGTGATGTGATCAACCGGGGCGCTGCAATCCTCGGTGACAAAGTGTTCTTTGGAACGCTTGACGCAAAAATCGTTGCGCTTGATAAGAAAACCGGCAAGGTAATCTGGCGCAAAACCATTGGCGACTACAAGGCCGGATACTCCTACACAGCAGCACCTTTAATTGTTCCTACTGAAGCGCACGGTCCAATCATTGTTACTGGCAACTCGGGCGGTGAATTTGGGATTGTTGGGGCGGTAGAAGCCAGAAATCCTGATACCGGTGATTTGGTTTGGAGCCGACCAACGATCGAAGGTCACATGGGTACTCTGAATGGTGAAGAGAGCACAATGACTGGTACACGAAATGAAACGTGGGCTGGTGATATGTGGCAAAACGGTGGTGGGGCCACCTGGTTAGGCGGTACTTACGACCCCGACGTGAACCTGCTGTTTTTTGGAACCGGTAACCCCGCTCCGTGGAATTCATACTTGCGTCCGGGTGACAACAAATGGACTGCATCGCGTATTGCAATTAACCCCGAAAATGGTGAGATCGAATGGGGCTACCAAACCACACCACATGATGGTTGGGACTACGATGGTGTGAACGAATTCATCGCCTTTGACATGGAAAAGAACGGTGAAACCATCAAAGCGGGTGCAACGGCTGACCGTAACGGATTTTTCTACGTGCTAGATCGCACGAACGGTGATTTCATTTCCGGTTCCCCGTTTGTGCAAAACATATCGTGGGCAAAAGGCATAGATGAAAATGGCCGGCCTATTTGGGACCCTGCGAATCGTCCGGGTAACCCAGCAGAAAGCGCAGATGGTAAGAAGGGTGAAGCGATCTTTGCCGTACCGAGCTTTTTAGGCGGTAAGAACTGGATGCCTATGGCGTACAGCAACAAAACGGATCTGTTCTACATACCATCGAATGAGTGGGGTATGGATATTTGGAATGAGCCGGTAACCTATAAAAAGGGTGCTGCATACCTGGGTGCAGGCTTTACCATCAAGCCAATCTTTGACGATTACATCGGTTCGTTAAAAGCTATGAACCCAGTGACCGGTAAGGTTAAGTGGGAGTATCGAAACAAAGCGCCTTTATGGGGTGGTGTTTTAAGTACAGCCGGTGGCTTAGTGTTCACTGGTACACCTGAGGGCTACTTGAAAGCGTTCGATGATGAGACGGGTGAAGAATTATGGAAATTCCAAACCGGTACCGGCATTGTTTCCTCTCCAATCACCTGGGAACAAGGTGGTGAACAGTACGTTGCTATCGTGACAGGCTGGGGTGGCGCGGTTCCACTGTGGGGCGGTGAAGTAGCCAAAGTAGTGAGTTACCTCAATCAAGGCGGTTCTGTTTGGGTATTTAAGGTGCCCGAGCAACTCGCTTCACGCTAAAAAAAAGCGGCTAATGAGGCATGTAAACGGCTGGTGGGTTTGTTCACCAGCCGTTTACTTGGCATACTGAGGAGGAATCGATTGAATCGTCAAAGCCGCAAAGGAGCCGTTTTGGCCGTGACCGCCCTCTCTAGAGTATTGATCGTCGACGATCATCCAATGTTTCGTGATGCATTGAAGACAGCGATCAAACAATCCTTTCCCGATTCAGAATCAGTGGAAGTTCCGTGTATTGATGATGCGCTGAACGAAATTGAAACTCGTGACGACATCGACCTAGCCCTCTTGGACCTGCACTTGCCGGGTGTGCAGGGTTTTGACGGGTTAATACGTCTGCGCAGTAACTACCCACGCTTACCGGTACTCATCGTCTCTGGGTTAGAAAAAGAAACCATTATCGGTGAAGCCATGACGTTTGGTGCTGCGGGTTTTGTACCCAAGTCCGCCGGTTGTAAAGTGTTAGCAGACGCTATTACTACCGTGCTGGACGGCGGGTTATATACACCGGATGCAGCGAACAACGGCTCGGGTGACGGCGTAGATCCGGAAATCGCGTTGTTATTGGAGCGCGTATCCAGCCTGACTCCACAGCAAATGCGTGTGTTGTTTATGGTTAGAGAGGGCTTGCTAAACAAGCAGATCGCTTATGAATTAAACGTAGGCGCAACGACCATCAAAAAACACGTCTCTGAAATTTTGCGCAAGCTGAAAGTGCACAGTCGCACGCAGGCGGTAATCGAATTGTCCAAGTTGAATCAGCAAACGCTATTTGAACTCGATCAACAGTTCATTGCAGAACGCGAACAGCAGCTAAGCGAATCAAGCCAACGCTCTGCTCTTTGACTGCGTTTTTAAATGCGACATTAAAGCCCTGAGCTGACTGGGTTTTACCGGCTTTAGCATCAACTCAATATTGGCTAACTTTGCCTGTTCAGCTAGTGAGCGGGATGGGTTGGCCGTGATGATAATGGCAGGTACCGCTGTTCCGGCTAATGTTCGAACCAGATCAATGGTGGAAGTGCCCAGGTCAGAACCGTCCAGGTGTTGATCGGCCACGATTAAGTTTGGACGCCAGTTGTCATGCCCCAACGTATTTAACGCTTCCTCTGTGCTACTGGCTAGTCGTAGTTGGCAACCCCAGCGGTTTAACAACGCTTCCATCGCTTGCATAACTTCCAAGTCATTTTCAATCAGCAGCACTCGGGTACCGCGGAGATCCCCCACAGATTTATTGCGGTGTTCGGGGGAAGGCGCTTTAGCGATGCTGGGTTCGCTGTTCGTTTCTGCGTATGCGCGGCCTAGTGTTAACTTAAAACAACTGCCCCTGCCCAAGTGAGACGATAATGTTAACTCGTGGCTCATCGCGTTGACCATGCGTTCGACGATGGCTAATCCTAATCCCAGGCCTGCAGAAGTTCGCTCCTGGTCGTTAATGCCTTGATGGCTGCGATGAAACTCCTGGAACACTTTGTTTTGCTCTGAAGGTTCAATACCGATACCTGTGTCTGCAACACGAATGAGAACACGATCTCTGACAGCACAGGCGTTGAGTAATACCCCGCCGGTCTTGGTGTAACGAACCGCGTTGGAGACGATATTCTGTAGTATTCGCCGCAGAAGGTTAGGGTCGGTACTGACGAATAAATTAGTTTTTCGAATCCTCAGTGTTAAGCCTTTTTGCTGAGCGATGGGTTTAAACACCGTAGCAACTGATCCGAATATCTCATCCAAAGCCAC
Source organism: Granulosicoccaceae bacterium (assembly GCA_020629835.1). GTDB lineage: Bacteria > Pseudomonadota > Gammaproteobacteria > Granulosicoccales > Granulosicoccaceae > Granulosicoccus. The sequence goes on from JAHDCO010000002.1 coordinate 150,465, forward strand.
ACACTGGATTTCTGGTTCAATGTCACCGGCATCAAGGCGCGACATATATAAAAGTGTTCTCAGTAACGTATCCATGTTATCGAGAGAGCGATTCACCTGATCGCATAAATTGCGCCCTTCGTTGTTCGTTTGTATGGCGCTCAGTGAATTGATCAACAGCGTAGCTGCATTAAGTGGTTGCAACACATCGTGACTGGCTGCTGCCAGAAATTGGGTTTTCGATTTGTTTGCACGTTCCGCATTGTCTATGGCATTTGTTAATTCAACATTGGACTTTTCTAAATACGCCAGAGTGGCAGTCAATTCGCTGGTGCGCCGTTTCACCTGGCCCTCCAGGTTAATGGCGGTTTGAAACAGCGAGTAAGCGCTGCCCTGTTGGTCCATTGATCGTTCAACGCGCTCCATGAGAGCGGCGTTGATTTTTTTTAACTTACGAATTTCCTCTTCAGCATCGATGAGCTGCTGCGATTTACGCATTCTCATCACCGATATAGCTGGGTTCGTTCGATGTTGGTACTTGTCCTATTGCAACGCCTGTGAACGTTTGATTGACGTGCATTGAATGGTATTGCTCTCCATAGGAGTTAAAGCCTACAAAGTTTTTGTTGGTGTACAACGTCTCTATGCGACCGGTAGCGTTTCTGTGCTGCGCATCCAGTCGGCGGTACACACAATCAAAACCGATGATTACGCTGAGGTCGCCTAAGTGGTGTTCGAAACGATCGATCGCTTCTTTGGTTGAACGCACCATACCTTCGGAGCGTGCAACGGTCAGTACCAAGCCGTTGTCGATGGCGCAGAAAAACGACAGAGAGTAATCCGGGTTCACTTTTTGTATGGCTCGGCAGTGATATTCCCCGCCCACTCGCACAACCACGGTATGAGAGGCAAAACTCATTGGCGTGAGTTCGTGCGGGTCAAGCCCGATAGCCTGCGCGTAAGCTACGGCAGCAGGCTGGGCGTTAAATTCTTTTACTAAACGCTTCTCTGGTTCGGCGTCGGTTACCACTAACTTGTGTTCAGTGGGTATGAGGTTGTGCTCGTTAAACAACAGAAACGGTATCCGGCATTCCATTAAAATAATGACTGCAGCGTCTGTGTACGCATGGGTTTGAAGCAGTTGAGTGGTGCCTTTAAATTGCAGATCATCTCCGGCTGAACCGCCAATGATCGGAATATCCCCCAGGCCTCGATATAACGCCGACGTAACCGCTTCTTCTGAATACGTTAATCCATCGATTAGCAACATGCTAAACACGTGATCAACATTGGGTGCATAGTGTTGATGAAATTTTTGCAGGTGTGTTCTGGCTTTGTCGGCGATGTCGTCCATGCCGCAGTGACTGATCTTGTCGATTTTCATCGCGGATAACGTGAAGTGTTCAGCCGGTAGTAACAGGACCACAGTTGATCCGTTTGAGAAACCATCTGGTGTTACTTCACCGGTGGTCGAACAGCCGCACAAGGTTAATGAGGGTGCTGAGCTGTTTAAGTCGTCTTCTGTCGTCAAGCCTGCTTGTATGAGGGCGTCAGTGGTGCTTTGAATAAACGCCTCACCGTTAACGTCCTGTTGCGAGAAGAAGATTAAAATTCCGCTGACGCTGCGCTCTGTGCAGGCTTTGACGATAGCCGCGCTGAATTCATTTACCGGCGTTGCGTCCACGTTATCGCTCCAAAGGCAAACGATATCGGTGTCGTAGTGGCGGTTGCGAATCATGGCGGTGTGGTCTTGTCTGGTACCTTAGAGTACTGTTTTGAATCCGTGGCGTTGTGTAGTGTTAGCCCCTTCTCACTCGTAGTCTACCTATTCTTATAAACGCTGCGTAGCCGTTCATGAAACACATCACAATAACGCTGATTGGATTACTGCAGCTTTTCGGCGGTATTGCATTCGCTGCGGAACTGTCGGTATCAGTACACTTTCTCGGGGAAATAAGAGACCGTCCACCCGTACTATCGAACCGCGTGGCATGGCCCGAGGACGAAGGCGAACCGGGCGCAGCTCTGGGCATTGCTGATAACAACACCACAGGTAAGTTTCTAAAGCATGGGTACTCATTAACAACGCAGACAGTGGCAGTTGGCGACGATGTGGTGGCTGCGGCCAGTGCGATTCTGTCTCAAGGCTCGCAAATACTGGTGCTAAACGTCAGCGCAGACAATTTGAAGCGTATCGCCGCTTTACCCGAAGCCGCGGATGATCTTCTGTTTAATGCCGGCAGTGCGAATAAAACACTAAGAGCGGATGCCTGTGCTGCGAACGTTTTGCACACACTGCCTTCACGGGCTATGTATTCCGATGCGCTTATGCAATTTTTCAGTCGTCGGCAATGGGGTGACTTATTTTTGGTGTCCGGTAACCGGCCTGGTGATGTTCTTTATGCAGAAGCGATTCGAACATCAGCGAAGAAATTTGGACTGAAAATCAGACACGATAAAACGTGGCTGGTAGATGCAGACATCCGCCGAAACGCGTCGTCAGAGGTACCCGTGTTTACGCAAGAACGTAAATACGATGCGCTGCTTGTTACGGACGAAGATCAAGATTTCTCTCAATACCTGCTTTACCACACGTGGTTGCCTCGACCGGTTGCCGGTAGCGCCGGATTACGTGCGGTAGCCTGGGACCCGGTTGTTGAGCAATGGGGTGCTGCGCAATTGCAAAGCCGGTTTGCCGAAGTGTCTGACAGAT
>JAHDCO010000002.1:153256-172079 GCA_020629835.1 Granulosicoccaceae bacterium
GAGCAATGGGGTGCTGCGCAATTGCAAAGCCGGTTTGCCGAAGTGTCTGACAGATCCATGAGCAGCATTGATTACGCCGCGTGGGTTGCGGTTCGCTCTATTGGCGAGGCCGTTACGCGCAGTCAGACAATCGATGTGCCCACCTTAAAAGCCTTTCTGCTTAGTGATGCTTTCTCATTGGCGGGGTTTAAAGGTGCGAAACTCAGTTATCGTTCCTGGAATGGGCAGCTTCGGCAACCCATCCCGTTAGTGCATGCAGAAGCCGTGGTCGCTCAAGCACCCCTTGAAGGATTTTTGCATCGCGTGACTGAATTGGATACGTTGGGGCTGGACGAACCTGAAAGCACCTGCCAGGTCTTTAAATGATTAACGGACCTGTTAAGCAACTTAACTGTGAGAACTTAAAATAATGCGGTTTAACGTAGCTTCCACTTGTCGCACCGCTGCCATTGCGATGTGCATGAGTATCAGCACAGCGGCATCGGCTCATTGGGTATACGTGTCGAATGAAAAAGACGATACCGTGACGGTTATCGATTCGGAGACCAACGAGGTGGTAAAGACCATCGAAGTGGGCCTCAGACCACGCGGCATCACCTTGTCAAAGGACTATTCAAAGCTGTACATCTGTGCATCAGACTCAGATTCCGTGCAGGTCTTTGACATCGCCACTGATACCATCCTGCATGATCTTCCATCCGGTGAAGACCCAGAGCAGTTTGCCCTTCATCCTGACGACAGGCATCTGTATATCGCCAACGAAGATGATGCGATTGCTACGGTTGTCGATACCGAAACGCGTCGGGTTGTGGCGCAAATCGATGTGGGTGTTGAACCTGAGGGGATGGCAGTTAGCCACGATGGGAGCTGGGCCATCGTGACCTCTGAAACCACTAACATGGCCCACTGGATCGACACAGAATCTCAAACTCTGGTGCATAACACGCTGGTCGATCAAAGACCACGAGACGCTGAATTTACGCTAGACGATAAGGAATTGTGGGTTAGCAGTGAAATTGGCGGCACGGTCTCCGTAATAGACGTAGCCACCAAAGAAATAAAACACGTCATTGAATTTGATATCGATGGCATCTCAGATGAGCGTATTCAGCCTGTTGGTATGGAGCTGACATCCGATGGCAAATACGCGTTCGTTGCTTTAGGCCCAGCAAACCATGTTGCCGTGGTTGACCGAACGACTTACGAACCCATTGAATACATTTTGGTGGGGCGTCGAGTGTGGCACATGGCGCTCACCCCCGAAGAAGATAAGTTTTACACAACCAATGGGGTTTCCGGCGATGTCACTGTCGTGGATGCCGCCACGTTCAAACCGCTTGAAACCATCAAAGTAGGCCGATTCCCCTGGGGAGCGGCCGTGTTACCCAAAGAATTCGTTCCTGAGTAACAACGCAGCCGACATATAAAAAAAATTATCTTGCAATCACTGGGAGCACCTATGCGAATTCGATCCTTTCTTCTAGCCGCCGCATTGGCCGGCGTTACCGGCGTAGCCAGCGCTCAATCCGGATTAGTCGGTAAAGCAACTGAGCTGCCGCCGATCACACTGTCCTCAGGTATGCCGTTGGCTGATGCACCACTGGAACTTACTGCCGGGGTGTATTATGAAATCATTATCCAGGCAGACGGCTCTGCCGAGATGGCCATCAGTGGCGCGGAGTTCTTTCGAAATCTGTGGATTGATGAAATCGTCATCAATGATATTGAGATCCGGCCCATCGGGCTGGATTCGATAGAATTCGATGACGAAGGTGAAGCTGAAATCAGCTTCATTGCGATTAAACCCGGTCGATTTGAATTGCGTGCGCCGGGTACTGAGCCGTTGTTGATTACCGTGAAATAACACAGGAGCCTTAAGGCCAAGACATGTCTGTTCTCGTGTTGGATTCAGGCGTGGGTGGGCTAACCGTTCTGCGCGAAGTGCGAGCGGTTATGCCCACAGAACAAATCGTGTACGTGGGGGATGATGGCGGATTTCCTTACGGTCAGTGGCCTGAAGATGCGTTGGTTGAACGCTTGGTGGGTTTGTTTACGCACTACCTGAACAAACACGATATTAAGTTAGCCATCGTAGCTTGTAACACCGCCTCCACCCTCATCATGCCGTCCTTGCGAAGCGCGTTTGATGTGCCGTTTGTGGGAACTGTGCCTGCCATAAAACCGGCGGCAGAACGAACTGACTCAGGCATGATTTCGGTGCTGGCCACGCCCGGCACGATCAATCGTAGGTATACACAATCGTTGATTGACGAGCACGCAAACGACATTGATGTCAATTTGGTGGCTTCCACACAGCTTGCAAAGCTTGCCGAGCATTACATGCAGCATCGCGAAATTGATTCAGATGCGCTGTGGCAGGAAATCAAACCCTGCTTTATCGATTGGGCGGGTAAGCGCACCGATATCGTGGTGCTTGGCTGCACTCACTATCCCTTTTTGGTTAACGAGATGCGCAAATTGGCTCCCTGGCCAGTGGATTGGATAGACCCTTCTGAGGCCATTGCATTGCGGGCCTTGAGTGTCATGGAACAAACCTACCCACCGAATGGGCAGGTTAGCACTGAATCGCCTCCTACCGATCTTGCTTACCTTACTTCAGACGCCGCTAATCCGGCCGCTCAGCGCTTATTGCAGGGTTTTGGCTTAACGCTGCGGCCGCACGGTCAGGTGGCGTTGAGATCCATCAGCTGATGATGAGCAGCGGGTACATATGCAGTTCGGTACCTATTGCCCAGGCTGAATAACCCCATTTTACTTGTGGTTAGTTGCTGACCTCTGCTACCTTGAATCGTGGACAAGCCACGCTGCCAAAACGCGGCCTGCTGCATTAATAAAATCACGGCTGGAGGAGAATAAGACATGCAGAAATCCCTGCATATTGACCCAGGCAAATGTACCGGTTGCCTACAGTGCGAAACCGCATGCTCGTTAGAAAACGAAGCCATGTTCAACCCGTCGAAATCTCGAATCAAAGTATTCACCTTCCACGACGAAGGCCGCTTTGTTCCTTACACCTGCACACAGTGTGACGAGGCCTGGTGCATGCAAGCATGCCCGGTTGATGCCATTGTTCTAAATCCATCCAACGGTTCTAAAGACGTTCTGTCTGATGTTTGTGTTGGCTGTAAGGTGTGCACAATCGCGTGCCCGTTCGGCACCATCAACTACAACGCCGATACCGGCAAAGTCATCAAATGTGATTTATGCGGCGGAGATCCGGCGTGCGCCACCGCGTGCCCGACTGACGCCATTTCCTACATCGACGCCAACGCAACCGGCCTCGATAAGATGCGAGCGTGGGCGGCTAAAACCGACAACGCTTCGAACGCTTAACGAACCGGAGACGCAACATGGCTTGGACTAGAAAACTGCTGCGCGTGAATTTAACCGCAGGCACCTGTACCGAAGAAGCGCTCAACATGACTTGGGCGAACGACTACCTGGGTCAGCGTGGCTTGGCCACTCGCTACTTAGTTGAAGAGATAGACCCCCAGTGCGACCCGCTGGGCCCTGACAACAAATTCATCATGGCCACAGGCCCACTTACCGGTACGAACGCATCCACCGGCGGTCGTTACTCCTGCCTGTGCAAGAGCCCGTTGACGAACACATTGGCGTGTTCAAACTCTGGCGGCTTTTTCGGTGCAGAGATGAAGTTTGCCGGTTGGGACATGATTATTTTCGAAGGTAAGTCGGCTGGCCCGGTTTACTTGAATGTTGAGAACGACAAAGCAGAGCTGCTTTCAGCAGACGCCCTGTGGGGCAAGTCTGTTTGGGAAGCCGACAAGATTCTGCGTTCCACACATCAGGATCCGCAAATTCGAATTGCAGCAGTCGGTCGAAGCGCGGAAGAGGGCAACCTTTACGCAGCGGTTGTGAACGATCTGCATCGCGCGGCGGGCCGCAGCGGTGTGGGCACCGTTATGGCGTCCAAGAACCTCAAGGCTGTGGTTATCCGAGGTACTAAGGGTATCGCCAACGTGGCTGACCCGAAGACGTTTATGGACACCGTTGCTGCAGGTAAGGCCGTATTGGCTGAAAACCCGGTCACCGGTCAAGGCCTGCCTACTTACGGTACTCAGGTACTGATGAACGTGATAAACGAAGTGGGTGCTATGCCGACGCGCAACATGCGCGAAACTCAGTTTGAAGGCGCTGCAGAAGTATCGGGCGAGGCCATGCACGAGCCACGTAAGTCAGACGGCAAGCCAAACTTAACCACGAATGGCGCCTGCTATGCCTGCACCATCGCCTGTGGCCGAATTTCCACGATCGACCGTACGCACTTCTCGGTGAAAGACAAGCCTGAGTACTGGATCGCATCAGGGGGGCTCGAGTATGAAGCGGCCTGGGCATTGGGTCCCGATACCGGTGTGGATGATATCGATGCACTGACCTACGTCAATTTCCTGTGCAATGAAGATGGTATGGACCCGATTTCATTTGGCTCAACGGTGGCGGCAGCCATGGAGCTCTTTGAAGAAGGTGCCATTACAACAGAGCACACCGATGGCGTTGAGTTGAAATTCGGCTCTGCAGAAGCGCTGTGCTGGGCTGCGGAAATGACCGCTAAGGGCGAAGGCTTTGGTAAAGACATTGGTTTAGGTTCAAAGCGTTTGTGCGAAAAGTATGGCCGACCTGAATTGTCGATGACGGTTAAAGGTCAGGAATTCCCAGCCTACGATCCTCGCGGCATTCAGGGCATGGGCCTGGCTTACGCTACGTCTAACCGTGGCGCCTGCCATTTACGTGGTTACACCGTTGCCTCAGAAATCCTGGGCATCCCTGAGAAGACTGATCCGCTGGAAACCGCGGGCAAGCCGGGTTTGGTTAAAGCCTTTCAGGATGCAACAGCTGCGGTAGATTCTGCCGGTCTGTGTGTGTTCACTACCTTCGCCTGGACGATGGATGATATTGCGCCGCAGGTTGATGCGGCTTGTGAAGGCGATTGGTCCACCGAACGTATGATGGAAGTGGGTGAGCGCATCTGGAACATGGAGCGAGCGTTTAACCTGGCTGCCGGTGTTGGTGGTGATCAAGATACGCTGCCGGCTCGTCTGCTAAGCGAGGAAGCGAACTCCGGTCCGGCTAAAGGCAAAGTGGCTGGACTGGGCGACATGCTGCCTGAGTACTACGAACTTCGCGGCTGGAACTCTGACGGCACCCTAACCGATGCCACTAAAGAGAAGTTTGGCTTACCGGCGTAAGTTACCTGTGGCAATCGCTACGGTGCGGATTAGTAACCGCTAGCCGCACGACGTCGAACGGTCACACGCATCAAAAACGGCCCTCCTGGTGAGGGCCGTTTTTGGTTGTGTGGTAACGTAATCACATGACTGATACACCGCTAAGCGCAAGTGATTTAGTGCGTCCTTCGAGCATACTGGATGGCATTGCAGCCAGTACCTGGGAAGCCTACAACGCCATGCAAACCACCAAGCAGCGACACTACGATTTGCTGCAAATTCTGGAAAATAAGAAGAAAAAATTTAATATCGACCCGACTGAGAAAGATCAGGCGTTATTAAAGAACTTGCTGTCAGATCATGATGCGCAAGTGAAACGCTTCACTGAAGCCAGTCAGGAGCTCAAAGCCGCTGACGCAGAGGCGCACCGCGCTCTGTTCGTTTACATCGGGCAGGTTGCATCGCTTACGGGTAATGGCGAAACGCATCATTAGTTAACTACTCGACGCACTCACTCAATCCGCGTCAGCTCTACCCGCCGGTTAGTGCGTCTGCCGGTGGCGCTTGCATTATCGGCAATGGGGTACTGTTCGCCGTATCCTTTCGCTCTGATTTGGTTAGGTTGAACGCCCTTGAGTAGTAAGTAGTAGCGCACCGTTTCTGCGCGTTTGTTCGACAAAGCGAGATTTGTTTTGGCGTTACCGCGGTTATCTGTGTGTGCACCAATTTCGAAAAAGCTATCGGTTTGTTGCAAGGCTTCAGCCACCCGGTCCAGTGCTTCTCTGGATGGCACATCGAGGTAACTAAAGCCACTTGGAAACAGTACGTCACTTAGCACAAGGTTCTCGGTTGACTGGCAGCCAAAGTCTTCCTGCCAGGTACGCACGTTTTCTGTATTTCCTGCAGCGGAGTTGTTCTGGCTGGTTTCAGAATTTTCAGCATCCGATGCGTCTTTTTCATCTGGCAAACCAGCCGCCACTAAACACACATCTCGATGGTCAGGTACCCCATCGTTGTCGTCATCCTCGGCGCACAGATCAGGGTTATCAGCGGTTGGTACACAGAAGGCTTGCATGGCTTCTGGTGAACTCGCGGTAGTCGCGTTGTTCGGGGCAATTCGATACTCAATGGTCAACGTAACCGCAAATCGATCGGCTTGCTCATACGCCAGTTCTTGCCCGTTATTTCGCCATTGTCCAATCTCATCTGAAACGGCGCTGTAACTTAGTAACTCTGCATCGGGCGGGAACACCCAGGTAAAACTGGAACGTGTGATATCGCCATTTTCAACAGCAAAATTTTGCGGTAGCGATGGTACCGATAAGCGATAGCTGTGTGGCCCGGTCTGCGTGACTTCATCTATGTATTCGTTGTGGTAGCGCAGCAGGGCAACGCCATCCCAAAATTCCACTGCCCCGGATAAAGTGTCGGCGTTTTCCCGATGAGTGAGTTGATTGGGCCCCAGAAAATCGAATTGCTTAATGGTGCTGGCATCCGGTAGCTGCAAAGCCACCAGCGGGCCATCGGATGCAATGGTTTGTTGCAGGGTGTACGAGCGCCCATCGGCGGCTAATACAATCAGTACATCGCTGGTGGCAGAGGCTGCGAGTGCTGCACTCGACCAAACCGTCAAGAGTATGCCTAAGGTCACGCTACGGGATAAAAACGTTGGATACATCGCGTGGTTTAGCTTTCCCGGAGGATGAGGTGATGCCTTATCGGCTGAGGCGGCGTTACAATATCAAATATGACACCCAAACAAACCTATCTGACTGGAATTACCACCACTGGAACGCCTCATCTGGGCAACTACGTGGGAGCCATACGTCCGGCCATTGAAGCCAGTCGCGTACCTGGCAATGAGAGTTTCTACTTTCTCGCCGATTATCACGCCATTATTAAGTGCCAGGATCCCGCGGTTGTGCGGCAGTCACGGCAAGAGATTGCGGCCACATGGTTAGCGTTGGGCCTGGACCCGGACCATGTGACGTTTTATCGCCAGTCTGATATCCCGGAAATCATGGAGCTAACTTGGATACTGACCTGCCAGGCTGCCAAAGGTTTGATGAACCGAGCTCACGCTTATAAGGGTGTGGTTCAGTCAAACGAGGAAAGCGGCAGTGCCGACCCCGACAAGGGCATCACCATGGGCCTGTTCAGCTACCCCATTTTGATGACGGCTGACATATTGATGTTCAAAGCCACCAAAGTACCGGTGGGCAAGGACCAGGTGCAGCATCTGGAAATGGCCCGGGATATTGCACAACGATTCAACCATCACTACGGGAATCTCCTCGTACAACCAGAGGTCGTGGTCTCGGAACAAGCGGTACTGTCCGGACTGGATGGGCGCAAGATGAGCAAAAGCTACGGCAACACGATTCCGCTGTTTGAAACGGAGAAAAAGCTGCGCAAAGGCATCATGAAGATCAAAACCAATTCGTTGGAGCCCGGGGAGCCTAAAGATACCGAGAACAACACGGTATTCGAGATATATAAAGCGTTTGCGAATGAGGAGCAGGTTGCCGGCTTTGCCCAGGCGTATCAGGATGGCATCGGGTGGGGTGACGCCAAGCAACAATTATTCGAACTGATCAATGCCCAGCTGAGCGAGCCGCGGGAGCGATACCATGATCTTATGGCTCGGCCGGATGATGTGGAAGTCATACTGCAGGAAGGTGCTAAGAAGGCCCGTGCTATCAGTGTGCCGTACCTGGAGCAGATTCGCGAGGCCGTAGGTATTGCGTCTTAACACACCCAATAACCGGATAACGCGTTCTCTGCTATGAACCCAATTTTGGTTAATCGCTGGCGCGGAGCCACCATTGAAAGTCGTCATCGCGGTTCGGTGGCGGTGGTGAATGCAGCCGGTCGCGCCGTGCTTACACTGGGTGATGTGCAGCAACCGATTTATCCTCGTTCCAGCATCAAGTATCTGCAGGCACTGAACTTTGTTAAGTCCGGTGCTGTGGAACACTATGGTTTGGATGGCCGGCACATCGCTCTTGCGTGTGCGTCTCACAATGGAGAGCCTGTTCACGTTGATCTGATAAACGAGTGGTTGGATGTGCTTGGGCTGGATAAAGGGCACCTGGAATGTGGCGCAGAAATGCCCATGCACCAAGCCACAGCCTATAACCTCATGGGTGAAGGCCTCGCGCCAACCCGGGCCCACCATAACTGTTCAGGTAAACACTTAGGTATGTTGTCCACCTGTTCGCATGCTGCGCTTGAGGTACAGGGTTATCGGCTGCATCAACACCCAGCGCAGCAACGCTGGATCGAAGATTTAGAACGGTTGTGCTCGGTGCGTTCTCTGCAGTTGCCGTGGGGTTACGACGGTTGCGGTATCCCAACGGTAGCCTTACCTCTGCAGCGTTTGGCTTACGGTATGGCACGGTTTGCTGACCCTCAAGACCTACCAGGCGAAGACCGTGATGCCATTGAGACGATAAAAAATGCCCTGACCGAGCATGCCTATTGGGTGGCCGGTAAAGACAGGCTATGTACTGCGCTAATGAAACGACTCGCACCTCGTGTGTTGGTAAAGATTGGTGCTGAGGGTGTGTATACCGCCTGCCTACCCGAAAGAGGTTTGGGTATAGCCATTAAGATTGATGATGGCAGTATGCCGTGTGTAAATGTTGTACTGGGTGCTGTGTTAACGGTACTGGGTGAACTGGATGAGCCCGATGCGGACGCGTTAGCCGAATACATCACTCCGGTTGTCAGAAACTCACGGGGTGAAGATGTCGGTAAAGTGGAACCCTCATCCGAATGGCGTTCGATCAGCCTGCAACAAGAGAGTTTGCTGTAACGCTGACGGTTAAAACGGTGCTTCTTCGCATTGAACGAACGCATCGTAGCTGCTTTTGTCCGCCGGCGAGCCGTAGTCTTGCAGTTGCTGTTTTAACGTCGCGATGCGCCGCAGGTGCAGTAATTTCTGCAAATTTGCAGCGTTTCTGTCCACCGACAGTTGTTCGTTCTCAAGATCAATCAGCGCATTCTGCTGCTCTACCAGTGTGGCGTACTCGTCCATCCCGGTTATGCTTTCAATGATTGTCTGTAAGCTTCCATCGGTACTTAATGCTTGAAAACCCGCCGTATATGGGCCCATCAATGCAGGCCATTGAGCTATCAATGGTTCTGCGATAGCGTTTCGGGTTTGCTTCATTTGGTTCTTTTTATTCGTATAACTTGTGGCCAAATTGCTGCGCTTTTCTTCCAGACTTTTAAGCTTTGTTCGAATGATGCCAACTGAATCCTGATTCAAAGGGATTCTGTTTTGTGCGGCAAGCTCACGGAATAACTTTGCGTACTCATTCGATGGAAGATCTTTTACACCTGGTGCAAACTTTAAGTACCAGGGCTCCCAACGTTCTAAAAAGTCTTCGCTTGTTGAGCGTGCAATGTCGGTGCTGTTGGCATTTAACAGCGTGTAAAGGTGTGCTTCGCGTGGCGATACCTGACCATCGTCGTTGGTATCGGGTTCACTAACAACAATATTACCGTTGCGTTCGAATCCGGATGCAGCGGCAAAAAAATGTGTTGTGTAATCTCGATAATCGTCGGTGTTTATGCTGGCAGAACACCCTTCCGCCAAAGAAAAAGCCGATACAGCCGTAAAGCCGCAGCGTTGGGGTTTGGCCGGGGTCAAGCTGCGATCGGGTTGGTCATAAGCCAGCGCATGAAAGCCGCCTGAATAACATTGAGTAAATACGTAGCGTATGGGTTGTTTGCTTGACGACAGTTCACCGTGAAGTTCATTGGCGGTAACTTGTGTGTTATCCCACAGCTCGAGCGTGACATGATCAGGTGTAGAAAAGCTTTGCTTTCCGTGACCGTTGTAAAGCAACCAGAGCGGTTCTTCTGCAGAGCCTAGAATGTCCTGTAAAGCCGGCAGCAGTTCATCGCGTTTTGTACTGCCCGCAATGTTATCTAGGGTGCTGTCTTTATACTCTCGGTTTTGTTCCAGAGGGTCGCCGAAGACTCTGGCCAAGGGTTCGTAGAATTCATCCAGCGGTGCTTCATGCTGGATAAATACGTCTCTACCGGGTGCTCCACCATCGGTAAAATATGTGATTGCTGGGATGCCCTTGTCTGCCAGGCTTTGTCGAGCGTAATCTACGTTTAATTCAATTTGCCCTTGCGAAGTGGTTAACGCATATCCACCGCCAATGATGATGGCTTCATCGGCTGTTGACGTGGTGGGCACGGCAAGTAGTGTGGTGCACAACACAATGGGTAAGGCAGCTGCCAGTTGTGTTGGCTTGGCTGTTGTCAGAGTAGGCAGGTTAAATTCACGCAGAATGCGTGCTAACCATTGGCTGTGAGTCATGGGTATCATCCGCGTTCGTATCTCGATATGAGTTCCGCGATTCGGTACACAATCCAAAGTACAAGACCGGTGATGGCTAATACCGGCATCATGGCTAAGTTAGGTTGTTTTAAAAACACCATGCCGAGTACAACTAATGCAATAGGTAAACTAATGCCCGACAGTAGGTAAGTAAATTTATGTCGAGTCAGAAGTTGCATGTCAAGCACGGCAATAGCGGCCAGGGCGATAGAAAACGGTGCGCTGTGCAGCCAGCCGTCTAAAAAGTCGTTCAACCACAAACGCTTAGGCCGTTCATTCAGGAAGTCTTGAAAACCCAGGATATCGAATCCATAGGACACAGCAAACGATACCGCTGTGAATACTGGCCACGCCAGTATCGTTATTAAGATAAACAAAACCACGCTGAACACAAGTCTCATGGGTTTGCGTCTCAGGTTGCGCTATGTTTTTTTATAACAAAAGAGCCAACACACAACGCATCAAGCCCTGTAGAGAAAAAACAACGTATTGCGTCTCTTGGGGACTCAACAACTGGCTCACCTTGAATATTAAAACTCGTATTCAACACCACCGGTACGCCCGTTCTTTCCCCCAGCTCTTTTATTAACGCATGATACTGAGGGTGGATTTCAGAACGCACGGTTTGTAAGCGCGCGCTACCATCGACGTGTGTAATGGCCGGTAATACCGACTGTTTGTCTGGTTTTACCTGGCACACCTTCAACATGAATGGCGCTTCAACATCGATATCGAAAAATTCTTTTGCGCCTTCAACCGTTGCTGACGGCGCAAACGGCCGATAAGCTTCGCGAAATTTGACTTCGCTATTGATCTTTTGCTTCATGTCAGGGTAGGCGGGGTTGGCCAGAATACTTCGTGAACCCAGAGCTCGTGGGCCAATCTCCATGCGCCCTTGAAACCAGCCGATGATCTTGCCGTTTTCCAATAGCTCAGCTGCATCCTGGGTAATGTCTTCTGATTTCGTATAGCTCAACTTAAAACGCTTTAAATCAGCTTCGATCTCTTCGTCGGAGTACTCGTTACCCACGTACGGGTTCATGTGTGCGTTTTCGGGCAGGTTAACGCGCGGATTGCCCAGCGTTTGGTGATACACCGTGTACGCAGCGCCAATGGATGTACCGTTATCACCGGCTGCTGGCATGATGTACACATCGTCAAAGCCTGCTTCTCTGAGCAGTCGACCGTTCATGACGCTGTTCAAGGCAACGCCACCGGCGATGACCAAGTAAGGTGCACCGGTTCGTTCTTTTAACTGCTTAGCAAGCGTTAGCGCACATTCTTCCAACACCTGTTGAAAGGCGGCAGCAACATCCTGGTGATGGTCTTTAAACTCGCCGTTGAATGGACGAGGTTCGCCAAACACACGATGAAATTTTTCACTGCAACGACGGTATCCCCAATATTGATAACTGAAGTACGACAAGTCGACATCAATCGTGCCCTGACTGCTGATGTGTACCACTTTTCGTGCATTGTCGATGTGTTTACTGGCATCACCCAATGGCGCAAGGCCCATGGTTTTGCCTTCATCGTAGTTCGGCTTGAAGCCGCAAAATTCTGTTACTGCTTCATACACCGAACCCAATGAATTTGGAAAATCACTGGTTGAAAATTCCGTTACCTTATCGTCTTTACCATGGCCCATCCAGGCACATTCCCACTCGCCAGAACCATCCAGGGATAAGATCGCAGCATCGGTATAAGGTGATGCGTAATAGCTACCGGCTGCGTGCGTGACGGGGTGTTGCAGCTGGTGCACAGTCGGGTGTTCCGAACCATAGGTATCGCTTAGCCACTGACGAAATCGTTGATGCTTGAAGTAGCCTTGTACCAGTTCGTGCTTGATGAATGGCGCGGCTTTATGTGGCTGCTTTAGTGCATAGAGCGCTTTGGTTGTCCATCGATGGGTGGGCTGAATACTGACCGCGATGTGGTCAATATCCTGCGCCGTTAACCCGGCGATTTTCAAACACTGATCTATCGCTAAGGATGGAAACGCGCGCGTATGTTTATCACGGTTAAATCGCTCTTCTTCCAAGGCTGCAACAAGCTTTCCATCAACCAGTAGGCATGCGCTGGAATCGTGAAAGAAGTGGTTAATACCCAGTATGTTCATGGTCGCATCCGATTGCGGGTTTCGCGCAGTTGACTCATCATTCCGTTGCGCAATGTGGCGGCTTTTTCGCGCATTGCACCGTGCAAATCGTTTGAAAAACGAACTACGTGCCAGACGGGAAACGTATTGGGTTTCCAGCGCGCAGCCCATGCCGGTGCAGACACTAAGCTCAAGTGTTCAATATCGTGTTCTACGCAGTGTTCCAGCGTTTTCCAAAGCAGTAATGATCCCGGTGAGCGCTCTGCGTAAGTTTCATCGTAGGCAATCTTCAATAGATAGCGACGCGTGTTACAACGCAGTGCCAGTTGCGCAGCTACACACTGTTCATTGCGATAGAGCTGATGAATCTCAAAGTTAATCATTGGTTGCTGCAGCGTTTTGAGTCCCTGGTAAAACGCAGTTAATGTTGCGTCGGTTTGTATGGCCGTTCCCGATTCACCTTTCCAGCCCGACGCCTCTAACTGCAGAAACTGCTCTAACGCGGTGTCTATGCCTGCTTCATCCTGCGCCTCGGTAACGGTGTAATTCAGTTCGGCATCGCTTTCGAGTAAGCGCCAGTGGCGTTGCAGGTTTCGTCGTAGCTTGCCTGGAATGGGCACGTCGTCCCGGGTATCGAACCAGGCTGATTCACGCACCTGTCGCCATTGCCAGTGAGCAGCGTCTGCGCACAGCCGACTGGCGCTGGTATCGGGGGTATTACTGCGCTGCCATCCCCAGGCCTGTAACGATTGCAGCGTGGCAGCAATGATGACGTCAATGTCCTCAGCGCTTAGTCCGGGCATCCAATGGCTGTCACCCACGGTCAGGTGAGGGTGCTCTGGTGCGTTAAGCAGGCCACCGTTTTGACTGACTGGAAACGCAGCCAGCAAGTCTCCTTGCACGGTGCTTACCTGGATAAGTCCCAGCTGGTTGTTGAACAGGTGCGCGTTGGCCAATTGCCACCACTGTGGAAGCTGCCAGAACGGCTCTGAGCCGTTTTGGTGGAATTGTGCATAGTCACCTGTGGGCAGGTTTTTCAATGGCCCCAGGGACACATCAAGGTCACTAGCGTTTAGAGCCATGGATTCACAGAATGTTTGGGCAGCCGAACTGGTCAAGGCGTTCATCAAAAGTCAGCGGATGCGACAGTGATCGGCCGGAAAATTACACCCCATTAACCCCTAAGCACCGCCTTGTGATGCAACCGAGGGTTAGCTACTCACCTGAGCGGCGGTAACTGCCACTAAATTGACGATATCGTCGCTGGAACAACCCCGGCTGAGATCATTCACCGGTCGGTCCAGGCCCTGAAGAATGGGGCCAACCGCCTGAGCTCCGCCGAATCGTTCGATGAGTTTGTAGCCAATGTTGCCCGCGTCCAGGTTCGGAAAAATCAGGGTGTTGCACGGAGTATCGGTGGCAGCTTCAGGGTACTTGGAGGCAAGGATCTCTGGAATGACCGCGGCGTCAAGCTGAACATCACCTACGATGCGCCAATTTGGCTGGCGTTGTCGTAAACGATCGGTCGCCTCGCGTACTTTGGTCACCGCGGGGTGCCGAGCGCTGCCATGAGTGGAAAACGACAACATGGCAACCTCAGGCTCCATATCAAACAGTTTCTGAGCGCTGGTGCCGGTCGCGTCGGCGATTTCAGCCAATTGCGCCGCGTCAGGATCCACCATCAGCCCACAATCGCCGATGACCATCAAGTCTTGAACTGGGTGGTGATCCTGCATACGCATGGCGAAAAAGCTGGACACCAGTGTGACCCCCGGCGCGGTACCTACGTATCGCAGCGCGCTGCGAATGACGCTGGCCGTAGCGGTGGCCGCACCTGCCACACACCCGTCAGCCTGACCGTCGCCGAGCAGCAGGCAGGCGAAACTGACTGGTTCATCCAGCGCTTTCTGGATATCGCTGTCGGACACTTGTTTGGGGACGCGTTTGGCGATCATGACCGCACTCATGCGGTCCCGCAATGTTTCGTCCGTGGTGTCGATGACGGTTACTCCGGAAATGTCCACCTCAGCCTGCTCAGCGCGTTGCTGAATGTCCGACGGCTTACCCATCAGCACCGGTATCGCGAATCCTTCCTTGTGAACAACCGAGGCGGCTTTCAGGACTCGCGGGTCTAGACTTTCTGGCAGTAAAATCCGGCGAGGGTGGGCGCGAGACTTTACAAATACCTGATCAAATTTCGACATACCTTGCCCTAGCGGTGAACACCGTCGTCCACATTTCGATGCAGCAGCTTAGCGATCACTGAGAATCATGTCAGCTGCTTTTTCGCCAATCATGATGGTCGGTGCGTTGGTGTTACCGGAGACGATCTCGGGCATGATCGACGCATCCGCTACGCGCAGCCCGGTAACACCATTCACACGAAGCCTGGCATCCACCACGGCCTGATCATCAGCGCCCATGCGGCAGGTGCTGGTGGGGTGGTAGATGGTGTTGGCAATGTTTCGCGCTTGCTCCAGCAGTTCGTCATCGCTCTGCGCGGCTGGGTCTGGCAGGTGCTCGCACTTGATGTGATCGCGCATGGCATTGGTTTCCATGATCTTTCGGGTAAAGCGCAAGGACTCAACCGCTGTTTGGCAATCCAACTCAGTCGATAAGTAATTGGCTTTGATGACGGGGTGCACCGTGGCCTGGTTTGATTGAATGCGGATATCGCCCCGGCTTTCAGGCCGTAATTGACAGACGGATGCGGTAAACGCAGAAAACTTATTCAAGCCGTCCCCGGGCGAATCCGAACTCAATGGTTGGAAATGGTACTGAATGTCCGGGCGGTGATTGGAAAGGCGAGTCTGGCAAAACGCATACACCTGACTGGCCGCCATACTCAAAGGCCCTTTGCGCTGCAAAATGTACTGCAGGCCAGCGGCCATTTTTTGAATGGGGTTCGACAGCTCATCGTTCAGTGTGACCGGTTTGTGTGTTTTGTAGACGGTGCGAATTTGTAAGTGGTCTTGTAAGTTGGCACCCACCTCTTTTGCATCATGAATCATCTCGATATCGTGTTCACTCAACAAATCACCGGGGCCGATACCCGACAATTGCAGGATTTGCGGTGAACCGATCGCGCCTGCGCTCAGCACAATTTCCTTGTTCGCTGTGATGGTCAAGGGCTGACCCTTGCGCGTGACATGCACGGTATCAGCGTGTTTGTCGGTAAAGCCGATTCGGTGAACCATGGCATGGGTAATGATGGTGAGGTTGGGGCGCTTTCGAGCTGAATTCAGATACGCTACGGCCGAACTGCAGCGCCGTCCGTTTTTGGCGGTTAACTGGTAGTAGCCAACGCCTTCCTGTGTAGCGCCATTGATGTCGTGATTGATGGGTGTCCCGTTTTCAGCCACCGCATTTAAGAAGTCATCGCAGATGGGCCGGCTAAAGGTCATATTGCTTACGTGCAGCGGGCCACCCACACCGTGATATTCATTCGCACCGTTTTCCTGGTTCTCGGCGCGTTTGAAAAAAGGTAAGACGTCTTCATAGCTCCAGCCGGTGCAGCCAAGCTCTGCCCAGCGGTCGTAGTCCTCGCGCTGCCCGCGAACGTATAACAATCCATTAATGGAGCTTGAACCACCGAGAACCTTGCCTCTTGGCCACTTCAGGGCACGGCCATTGAGACCCGGATCGGGCTCGGTGGAGTAACACCAATCGGTGTTCGGATTATGGATGGTCTTGAAATAACCTACCGGCACGTGAATCCAGGGATTCCAGTCGCGCCCTCCGGCCTCCAGTAATGCGACGGTTGTAGTACCATCAGACGACAGTCGGTTCGCCAAGACACACCCGGCCGAGCCACCTCCGATCACTACATAATCAAACTGACTTGTCATTGGCCGCTCTCCAAAATTGGCTCATTCACCGGTTCCTAGCCCGCAATCTTACAATAATGGTACTCAAAATCTCATTATTGATACAGTCTGACGTATGAGCGAGTCCGAAAACCGCAGTGCGAAAGGCTCTACCGTCTCCAGAGTATTAGAAATTCTGAGCACGGTGACCGAAGCCAGCCAGCCGCTTAGCCCAACCGAGCTCGCTGAGAAGCTGGAAATCCCGAAAGCCAGCGTCCACCGATTGTGCACTACCCTGGAGGCGGCTGGATTCGTTCAGTCCCGGCTCAATGCACGCGGATTGGTTGCCGGGCCCAAGCTGCAGCGTCTTGCGCTGAATGTGCTGTCCCGTGGGGACCTGAACGCAGAGCATCGGGCAGTTTTGACACGCCTGTCCAAAGAGGTCGGTGAAACCTGCAATCTGGCTGTGCCGTCGGGTCTGGAAATGATTTACTACGACCGCGTTGAGACCCACTGGCCTGTGCGCATTCAATTACAAGTGGGTAGCCGAGTACCACTTCACTGTACTGCCAGTGGCAAGATGTATCTCAGTTCGTTGAGCCAGGCAAAACGCGAGCGGCTGGTGGATTCTATTGATCTATCTCGCTACAGCAAAAACACCATCACCGATCGCGATGCGTTGTTTGCCGAACTAAACACCATTGCGGAGCTTGGGTATTCCACTGATCATGAGGAATACATTGATGGCATGGTAGCGTTAGCCGTAGCGGTTAAAGACCCTACCGGAAGACTGTACGCCACCTTGTCGTTTAACGCCCCGTTGATGCGTATTCCTTACGCTGCGCTGCTGGATTACCTGCCGGCGGTTAAAACAGCCAGTGCTGACTTGTCTAACATTATTCAAAATTTGCCATGACGCGTTTTCAATCCAAACTGGTGGATCGACTGAACCCTTATGTACCGGGTGAGCAACGTCACGGCAACTCGGTTACTAAACTTAACACCAACGAAAACCCGTACCCGCCATCACCGGCGGTACTGCAAGCCATCACCGCAGTCACTGGCGATGATTTACGTCGTTACCCTGACCCGGAAGCGATTGCGTTACGCAAAGCACTGGCTGATTACGAAGGTGTGTCGGTGGACGAGGTGTACGTGTCCAACGGCTCAGATGAAACGCTGGGCCTTGCGTTTATGGCTTTTTTTACCGGTAAAAAGCCATTGCAGTTCCCCGATATTAGTTACAGTTTCTACCCGGTGTACTGCGATCTGTTTTCTATAGAGCCTGACCCGGTCGCTTTAGGCGAGGACTTCTCACTGTCATTGGACGCGTTTAGCAGTGACGCAGGCGGCATCATTTTCCCAAACCCTAATGCACCGACCGGCATGGCAGTAAGTTTGGATGCCATAGAGTCGTTGTTGCAGCGCTATACCGAAGGGGTTGTCATTATCGATGAGGCTTATGCCGACTTCGGTGCAGAATCAGCCATTGCATTAGTTAAACGCTATCCCAATCTCATGGTCACTCGCACGTTTTCCAAAGGGCGCTCGTTAGCGGGTATGCGAGTGGGTGCTGCGTTCGCGCAAGCACATTTAATTAACGCCCTGGCAGCGGTTAAAAATTCGTTTAATTCGTATCCGTTGGATGCCATCGCGCAAGCGGCTGCGGTGGCTTCAATTCAGGACGAAACCTATTACCAACAAACCACTCTACGCATCATCGATACTCGCGTACGCCTTACTGAAGCGCTGGCTGAAAGGGGTTTTAGCGTACTGCCAAGCGCTGCTAATTTTATTTTTGCCTCACCCGGGCCAACCTCGCCAAGCGCTGCCAGCCTTTTTAAAACGTTGAACGAGGCCGATGTGCTCGTTCGTTACTGGAATAAACCCGCCATTGAGAATTGGCTTCGTATCAGCATCGGTACCGATGAAGAGGTAGACCGGTTACTGGATACGATTGACCAAGCGGCCTCCGTGGCGTCGTGATCCTCAACGCATTGCGCACGAGCTTCAGCTTAATGAAACCGGTGAGGTTACTGGTGTGTGTCCTGGTCATCATCGCCCCATTGTCAGCGGTTGGCCAAGAGGGCAGTAAGGTTGAAAAGGGCACCCAAAAGTCCGAAAAAGCGCCCGCCAGTGTGCTGGAAAATGTGGAAAACCTGGCCGATACTGCACAGCGCGCCACCACCCTGGGTTTCAATCGGTTCGTTTTGCAAATAGACGATTTTTTTGAAGACACCGATACTCAGGAAGACATCAATGGCAGCTGGGCACGGCTGCGCGTTGATGGGGTAAAACCTGCCGATGAAGAATGGGAGGTAAAAGCCAGAGTCAAAGCGCGGGTGGTATTGCC
>JAHDCO010000002.1:172179-199277 GCA_020629835.1 Granulosicoccaceae bacterium
CTGCCGATGAAGAATGGGAGGTAAAAGCCAGAGTCAAAGCGCGGGTGGTATTGCCGCAGGCTGAGAAGCGATTACGGTTGTTGCTCAGTACAGAGGATGCGGACGTTAGTGGCAGTGGCAGTGGCGGTGCGCGCGGGTTAGACCTAAGCGGCGATGATCAAAATGTTGCGTTTGCGCTGCGCTTTGTGCGTTCGCTCAGTGACAAGCTGCAGTTAAAGTTTGATGTGGGCGCGCGCATGCGAGAGCGTAAAGCCCAGGTGTTCGGGCGCATCAGTGCCTCTAATTCGGTATCCCTGGGTGGTTTGTGGGAACAGCAAATAAGTAATAACTTTTACTTGTATTCAGCCTCGGGTTATCAGAATAGGTTCAAACTGGATATACGCCGGCCGATGAATGATGCCGCGAATGTATTTTTCCGCAGTTCCACCACATTGGAAGGGCGAAAAGGTATCGGTGGGGCCACGATCAATGAGACACTCGGGCTGTACGCGGATATCAGTGCTCGTACGGCGGTTGCGTTAGAAGGGCTGTATACGTTCGTGACCTCTAAAAATGACGAGTTTAATACGCATTTCTTAGGCTCTGAATACCGCATCCGTTTTCGTCAGAACATTTGGCGGCCTTGGTTTTATTATGAAGTCTGGCCCACAGTTTCATTTCCCGCTTCCACCGATTACCAGCGGGAGTATGGAGGGTTGTTGCGTGTTGAAGTGTTGTTTGGGCAGTACTGAATACAGCTTATGAAACTCGTCTGCTTAAGTGATACCCATGGGGATCACCGACAAGTGGTCGTGCCAGCCGGTGACGTATTGCTGCACGCTGGCGATTTAACAGCGCACGGCACGCAGGCAGATTTTGAAGACTTCCTGGCGTGGTTCAGTGCGCACCCGCATCCGCACAAGTTGTTTATTGCCGGTAACCATGACTTATTTTTAGAGTCTTCCACTGAGGTTGCGCAACGGCTGTTAGCAGACAGCGACATGGTGTGGCTAAACGATTCAGGCATCTGTATTGATGGGGTGAATTTCTGGGGCTCGCCCATCACCCTTCGTTTTCATGATTGGGCGTTTATGCGTGAACCTGGCGACGATATTGGGAAACACTGGCAACAGATACCGTCGAACACCGATGTATTAATTACGCACGGGCCTCCGCATCAAATATTGGACACGGTACAACGGCCCGATAGCACCAAAGAATTCACGGGTTGCCCACAGCTGCTTGAACGGATTCAGCATGTAAAACCGCGCGTTCATATCTTTGGTCATATTCATGAGGGGCACGGTGCGTTACATTCGGGTGGTGTGGACTTTCTTAACGTCAGTACAATGAATCAGGCATACCGGATAACCCATCATCCGGTGGAGTATGAATTGAAGTAACGCTTTTTCGTTTTCACATAAGACCGAAAAATTAGGAGTGCATCATGTTGTATCGTTCAGCACATCAATCCCCAGTCACCCGCACCGTACTCGGCCTGTTTATGGCCGGTGCCATGGCACTGCCGGTAGCTAACGCCAGTGATGAAAACCTGGCTGACACCATCGCAGCGTGTGAAGAGGCCGCACGGTTGCTACAGGCTAACGATGTTGACGGCGCATTGGATGAAGCCGAGTGGTGTCGAGAGGGTATCCAACAGGTTAAGCAAAGCCAGACGATGGCCATCTTCCCCGATAGCGTAAATGGCTATACCGGTGGTGAAGTGACCAAAGAAAGTGCCATGGGCATGGTGATGCTGGGTCGACAGTACACGCAGGCCGACAAATCAATTGATGTAGAGCTGATGTCCGGCTCGGCAGGTGGTGGCCTGGGCGGGCTGTCCCAGCTGATCAGTGCGTTCGGAGCCGCGGGTGGTGCGGAAGGTAAGAAATTTCGGGTTCAGCGCAGAACGGTTATCGATTCCAGTTCTGGCGGATCGGCTGAAATGATGGTGCAGTTGAAAAGTGGCGGCATGATGAATGTGAAATCTACCTCTGCTTCGCGGGATGAAGTGGAAGCCTTCATTCGGGAATTTCCCGTAGCCGAATTAGACGACGCCCTGGCTAACTAAGGCCCTTCATTAAATCGGGGTTGCCGGCTTGCCCAAGCACATCACGTTCGAGTCGTGATGTGCTTGGGTCTTAAATAGTTTAGGACCGCCGACGGTGGAACTGGTGCGGTTAGCTAACTCAGTTCAGTCCCTGCATATAGTTAGACACAGCCGCGATTTCTTCATCAGTTAATCGCTCGGCAATGCTACGCATCATCGCGTTGGGATCGTTCGCACGGGTCTTGGCTCGGAAGTACTCCAATTGCAGGGTGGAGTACGCGGCGTTCTGGCCACTGACCGATGGGTAAACGGCCGCGGGGTTTCCGTTGCCGGCCGCTCCATGACAGCCAGAGCACGCTGGAATTCCAGCATCTGCGATACCGCCGCGGTAGATGTTCATGCCGCGGGTCAGGTTGTCTTCGCTGGCGACGCCTTGAACCGGGGGTAGGCTGGCGTAATACGCACTGATGTCTTTAATGTCTTGTTCAGACAGGGTTGCCGCCATGCCCATCATGATGGCATTGGCTCGCTCGCCAGACTGGTAGTTCAGCAATTGCTTCTCGGTGTAGCTTGCGTGCTGGCCTGCGAGGTTTGGATATTCTGGAAGTAATGCCTTACCGTCCACACCGTGACAGCCCGCGCAAGATGCCGCTTTCGTTTTTCCGGCTGCCGCATCACCTTCTGCCAGTGCAGACGTTGAAGCGAATGCTGTGGCCGCCACGAACAGTGACATGGCGATTCGGTTCGCGGTTGTATTGAACAACGCCTTAAACATGAAATAATTCCTAAATTATCGACAAAGCATTAAGCAGGGGCGTAAAACCCCTTCGCCCAGTCCGTGAATATTATCAGACTGCGGCTGCTCCTAAACGGCACGAACCCCATGAATGAAGCGTACTTCTCAGCAGCCTTTGTGCAAAGCGCTGATGCCCTGCCCAGGTGCCCTGAATCCATCAAAGAGGTCGCGTTCGCCGGGCGATCCAATGCTGGCAAATCCAGTGCCATCAACACCATCACTCGGCAGAAGAAGCTGGCCCGAACCAGTAAGACACCGGGCCGCACGCAGTTATTAAATTACTTTGCTGTTGGTAACGATAAACGCTTCATTGTGGATCTGCCAGGCTATGGGTTTGCAGAAGTGTCCAAAGCGAAAAAAAAGGCCTGGCAGGCGGCTATGCAGCAGTACCTAACGCGCCGGGAGCCATTGGTTGGTGTGGTGCTGGTGATGGATATTCGTCGCCCGTTGACTGACTCGGACTGGCAGATGATTGAAATTCAGCAGCAAGGAGATGCAGGGCTGCATGTACTGCTGACAAAAGGCGACAAGCTCGCCCGTGGCCCGCGCATACAAACGGTACATAAAGTGCAGGAAACACTTGCAGAAGCCGGCGTAGAGGCCACCATCCAGGATTTCTCCTCGTTGAAGGCGCAAGGCGTGTCGGACGCACACGCCATACTCGACGCATGGCTTTTCGGCTCAAAATTGGATCTTTGAGCATTTTGGTGGGCGGTATTTTAGTTCTGCACTCGTAAATCACCTAAGAGCATCTTCCGGCTGATTTACGGAAAAGCTTTCTACTGAGTAATTTGAAAAATTTGGAAAACCCCGGGCCTCAGCGCGTATTCAGGGTGATTCTTCATCCCCAGCTGCGCTGCCGTGCGCCGGGTTAGCCAGACGTTCGCCCGCATCAGCCCGTTTGAACAGGCCAAAAAAATGGCGTGAACATTCATGAGGAGTTTGCTTGATGAGTAAGAATGCTGGTCCAAACTGGTCTCGCCGCGAGATTTTAAAAGCCTCGGCGGCCACATCCGCTGCAGCGGGTGCCCCGATGTTTTTTCATCGCAACGCGTTCGGTGCCGACTTCCGGAACAACCCTGGCAACAAGGCAACAGTCACACTGGGGTTCAATGTGCCTCAGTCTGGCGCGTACCTCGAGGAAGGTGCGGATGAGCTTCGAGCGTTTAAGCTGGCGGTGAAACACCTGAACGGTGAAGGCGACGGCGGCATGATGAACACCTTCACGCCAAGCGCTCTGACAGGCAACGGTATTCTGGGTAAAAAAGTTGAGTACGTGACCGGTGATACCCAAACGCAGGGTGACGCCGCACGAGCTTCTGCTCAGAGAATGATTGAACAAGATGGGGCTTTGATGATTTCAGGTGGCTCTTCTTCAAGTGTGGCCATCGCCGTTCAAAACCTTTGTCAGCAGGCCGGGGTCATTTTCATGGCTGGCTTGACCCACTCGAACGACACCACCGGTAAAGACAAGCGCGCCAATGGTTTCCGTCACTTCTTCAATGCCTATATGTCCGGAGCTGCGCTGGGCCCGGTACTGGAATCCAACTACGGTAACGAGCGAAACGCTTATCACTTAACCGCTGACTACACCTGGGGCTATACGCAGGAGGCTTCAATCCAAGCCTCTACAGAAAGCCTGGGCTGGAATACCGTTCAAAAAGACAAGACGCCGGTTGGTGCCGGTGATTTCAGCCAGTACATCGCGAAGGTGCTGAACTCGGATGCCGATACATTGATCCTGAATCACTACGGCAAAGACATGGTGAATTCACTCACTCAGTCTGTTCAGCTTGGTTTGCGCGACAAGTCCGTGAACGGTAAAGACTTCACCATCATCGTACCGCTGTATTCGCGCCTGATGGCGCAGGGAGCCGGAGAAAACGTAAAGGGCATCTTTGGTTCAACTAACTGGCACTGGTCATTGCGGGACGATGGTTCGAAAGCCTTCGTTAAATCGTTTGGGCAGGAATATAACTTTCCACCCTCGCAGGCTGCACACACGTGCTACGTGCAAACTCTGCTCTACGCAGATGCCTGTGAACGTGCGGGTACCTTTCTGCCTTGCGAAGTTGTGGCTGCGTTGGAAGGCTTCAAGTTTGATGGTATGGGTAACGGTGCGACGGAGTATCGGGCCGAGGACCACCAGTGCTTTAAAGATGTGTTGGTTGTGAAGGGCAAAGAAAACCCGTCCAGTCGGTTTGACTTACTGGAAGTGGTTAAAGTAACGCCACGTGCTCAGGTTGAGTACGCGCCTGATCATGAAATGTTTGCTGGTGGTAACTTGGGTGAGTGCAACAACGGCGCGTAGGTTTTTTTAGTACGCTCGCGATGGGCGTTACAGTTCAATGGTGTTGACACTGGGCACCACGCGTTTTGCGATGTCCACGACATGGGCATGGTGAGTAAAGTAGATCACCTGACCATGCATTCCCATGCTGGCCATTTGCGTTAATGCACTTTGCGTTCTTGCGTCATCAAAGGTTTCAAAGATGTCGTCAGCAATGAAGGGTAAGGGCTCACGTTGCCGGCGATACTGATGATAAGCCGCAATGCGCAGGGCTAAGTACAGTTGGTACCGGGTGCCGGTAGAAAGCTGATCTGCAGAAACCGTGTCACCGTTTTCGCGTGTAGCGTATAGCTTCTCTACGCCTTTATTGTCCGGCCGTGTAAATAATTTGGCGTACCGGTTGTGGGTTAGCGCACTAAATGCGTTCTCAGCAGCTTCCATTAATTCACTTTGGTTAGCGTCACGGTAGTGTTGTAGGCCACGTTTGATAGCGATATAACCCAAACGGTACTTCAAGGCCTGCATCACCCCTTCCTCCAACTCCTGCGCAAGATCGGCTTCTGTTTGTCGAAGTTCTGCGGTTTTCTCATCCAGGCTCATCGCTTTGATTTCACGGGCGACCTGCTGTAAGTCGGCGTTATTGTTTAGGTGTTCTGTTTCCGCCGCAGTTAATTCAATATTAAGTTGCGTTAGCCTCTGTTGTAACTGGCTGCGAAGTTCTGCCTCAGAGCTCTCAGAAGTAATCGGTTGACCCAGGCTGAACAGTTCTGCCTGGGCTTGTGCGAAGCTACTGACTGACAACAATTCGCATATATCTGATTCAATCAGTGCCTGATTGGACTGAAGTTCCTGTCGGATTTGTAGGTCAGTGAATTTTGCGCGTAATGTTTCTATATCGCTACAGTTCAAAGCCTTGTAGAAAGGCTCAAGTTGTGTTTTTACCGACTCTACCGTTGCAAAATGTTTTTGGGTTTGCTGCGTTAGTTGAGCTTTTTGGGTGAGCAGCCGTTGTTGTGCCCCATGCTTGTCTGACTCGACTTCGTGCAAGTTAAGTAAAGCATCCAGTTTTTCAAGTACATCGCTCGATGGATTTACGTTTAGTTGTTCAGTTATTTCAAGAATAGGTTTGGTCAGCTCGGTAATGGTCTGTTCAGCACGTGTTTTATGTTGATCAAGTTCCTTGAGCTGTTTCAGTAATTCTGATCGTTCTTTTATTGAGCCCCAGTGACTGGCAATCGCGTCTATCGTTAATTCGCTTAGCCAGCTGTCTTGCGCAACTGAGAGTATCGACTCAGACGCGACCTCACGCGCTCTGGATAACTCGATGAGTCGTTGTTCGGTCTCGTCAAGATCCTGTTGTATTTCAGCTATCTTTGCGTTTTCTGTGTTTATGAGATTCTGCTGGTCCCGCAACGCTGCAAGAATACGATGCGCTTGTTGATAGTTGTTTTTTAATGCACGATGAATGTTCTTGTTATCGCTGCCTTGCTCAGGAGTTGGTTCGTGCAACCGTTTTATGGTTGTAGAACTGGCAATCGCCTTTGGCAGAAGTGCTGCGTTATGCTCAAGAAGAGTGACTAGCTCATCGTTTAACTCAGAACACTGCGCTTGTGCTGAGTCTAATGCCAGTGTTTGTGCCAAACGCTTCGCATCGGCTTTGCGCCATTTTTCAAGTGATTCTCGCCAGCTCACTAATGAGGTTTCATCGCTGTAAGAAAGGCCAGGAAGATGTTTGAGTTGATCCTGATGTTGCTTGTCCAGTTGCGTCAGGTGCTCAATTGCAGCTTCTCTCTCAGCTCGGGCTGTTTCCAATTGCGTCTGCAAATGTGTTGTACTGGACAATATGGCATCGATAGCGCCCTGGTTTTTTGCGTAAGCCAACGCTGGTTCTAATGATTCTCTTATGCTAGCAACGCTTTGGTCTACATGCTCTATGTCCGTACTCAACTGCTTACGATCTGCATTTTCAGATAGCGAGAGTTTCAGTTTGCTCCAGTGCTCTTCCAGTTGTAGTTGGGCACTACTTAGCGTCATTACTTCACCGGTTGTGGTGTAGCCTAAAGACTTAAGCTTTTTCTCATTAGCGTGAATATCATTCTGTAGAGCATCAATGCTGACTTGAGTGGTGTCGATTCTATGGTGAGCATCTTTTATGGCCGATACAGCTGCACGAATTGCGGGTGTGGAAGGTACCGGTACGCTGTGATAGTCGGTGGTTTCTTCTAAGGTAACGGCTTTCAGTGCCACCTCGCTCTCAACAACGTCCCTTTCCAATTCTTTTAATTGTTGATTCACATGCTCGTAACCGGCCAGCGCGTCAGTCACGTCAGATGATTCGATAAATTGAGTCAGCTGAGAAATAAAAGCTTCGCTTCCGGTCGCTATCGTTTGATCAGAGAGAGAGTTGGTTATTGAAGCGATGCGCTCTTTTTTCAGGTCAAATGTAGTTTGTAGTGCGGCGTGTTGTTCTTTCGTGCTGATTAATGCAGGCAAGACATTATCTATGGTCGTTATATGAAGCGCAGAAAGCGGTTCTGTTGCATCCGCTGGGTGTCCAGGTAAAGAGGATAACGCGGCAGCATTGTTTGCCAGGAGTTGCTGCATTTCGTTGTGGCGAATCGAAATGCTCGCCAACTGGGCTTGCGTGTTATTCAATACTTCGGAGGATAGCTTTATTCGCTCAATATGGGATTTGTATTGGAGCCAGTCAGCCGATACCGATACCTGCGATAGCTCATTTTCTATAGGTTTTAGTTCCTCAGTCAGATCTTGTAATGCCGATTGGCAACTGTTGTACTGCTCTACAAGACGGGTAAAGTCGGGAATCCAATGGGCAGGTACGGAAGGCAGGTCCGATAACTTACTATCGTTTTGGCTGTTGATCTCCCACCGGTTAAATAGGGTGAGGGCGCGCAGGTTACGTTCTAGTTTTTGTCGTTCGTTTTGTATTGCCTGGATCGTTTCGCGATTGGCGCTTACAGTTTCTTGCAGTGAGTCTTGCTGCTTTAATAGTCGCTTCCACGCTGATCGATTGGTTTCGTGTGTTTTAATCTCGGTTTGTAATTTCTTAAGTTCTTCTTTTATTGTTTTTGATCGCAGTTGTGTGCGCTTATTGGGTTTGTAAAACGCATCCGTAGGAAGCATCAGCGCATCCAGTTGTTCGGTAATCGTGTTTAGGCCAGTTGAAGCAGCGAACAACGCGGCACCCAGCTCGCCCTTATTGCTTAGAATTGAGTCGCCACCTTTGTGCAGGGTCTCGTCGTCAAACCAGAAACGTGATTGATAATCATTACGACTTAAGTTTTGAGTGTCGATAGCTGAGTTATCCAGTGAATTGCCTTCATTATCGACAAGGCCGCCACGAATGCGCTTTACGCTGAGCTTTTCGTCACTGGCTTTTGAATTTAAGACAGATGCAATTTCCAATGTCGCTAATTTGTGTTTAAAGGCATAAGGACTTCGTGTTTCAATGCCGAACAGTAGGTCGATGATGGCATTTGACAGTGTGGATTTACCAGCCTCATTAGGGCCGTACACAACGTGAAGATCGGGCGCGCCATCTTTGTGGTGATCAAAGCTAAGCGTGCGATCTGTGAAGTGACCATATCGCACCAAATGGAGTGTGTCTAAACGCAATTTATTCGCCTAGCCGCCGTTCAGTTTGAATCATGGAAAGTAATTCGTTTACCCCGTCTGCCTGCAATTCGGTTATTTGTTGATGCCGATGTTCTTCGGACTTCTGAAGCGAGTCACGTGATGCTTTGGTCGGTAAAAGCTTAACTAAGTTATCAAATTCCTTTTGTGATTGTTGATACAGCGATTCATCGTTTACATGTTCGCTAATGATAGTTTTTAATTGATTTAAAAGCGTATCGGATGCGGTTGAAGGCGAGCTTTGATCTTGTTGGATCTGAAATTCAATTTTATCCAAATGAAAAGCGCCGATACTTTCTGCTACGAGGTTTAAGGCTTCTTCTGTATGTTCGAGCTCCTGCTTGAGAGGAAACTGAGCCGCGGCGCCGCTTGTACAAATTACTCTAACGATCCAACGCTCAACGTCGGGGTAGCTCGTTTTTAAATTAGTAATAACGTCTCTGTAGGCTGCCGTTAGAATCTCTAAACTTGTAGGCGTTGTTGCTGTATTCACAGCTTCTTTCTCGGCTTGATTCAGATTTATAAAAACTCTCTCAAACCGAATTGGGTTTACGTGTCGTTCTTCGATGTGACATTCGCTTACGTTTAATGCAGCTAGCGTGACCGATTTAGCGCCTGACTCACCCATGTCGCGGCCTTGAGGGATGCCCGGCATAACGATCGTGCTTTGTGTTCCCGCCACCAGCCGTTTATGAATATGGCCTAAGGCCCAGTAATCAAAACCTAGCGTATCCAGTTCTGATTCGCTGCAGGGTGCGTAAATATCATGGCCTTCTGCGCCACCTAGGCTGGTATGGAGCATAGCGATGTTAATGAGGGACTCGTCTGGCGCTTTAAACGATCTAAGCGCAGATTCTGTAGCGTGTTCTTTTTTAAAGCTCACACCATGAATGGCAACACCGTGCTTGTCCAGGGTTACACTTTTTTTGTTGCCTACAAACTCTGTGACATGAGCGGGCAGTGGTATGACATTAGCCAGATCGGCGTAGTAATCGTGGTTTCCGCGGATAAGAAACACCGGGGTATTTGTATCGGCTAGACGATTCAGTTGCTCAATAAAAAAACCGACGGTGGCTACGCTGGGGTATTGACTATCGTAGATGTCCCCGGCGATCAGTAGCGCATCAACCTGCTCTTCTAAGCAAAGATCAATGATGCGTGAGAACGTCGCGCGGGTAGCATTCTGTACGTGGGATGCTAAAGCCTCATCTCGGCGAGCGAGAGATTTTAGTGGAGAGTCTAGA
Organism: Granulosicoccaceae bacterium; assembly: GCA_020629835.1. Lineage (GTDB taxonomy): Bacteria > Pseudomonadota > Gammaproteobacteria > Granulosicoccales > Granulosicoccaceae > Granulosicoccus. Next base: position 182,193 of record JAHDCO010000002.1, read on the forward strand.
TGAAGGTCGGCTGTGTGGATGAAACGGAACGGTGCATTCATGGGGTCCAGTATACTGGGGATGAAGTCTTTTGTTAGCGCGGAGGCATAGGCTGGCCATCCCGAGGCAGTGTGCCCGCAGCCTGGAGCTGAATGACTTAAAGATTAGGGCACTACGTTGACTATCACGGTTTTTTCGCGTGTTGCGGTTATCTCACCACCTTTCACCAGCGCTGGGTCCAGCGCTCCCTTCTCGGTTCTTGTGACGGTAACTTCGAACGGGCATGAGGCACCCTTAACCAGCTCATCCTGAGAACCAAAGACGTTCAATACTTCGTTGATTGACGTCGTATGGCTGCCGTTGTCTACCACGGTGTAACCCCTGCCGTAGTTAGCTCCTGACGGTATTCCGTTTGCATCGTATACGGTGCAGTTGAGTTGGTAGGAAACGATAGCCGTGTTGTTCGGCTCAGTTGGTGTCCAGATAACAGTGATGTTCTCGCCGGCGTTAAACGTTTCGCCGGTTGACGGTGCGTCTATTTCAAAAACGTTTGGTAATGTCGTGACGGAGTTAGGAGCGTCAGAATCGTCGGCTCTGGACAGGCTCACTGTGACCGTAGCACCACCTGGAGAATTGTCGAAAGTTCCGCGATAGGCATCTGACTCTGTACGAAACAATCCGATGGTATTGCCTGACATGGACGCGCTGAGTTGATCACCGGCTGAGAGGATTATCGTATCCGCATCTAGCGCTCTGCCCAAGCGCATTCTGACAGAGACAGTCGTGCTTTCATCATTTGCGCTTATCGCGGTCTCTGTATAAATACCGGAGGTTTTCAGGTCTTTGGAATCGACCTCTGAACAGCCGGATAGCAGTGCCAGTATTGCCATCAATAGTATTGGATAACTCTTGCTACTAAACATTTTTTCAAGGCATGGTGGCTGTACGGGTTGACGCACAGTATCAACAGAATCCAGTGAAAAAGTGTATCCGAATGTACGTGGAATCCAGCCTTCGTCTCAGCATCAGCGGCTATCGCTGATTTTGGGATTGTCGACTGGGTTTGGATGCCCTCGAAAGCGAGTCGTCTCTATCACGACGCTATCTAAACTCCGTGGACTTTCCGGACTCGCTAGATTTTGGGAGGGGTAGCTATGGCGAATTGCGCTTAAGCAAACTCTCCATGGCTGCATGCACCTCATCAGCATTCGGACTTTTATCCGCCTGATTGTCAGCGTTCATACCTGACTGTGCCTGTGCCTGTGCTTTCGCCCGAGCTTTTGCTTCTTGCATCTGTCGTATTTCTTTGGCTGCCTTGATAGCTGCCAGCTTCTTTTTCGCAGCTTCAGCTGCAGCCATTGCTGCCTGGGCTTTTGCAGCGTCGGGTTTTTGATTAACACTGGCCGGCTTGGATTGCGCAGGTACTGTTTTTGGTACTGCAGATGCCGGTACTGGTGCGGGTGCAAGTGCGGGCGCAGGTGCCGGTTGTGTTGGTTGCGTTGGTTGCGTTGGTTGCGCAATCGGGCTGGTTTGTGCTGCCGTTACACCGGGTGATGCTGCCGCCGTCGAAGGCTGAGCCGATTGCGAAGAACTCTGCGGAGCCATGGCTTCTTCTATGGCATTGAGTAAATCAGAACCAATGGGTTCGGGTGTGCTGTCAAGTTCAAGCCCATCGTCGCTTGAGCCCAGTGAATCTAATTCGGCTGGTTCGTCAGCTTGTCCTTTTAACTTTAGTTCGGTCTCCAGATCGAGCGGGCCATCGGGTTGTTTGGCAGGCTCTGGCTCCGCAGGCGTAACCGGCTGATCCTGTTGTGTTGCTTTTTGCTCATCGGCTGAATCGGCCTCGGCGGCTTTTTCGGCCAATGCCTTGGCCTGAGCCTGGCGGACAAAGTTGGTTTTTTGCAGCAGTGCCTGGCTGACTGCATCCAGCTCTTCGTCGTCTTCCCTTCCGCTTAACTTAAATTTAAGCCGTAAATTGTTGGCCGAGTCAGCGTGCTTCAATGCTTCCTGTTGGGTTACTCGACCAGCCATGGCCAGATCAAACAGATGTCCATCGAATGTCTGCATACCTGAATTGGCAGACTTTTCCATTGCTTCTTTTATCTCACTCAATTGACCTTTCATGATCATTTGCTTGATGGTGTGAGTACCCATGAGTATTTCAATCGCAGCACATCGCTTGCCGTCTTGTGTGGGTATGAGTCTTTGAGAAACGATCGCGCGAATGTTATTGCCCAGGTCGTGCAGGAGCTGAGTTCTACGTTCTTCTGGGAAGAAGTTGATGATTCGGTCTAATGCCTGGTTTGCGTTATTGGCATGTAGCGTAGATATTGCCAGATGGCCTGTCTCTGCAAAGGCCAGGGCGTGCTCCATGGTTTCTCTGTCTCTTATCTCACCAATCAAGATAACGTCGGGTGCCTGCCTAAGCGTATTTTTCAATGCGGTATGGTAGTTAAGTGTGTCTACACCCACTTCGCGTTGGTTGATGATGCACTTTTTATGGGTATGAACGTATTCGACCGGGTCTTCTATGGTGATGATGTGACCGCCTGCAAAACTGTTTCGGTGATCAATTAGCGCTGCCAGAGATGTTGATTTACCCGAGCCGGTTCCACCAACAAACAGCACTAAGCCATTTTTCGATTCAACAACTTCTTTTAGAATTTCCGGCAGTCCCAGGTCATCAAGATTGGGAATTTCTGTTTGAATGTTTCTTGCAACAATTGAAACTTCGTTTCTTTGTTGGAAGATGTTGACGCGGAAACGACCGACACCTTCAGGTGAAATGGCCAGATTCATCTCGAGTTCTTGTTCAAACTCCTGAAGCTGCTCCTCATTCATAATGCTCTTGGCAATCTCTAACACCTCACCCGGTTTCATCGGTGTGTCGGATAGGGGGGTTAGAACGCCAGAAAATTTGGCACTGGGAGGTGCACCTGTAGACAGATACAGGTCTGAGCCGTCTTCACGCGAAAGCCGAGTTAGAAAATCAAGAAAGCTCATTAAGGATGTAGCAATCCATCTAGGTATTCTTGGTTATCGACTTGTAAAGAGATTCCTAGAATCGCTTGTTACCGATCAGTGAGTTATTGCCAACTTACGCTCAAAATCACCAGCCAAAAAAAATGGGTGTCCTGTGACAAGACACCCATTTTTTGTACTTAAGAATTATTGATCGTTACCGGAAGGACGCATGCCGTTCATCGTGAATGCCAGAATATGCGAGATATTTTCTGATCGAAGGTCGTAACGAGTTCGTTATCTACAAGCACTGCAGGGTCCGCACCATCGGGTGGGAAGATGATTTTTGGCTGAGACAGAATTCCATCGCCGTTAACCAGCTGTTTTCGATCGGCTGCTGTGAATTCCACATCGCCAGCGCTGAGATTACTTGGCGGAACCGGTTGGGCTGTGGCCACGTCCATCATGTAGTAGTAATTTGTACCAACACTGCTGCAGGGGTCGTTTAAGTCGGCCGCATCAAGATCGAAGGTGGTTGCCAGAAGTTTGCCTTCGAAGGTTACTACCTGCGACAGTGATTTTTCGTTAGGCCCTAATTCTATATACCAACCTGCCTTGGCCTTCAATTTCTCTCGGGCATCCTCAGCGATGGGTTTGTCCGACGAGCCAATACTATTTGCACTTGCGTTATATAAGTCTGATAGCGTAATGGCGTTATGACTTGCCGGGAGCGGTTCGTCCACATAGTTATCACGGACCATGTAGAACTTATCATTGGAATTCTCTCGAAGTGGATTGGTACGGTTGCCAGACCCAATAGAGATTGAAAGAAAATCCCCGTACACAGATGAGTTTAATGCGACACTCGGGGGGTAGAAGAACATTCGTTGCTGCCTATCGTGAAGGTTAGCGATGACATTAGCGGTTGCACCGTCTTGAATGTCATCAAAGTCAATGCGCCAAAGTTGCCCGCCCAAGTCACCCACATAAATTCTGTCGGAAAGGCCATCATTATCCGAATCGATGACACTTAAATCTGATGGAATTGCGTACTGCATCAGGTGCGAGTCTGAGGTGTTGACGCTCATCACGAGCCTGCCTTGTCGGTCCGCCATAAAGATAGCGTTGCCCCGTGTGCCGGGTTTTCTATCTGCGATACCATCGAGTTGTTGTGCGTCGTAACCACCACCAAAGGCCAGAACCTCAGTCTCTACCCCGCCTTTTAGCACTCGAATAAGCGACGGTCGCGACCAGGTTTCTCCAAGCTCTGAAAATTCAGCTGACCCGCCATCAATTCGCCACATAAGTTTCGGTGACGTTGGGCTTGTTACATCCAGTGCATAGTAATGGTTGCCGCCACGTCGCATTCCGAATATGAGCAGCATCTTGTCGGCGCCGTTAACGATGCCATCGTTATTCGCATCGTCGTGCCACCGCATTAAAGCGCCGTCTAAACCATAGGTTCGATTGGTTGTACTTTCATTTTCGTAGTGCTTAGGTATGTTTTTCAGCAGTTCCTGCGGCATAAACGCAAACAGCTCATTGCCGCCACCCGAGTCACCATTGGGTTCTGTGGGAGTTGTTGCGTCGATGGCGTGTAGGAAACCCTGGTTGGTCATGATGTACATGACACGCTGACCGTCGTAACTTACCTGAACGGGTTGAGAATGCAGAGCGTCTCCCATGGGCGCAGTCTGAATCCAGTCAAGCAGCGCCGTGCGATTTCCGGTTCCACCTAACATGGCGTCAGTTACCAGTGAATTGCTACTCTCAAGATTGTGATAATTGCCGGCTGCCAGTGCAACACCGGATGTGGGTATTGTGCTCGGCCCAACGTAGGTCAGCAGCTTTCGGCCACCACTTTCAAGTAGGGCAGATGCACCACCGGCAAGCACATCATCCCCGTCCGGTGAACGTGACCAAAAACTCTGGGCTTCATCGCGCATCACCCGGACACCGTCATCGATTTCAGTGGCGGGGTTGTTGTTGATGTCCATAAGCTCACTACCGCCCATGAAATAACCCTTTAAATTACCACCCCAACTGGTTTTGCCGGTAGGCTTAAACATGGAGTAGTACAGCCGGTCTTCGTGGGAGAAGTTAGAGCGATCAACGTCAACAGCCGCTGGCGCAAAGCTTTGACTGCTGACCAACAGGCTACTGATAATTGCATCCAGTGAATCGGTCAGGGACTCAGGTGAGGTCGCCTCAAAGAACTGACCATTGCCCGCTGTTGCAAGCGTTTGTAAATAGGTTTTACCCGGACCATCAATGGCAAAGCCTACGGTGTAGGTGTTAATCGTGCTGCCCTCGTAGGCGGGTACCTGTGGATTGTTGGCTAATTCTCTGAGTAGCTCAGGGCCGCAACGGCCACTTGTTGCGCCAACATGACCGCTGTCTCCCCAGATGTGTCCCAAGTCTTCACAACCGCTCTCATCATGACCAATAATTGACTCCAGCAGGCCATTGTTACCCCGATTGGTGGGTTCTCCATCTGACACCAGGATGATTGCATTGACTTGGCATTCGGATGCAATGGGTGACTTGTATGAGGGCATAGTCCATGAGTCTTCCCTTTCGTATTTGCAACTTCGGCGAGCATCGACATTCCATGTGCCACCGTCAGCGTTTGATCCGGAGTACGCGCCGTGATCACTGCAGTCGTAGGTAACTTTGTCCGCACAATAATTTGGCTTGTCTGGGTTTATGCCACCAATGGTGTAGTCATCACAATAACCGTAACCGCCGGTTCCACCTGTTGGCTGGTACGCATCTTTCGGAAGGTAGCTATTAAAGTTGGCCGCACTACCAGAACCATTTGTGTAATAACCGCTGCCCGCATCATAACTTTTGGGCATGTGCGCCGCCGTATGTAACGGATCTTCGTTATAGTGGAGTACCGGCCCCCCTCGGAAATAGTTCGCTGCTATCGCTAATGCATCCACAGTCGCAGTACCACCTGAATGACCATGGGTTTCGAGTTGTCCAGATGCGATATCTTTGATGGTCATGGTGCCAACGGGAATGGCAGGGTCAATGGTGTTTGCATCGGCTTCTAAGTCTGTAATGGGCCATTGAATTCCCGAAGCTCGAGTGTGGTACAACGAGCCGACGCCCGCGTTCACTCTGCCAACGTTACTCTCTAAAACCTGGCGGACTGCAGCTTTCAGGATATCGAGTTTGTCATCGGTACCTCCGGCTAAGGTTTCGCCCATACTCGTTGAGTAATCCAAAACAAACAACAGGTTTGGCTTAGTGTCTGCGGCTATGTTTGCGGCATAAATTTCAGTGTCATCAGCCATTGCACTGGTGCACACGAGTAGCGCGGCAGCGCCACCGTGAACCATCGAACGGCACCATCCTTTGTCCAACGACTTAAAAGCCATGCGGTAAGCTCCTGACTGATTACAAACGCCCGTGCTGGAACCCAAGGCTTTGTGCCTATGAGGGTTGCGTGCGCGGATATCCAGTTCGGATGTCGGCGAGAAAAGGGGTCTTCTTGAGAAAATGAACTTGAAACTGCAGGGTATCCGTCAACCCGGTACGTGGTTATTATGGAAACCTGAAATCAACGGGTAATTATTCAAAGTGGTTCACACTTTATTGCGTCCAGTGCCGGGCCACTCGGTGGCCGTTTTGCGCATCGTCATGGGCGTTTTGATGCTGTTTGAAAGCGTCAACTACGGGTTGTTCCACTGCGTGGAATGCGTGTATCAAGACACGGATATGCTGTTCAAATACCGTTACTTTGGTTGGGTATCGCCACCACCCGGGCACTGGATATACGCACTGTTTGTGGTCATGGGGTTGTCGTCTATCGGGGTCATTCTAGGGTGGCATTATCGGGCTTCTATCGTTGTACTAACGGTGACGGTAGCCTGGTATTTTCTTTTAGATGCCGCCCTGTATTTAAACCATTACTACTTGGCACTGCTGTTTCTTGGCATATTGTGCTTTATTCCGGCTAACCGTGTATGGGCAGTAGACGCTCGACGTTATCCGCAATCACCCTACATTGGTAACTGGGCACGCTTGTGGCTTATTGTCCAGCTGGAAATCGTTCTAATTTATGCAGGGGCTGTGAAGCTTACGCCCGATTGGTTACAACTGGAACCCTTGCGATTCTGGATGACGACTTATGCCTCGGGTGCAGGGCCCGTCTTTGAGTGGTTAACACAGGATGCGGGAATTGCACTAGGTGCCTACGGGGTTATCGCGCTACACCTGTTCGGTGCGCCGCTGCTGCTGTTTCGTCGTACGCGGTTACCCGTGTTTTGTTTGTACCTCGTGTTCCATTCCATAAATGCCGCGGTATTCAATATCGGCATCTTCCCGTTTATGACAGCCGCAGCCACCACGCTGGTGTTTGCTCCAGACTGGCCGTTGAAGCTTTTACAAAGACTGAAACGTGCGCCTTCGTCATTGAGCGAGACGCCGATAAGTTTCGATCAACCGAACCCTGCGGTAATCGGTCTGGTTGTATTTGCCGCGTGTTGGTTATGTATTCAGGCATTGCTGCCTTTACGGCCGTTGCTGTACCCGGGTAATGTGGGTTGGAATGAAGCAGGGCATTACTTTAGTTGGCGTATGAAGCTTCGCGACAAGCGCGGTGTGGTGAGCTTTGTTGTAGATAACAAAAAAACCAACACGCAAACCGTGGTAGACGCCAGAGATCATCTAACCCCGAAGCAAGTCAGAAAAATGGCCTGCCATCCTGATTTGATTTGGCAATACGCTAAGCATCTTGAAAATCAAGCGCTAACAGCGGCGATGCCGGATACACTGACAGAGGCCGATATAGCCGTATTCTCCAATGCGCGTTGTTCGTTAAACACGCGTGCTCCACAGTCGCTGATAAAACCACTGGACCTAACGGCCATTGCTCGAGATACGCCTCGTCATGAATGGGTTACCGAGCTAACGGGGGATCTGCCGAATGCGTCATAGCGTTATACCAAACTGATGCATCGATGAATTGCCGATGGTGGATCCATGACCGGATTTGACCGTTGTGGCCGGTATACTAGCGATTAATTGTTGATACCCGCCACTTAGAAGCAGAAGTTACCCTCGCTGTGTACGAATCCTTCACCACCATTACGGGTATTCTGCTACCCACCATACTCATGGCCTGCATTGGCTACGTATGGGCCACCCGCGGTGGCGAGTACCCGGTTTCGTTTGTCACTACGCTGGTCATCAATATCGGCTTGCCCGCGCTCTTGTTCCATACGCTTGCCACATCCACCGTACAAATTAGTGAATTAGCGCGTATTGCGATGGCGGCCTGTGTCGTTCACGTTATCGCAACAGCGATCGCGGTGACTTGCCTAAAGGTAGCCGGAAAGGATTGGCGTCTGGCGGTAGCGCATGTGGTAGGTAATACGGGCAACTTAGGTTTGCCATTGTGTTTACTGGCGTTTGGTGAACAGGGGCTTGCGTTCGCCATGGCGTACTTTGCCGTGCAGTGCCTGTTGATGTTTAGCATCGGTGATGCGATTTATGCAGGGCGTTTTTCGGTTAATGCGATGTTTCGATCACCGGTTCTTGCGGCGGTGGTTGTTGGTGTGGCGGTTCGTCTGAGCGGTGTTCAGCTACCCGATGTGATTATGGATACCACCGATTTACTCAGTGGGCTGGTCATTCCCATCATGCTGATCACCTTGGGGGTAAGCCTTGCGTCGCTGAAGGTGGATCAGCTCCCGAATTGTTTGTTCTGGTCTTTGATTCGAACCGGTGTCGCTGTGTCGATAGGCTTCTTTGTAGCCGGGCTATTCGGGTTTGAGGGGCCAGCCAAAGGTGTGCTCATCATTCAGGCGTGTGTGCCTGTCGCGGTATTTAATTTCTTACTGGCTCAAAAACACGGCCGCGACGCCAGTGAGGTGTCCGGGCTGATTCTCATTACACATTTGGCATCTGTGGCTTATCTGCCGGTAATCCTGCACGCGGTGCTGCCGTAGCCGCCGCGCATGGGTTACTCTGCAAGCCACGGTAGATGGACGAATTGACCATGCAACAACAAGTAGTGAATCGCACCGTTTTAGTCGCTGTCCTGGTGTTGATTTCCATCTTCTTCTTTCGCGTTGTGCAGCCCTTTATCCAAGCGATATTCATCGCCGCGTTATTCGCTGCGTTGTTTCACCCGCTTTACAGGAAGTTGAAAAACCTTTTAGGGGGGCGCGAATCACTGGCCTCGCTCACCACTCTGCTTATCGTGCTGTTCTTTGTAGTAACGCCACTCAGCGTGATCTTTTCGATTGTCGTGTCGCAAGCTGCAGAGCTTGCGGATCGGGTGGTGCCGATGGTGCAGGAGGTGGTTTCAACGCCTGGGGCTGCATCTGGTCTGTTGTCGTCTTTGCCGTTCTACGAGTCGTTACAGCCTTACCGGTCGATGTTATTGGATGTAGCCGGTAACTTTTCCAGCACCCTGAGTGGTACGGCGGTACAGCTTGCGCAAACGCTGACGCGAGGCACCATTGGCACCTTGGTGTCTTTGTTGATTGTGTTGTACACCATGTACTTTCTCCTGATTGATGGAGATAAGTTCCTGTATTACCTGCTGTACTACATTCCGCTCAATGACGATGATGAAACTGAGCTACTGGCCAGATTTCTATCGGTAACACGAGCAACGCTGAAAGGCACGGCAGTTATTGGAATCCTGCAAGGTGGCCTGGCGGGTGCAGCGCTAGCACTAGCGGGTATACCAAGCGCTTTGTTTTTGTCTGTGGCTATGATGTTTCTATCGGTTGTGCCGGGTGTGGGTAGTGCCATTGTCTGGTTGCCGGCTACGTTATTTCTGTTTTTTACCGGAGAAGTTCTGGCGGCCATACTCGTAGGCGGGTTCTGTGCGGTGATTGTTGGGGGTATCGATAATTTACTGCGCCCGAAACTCGTTGGTAACGATACTCAGTTGCATGAGCTGATGATTTTTTTCAGCACCCTGGGCGGCTTGATTATGTTCGGGTTTATGGGCTTTATCATCGGCCCCATCATTGCCGCGTTGTTTGTGACGGTGTGGGAGTTATATGGGCATGAATTCAGTAGTTGGTTACCCACCACAGCGTTTCGCCCATACAGCGGGGATGTGGCATTGCCGCACGAACGGACCGCTCGAGGTCGCAGCCGAGCGGGTCGTCGTGATGGTGTGGATTCAGACAACACCATCAGGCGTTCACCCCCATCCAAAGATGATTCACCGCCCGCTGATTAACTCTTTAGGCAGTTAGGTGCGCAGCGGTCTGTGTGCTCGGGTTTTTTTATCACCAATCTTTGGGGAATTTTTTTCTCAAATACAAAATGCCGTCATCAACTTCAACGTATTCACCTTTGATGAGTTCAGCCATGACTTTTCCCACCATTTCGCGTGAAGCGCCGATCATGTTGCCAAGCTCTTGATGAGAGAATTTGCGGGGCAGGTGATCCTGGTCTTTACTGTCGGTAACTTTTAACTCGGTTAATTTATCGGTTAAGCGTTGGTAGACGTTGTCCAGCGCTAAACGCCGGCTGCCTTCAGTGGCTTCACGCAGCCGTTGGGTCAGGCTTCGAATCACACCAATGGATAGTTCGGGGTGCTCGCGCAGTAAGTCCAGGAATTTTGCTTTGCTGATCATCAACGCATGCGTAGCCTCGGTGGCGGTTACGGAGGCCGAGCGCGGGGCGTCATCCAGCAGGGCAATATCGCCCACGATAGAACCTGCGTTTTGATGATAGAGGATCAGTTCTTTGCCATCGGAGTCGCTCACAAACACCTTTACTGAGCCGCTTCGAATGATGTACATCGACTCACCAATATCGCCTTCCGTCATCAGGATGGCGTTCTTTTTAAACGACACTTCGCGCGTTTGTGCTGCTATGGCCTGTAGCTCTGTGTCTTCTAAGTGCTTAAACAAGTAAACTTGCTTCAGCAAGGTGATCGCATCCACCATGTGTGATAACCCTTCCTCGTCCCGATGAGATCCAGTGTACGGTATTTAAATCGGTTACATGGCGTTACGTCAGCGGTTGGGTGTGAACGGAGTATCCTTCCAGCTATGCAGCAGTTGCTTCCCATCACAAACGGTCTTAAAGCGCTAAAATTCGGCATCATTTTGCTGCTTGGACTGAGTGTCTGGTCGCCTGGTTTTTCAGCTGATGTGGCGCGCGATATTCGTGAGGGGCGCCAGGATGAATCGGTGGATTTCAGTGGTTATTTTGAGCTGGGAACCCATCTGACGGTGGGGCGAATGCCGGTGGTCGGCGTGGAGAACAGTCAGTTCAGTATCACGGTGGGTGGGCACTTGCGCATCAAGCGATTTTTTCTGGACTTTCTTTCAGAAAGCTATCATCGCGGCCAGTTTGGTTACAACCTCTATTCGGGGCCAACCTGGTCTTTCGACCTACTGGCGACGGGCAGTCCGGATGGTATTGATACGTCACTATCCAACGAGTTAGAAGGCTTACGAGATCGCTCAGGTGCATTGGAAGGAGGGTTACGCGTCACCGGTTATACCGGCCCTCTGATCGTTCAATTCGAAGCGCTACGTGATATCAGTGGTCAGCACGAGGGCAGTATCATCACCGGCACCCTGGCGCGGCAATACCTCTGGCAGAACTGGAACTTTCATTGGTTGCTGGGGGCACGTTATCAATCGGCTGATACAACCACCTTTTTATTTGGTGTGGATGAGTCGGAAGCCAGTGAGCGATTTCCTGAATACCAGGCAGGCGCCGGTGTGGGTTACGTCACCGAGTTTGGGGCTACGTATCCTCTGAACGAATATCTGGTATTTCGTGGTACCGCGCGTTATTGGTCGCTGCCGGACAGCATTGCCAATAGCCCGTTTATAGAGGGGCATGAGTATTCCAGTGTGTCTGGCTCACTGGTTCTGGTGTACTGATGCGCATCGTGCTGCTCAGCGCGCTTGGGTTATTGATTCACTGGGCGGTTGTGACTCACGTAACCGCACAGGTGGCTGCTACGCAAACGTTGGAAAAGCACTCCACTAAGATCGGTAAGAAAGGGTTTAAACGCTCGGCTGGTTCACAGGCAACGGTGGTGCAAATGCAAGCTCGCCCCGTGAGTTGCGTAACGTTACGCGAAGGCCAGCCCTGTTTTATTAAACTCACGGTCAGCTGGGAATCCAACAACCCGATTCAAGCGTGTCTGATCAGCGAACAATCACCTGAAGGTACCTGTTGGCGTAATGAACGCTCTGGTGAATTTAAAGCCGATGTGTCACTGACTGAGGATACGGTTTGGCGCTTGCTAGGTAATCAAGGTCAGTCCCTGGCCGAAGTAGAGGTGTCGGTGGCCTGGGTATATAAGTCGCGGAAGTCTCGTCGCAATTGGAGATTGTTTTAGTGCATGAGGTAAAGCTATGAGCACAGGGGAGCCCAACAAACTGCACATCATGGTGGTGGAGGACGATGCATCGCTGTCAGCCTGGATAGCCGATTATCTGATCACACACGATTATCTGGTTACCGTGGCATCCCGCGGGGACGAAGCGCTGGAGCTTATTCGCCGGGATGATCCGGACCTAGTGTTACTGGACGTTATGTTGCCAGGCTTGGATGGGCTTAATGTTTGTCGTTTAGCCAGAGAGTTTTATAAGAAACCCATACTGATGCTAACGGCACTGGGCAACGAAAGCGATGAGGTAATGGGTTTAGACACAGGCGCGGACGACTACCTGACTAAACCGGTGCGGCCCAAAATCTTACTGGCGCGCATCAATGCTTTGCTGCGCCGCGACACGCCAGGTGGGGACGGCACATCCATTACGATTGGTGGATTGTTTATCGATCCGGTTTCCAGAACACTGACGTTGAACGATCAGGCCGTCGCCGTATCATCACATGAATTTGATTTATTAACGCTGTTGGCGAAAGCGGCCGGTGAACCGGTTAGCCGGGATACCTTAGTCACTGAAATGCGAGGTATTGAATACAACGGATTAGATCGCTCCATTGATATCAGCATTTCCCGGTTACGAAAAAAATTGGGGGATGACGCCAGCGCACCAGCGCGAATTAAAACCGTACGCGGCAAAGGCTACTTACTCGCACCGGATGCCTGGTAGCGAATGCGACGTCTGAGTATTTCATTGTTGCTGGTTGTGTTGTTAGCAACCATTGGCTTTGATTGGACATTAGACCGTCTATTTGTTGAGTTACAACCAAACGATTCGGATCGGTTAGGACCTTATCGTGTGATGGTTGAAGCGCTGGCTGACAGTGTTGAGCAGGGTGCAGATATAGACTCTCTCATACAAGCGTGGCCGTCAGACGCCAGCGCACAACTAAGCACATTAGACACACAACAATTAGCCCTGCCAGCAGCGTTAAGGGATAACCTAAACCGCGGCGAATCGTTGACCCTGGAAACTGATACGGGTATCTCGTTAATTGTCCCCACCGATGCGTCAACCCAGGCATTGACGTTATCCATAAGTTCAGATGCTTCTAAAGCAGAAGCCGCATTGCGTGTGGCTTTAACGCTGCTGTTTTATACCGGTATTGTGGTGCTGATTTTATTGTGGGTCTACCCACTGGTGACACGATTACACACCTTGTCAAAAGCCGCCAAGTCTTTCGGTACAGGAAACTTAGGCGCTCGTGTACCGTTGAATCGGTACAGCTTAATTAACAACATAGAAACCGAATTCAATGCAATGGCTGAACGCATTGCCGTGTTGGTTGAAGATAATCGATTACTCAGTAGTGCGGTGTCTCATGATTTACGTACGCCGATTGCTCGTTTACGTTTTGGCCTGGATGCGTTAAGCGAAGAAGAAAACCCGAAAGTACAAGCCAAGTATTTGCAGCGCATCAGTAACGATCTTGCTGAGATGGAGCATTTGGTTGAGGTGTTACTTGACTATGCTCGGCTGGAAAAGCAAAAACAAGCACTACCCTTACAACCAACGTCGCTGGTGCCATTAATATCCGATCGCATCAATGCGGTGTTCATCGATGCGGCCAATCAAGTGCAATGGATTCCACCGCAACAAGCTATTTGGGTTATGGCTAATGAACGGTATTTGGATATGGCCATTAATAACGTTTTACAGAATGCGCAGCGTTACGGCAATAACCTGATCAAAGTGTCCTTGCACGCAGATAAAACATCTGCAAAACGTGTGTGGTTAACCATTGAGGATGATGGCCCGGGTATCCCCGTAGAGGAAAGAGAACGCGTACTTAAACCGTTTGAACGAGGTCGCGCGAATATCGAACGGGCAAGGCCAGCGACTGCTTCGGTGGCCTCGTCATCTGGTTTTGGTATGGGGCTTGCCATAGTGCAAAGAATTGCCGAGTGGCATAATGCCATGCTGACTCTGAATACCAGTGACGATTTAGGCGGTGCATCCATCGGTCTTGGTTTTCAGCTATGTGACGCAGCCGATGCTGCTGCCAGTAAGCCTGCTTTGGAAAAATCGTAATGACCCTTGAAAATCGCATCAACTATGTTGAATTCCCGGCAGCGGACTTCAGTGAGATGAAGCGCTTCTACGGTGGCGTGTTCAACTGGACATTCGAACACTATGGTGAGGAGTATTTAGCGTTTAACGATGGCGCTATGGATGGTGGCTTTTATTTATCAGAGCAAAAAGCCACTGCCGCTCAAGGCGCTGCGCTCGTCATTTTTTTCGCGAACGATTTGGAAGCCACCCAGGCCAAAATAGTGGCTGCTGGAGGCGTGGTTTGTGTGCCGATCTTTGAGTTTCCCGGCGGAAGGCGATTTCACTTTAACGACCCACACGGCAATGAACTTGCCGTGTGGTCTGATCAGGGGTTAGCCGGTGCACATGGGGCTGATCTCGCTTTCGACTAAACCCACCCGTGTCAGGGTGGTGGTTAAGCGTTCAGCCGTATCACCGTTACCATTGATGTCGTCGGCGTCATCAAAGGTAATGGTAATGGCGTTCTCACTGCTCGATGCGACTACGCCGTTGGTGAAAGAACTGAAGTTGATGAACACCTCATTAGTGAGCGAACTAAACGCTTCGCCGTTACCAAACGGTTCTCGATAGCATTGAGAGGCAACATCAGCTTCATCGGTGAAGTCGTATAGCACCACTTCGGATTCGCCGTTGTCATCGGGGGTTCGAAACACAAGCAACGCAGTATCGGGTTCACTGGCGCTCCAACCACTGGTTAATTGCCAAACGCCAACGAATCGTTCGACCAGGTTCGGTCCGGCGGTGTTCTCACCACTGCTGTTCAGCACGTCACCGGCACCGTCACCGCCGCACGCTGTTACCAAAGTGACGCTGGACACTAGCGCCATCGTAAGGGGCCATTTCATAAGGTTTCCTATCGTGACTTTTACGTTAAGTTTTTACGAATACAAAGCTTCTGACAATTCAATCAAATTAGAGTCCGGGTCCCTGACATACACCGATCGAATCGGGCCACAGGCACCTGTGCGCTCTACCGGGCCTTCCAAAATAGGCCAGTCATGCTGTTGCAGTCTGTCAATCACGGTAACAAGAGGTATCTGCGTGATGAAACACAAATCCAGGCTGCCGGGAGTGGGCCGATGCGCCTTGGGCTCAAACTCATGACCCCAGCGGTGAACGTTAATTTTTTGCTCTCCAAACCGAAATGCCAGGCGGTTGTCGCCAAAACGCTCCACCGTCATGCCCAAAACAGACTCATAAAAGTGAATACAGGCCGGTTCATCGGCCGTAGTCAGTACACAATGATCTAGCTGCTTAATCATTTGGTCATTATGCCCATTTAACATTCGATCACTTAAGCATCGCGTGTTTCTCGCCGAAAACAATGCCATTGGCACGGAAATTTACTGCCCAAATTCTGGTAAAAAGAGCCGGAACAGGTGTTACACCTGAGCGCGCGTCGTCTAGACTGTAGTCCGTGCACCGGATTTTCCCTATTGGCCAAGGAGCACTGAAGGCAATGCTATTACGAAAGAATCCTATTTCTGTGGTTGGGGCGCGCTGGTTTATCGCGCTAACGCTGAGTTCGGCGCTGGTCGCCTGTGGCGGTGGTTCTGGCGACTCAACTGACGACACTGGCGGTATTGAAAATCCGCCCATCATCGGTGGTGGTGAAGACCCAGATACCGGTGGCGAAGAGCCGGGTGATACCACTGACCCAGTCGATCCAAATGCATCGGCTGATGGCTGTGAAGGCGGATCGGGTACTGACCCGGATTCCTCAACCAACACCTGGGACGACAACTGCCGCTTACGAGTAGGCGGTGAGCATCAAATCAGTAGCTATACCCAGGGTGTGCAGCGCATCGTCTGGTGTCGCGGCCACGATGGCGGTCAGTCTGATTTTGCCGATTTATTGGTTTTCGCTGACGGAAACTTCGGACCTAACACGCAGGAACAAGTGCGTGCTTTCCAAGAGGCTGAAGGCATTCAGGTAGATGGTGTTGTTGGCCCTGAAACCTGGGGCGCACTGGAAGATGTCCTGGCGTTACTGGACAACCAATCAGCCGATCGCGATATCTACGGCGTTGTTCCCGGCACCTGTGGTGGCGTTACGAACTTCTACAAAGAATACGATGCCGAAGGTTTGTTCAGCCGTTGGTCAATGGCGGCCACGCCGGGCAGTGCTGAAGCGGTATCGTTCTCAACGGGCGCACCGCAGTAACCACCCTTTTATAGGTTGATTTAGGCGGGCCGGCTTTTTCTTAAGCTGGCCCGTTTTCGTTTCTACGGAGAATTTGTTCTTTGAGTCAAACGATTCCAATAGCAGCAGCCGTGGCTGTGGTGGTGTTGGCAGGTATTGCTTACACCACAACACAATCGGGTAAAGACACCTTAGGCGATTCCACAGCACCGGCCGAAGCGTCTGCCCCAGGCACTAACTCCAGCACCTCAACGGGCTCATCAACGCTGGGCAACAGCGGTGAAGCAGAAACGTCTCTTGATGCCCAGGCAGAGTCAGCGAATGTTGCCGAGTCAGGCACCGCTGAGACAACATCCGGACTTGCCGGATCAACACCGACAGAAGAGGCTGCAGCGGGCACTACAGGCAACGCCGCTTTAATGCCTACCTCTGAAGCCATTGAATTTGCTCGTGGTGTGGCACAGGATTACACCGACGACGCCACGCTTATTGAGCAAGCCAAAGCATTGGCTGGCGACCCCGCTCTGCTCGCCGCCGTGCAGGATGAATTCACGA
>JAHDCO010000002.1:199377-201268 GCA_020629835.1 Granulosicoccaceae bacterium
AAAGCATTGGCTGGCGACCCCGCTCTGCTCGCCGCCGTGCAGGATGAATTCACGACCGAAACCGATGCCGCTCGGCTAGATCGGTTGCGGTTGTTGTTGGGGCAGCTTGATGATCCGTCGTTGGTGGGTGTGGCTGAAACCATGGTTTTTTCAGGTAATGAGGCTTCGGCTGCCGCGGGTCTGGATTTACTCAGAGACATCAGCGGCAAGGTGCCAGAGGCGCGTACCTTGGCGCTGGATATGATGGCCTCAACGCAGGACGCGTCGCTTTTAGTACGCGCCACTCAAGTGATGGCCAGCGGTAAAAGCGATGATGCCGATGTGGTGCAGCGTGTGGTGACGTCCATGTCCTCTTTGGTGCAACACCCGGATGCCAGCGTCAGGCGCGCGGGTTATTCAACGCTTGCCCGGTGGTCTAATGGTCCATCAGTCACCCCCACGTTGTTGCAAGGGCTAAGCGATGACGACCCGGCCGTTCGCAAAAGTACAGCGTACGGTTTTGTGGGCTACCCGCATGCCGATGCAGCGGTTATTGAAGCCTTATTGAAAACCGCTGAGGACGGGGCGGATACACGGCGTGCACGCAAAGGGGCCCTGTTGGCGTTAAAAGGGATGCCCCTGGACGATGTTCAACGCCAGCGGCTACTGAGCGCTGAAACTCAGTTACAGTAAGGCATGACTGCTTCCATAACACTCGATCCGGCTCGCGCTAAGCGCGTTCAATTGTGTGCTGACCGTCTAATTGATAGCGGTCAATTTTGCGGTGTGGCGTGGCAGTTCGCACAACACAGTGAGGTGTTATCTGAGGGGCAATCGGGTTGGTTGGATACCCCAAACGGAAAGCCATTGCCTGCGGACGCGGTGTATCGCATCTATTCCATGACCAAGCCGTTGGTTTCAGTACTGGCGTTGCAACTGGTTGAAGAAGGGCGCCTGCGTTTAACCGATGCCGTTGCGTTGTACTTACCGAAGTTTGCCAATGCCTCGGTTTTGCAAGCCGACGGTACGGTACGTAAAGCCAACGCACCTATGTTGATTGAACAGTTACTTACGCATCGTTCGGGCTTGTCTTACGACTTTCTACCCGGGTGTGACATTGCCAGGCGTTATCGTGAAAGTCAGTTGATGGAACGTGGCGACAGAAGTTTAGAGGCTTTGGTGGATGCCATTTCTGAACACCCGCTGGCGTTTGAACCGGGTGCGCGCTGGCAGTACAGCGTAGCCACGGATGTGCTTGGGCGGGTGTTGGAAGTCGTTACCGGGCATTCGTTGGATCAGTTGTTATCTCATTACTTGTTCACACCATGCGCAATGAATGATACGGCGTTTTATGTGCCTAAAGACAAGCAGAGTCGATTAGCCAGTTTGTTCGGTAGCCGAAAATTGGGTGAAGTGCCCGATCAGTTGCAACTACCTCAACCCCTAACACCATTGGACGTGACTGATTCTCATCCGGTTAACGCACCGGGTACGTTTGTCCGCGGTGGTCATGGTCTGTATTCAACTACCGGGGATTATCAGCGCTTTTTACCTGTGTTACTGACCGGGCAAGCCCCTTCTGGTGAACGCTTACTGTCCGATTCGATGGTGCGATTTATGTGGGCCAACCGAATCCCGGAAGCTCAGTTGCCGTTATTTATTGGCGAAAACCCACTGCCGGGCTATGGCTGGAACCTGACCGGGCGCGTGTTGCTGGATTTAGGTCAGGCGTATTTTCTAACACTACCGGGCGAAGGCGGTTGGGGCGGTGCCGCCTCCACGTATTTCTTCGTTCACCCGGACACCGGCTTAAACGGTGTGGTTATGACGCAGTACTTAGGCTCAGCGGTGCCAATAGGCGATGACTTACGCACCGCGTTCCTGCAAGCCATCAACTAAGTCGTGAACTAAG
>JAHDCO010000080.1 GCA_020629835.1 Granulosicoccaceae bacterium
TCTGACTCTGACTCTGACTCTGACTCTGACTCTGACTCTGACTCTGACTCTGACTTGCGGAGTCAGACGTTGCGTCGGGTTGATCTTCAACCACCCACGTGTCCTTACTGCCGCCACCTTGCGATGAATTAACCACCAGCGACCCTTCACGCAAAGCGACGCGCGTTAAGCCTCCGGTTGTCACGGACACCTGGTCGCCTTGTAAAATAAACGGACGAAGATCTACATGGCGAGCCCCGAATTCCTGATGGGACGCCTCTTCACCGTCTGCAGTGTGAGTTGCCAGTGTGGGGGCAGTAGACAAAGACAACGTAGGTTGGGCGATGTAATTTCGAGGATTATCCACGATATTCCTGCGCATGGCGCGTTGTTCTTCCTCGGTGCTTTGTGGCCCGATAAGCATCCCGTAGCCGCCTGACTCATTCGCTGGCTTCACCACCAGCGAATCTAAATTATCCAGCACATAGCTCAAGGATTCGTCATCTTCACAGCGATAGGTGGGCACGTTGGGTAGTTTTGGCTCTTCGTTAAGGTAATACTTGATGATATCGGGCACGAAGGAGTACACCACTTTGTCATCAGCAACGCCTGCGCCTGGGGCATTCGCTATTGCAACGTTTCCTGCTCGCCAGGCATTGATCAAGCCCGGCACACCTAACGCGGAATCAGGATTAAAACACTCTGGGTCGATAAACGCATCATCCACCCGCCGGTAAATAACATCTACTGGAAGTAACCCTTCTACTGCACGCATGTACACCCGTTCGTTCTCTACCACTAAATCACGACCTTCAACTAATTCTGCGCCAATCTCTCGCGCTAAAAACGCATGCTCAAAGTACGCGGAGTTGAAAACGCCTGGTGTTAAAACACATAAAGACGGATTCTCCGCCGGGCTCAGCGAATCCAGCATGGCGCGTAAATTATTGGTGTAATTATCTACCGGTTTTACGTGACAACCTTTAAACATCTCCGGTAATGAGCGCTTCATAATTTCGCGATTTTCAATCATGTACGACACGCCGCTTGGCACCCGAAGATTGTCTTCCAGGACGTACAACACACCTTCACCATCACGCACTAAGTCACTGCCGCAAATGTGTGCCCACACATTGTGAGCGGGCTTCATTCCCATGCACTCAGGCAGGAAATTAGATGATGAAGTAATCAGCTTTTCAGGCACTACGCCTTCTTTCAAAATGGTTTGCTCGTTGTACACATCATTAATAAAATGATTCAGCGCAACGACACGTTGAATTAAACCTTCCTCAACAATGTTCCACTCAGCAGCGTCTATAACCCGTGGAATGATGTCAAAGGGCCACTCACGGTCGATATTACCGCTGTCGGAATACACGGTAAACGTGATACCCATTTGTTTTATGGCAAGCTCTGCTGCCTGTTGACGCTGTCTCAGATCGCTGTCGTTTAACGTATCTAACCAGGCGGTGATAGAACGCGCTATGGAACGCGGTTTGCCATCGGCAAGAAGCATTTCGTCGTGGCTCGGGCTTTTGTATTCGGACCATCGACTGTTTTTCATGCTTACTCCGTGTTTACCAAAGTCGGTGTGGTGTCATCCGCGCGCGTTACGTCAATTCCCACCGATAACGTGTGTGCGCCACCACCGTAAACCACACCTTTTATCGGCACCACATCGGCGTAGTCGCGCCCCCATGCCGTGGTAACGTATTGCTTATCAGGCCGTTTGTTATTCGTTGGGTCGAAATCAAACCAACCTAACCCGGCTGCGTACACAGAAAACCATGCGTGCGAGGCGTCTGAGCCTTGAAGCTTTTCTTGACCCGGCGGTGGCAAAGTTTCCAAATACCCACTGACGTAGCGTGCTGGTATTCCCTGCCTGCGCAACATGCAAATAGCCAAATGCGCAAAGTCCTGACAAACACCTTTTCGAGCGTCAATAATCTCAGTGAGTGGTGTGACAACGCTGGAAAACCCCGACTGATAAGTAAATGTATTAAAGATATGACTAGTCAGTAGGCTAGCATATTCAAGAATGGGCAAGGTTCCGACAGGCAGCTCATCCACCATCTGGTCGATGAAATCCCCGTTAGGAATACTCGGGGATTCCAACAGACAATCCGCCGCCATCGCCGCATCATATTGGTGCATACGCAACACCGCACGCCGGTTATCCAAAGCCGGCTGCGAGTCAGGTAGCTGTTGCATTACATCGGTAGTTTCAATCAAGGAACTGACGATGATTTCAATCTCTCGATGTTCGATGTTTAGGTTGAACGACGCCACGTGATTAAAATACTGATCCAGGCGATTATCAATAAGCGCAGGCTGCGGTAGCACATCAATACTGGCGTGCAGGCAAGTTTGAAATTCGGTATTACGCGGTAACAGACAAAGCTGACTGTGCGACTGACTGGCCGCCGATGCATAGGCGTAATGCGTTCGATGACGAATGGCCAGTTTCACTGCAGGCCCCCTGTTTCATCAGAAACCACCGTCAACGCGCTCAATAGTGATGGTTGACCAAAATCGTAGCGCGATTCGGTATGAGTGAAGTACTGTTTCGTAATGGCGTTAGTCATCCGGATTGGCAGCTCTTCTAACACCTTAAGAAACTTAGGTAGGCTTTGACGCGAATTATTTCCAGCATTCAATAGCGGTTCAATGTCAGCCAGACGAACTCGACTGCTTCCTGCAAACGCAAGACGTTTAAGTGTATCCGCTGAGCTGTCAGACTTACGCCCGGGCAGTGTATCAACCAGATTTTCGATACGAACAAATTGATAAGCCAAAGAGCGCGGGTTTAATTCGTCCATTAACAAAAGCGACAACACCCGTTGACTGTCCAAGGTACTGGAATAGCGTGCACGGTACGTCATAACACTGTCGAATAAACGCAGCGAATACTCCAGCACGAGATCATTTTCCTGGTCAGACAAATTAACCGCTCCGACCGTCACAATAATTTGATGCGCCCGCTCAAGGCTGCGACCAAGCATCAAAAACCCCCAAACATCGGTGTGTGTGATGTTTTCATGGGAAAGTCCTGCGAAGGCGGAAGTCGCTAACATCAACGCATCGATGTAATGGATAACTTCATTTAGCTCGTCACTGTCTGAACAAAACTGATTAGATAGCTCCAACGACTGCAACGACATTTGCAAGGTATCGATTCGATCAAACACACGCAGTTGCTCACCAGACAACCGATCGTTTGCTGCCGACGCACTGTATTGCCACTGGTTGAGCAAACTGGCCAGGGACCCCATGCGGTTTACGTCCTGCAGCATGGCTTTCAATTCACGATCAGGCTGTGCAATGCGTCTTTTAGCACCTCGCCCTATAAAGCCTGGCTGCGACGAAGTGCTGATCGTTAAAGCTCTCAGAAGCGCTTGCACTCCGGCATTCGCATGGCCGGATTCCAATGCGGATTCCTCGTCCAACATGCCTTGAAAAATACCGCGAAGCAGTCTCAAACAACTCTCTACACGTTCGGCATTGCGGCCTAACCAAAAGAAATTTTCAGCAATGCGGCTGGGCAGTTCATCGTCAGACAAACTCGATGCAGGGCTTTGAATACTGTCGTTAAATAAGCTGTCCTGACCAACGGGTTTTTTCGAAAGTACCCACACATCTTTGGTACCGATGCCCGCTTGACCATCAGCGTGAACGTGTTGACTTAAACATAAGCCTCCAGCCATGGTTTCAAAGCGTTCGCCTTGTGTGACCTGGAACGTGCGTATAGCAATTTTTTGAGACTCCAGACCACTGCCCTGAACACTTGGCGCTGTGGAACGAGCGACCTCTTCTCTGGCAACAAAGTCACTCGGCGCCTTGGCTACCCTCTCAAGAAACGCAGCTTTATCCTCCGCTGACAAGCGGCTCGGATTCACCCAAACATTGTGATCGTTGATCGATTGAAAACGCAGTTGATCTACGCGTTGCATGGATTGCTGGTAAACATCTTCCCAACCCAACCAATAGGTAGGTACCGATGGTAGCAGTAAGCGCTCATTAAGCAGCTCTTCACACAGCTTCGGCATGATGGAGTGCCACGCCGGGTTACCGACGACCCCGGCTCCCAGCGGATTTATAATTTTTACACCGCCCCGTCGAGCCGCTTCGACTAAGCCGGGTACGCCTTGCTGTTCCTGACTGCCAATAATGACAGGATCAATCTGTCGCTCATCCATAAAACGCAGAATGACATCAACTACCTGCAAGCCGTGCGTCGTACGTACCGAGACGACGTTGTCCCGCACCGTTAAATCCGCTGGTTCCACCAACGGATAACCCAGATATTTCGATAGCCAGGCGAATTCAAAGTAATTGGGGTGCTCTGACGGATAACTTAGAAATACGCAACGCTCTGTGCCGCGACCCAAAGCGTGTATGTAGCGCTTTACTTGTCGAAAATAGCCCACTAACCGGGTGATGCGGCGTTCGGCAAACTCCTGCCGTAATACCCGCGACAACACGACACGATTTTCAAGCGCGTACCCCAGGCCGGTAGGATATTGCCCAGCGTCACTACTGACAAACCATTCGCCGGTGGCTGAGCGGATCACATCGGACGTGCACAACGGTAACGCGACGTGCTCATCCACCGGGTTGGATGGATCCAACATGTCGCGCAAATAACCATCGTGTGCGTACAGCATGGACGGCGGGATGACACCTTCACTCAGTAAACGCTGCGGGCCGTAAATGTCTCGATACAGCGCTTGCTTTAAGCGCGCTCGCTGATCCAAACCGATGCTTAGTTGCGCCCAGCTATCTGCGTCGTAAATAACCGGCAGCAAGTCTAATTGCCATGTTCTCGTCGTGCCCAGCCGTTTGTTGTTCGGGTGATACCCCAACCCGTTGGATCGCAGCTGTCTATCGATACCTCGCAAGCGCAAATCCAACTGCGCGTCGGACATACCTTCTATACGTTGGAGCAAGCCCCCCCATTCAGATCGTAAAGAACCATCCTGGTGCCGTGTCTCGTCATATCGAGTGGGGCTTGTCCGTACCGGTGATGCATCAGACACAATAATCAGCCTTAAGAAAATAATTGGATAGGCTTTGAGTGATAGCCGCCGTTGCAGTCTAGCAGGATGACCCAACGCCTGAATGCTGTGCACTCCGTTCTAAAATGTGTGTCGTTATTACAAAAATTTGGCAAGAAAGGCATCAATCAGCGACGTCAATGAGTCATGGTTTGCCAACTGCTTCTGCAAAGCCTGCAGTTCGTCCGCCGCTTCAATGTGAACCAAGCCCGCACTTGCCCCTACCAGGGTGCCAAGTACCGAACCTCGATGGGCGTTTTCACCTCCGAGGTTCGTGTTAATCCGCAACGCTTTTGCAGGGTTTTGCGCGTACTTTGCTGCCAGATAGCACACACTCGGCCACGAGTCGTCGATATAACAAGCCAAGGAATAGCGTCCGCCGACGATGGCGGCATCTCCACGTTTCTGATTGACCAACGCGTGTAAATCTACTCGACCGGTTGCATTTATCGCTTGTTGTAAGTGGCCCAATAAAGTGTGCTGCCCTGGATGTTCATCGACACCATTCGAGTCAGCGCCATCGTGTTGCGTCACCGTTGACTGCAGCAGCGCGTGCAGCAGCGCCACATACGCATCCACCACCACCATCAAACCGTTGTCCGGATGTGTCAACCACACATGACTGCGGACCGTCGCTTGAATGTCCGGCAAGGCGTGCGTGTTAGACAGTGCGATAACCAAGGGTGCAACGGTGACCAATGCGCCCATAGACGGAGTGTCATGAGTGACGGCGCCACACTTCAGTGGGGGAACACCGGCTGCCCAGTTAGCAAAGAAGCCTCGGTGACAGCTTTCAGCATAAGTGTCCGGATGCTGGGGCGGGCTGGCTGTCATAAAGTCGATGTAGCGATCGACCCAGGTATTCACTGAATACTCACCCTCATCCAACAGATACTGCATCAGTTCACGTGCCCACCACGCGTTTAGCGTGTTCTCTCCCGCCGGCAAGCGATGGTGATAGTGCATGCCTGGTTGCCCCCAGTACTCACGCTTGCCTTTGAGGATAACGTCACCCACCACTTCCACAGAGGTGGAGCGAGCGCTGCGACTCTCAACCGCTCGGCGTCCACCTGCTTTCGTTGAGTGCAGCACCATGATGGAACTGGGGTGGTGTTCCGGCGCAGCTTCC
This sequence comes from Granulosicoccaceae bacterium, assembly GCA_020629835.1. GTDB lineage: Bacteria > Pseudomonadota > Gammaproteobacteria > Granulosicoccales > Granulosicoccaceae > Granulosicoccus. The sequence goes on from JAHDCO010000080.1 coordinate 6,163, forward strand.
ATCTTCTGCACGCCGAGTGGGCCAAATGCACGAATGATGTCACCCGGGTTATAAAACCAATGCACCGGCATGGACAGCGCATCACCTACAAACAAGTTCACTAACGCGCTTTTTGCCGATGCCCGGTTCATTGATTCACCCCATGATTGTATTCACTACAAAGCAACCCATGCCGCATCATCACGCGATGAGTTAACGCAGGCTTGGATAAAGGCCATCCCTGCCATGCCCTGTTCAATGCCGGGCAATAAACCCATGGCATCGGATCGAGAGCTGCCCGCCTGTACGGCGCGAATGGCATCGGCTGCTTCGCTGTAAACATTGGCGAAACCTTCGAGATAACCTTCTGGATGACCAGGGGGTATACGAGATACGGCCGCTGCGTGATCATTGGCACCCGGGCCAGAGCGAGTTAACAGGCGTTTTGCCTCACCATGAGGCGTAAACCAAAGATAATTCGGGTCTTCCTGGCTCCATTCCAGCCCACCCTTCTCACCGTAGACTCTGAGTTTTAGCGCATTTTCATTGCCCGGTGACACTTGACTACACCACAGCATTCCGCGGGCGCCGCCGCGGGCGCCGCCCTCAAAACGCAGCAAAACGTGAGCGTTATCGTCCAGCTGCCTACCTTCCCCAAAGCACTGTAAATCAGCAGCCAGTCGATCGACTCGTAAGCCAGAGACGAAACACGCCAAATTGTGTGCGTGTGTACCGATATCCCCTACTGAGCCACCTGCGCCCGAGCGGGCAGGATCGGTTCGCCATTCGGCTTGTTTCAAGCCCTCGTTCTCCAGTGGTGATGTTAACCAATCCTGTGGGTATTCCACTTGAATCACTCGCAAGTTACCGAGCTCCCCACTTTCCACCATGGATCGAGCTTGTCTTACCATCGGATAACCGGTGTAGTTATGAGTCAGCACAAACAGGGCATCCGACTCGGCTACAGCTTTTTCCAATGCCACGGCCTCATCCATCGTTGCCGTCAAAGGCTTATCGCAGATAACGTGTACACCTTGTTTTAGAAACGGAAACGCAGCTGCAGCGTGAAAATGATTGGGTGTGACAATGGCAACCGCTTCAATGCCGTCTTCTCGTTGCGCTTCAGCTTCAGCCATCTGGTTGAAGTCATCGTAAATACGCGGCAAACCCAACGCTTTACCAGAGGCTTGAGACTTTTCAGGCGTCGATGATAAGGCACCCGCTACGAGCTCATAGCGATCATCCAAGCGAGCAGCGATACGGTGTACTCCACCAATAAACGCATCATTACCACCGCCTATCATTCCTAAACGAATTCGGCCCTGGGCTGTATCAGTATCTGTCATTACTCACTCCTTACAGGATCTGTGGAAACTGGAAACCTTGCGGGTAATTGTTGCATTACACAAACCGGTTAACCAGGTTTTCTAGAACTTCCTGACGACCGGATGTGGGTTCAGGGTTAATGCCGTCAGACTCAACGGATGCTGCAATAGAGGCTAAATCACTTTGCATAAGCGCCTGGCCTTTTTCACTGTCCCAACCGGCGTAGCGTTCATTGCGTAAAGACTCCAGCTGCCCGTCTTCTAACATAGCGGCGGCGGCTTTCAGCCCCCGAGCGCAAACATCCATCGCACCGGCGTGGCCAGCCACCAAATCAACCGGGTCTAAGGATTGACGACGCAGCTTGGCATCGAAATTGGTACCGCCGGTTTCAAAGCCACCGGCGCGTAATACCTCATAGTAAGCCAGCGCCACTTCCGGCACATTATTCGGAAATTGATCGGTATCCCACCCGGATTGGTAGTCGTTACGATTCATATCGATTGAACCCAGGATGCCCATGGAAGCAGCCAATGCCAGTTCATGTTCAAACGAGTGTCCGGCAAGGATGGCATGACCCTGTTCAATGTTCATTTTCACTTCGGTTTCTAAACCAAACTCTTTAAGAAATCCGTAAACCGTCGCCACATCATAGTCATACTGATGTTTCGATGGTTCTTGTGGTTTAGGTTCTACCAGGATGCTGCCGGTAAACCCAATTTTATGTTTGTAGTCCACCACCATTTGAAGGAAACGTCCCGCTTGTTGGCGTTCCCGCTTCAGGTCGGTATTCAACAACGTTTCGTAGCCTTCTCGGCCACCCCACAACACATAGTTTTGTCCGCCCATTTTGTGCGTGGCATCCAGACATAACTTCACCGTTGCAGCTGACCAGGCAAAAATTTCCGGGTCTGGATTAGTCGCGGCACCGGACATAAATCGCCGGTGGCTAAACAAGTTGGCGGTACCCCACAACAAACGAGTAGCGCTGCTATCCATCTTTTCGAGCAGGTAGTCCACCATCACCTCGAAATTGTGGCGACTCTCTGCAAAGGTTTTACCTTCAGGTCGGATGTCTGCATCGTGCCAACAGAAATAAGGCACACCCAATAGGTCAAACAATTCAAACGCGACATCCGCTTTGAGTTTCGCCAACTCTATGGTGTCACCAAACCATGGTCGTTCAAATGTCTGCCCGCCAAACGGATCACCACCAGGCCATGCAAACGAATGCCAGTACGCTACCGCAAACCGTAAGTGGTCTTCCATGCGTTTACCCATAACGATTTCGTCAGGGTTGTAATGTCGAAAGGCTAAGCCTGTGGATTGCGGGTCAAACTGTAACTTTTCAACACCGTTAAAAAAATCAGTCATCTTTTGATGGTCCTAGTCGGTTTCTGGAATATCGGATGGCACGTTGTCGCGCACATAAATGGTGGGGACATGCTCTTGCATGGGTGGAATGTCTCGATTGTCCACTAAGGCTTGTAAATACGTCATGGCACGATTGATTTCGACGTCAGGTCGTTGATCGATAACCACATCAATCTGTTTGTTCACCAGCGCTGTGCGTGTGTGTGAAACCAACTCATGCACCAGGCAAAAGAAGCGAGCAGGCCTAGCTGTACTTTCTAAGGCTTTCAACAACCCGATGTTTCCTGCGCCGACGTTATACAGCGCAGTGATACGGTCATTCGATGCCAGGGCTTCAACCGCGGCATCGTGCACCTTTTGTTGATCATCAAAGGTGAAAGCCGTTGGCAACAGTTCCACGTTGGGAAAGTCGGCTTCTAATACCTCACGACAACCCATCAAACGATCACAGTGATCTTGCGCTTTAAGCGAGCCCGCAAGCAATGCAACCGCACCGGGAAGCCCCGCGTGAGAGAGCCCGATAAGTCGCCCTGCTGTTCGCCCCGCTACTTTATTGTTAATGCCTATGTAGGCGTCTCGCTGATGCGTCGGCAGATCGGAAACAAGCCCGACCACGGGTACGCCTTGCGCCCGCAGCGCGTTTAAGGGTTTTTCAAGATTCGATGTGCTGAGGCCTACAACCGCCACGCCATCTGCATTCGACGCCACCACCTGCTGCAACCCTTCAAACAAGCTAGCTGATTTAAATGCATCCGTATCGATAACCTCAATGTGGACTCGGTCTGCCATCATGACGTCAGACACCCGCTGCAAGTGCAGGCGCATGCGCTTGAAGAACGCGTTTTTCCCGCCGGGAATCAAAAAGGCAAACCGGTAAATGCGGTTAGTCGATAAATTGGCAGCCGCCACATTGCGAACATAACCCAGCTGGGTCATGGCTTCTTTGACCTTTTGAACCGACTTCTGAGCTACGTTGCCGCGCTCGTTAGCGACGCGGTCAGCGGTGGCGTAGCTGACTCCAGCGGTACGAGCAACATCAGTTAGCGTGGGGTTCTTGATAGCAGCGCTCTTGAATTGATCAATGCAGCGCAACCATTGCGCGCATCCTGTTAGGCTAGAAAGTATGATGAACAAAATGATAGACGTCAATCATTTCTAGTCTACTATTTCTACCGAGCGCTCACGGTATCTTCAAATATTAGTTTAACAGCGTTTATCCTATTGTTTTATATAGAAATACCTGTTTACTGCCACACAAGTCTTTAATGATGTACTTGGCTTATATTAATGTATTTGTTAATGTATACATTGTTACGGTGACTTTCCATACATGATGTGTGTACCGCAGAGCACCGCAGCGATCCACTCACACGCTGATGGCGGGTAATCCAATGAAAAACAGATTCCAAATTGCCGTATTCCACGGCGACGGCATCGGGCCGGAAATCATGAAGCCTACCCAGGCCATACTCAGTCACTTAGAGAAGCGTACCGATGCGTATTCGTTGACGTTTGATGTCGCGCCTGCAGGGGCGGCTCACTACGCTGAAACGGGGGAATCTCTACCCCAATCATCACTCGACAAAGCGCGCAACGCCGACGCCATTCTGCTATCTGCCATGGGCCTACCCTCCATTCGATATGAAGATGGAACCGAGATTTCACCGCAAATTGAATTAAGAAAAGCGCTTGACCTGTTTGCAGGTGTTCGCCCGGTGAGAATTTATAAGGGCCTGCACTCACCGCTGTCTTTGAAAGACCATGACCATATTGATTTTGTGCTCATAAGAGAAAGCACGGAAGGATTATTTTTTTCCCAGGGTGCCGGAGAAGTCACTAACGATGAAGCGACGGAAGTATTAAAAATTACGCGCAAAACAAGCGAAAAACTGTTTCGATTTGCCTTTGAACTCGCGAACTTGCGTAAACGCTCCGGGGAAGGCCGTGGCCACGTAACCTGTGTTGATAAAGCCAACGTATTTCGAGCCTTCGCATTTTTTAGAGAACTCTTTAACGAAGAAGCGGTGAAACACCCGCAACTCACATTTGACCACGCCTACGTGGATGCCACTGCATTGTGGATGGTACAAAAACCATGGATCTTTGACGTCATGGTTACCGAGAACATGTTCGGCGATATCCTTTCAGATCTGGGTGCAGGCTTAATGGGTGGATTGGGCTTAGCGCCATCAGCCGATATGGGAGAACACCACGCCGTTTTTCAACCGTGTCATGGTTCAGCGCCCGACATAGCGGGCAATAACATCGCCAACCCATTTGCCATGATTTTATCGGCCGCTATGATGTTGGATTGGTTGGGTCAAAAACATCACAATTCCACGATGGTAGAAGACGGTAAACACTTAAGGCAAGCCGTATATGACGTAGTGAATGAGGGTACTCAGACCACCGCCGACTTAGGTGGCAATGCCAGCACCGATGAAGCGTGCAGCGCTGTTGTTAAAGCTTTACAGGCATGAGCACTCAGGCTATTCGAGTCGCCTGCTTAGGCGCTGGCTATTTCAGTCAGTTCCACTACGAGGCATGGGAACGCAACCCGCGGACTCAGTTGATAGCCAGTGCGGATAATGACTTACAAAAAGCAATAGCTACCGGGGCTGGTAATACCTATCAAAATTTGCACGAGCTACTGCAATCGCACACCGTCGATATCGTTGACATCATCACACCGCCTCCAACACATCTGGAGTCAATCAAGACAGCGGTCCAGTACCCTGTAAAAGCGATCATCTGCCAAAAACCTTTTTGTTCCTCAGTATCTGAAGCACAAGAGGCCATTCGCATTGCGGCCAACGCTGGCATACCACTCATCGTGCATGAGAACTTTCGATTTCAACCGTGGTTTCGGTGTTTTAAGCAGGCAATAACGCAAGAGCTCTTGGGAGACGTTTTACAATTTACTTTTCGCCTTCGCACTGGAGATGGGCAAGGTGCAAACGCTTATTTAGAGCGACAACCCTACTTTCGCGAAATGCCACGTTTGTTAATGCATGAAACCGGTGTGCATTACGTTGACACCGTGCGTTACTTGCTTGGAAACGCTGAGCATGTCTATGCGGATTTGAGAACGCTCAACCCTGTGATCAAAGGCGAAGACGCCGGTTATGTTGTTTTCGGTTACAACGATGGTAAGCGCGCATTGCTCGACGGCAATCGCTTGCTGGACCATCAGTCAACAAATACGCGACTAACTTTCGGAGAAGCGCTGTTAGAAGGGACCCGCGCCACCTTAACACTACGTGGTGATGGTCAAGTAAGCCTTCGGCCGTTGGGCAGTACCCAAAGCTCAGAGCTCTTGGCCCCTCAAGATTGGCCAGGCTTTGC
>JAHDCO010000081.1 GCA_020629835.1 Granulosicoccaceae bacterium
TGCATGAACCGGGTATCGCCCCGCGTGAATCGGTGTTCATGGTGCGTGAGCACACGCATACCAAGAGCATTACGCAACTAAAAGTTTCGACTGAACAAGCGGCGTTAACGTACTGGCCAGCACAATCTGGCTTTGACCGGCATCGGCATCAACAGTGGATGAGCAACGTTCTTAACGTTGCAGTTAACCAATAATTGAACGCGGTTTACAGGTTATAAATGGTCCAACCGTAGTAAACGCCAAATGCACCCATCAATGCGCTCAGCAACGGTTTAGCCTTTGCCATTTTTTCCGGGAACCCGTCTTTGTGCAAGCGCAAACATAGAGCGCCTGCGGTGAACATAACGAGCCCCGACCAAAGTGCCATTTGCCCCCAGAACTCAAAGAAGTGCTGGAGACCGTACCAAAACGTATTCCAGATACCGGCCGCCTCGAGTAGTAGACCCAATCCAATAACGCCTGCGCGTGGCAGCCTGTGTACAAACGGCAGGGTGACGGCACCAATCAACAGGGTGACAGCGATTACAGTTCCCATCGGAATCATGGCGGGCAGTTGAATAATTGCGAAACAGATCGCATAGGCTACCCCGCTCGGTGACTGAACGCACGCAATATTCCCGAAATCACGACTACGTAACCTGAGCCTGTCGAACGCTTTGTGATAATCGATTAGTTGCAAGATTACGGATCGATTCTGATGGCACACACCCATAGACGCAGCGCGATAACGCACTGTCTGCGCCCATTAATGGCAGTTGGACTATTTGCAATTGGGTTCGTCTCAACCGCAGCCGCTGAACCGTTTGACCCGGTGGTCGAGCTGTTTCGCCTGGGTGCGGGTGACCGGCTGTTGATCGATCGCGGAGGTCCCGTGGATTTGGCTGGCGATGTGAATGGCGACGGTTTGGATGATTTAATCGTTGGTTCGGGCGTCGGAGGGATTCGTGTGGTGTTCGGACCCACCCAAGGCAACAACGGTGTACTTAATGGACAGCAGCTCGACGGGTTAAGTGGTTTTACCATCGTGCACGACGACACAAACATTTCCCATGTGGCGGGCATCGGCGATATCAATAACGATGGTTTAGACGACGTGTTAGTGGGTTCGTTAAATGGCGCTCATGTGATTTTTGGCAGTCGCGATCGCTTCCCGAGAATTTTGGATACTCGAACCTTAAACGGACAGAACGGATTTTCAATTTCGGTATCTGCCACGTCAGTTGCAGCAGCCGGTGATGTCAACGCCGATGGGGTTGCCGATCTAATCATTGGCAACGCAAACGCAACCATTAATAGCCTGGAAGCGGTGGGTGCAGCTTACGTACTCTACGGACGCACATCGGCATATCCTTCACCCATCATCGAATCGGCCTTTGACGGTACACAAGGTTTTGTCGTCATTGGCGAACAGCAGCAAGATCGGTTCGGACACTCAGTGAGTTCAGCCGGTGATTTTAACCACGATGGTGTGGGCGACTTTATCGTTGGCGCTCCGAACAAAACGCAAGCATCTTTGCCTGAAGCGGGTGTGGCCTATGTGATCTATGGACAGCCGGCTGGGCATCCGCGCACGTTTAGCGTGGCCGATCTAACCGCGGATACGGGTTTGATCGTTCGGGGTACTACGAATCAAACCGCGGTTGGAGCGGCCGTATCTGGGGTAGGTGATATCAACCATGATGGTGTGGACGATGTTGCAATCGGCGCACCGGGCAAGGGGCCGTTTGGTACGCCAACCGATTACCCGGGCGAGGTGTACGTATTACTTGGCGGTCAATACGACGGCATACAAATGATTAACCGAGGCTCTATTACCGGTGCGAATGGTGTTGTGGTGCGCGGCATACGGGGTGGGGTTGTTCCTATTCAGGAAGGTGAGGCCATTTGGGGAGATTTGGCCGGTACGTCATTAGACGGTTTGGGAGATTTCAATGGGGATGGCATTGATGACTTACTGATCGGTGCATCTCACACCATTATCAACCCGCGGCGCAAAGGAGTAGGCCAAGCCTATATTGTGTTTGGAACGCAAACCGGGCTGCCACAGCAGCTCAACCTCGCTGAATTAAACGGCACCAATGGCTTTCGAATAAATGGCATAGGAACCGTCGATTATTTTGCTGTGTACTCAGCGACTGCCGGTGACTTTAACGACGACGGCAATCAGGACTTCATTGCCGGTGCATCCGGAGAAGGCGCGAGCTACGTTGTCTATGGCAGGAACTACGGGTTACCGCGCATAAACCCGCCAACGGCTCCTAGCCTTAACAACTACCCGGCGGTATTGCCCGAAGCGGCTCGAAGTGTAGGACCGAACGCTGCGCCATTGGCATTTAACGAATTGGCTGATCCGACCGGTCCGACTCCGTACCCAGCGGGCACGCCTACCAATGTCAATGACCCAAATACGCCCGGGTATATTGCCCCTAATTTATTTGCGCCAGTCGAGGTATTACGGCCTGACGCGGCGGTACCGACTGAACCCGTGCCTGCGCCCACACCTGAGCCGACACCTGAGCCGACACCTGAGCCCGCGCCTTCACCTGCGCCCGCACCCACACCACAAAATCCGATGCCGGTGGAACCGATTGAACCGGTGAATCCTGAGCCCGAACCGGGCAACAACCCTGGCACAAATCCAGGCTCGAATCCGGTTGCCGGGCCAATTGATGATCCAAGTGATGCGGGCCAGCTGGCAAATGGGCCAGTCAAGGTAGGTGCCTCAGCCTGGTTTGAAGCGCTTTTCTTTCTGTTGGTCTTGGCCCGGCATTATCGAGCACAAACTTTGAGACTTTTAGTAAAAGGTTATGAGGTATACAGCCGTTAACAGTCTGAGTAAAAAAGAAAAAGAGTGATCCATAGCTCGAAATTCCTGAGCCCGGATCATTCAATGCGGGAAAGTCCGTAGGCGGGCTTTCAGGAACAGACTATGGCGAGTTCGAGTGTGCAGCCGTTGGTGATGGTCGTTGATGATGACGACCCGACCCGAATGATGGCTACCGAATTTTTAAGTCAGGCAGGCTTTAGCGTTGTGGATTATCCCGGTGCTGAAGAGGCTCTGTCTGACCTGGAAGTGCAGAACCCCGATTTAATTGTGCTTGATGTCGAGATGCCCGGTGTTGACGGGTTTACCGCGTGTAAACGTATCCGTGCGCACGAAAGTTTTGAAACAACTCCAGTATTAATGCTAACGGGGTTAAACAACAACGACAGTATCGATTTAGCCTTTGAAGCCGGCGCAACCGACTTTGCCACTAAACCCATCAATTGGACGCTGTTGTGCCACCGCTTGCGTTATATGTTGCGAGCCTGGCAAGCTTCTGAAGATTTAGTGAACAACCAGAAGAGCCTGGCGGCGGCGCAGCGAATCGCGAAGCTGGGCAACTGCGAAATGAATACCGACTCTGGGGAGATGTATTGGTCGGAGCAGCTTTACGCTATCTTTGGCAGCGAAAAAACGGATAACACGCCCACTACCGTCGACTTCCTGTCCTTCGTACATCAAAAAGATCGTGCGCGGGTGTCTAACTGGTTGAACGAAGTGTCGACAGCGCCTTGTACCACGTCCTATTTAGATTTCAGTGTGGCCGCTGGCTGTGGCACAGAGCGCTTTGTGCGGTTGCAAATCGAGCAAGTGCTCGACAAAGAGGGTGGGGTGTCCCGGGTGTCCGGTGTTATTCAGGACTTTACTGAGAAACGCCGTGCTGAGCATCGTATAGAGCAGCTGGCTTACTATGATAGCGTCACAGATCTGCCCAACCGTACCTTGTTTCAATCACGGGTAGACGATGCCATTCAGGACGCTAAGCGTGATGATGCTAAAGTCGCTGTGTTGTACGTGGACATTGATGATTTTAAGTCGGTAAACGACAGCTTAGGGCACGCCACAGGCGATGTGATGCTCAATGAAATTGCCGCGCGTATCAGTCAGGATGTGGGCAGCTCCGAAAGCACCATTTCTCGAATGGGTGCTGACGAATTCACCGTGTTGATGCCGGCGATTACCGACAGCAAAGAAGCTGAAGCGTTAGCGCTGAAAGTCGGGCAAACGCTTGCAAGCCCTTACACCATAAACGACAGCAAACTCTTTTCATCAGCCAGCATCGGTATATCGGTATATCCGGACCACGGAGACGGCGCTGAGTCGCTTATTAAGAGTGCGGATATGGCGATGTCAGGTGCGAAGCGCGCTGGCAAAAATACGGTTCTCATGCACGACGATGCGATGGGTGAAGAAGCGAAAAAACGTTTCCTTATTGAGTCGAATCTACGCAGCGGTTTAGAACGCAACGAATTCGATGTGTACTTTCAGCCTCAGATCGATTTGATGTCAGGCAAGTTGTATTCAGCTGAAGCCTTGATCCGATGGAACAGTGACACATTGGGTTTTGTTCCACCAAACGAATTTATCTCAATAGCCGAAGACAATGGTTTCATCATTCCGTTGGGTGAGTGGGTACTGCGTACGTCTTGCCTGCAGGCTGTGGATTGGTTAAAAAAAGGTTTTCCGATCTCCCAGGTGGCTGTCAACATTTCTGTGTTGCAGTTCATCCGCCCCGACTTTCCAGACACCGTACGTCGCATACTTCAAGAGACGAACTTACAACCGTCGTTTCTTGAATTAGAAATTACCGAATCGCTACTGGCAACGGATACCGCGCAAGCTGTACAGACGTTAAAAGCGCTTAAAAATATTGGGGTGCAGTTAAGCATCGATGATTTTGGCACTGGCTATTCCAGCCTGAGCCAGTTGAAACACTTCCCCATTGATCGGCTGAAGTTGGATCAAAGCTTTGTTCAAGGCGTTACGACCAGTGAGGAAGATGCTGCCATTACTCGCGCCGTGATTGCGATGACCAACAGCATGGATGTTAAGTTGCTGGCTGAAGGGGTTGAGACCCTTGAACAGCTTGAATTTTTAAAGCACAGCAACTGTAACGAAATCCAGGGGTATTACATCAGCAAACCGATGCCTGCAAATGTGTTGGAACAGGAAATAAACGATGTTGAATCCCGCTTGGATGGTCTGTTTGACGGCCAGGGTAACCTTCGATTAGCCGCGTAGCGTTTAGTGCTAGCATGTATGGATGTCATTACACAGCCATACCGTTCAAGCCCTGAAAGATACCTTTGGTGACAAGGTAAGCACCGGCAGTTCCGTGCGTGATCTGCACGCCCGGGATGAAGCACATCACCCACCGGCACGGCCAGAAGCCGTCGTCTTTCCCGAAAATACCGATGATGTTGTCAAGATCGTGCAGCGTTGTGCTGCCGACCGCTGCCCACTGATCCCTTTTGGGGTTGGTACATCACTGGAAGGGCATGTCATTCCCGTGCATGGCGGTATTACGGTGGATACCAGCCGGATGAACGCGGTATTAACGGTACACAATGAAGACATGGATGCTGTGGTGCAGCCTGGAGTTACGCGCAAACAGTTAAATGAAGAACTGAAAACAACTGGATTGATGTTCACCGTAGATCCCGGGGCGAACGCAACACTGGGTGGTATGGCCGCCACTCGCGCATCCGGTACCAATGCTGTTCGCTACGGCACGATGCGAGAAAACGTCTTAGCGCTGGAAGCGGTGCTTGCAGATGGCAGAGTCATAAGAACAGGAACCCGCGCACGCAAGTCGTCCGCAGGTTATGACCTAACGCGTTTATTCGTTGGCAGTGAAGGTACCTTGGGCATCATCACCGAGTTAACGGTAAAACTGTTCGGCCAGCCCGAAACCGTTGCTGCGGCAACGTGCCGCTTTGATTCGGTGGAAGGCGCGGTAAACACCGTAATCCTGGCGATACAGTTGGGCATACCCATGGCGCGTATTGAGCTGATCGACAGCCTGTCCATTCGAGCGCTGAACCAGTACAACGACGGCATGAATCTGACCGAAGCGCCGCATCTGTTTCTGGAGTTTCATGGCACAGACCAGGAAGTGCGTGACCAAGTCCAGCGCTTTAGTGATATTGCCAGCGAAGGTGGTGGGCATGAATTCAAGTGGGCGACACGGCAGGAAGACCGCACCGCGCTGTGGCAAGCCAGGCACGATGCGTACTTTGCAACCAAGGCGTTGAGACCAGGTTGTGAAGCGGTGGTGACCGACAGCTGTGTGCCCATCTCAGAACTCAGTAACTGTATTGCCCAGACACAAAAGGCTGTTGAACGCTCTGGTTTACTGGCACCGTTGTTAGGTCACGTGGGTGATGGTAATTTCCATTTAGCCATATTGATTAACCCATCCGATCCTCGCGAACTCACTCGGGCGAAAAAGCTTGCCAGTGAAATCAGTGAGCTATCAATCGAGCTGGGTGGCACCATCACCGGTGAACACGGCGTAGGCTTAGGCAAGAAACCCTACATGCTCAAAGAGCATGGCGATGCTTATCACCTAATGGGAGACATTAAGCGGGCTTTTGACCCGCATAATTTAATGAACCCGGGCAAGGTGGTTTCGATTAACTAGTTGACTAGCTGGCACGAGCCGCCAGAAACTCATCGTAAGTGCCTTGGAAGTCGTCGAAGGATCTATCCTTAATCTCGATAACACGACTTGCCAGAGATGAGACAAATTCACGATCGTGGCTGACGAAAACCAACGTGCCTTCATAGTGCTCTAATGCCAGGTTCAGCGCTTCGATGGATTCCATATCCAGGTGGTTGGTGGGTTCATCCATCAGCATGACGTTAGGGCTTTGCATGACCAGCTTCCCAAACAGCAAGCGATTCTTCTCACCCCCAGAGCAAACGCGCACCGGCTTTTTAAAGTCATTGGATGAGAACAACATACGACCCAGCGTGCTTCGCACCACATCATCGTCCTGACCCTCCAAGCGCCACTGCACCATCCAGTCAAACAGCGATAAGTCACTGTCAAATTCTTCCATACTGTCCTGGGGGCAATAACCAACCTGGGCGTTTTCAGCCCACTGTATGCGCCCTTCGTTCGGTTCGGCTTCACCTGCCAGGCACTTCAGGAACGTGGATTTTCCTACCCCGTTTTCGCCAATGATGGCAACGCGCGAACCGGCTTCGAGCATCAGGTTAGCGTTTTGAAACAATGGGCCTTCGTCATAACCATGACCAAGGCCTTCTAAGGTTAATGCCAGTCGGTGAAGTTTCTTACTTTGCTCGAAGCGAATGTAGGGGCTCGTACGACTGGATGGTTTGATGTCTGCCAACTCAATTTTTTCTATTTGCTTCGCCCGCGAGGTGGCTTGACGTGCTTTTGATGCGTTGGCAGAAAAGCGGCTAACAAAGTGTTTGAGTTCTGCAATTTGCGCTTTCTTTTTTGCGTTCTCATTCTGAAGTGACTCACGAGCACGCGTGGATGCCACCATGAAGTCGTCGTAGTTGCCCGGGTATACGCGCAATTCACCGTAATCAATATCGGCCATGTGCGTGCACACCGAATTTAAAAAATGGCGATCGTGCGAGATGATGATCATGGTGCTCTTTTGTTCATTGAGCAGATCTTCCAACCACTTGATGGCATGTATATCCAGGTTGTTCGTCGGTTCGTCCAACAGCAGGATATCCGGGTTGGAAAACAACGCCTGGGTGAGCAGCACGCGCAGTTTGGCGCCGGGTGCGATCTCACTCATCAAGCCGAAGTGCTGTGACTCGGGTATGCCCGCACCGTTCAATAATTCTCCGGCCTTACTTTCGGCCATGTACCCATCCAGCTCGGCAAACCGAACTTCCAATTCGGCCGCTTTCATACCGTCCTCGTCGGTCATTTCCGGTTTGGCGTAAATCGCGTCACGCTGTTGCTTCACTTCCCACAACTCGGCGTGACCCATAATGACGGTGTCCACCACAGAGAATTCATCAAAGGCGAACTGATCCTGATTGAGCTTTCCGATGCGTTCATTTGGCGTAACGCTAACCGAGCCATTAGTTGGCTCAAGCGTGCCGTCCAAAATCTTCATGAACGTCGATTTGCCGCAGCCATTGGCGCCAATCAGGCCATAGCGGTTGCCATCACCGAATTTGACCGAAATATTTTCGAACAACGGTTTGGCACCGAACTGCATGGTGATGTTTGCGGTTGTGATCACTGGTGTAACCCTGCGAATAGGTAAACGGCGAATTATAAACCTAGAAATAGCGGTTCTGTGTTAGTTGGAGGCCCTAGATAGCGCTTGAGACGCGATGGAATGGCACGGGGCTTTAGGGCATACTTTCTACAAGAAGTTGCGCAGCGGCTCGAAACAGCAAGTTATGGACGTTGCTGGAACAAACCGTCAGTGGCGTTACCAGAGCCTGCCGCCACTAATCCCTGCGTAGTTCTCCCTCGGTTCGCCGGCCACCAGGGTGTCGGGCAGAACCATTTGAAGCCCGCTTGGCCATTTTCACCATCCATCAAAAGGCTTAAAAATAAATGAGAAACCGGTGACGGTAACAGAGCTACTAGACGGATTTCATGCGTTCACGAGACCGGCTCACATTGGCTTTGGAATGGTGGGGTTACTGTGCTTTTGGATACCCATGGTCTCGGCGAAGGGGCAGAAAACACACCGTCGATTTGGAAAAATTTTTGAAGTTACCGCTTGGTTGGTTATCTTTTTTGCAGCACTGGGTGTCATCAATTACCTGATTCGATTTAGTCAGTCCAAGTTTGTGCTGAGCGATAAATTGAGCGAATTTTCTCTGATATTGATGCTCGGCCATTTGACCATCACGGCGAGCGTCATGCTCTATCAGGGGCGTCACGCATTAAGGTATAAATCGAATGTTAAAGAGGCACGAACCGTTGTCTTTTTAACCTTGCATAGCGCTTTATTGCTAAGTTCGCTCGGTTTAATAATATTTACTTTAAAACACTTTCAACCCAGTTCAATCATTGCGCTTATTACAAGTTTGTTCGGGCTGGCTGTGGTCAAGGACGGCTATCAATTCGTGAAAAATGAACGAGTTACCCGCGAAATATGGGTGTACGCGCACCTGAATGGCATGATGGGTGTGGGGCTGGCTTTTTATGTTGCTTTTGGTGTGTTCGGATCAAAAATTTTATTTGATACGAATACTGAGGAAAGCGGGTGATCAACGCCCTACCTTGGGCCTTGCCGATACTAATCATCGTTCCGATAATGATGTATTGGGAGAGAAGGGTGCGTAGTAGGCTCGAGTAGAGCCTCAATCCTGATGGATTGGCAGAGAGTCTTCAGGTGAGTTTGGCAAAAAATTGTTGTCTTGCGGTAAAACAGAACAGGATCGGAACGTTGCGGCAATCAATTAGTGCGGGTGTCACTCAAGCACACATCTCTGAATTCCAGCGTGATGGCGCGACATGCATTCCCGGTCTTTTCGAGCACCTGCTGGAGCCCCTGCGCGCCGGTGTTGCCAAGAATCTTGAGAACCCCGGGCCCTATGCGGCGGAAAATGTCGGTAGCGAAGATACTGGCCGTTTCTTCGACGATTACTGCAATTGGCAACAGATCGAAGAATTTGAGCGCGCGGCACGAGATAAAACGGTGAATAAAGCGGCTGCGTTGTTAATGCAGTCAGAGACGGTCCAGCTGTTTCACGATCATGTGCTGGTAAAGGAGGCGGGCACCAGTAAACCCACGCCATGGCATCAGGACAGCCCTTATTATTTTGTGGACGGTCAGCAGACCTTGAGTTTCTGGGTACCGCTGGACCCTGTTGATGAGGCTACGCTGCGTTGTGTCAAAGGCTCTCATCGATGGAGTAAACCGGTACTGCCCACACGTTGGTTGGCCGAGAACCCTTTCTACGAAAAGAACGACGAGTTCCAGGCCGTGCCTGACCCGGACGCAGAAGGTATGGCCATCTCAGAGTGGTCCATGCAGCCCGGTGATGCCGTTGCATTTCACTACCGTGTCCTACACGGCGCTAGAGGCAACACCAGCGCACGCACGCGTCGAGCCTTTTCATTGCGCTTACTCGGGGACGACGCACGCTATGTACAGCGGCCGAGTAAAACGTCCCCGCCATTCCCAGGACACAACATGGAACCTGGGCAGCGGTTACGCGAGGACTGGTTTCCCGTGGTTTACTCAGCCGATAGCGCCACTTTGCCTTAAGGCTTCTGCCACGCTTTGATGTAATCAATTTCCAGGACAGCGGGCAGGGCACCTTCATCCGGGTTGCCGATCCATTCGCTGCCCAGAACCAGGTGCGCAATGATGTTCATCGGTTCATCCGATACACGCGGGCCTTCGAGGCGACGCACTTCCACGCCATCAATCGTCCAGATGGCAAGTTCGGGTGCCCACAGTACACCGTACTTGTGGAATCCGGAGGATAAATCGAAGCCGGCATCGAATTCCATGGTGGGTGAGGAATGACGTTCGCCGGTAGCCCAGCGAGAGCGATTACTGTCGTAATAGTGATAGGTTTGATACGTCTTCGACGGTCTATCGCCAATGTATTCCAATATGTCGATTTCCGGCTGGTTATCTTCAAACGATTGGTTGAAGAGATAGAACGTTGATAACAGCCCGCTACCGGATGCAAGTTTTGCATTCATCTCAACGTAACCGTAGGTAAAACTAAAGTTGTCCTGCGTGTTGATTACACCGGATAAGTACGGTTGGTTATTCGCTTTGGACAGCTCGGATGCGGGTGTTTTAACGCCCGTGATTTGCAACGTTGAACCGGTTAAAACAAACGGGTCGTAGTTAACATCATCATTACCAAAGATATTAACGAAATACTGTTTTTCGCCATTAACGACTCGGTCCGGGCCCCAGGCTAACGATGTTTTCCAGATTGAACGATCCAGTTCACTGCCAGTAAATTCTTCATTCAACACTAACTCATAACCACTAAGGTCAACACCGTTTCCAGTTGATTTCGGTAGCGTGATGGTGACGGGATCAGATGCGGCAGAGCGCATGCCTTCATTATCTATGGCAACAACCGAATACTGATGGCTCGCGCCGTCGGCCGGTTGGTTGCCAGTGCATCCTGTGTAACGCGTGTAGTTGCAATCGATGTACGAGGTCGTTATCCAGCTTTTATAATCAAACTCATAGCCTGTATCGCCGCGTAGGTTAAACACGGGTACGCCGTCGCGCAGAATTTCATAACCTTCTACAGATTGATCATCAACCGAGGGCACCCAGGAAAATTCAACCCAGTCGTAGGACTTCATCAATGCTACCAATCCGGTGGGAACAGACGGTGGCCCTGCAGCGCGTGAGGTATCTTTTAAAAACGGCCCAATCAACGATAACGATTCAGTTTGCGTAGGGCTGTCATCGTCACCGCCGGAAGCGGTTTGACCATTCGCCACAGCCGCGGTGATGATTGCTGGTACATCACCTGGAGCGGTGGTTTGCGGTGGTGTGGAGTTGGTCGGGGGCGCAACGACAGCAGGTGGAACAACAGCCGGCGGTTCAGCCGCTGGTGGCTCGGTAACCGGCTCGGTCGGTGTCTCGATGGGGTCTGATGTAACAGGTGTATTGGTGGGCTCAGGTGGGGTGGCCGGTGCCGTGGGTGTGTCGGTTGTAACGTCGTTAGATCCTGCATCCGAGCTTGTCGGATTAGCTGCCGTGTCTAACGCGGCTTGCACCTGTGTACCGGAGTCTCCACAGCCACTTAATAGTGCTGCGCAGAAAACCGCCAAGCCAGTTTGACTGGCTAAAGAAAATTGCATTTATAGAGCCCACAGTTAACGGTGGGCAATTGTCAGTCTGCTACCCGAGGGTGTCAACGAATCGCAGCTTACGGCACGCTCATATGGGGATAAATTCACAAACAGACACGCTTAAGCTTCGACCGTTCGGCATTATTGCACCGGAATCCAAACGAGCGTCAAGTCGTCAATCGTAATGTCGGCTTTTTCCAATCCGATTGTCATCGCCTGAATGTCGCTGACTTTATCCGACCACTCATCCTGAATGGCCATCAAATCATCGGCTACGTTCGACTCCAGTTCGTCGCGATCCTCGAGTAGCTCTTCGTAACGATTCTCTGCAGTTTTTAAACGTTCTTCTGCCTTCGCTGCCATGCGGCCTTTACTCTGGCTGCGTCGTATACCCGT
>JAHDCO010000082.1:0-2820 GCA_020629835.1 Granulosicoccaceae bacterium
TCCGGTGTCGTTGGTCATAAGCAGCAATTCCTCAGCGGGTATCGGCTATGACATGGCTATCGATGACATCTCTCTGGAAATAATTGTTCCAGATACCGATGGTGACTCAATACCGGACTATATGGATTCTGATACAGACGGTGACGGAATACCGGACAACGTGGAGGGTGACGCTGATCTGGATGAAAGTGGCGCTGGAAATTACCGCAATGTAGACAGTGACGACGACGGGATACTGGATGCAGATGAAGCTGGTGCTACAGCAGCAACTCCAATTGACTCTGACGGTGACGGCGCGTCAGATTTTATCGATTCCGATTCTGATAATGACGGCATCAGTGATTCCATAGAAGGTACGCATGGCGACACGGACCTTGATGGCATCCTGAATTATCTCGACACAGATTCTGACGGTGATCGCATTCCAGACTCCATCGAAGGAACTGCCGATGTTGACAGCGATGGCCTGGCCAATAATGTAGACACGGATTCTGATGGCGATGGAATTTCAGACACAATTGAAGCCGGCAATCGCCCCGCCCTGCCCTTAGACACAAATAACGATGGGCTTGCCGATTACCTCAGTACAGATTCCGATGCAGACGGCATCGCCGACCAGGTAGAAGGTACCGTAGATTCTGATATGGACGGACTCGCCGACTATCGCGATTCCGATTCGGACAATGATGGATTAAGCGACGCTTACGAGGGTATTGCCAATGCTGACGGCGATGCCCTTGCAAATTACATCGACAATGATTCAGATAACGATGGTTTAGCTGATGCATTGGAAGCCGGCAGCAATGCCGCTATACCGCTGGACACGGACAACGATGGTGTTGATGATTTTTTAGATGTCGACTCAGACAACGATGGGATAAGCGACGCCATTGAAGCAGGACCAGATCCAGCCGCACCCAATGATCAGGACGGTGATTTCATTCCAGACTACCGGGATGTTGATTCTGACGGAGACTCAATTAATGACACGCTTGAAGCGGGAATTGACCCAACATCACCGACAGATACCGACACTGATGGAACGGCTGATTTTCTGGATGAAGACTCTGATAACGACGGAATCCCGGATACGGTGGAAGGCACTACCGATACGGACGCGGATGGGATTAGAAACGCTTTAGATGCCGACTCAGATCAAGACGGCATTGACGATGTCATTGAAGCCGGAACCAACCCTATGAATCCTGTGGACTCAGATGGCGATGGAGCTGCTGACTATATCGATTTAGATTCTGATAATGACGCTATTGAAGATCAAATCGAAGGAGTGCTAGATCAGGACGGCGATGATCTGCCTGCTTATATTGATCCAGATTCTGACGGCGACGCCATTTTAGACGCAGTGGAAGGTCAGATTGATACCGATTCCGACGGGTTAGCCAATGCATACGATACAGATTCTGACAACGACAGCATACCCGATGCTATTGAAGCAGGCGACAATCTCACTACGCCATTAGATACAGACTCCGATGGTGTACCCGATTACATTGACTTGGATTCTGATAATGACCAAGTGCCGGATGCTATCGAAGCCGGCGCAACGCCAGGCAATGTGCTTGATACAGACAACGACGGTGCCGCAAACTATCAAGATACCGACTCGGATAACGACGGCTTGCCAGATGTCATGGAAGGAAATCAAGATATCGATAGCGATGGGCTACCCAACTATCTTGATCTCGACAGCGATAACGATGGAATCAGCGATAAAGATGAAGGCTTAAACGATTCGGACAATGATGGAACTCCAGCCTATACAGATACTGACTCTGATGGTGATGGAATTTCGGATGCAGCAGAATCGAACGTCGATTCAGATGGCGATGGGCTACCGGACTACCTTGACAACGACTCTGATAATGATGGTGTGCCCGATTCGATTGAATTAACCGCGGACAGTGACAACGATGGTGTGGCTGACTACCAGGACGCCGATGCCGATAACGATGGCATCAATGACGTTAACGAAGCAGCCGGTGACTTCGATGGCGACGGTTTGGAAAATTATTTAGACACGGATTCCGATAACGACGGCATTGCTGATGCTATTGAAGGCGCAAGAGACAGCGATAACGACGGTATAGACAACTATATCGATACGGATTCTGATGGTGACGGTTTGCTTGACGTAGACGAAGCGGGTTCGTTTACTTCATTGCCCATTGATTCAGACGGCGATGGTGTACCCGATTATCTTGATATCGATTCCGATAACGATGGGCTGGGTGACAGGCTCGAACCAACCGGTGATCAAGATGGTGACGGTTTACCCAATTATCGGGACACGGACGCAGATAACGACACCATCCTTGATGCGGTAGAAATGGGTTCTGACGTTAGTCAATTGCAAGACACAGACAACGACGGAGTACCCGATTTGTTTGACATAGATTCAGACAATGACGGTATCAATGATGAACTCGAATACACCCATGACGTGGATAATGACGGCGTACCCAACTATCGGGATCTTGATTCGGACAACGACGCCGTATTCGATATAGTCGAAGCCGGATTCAGTGATGACAACCAGGACGGTTCGATGGATGACATGCTCGACACCAACGCGAATGGATTACACGATAGATTAGACGGTGCAGATATCGTATTTCCTGATAGCGATGGCGACGGTGTGCTTGATGTATTTGATGTAGATCAAAACCCGAACACTGCTCCTCCCGCAAGTCAAGGTAGTGATGAAAATGGAGATGCGGGTGCAAGTGCGGGTGCAAGTACAGCCGCAGAATCAGGTGCAGACACCAATCAAAACCCCGGGCCATCTACCGACAACGATAC
>JAHDCO010000082.1:2920-11886 GCA_020629835.1 Granulosicoccaceae bacterium
CAGAATCAGGTGCAGACACCAATCAAAACCCCGGGCCATCTACCGACAACGATACCGGTTCCAATGCAGTAGATACTGCCAACAACGCGCACAATCAAACCAGTAATAACCCACACGGACAAGGCACCGACTCGGAAGTAAATCAAGCAGCTTCGCCCAGCACGCCATCCACGGATCAGCAAGACAACAACACAGCGTCTGCTGAGCAAGAAGAAAGTAATAGCAGCCCAGGCCAGAATACCGCTACCAATTTAAACGCTGGCATCACTGAAAACCAATCCGGCGTGAGTGAGAGCACGGCACCTGCAGACTCAGACGGCGATGGTATAAGCGATGTTCTGGAAGGCTAGGGCGACAACGATGGCGATGGTATAGGCAACTATCTGGACTTGGATTCGGATAACGACGGTGTGTTAGATCGAATGGAAGGTGCACTCGATACGGATAACGATGGCATAGCTAACTACCTGGATAAAGACTCAGACAATGACGGCCTATCTGACTTGTTTGAATCCGGTGGTCGCGACAACAACCGCAATGGCGCCATTGATAACTTCGTTGATAACAACAGCGACGGACTTGATGATGGGCACGCTGTTCTGCCGCTTACCGCAATCGACAGTGATGCGGATGGTATTCCTGATCGGATTGATTTAGATTCTGACAACGATGGCTTATCCGATGTAACCGAGTCCGGCAATGCCCAAGCCGATAACAATAATGACGGCATGATCGATTCGGTGATTGATATCAATCAAGACGGTCTTGCCGATGCCATCATGCCCAACGCATCGTTGGATCATGACGGGGACTCGCTGTACAACCACCTCGACATCGACAGCAACAACAACGGCACGCCGGATATAACCGAAGCGGGTGGGGATGATGCAAATGGTGACGGGCGTGTGGACAGCTGGTCTGATCATGACGTTGATGGCATTCCGGATCATGTGGATGTAGACCTAACGCAGGGCCGTGACGCGGACAACGACGGCATTGACGATGAGGCCGACGCCGACTTCGTCAACATTGCCGATTCGGATGGCGATGGTATCGTGGACCGCTACGACGCAAATCCGCTTGGTGATGGCTACATCTCTGTGACTCGGCTCATTGACCTGCCACAGCTCGGCGCGGCTTCTGCCAGTCACGCGATCGAGACAACTTCAAGTAGCGGCGCTGGATGCAGCATTTCGTTCAGCCAGGAACATGCGAAAGACCCACTGTTAGTTGTGCTGGCGTTACTTGCGCTTACCCGAATACGGAGAAAGCGCGAAGCGCTTGAAGTGGCTTAGTCGTAAGCCGCTGTCACAATGATTTCCACGTTTAGTACGTCTCTGGCCAATTTGGCTTCGCCACACGCACGAGCCGGTGCGTGCCCTTCCGGTACCCAAGCGTCCCACACTGCGTTCATTTCCTGAAAATGGGCCATATCAGACAGCCAAATAACGGCCTGAAGTATTTGCTCACGTGACGAACCCGCTTTTTCCAATAACGCATCCACTCGTTGCAGGCAATCCTCGGTTTGCTCAGTAACCGTTGCCCCTTCCCCCACCTGGCCGCACAGATAAGCCACGCCATTGTGTTTCACAATCTTACTCATGCGGGCGGTCGTGTCGATGCGTTCAATCATGGGGATACCTTATGTTTTCAGACGTGTTGAATGCGATTAAAACACTAACGCGTCACGATAAACAGCCCCTGTCGAAATACCATCGTCACGTGCGTTCGCAAGGCTCGTCTGCGTGCCAGCCAACATCACACCGAGGTGATCGCTATTACCCCTTCCACGGACGTCAAACTTAGTTCCTGGATTCCCTATTCCGTTCTGCGCTAGAGCCGAGGAAAAGCGGTATGATCGGCGCGAATTTCGAATATGACTTGATGGTCCTATGTCCAAGCTCATCACCATACTGAACGGCCCAAACCTTAATCTGCTGGGGCTGCGCCAGCCGGAAGTGTACGGTACCGATACGCTGGACTCGGTTGCGCGCGATTGTGCAGCGGTGGCGAGCACGTTTGAACTGGACACTGAACTCAAACAAACCAATCACGAAGGTGAAATGGTGGACTGGATTCAGGCCTGCCGAAACACATCTGCTGCCATCATCATTAATCCTGCCGCCTGGTCTCATACTTCAGTTGCCATCCTGGACGCGCTGAACACCTTTGAAGGACCGGTCATAGAAGTACATATTTCGAACATTCACGCCCGGGAGAGCTTTCGGCATCATTCGTTTGTGTCCGCTCGAGCGAATGGCGTCATTGCCGGCTGCGGTGTGCAGGGTTATGCGCTGGCGGTACAGCGTGTGCATACCTTACTAACAACCTAAGCTCCTACCCACAACCCTCTATTTCCATCGACGGTTTTCGTCACACCAACCGGACAGAATAATGGTTGATTCTCTTGCCACTTGGCGGCTGGATTTCGGTGCGCCAAAACAAACTGTGGTTTTCGCCTCTGCGCAGCAAAAACTGCCCACGGTGGTGTACTCGGGGTCGGCGCTGCCAGCGGATGCCCGGCTGGTGGATTACGCCTTGGCGGATCAACGACCTGTACCCATGGGAACGCTCGATCAGATTGCCCCCTTATCAATTCTGCCTGAAGAAGGCCGCGGGTTTCCCGGTTATTGCGGGCTGAATATCAGCGACGGTGACGGACGCCCGGCCATGACGCAATTTACCTTGGATGAGGTAAACATCGATGCTCAGGGAATCGTGTTTGAAGCGATTGATCAGCGCCTCGGTCTGCGTTTGATGCTGCGTTTTCAAGTTGCACAGAACAGTGATGTGCTGGCTATAAACAGTGAATTGATCAATCACGGTGATACCCGCTGGCGAGTGGATTGGTTGTCCATCCCCGTCATGCCGGTGCATCCGAGCTTCACGCATCGACAGGAATACCGTGGTCGTTGGACACAGGAATTCACACCGCTCAGAGCGGCGATTGAGCACGGAGTACATGTACGTGAATCTCGTCGAGCGAGAACCGGGCACGACCATTTTCCGGGGCTTATTGTGGGCGAAGCACCCCTTGCTTTCACCCGCGGTCGATCAGCCGCGCTGCATTACGCGTACTCTGGGCTACATCGAGTGGTTTTAGAATCCATGTCCGATGGCCGTAAACACGTGCAAGCGGGTGTGGCCGAAAGTCGTTGGTTAGAACCTGGCGCTCAAGTGCATTCTGGAGATGGGTATTGGACATTCTCCTCCGAGGGGCTAAACGGTATCGCCCATCGATTCCAGTCGTGGGTGAAAGATCACATCGTGGATCTGTCACTTGAACAAACGCCTCGATATGTCAATTACAACTGCTGGGAAGCGATTTACTTTACGCACACCATCGATCGTTTAAAAGGACTTGCAGATTCGGCTGCTGAAGTCGGTGCAGAACAGTTCGTACTCGATGATGGTTGGTTTGGCACCGCCAGTATTCCAAGGAACGACGATACCAGCAGCTTGGGCGACTGGTTTATCGATGCCTTCAAATACCCTGAAGGTTTAACCCCCTTGGTTGAACACGTAAACAAATTGGGCATGCGGTTCGGCATCTGGTTTGAACCTGAGATGGTTAACTTGAACAGTGAATTAGCCACAACACATCCCGATTGGGTTTTAACGCACGGTGACATCGAGCATGTCGCTGGTCGTCAGCAGTTCTTACTGGATTTATCGAACCCTGAAGTAACCGAATACCTGTTCGAACGCATCGACGAGATGTTAAGTGCACATAACATTGAATACATCAAATGGGATATGAATCGCGATGCGACCCAGGCGGTTGACGCTGATGGCCATCGTTCACTGGTGCGGCATAACGACGCGGTATATAACCTCATGCGTCGTATACGGCAAGCGCACCCCAAGGTAGAAATCGAAAGCTGTGCATCCGGTGGTGGACGCATCGACTACCGAGTACTGCAAAACACACAGCGCGTGTGGTTGTCAGATTCCATTGATGCACGGGTACGATGGAAAATGCAAAGCGAAGCGTTTGTGTTCATTCCACCATCCGTGTATGGCAGTCACGTGGGTGCTGAACAGTCGCATACCAGTGCACGCATTCAACCCATGGCGTTTCGAGCGTTGGTGGCCATGACCGGCCACATGGGTATTGAATCTGATATGGCTGAGTTGATTGAGGCCGATAGAGATACCTTGGTGCGCTACATCAAGTTGTATAAAAAACATCGATCGTGGATGCACACCGGCAAACACTATCGTTTAGATGCCACACAGCCTGAAAACCTATCGCAACTGTTTGTGTCACAAGATCAAAAACAGTTTTTGTTATTTTCAGGCACCCTTGAGGTACCACTGGACGAAACTATCGCGGCGCTACCATTGGTTGGGTTAGACGCTCACGCCGATTACAACGTGACGCTGGTGAATAAAGACGACGTGTCTGCCATGGCAACACGAGAATTTTTACACCCCATCATGACGCAAGACAATGCGCGAATGAGTGGTGCGCAATTGATGCTGCAAGGTTTGGTCTTGCCCTTCCCCATGCCTGATTCACTTTGGCTGGTGCATGGTGAACGCAATGCTTGATGTGTGTCACACCAAGGCGTAACCTCGAAGCTTTTCGGAAAAAGCTAGGGCTTGATTTATGGTTAGCGCCAACGCAGACACACATTTGCCTTTTCGAAAGGCGCTAATTACCGGTGGCAATGGCAACCTCGGTCGCCTGATCGCCAGCGAGTTGCTGGATCGCGGTGTCGAAGTTATTAAATTCGATATACCCGGTACAGAGCCAGAGACCACCGTTGCGAATGAAAGTATTATTACCGGCGACATCAGAGACAAAGCCGCCTTGGAAGCAGTCTTTGAGTCCCATCAGCCCGATGCTGTTATCCATTTGGCGTCTCTACTGTCGGGCAGCTCAGCGGCTGACCCTAGTGCCGCGTGGGAGATAAACGCCACGGCCTCGTTTGAACTGCTGACGCTGGCCAATACCTTTAAGGTCAAGCAATTTTTCTTTGCCAGCACCATGGCAACCTACGGCACCGATGTGCCCGATCCCATGCCAGAAGATACCCCTCAATGGCCGAGTAACCTGTACGGGGCTACAAAAGTGGCTGTTGAGCGAGCGGGCGTATTTTTCAAACTAACCCATGATCTGGACTTTCGTTGTTTACGATTCCCGTTGGTGTTCTCGCCGTTTGCCCCCCCATCCGCGGTTACCGCCTTTCCGTCACACGCGTTCAAAGCGGCCTGCCAGGGTGGCAACGCGGATCCGTTTGTGTTCCCGGTTGAGCCACACGTTGGTGTGTCATCCATGCTGTTGGATGATGTGGTGCAAGGCACCATAACGTTTTTGTTTACCGACAAAGATCGGCTTTCACAACCCGCGTATTCATTGCATGGTTACGCTGTTACCGCGCAAGAGGTATTAAACGAGATACAACGCCGAGTACCCTCATTCGAAGGAACCTTTGAGGTTAACGACACCGTCAATACGTTACTCAAAGGCTGGCCATCGGTCATCGTCGACGACAAGGCCCGAAGCGACTGGGGTTGGTCTCCGAAGTACGACTTTGTTGCATCCGCTGATTGGCTGATGTCGTACTTTCAGGCCAATCCATAGTGAAAACCTCGGTAGCGCAAAAAGAAGATTTGACCGAAGGTTCGATACCCCGGCACCTCATACGCTTAGCCATTCCTTCCTCTGTTGGGATGATTTTCAACACCTTGTACAACCTGGCCGACTACTGGTTTGCCGGCAAGTTGTCCAGTGATGCCTTGGCGGGCGTATCAATCGCCAGCAGTGTGTTCTTCCTGCTTATTGCCTCTGGCATTGGCTTACAGATTGGGGCCTCAGCGGTTATCGCACCCACCATCGGTGAAAAGAACGCCGCAGAAACTCGCCGTTGGACAAAGGAAGTGCTGGGTTTGTCGCTAGTGACCAGCGTGGTAATCATGCTGCTGGGCGCGTTATTTACAAACCCATTAGTGCTGCTGCTTGGCGCTGAGCCGCACGTTGCACCGTTTGCCACAACCTACATCTATTGGACGCTCGTCGCGGTGCCTGCGTTTATGCTGGGCTTTGCTGCTGCCGGCATTCTTATGGCGCACGGTGATACGAAATCCAACCGTAATGCCTTAGCGCTTGGCTTTGCGTTGAATCTCGTATTGAACCCGCTGTTCATGTTTGTCTTTGGATGGGGCGTGGCTGGGCTTGCCATTGCCACAGGACTGATAAAAGTCATTACCGCCGCTTATCTTGTGCATCGTATTGGCCGTGTTACCGACGATGGCACACCGAAACCTGCGTTTAGTATTAGTCAATGGCTGCCACTGATTAAGCAAGTGGTGCCGGCCAGTTTTAATATGTTGTCAGTCATTTTGGGCAGCTTTATCACGGTCGCACTGATCGGGCGCTTTGGTAGCCAGCATGTGGCAGGCTTTTCAATTGGTTTGCGTTTAGAGCAGTTGCTGCTGCTGCCAGCGCTTGGCATGAACGCGGCCGTGATGGCCCTGGTAGGACAGAATTATGGAGCGGGTAACGTCGATCGGGTTAAACAGACTTACAGCGCGGGACTGAAAATCGGTATTGCAATGGCAGCAGTTGGTATTCCGATCATGCTGTTTTTATCGCCGCAGCTCATGCAGTTTTTTACTCAGGATGAAGAGATTATTGCAACCGGTTCCGCCTACCTTCGAATCGACGCCGTCGCGTTTTATGCCTACGTCGTACTTTTTCTAACGACCGCCACACTACAGGCCATTAAACAGCCGACGTTTCCTATGGCGCTCGGACTGGCAAGGCACCTCGTGGTTCCTGTGACCATCAACGTGATACTGATTGTGTACTTGTCCTACCCTATGCTGTCAGTCTTTTACACCGTGATTGGCGTCGTGTTGGTGAGCGCGATTACAGCGCACTTATTTACGCGATGGCGTTTAACCAAACTGGCGTAAACCAAAGATAACGCCAGTGCCGCCTTTGATGAATTAAGCCGAAGCGGATTGATGATTCAAGCCGAAGCGGAACGATCACCAGGTTGGTTATCAATGTCCTGGTAGGCCGGCAGCTTACTCACGGTGTTAGGCGCAACACACGCAACGCGGCGATAGTCTGTGGGTGGAACACCTAAATTGGCACCGAAAAACCGTGTAAAGCTCGCCTGCGACGCGAAGCCCAGTTCTAACCCGATGGCCGTTACCGGCTGATCGCTGAAGATCATTCGCTCTGCCGCGAACTCCATACGCAACATATTCAAATACAAGTTTGGCGTGACACCCAAATTGTCGCGGAAGAGCCTATAAAAATGCGGGCGAGATAAGCCGGCTTGGCTGGCAATTTCATCCAGCGGTATGTCGTTACGCACATTCGTATTCATGATGGTAAGACTTTTTTTTATGCGGTGATCACAGGTCTGAAGTGGACTTTCGGAAATTTCGTTGTGACTAACTAAAACATCATCCTGGCCAAAGCACTCACTGAGCAGATGCTGCAATCGCGTTGCAACAGCCACAAAGTAGTCGGCGTGTTTATCAGGCACTGGTGGCTTGAGTAAAGTTGCCAGATGCTGCAGGTGTTGCAACGCATCCGCAGACATCTGCACGTCCACCACTCCGAAGTCCGTCCACTCCGGGTTGCTGGCGCGGACTTTGGTGGCGAACCACAGTGGGTTGATGTGCATCGATAACAACGTTGAAGTTGACGAGCCCGGCTCGACCTTCATCTCATGCGGCGTGAGCGAATTGATGGCCAACCCGTTAGCGAGCGTCAGCGTTTTGGGCTGGTTATTCACGACGAATTTAACGTCTTCCCCACCGATGAGAAACAACAGCTGGCCTTCTCTGTGGGCATGGACAACGGTGCCGCGATCGACTTCAATAAAACAGAGTCTGCCAAAGTCTCCGTGGCAAAGCGTAATCGCTCGGCTCATCGAAGTGTCTCCTTCCTAAGTAAGTGAGTCCGTCCTTGGGTCATACTGTTCTCGCACCCGTCTTAGGTGACACGAAACAATTCAAACGAAAGCAAAATAATGCTTACGTTCGAAATATTTACTTATCCAATGCGAATCCGGATCGGTAAACAAACCAAACCAATACGGCGCCATTTCGAAAATGTGGGTCGTAAATGATCAACCAAACTTTCGAGCTAATATGAACATAGACCGTTCCGGTGACATAGTGCCACTTTTTCACGCGATTGAGACCCGTCAATCTGTACGGGCGTTTGAACCAACGCCTGTACCAAAAGACATCATTGAGCGATTACTGGAACTTGCTGCTCGCGCACCCAGCGGCACCAACATGCAACCCTGGCAAACCCGGGTGCTAACAGGTGACTCCTTGGCGTCGCTGACCCAGCGGGTTTGCACCGCGTTTGACAGCAACCCCAAAGGTCACGACAGCGAGGTGCGCTATTACCCGGAAAAATGGTTTGAACCCTACGTCGGCCGTCGTCGAAAAGTGGGTTGGGACCTTTACGGGTTATTGGATATCGCGAAGGGCGATAAAGCGAAAATGCATGCACAGCACCGGAAAAACTTTACTTTCTTCGGTGCACCGGTTGGCATGATGTTTACCATTCACCGAGATCTGGCAACCGGTAGCTGGTTGGATTACGGCATGTTTTTGCAAACGCTGATGCTCGCTGCCCGTGCGTTCGATTTGCATACCTGCCCGCAGGCAGCATGGGCGGATTTTCATCCAGAGGTACGGGATGAATTGAACCTTACCGACGAGGAAGTTGTCGTGTGCGGTATGGCTTTGGGGTATGCCGATCAGTCAGCACCTGAAAATACGCTGAGAACCGAACGCGAACCAATAAACCAGAATACCGCATTTTTTGATTGAATATTGGTCTAGAAGTCGAAGAAATGGGGTCTAAACCACGAAAAATTGATCCATGAATCCAATCCACGAGTACATGGAGTAGCACCACTATGGAAGAAAACCATGGGAATTATGAACGACGAAAGGCCGAAACGCAGAGGTGCGGCCGAAAT
>JAHDCO010000023.1:0-22049 GCA_020629835.1 Granulosicoccaceae bacterium
CCAGCCTGGCCTTTTTCTCTTTACGCGGCTCTCTTGGTGGGCCAGCGTGTTTTCCGTAGCCTGAACAGCCAACAAACAGAATAATGCTGAATACGGTCATAGCGGCGCCCAAGTAGGCGCGTAATCCCACCTGGTTGTACCACACATCCACACCACCCATAAAATAGGCTAACGACAAAAATATCACCCATTGGTGGGTGCGACGGCGGCCGTGCAGTAAGCCCCGCAGGGGAATCAGCAAAGGACCTGCAACCAGGATCAGCACCATACTGCGTGGGAATTCAAGCGGTGGGTCGATCCACGTAAACCAATTAAGAATGAGTGCCAACAGACTGAAATAGCCTACTAAGGTTACCCAGCGATATAAACGTAATTTGCTCATGCGTTCTTTTCCTTGCCCGGAGATGACGCGGCAAGTGCGGCGGCTACCTCAGCCACTCGTGCTCCCAATTGCTCGCATAAGGATGTTTCTATGTTGTCCAATGGCTTGTCTCCAGACTCTCCCGAATGATGGCTGGCACCGTAGGGGGTACCGCCGCCTGTGGTGCGCATCAATGCCGGTGAGGTATAGGGCAGACCCACGATCAGCATACCGTGGTGGAGTAACGGAATGTGCGCGCTCAGTAGGGTAGCCTCCTGGCCGCCGTGCAGACTGCCCGTGCTGGTGAATACACCTGCGGGCTTACCGTTTAACGTACCGGATAGCCAATCGGTGGTTGTGCCGTCTAGAAAATGTTTCAAAGACGCAGAGAAATTGCCGAAGTGGGTAGGTCCGCCAATGATCAATCCATCAATTTCCTGCAGGTCATCCTGGTCAACGTACGGTGCGCCGCTGGCGGGTACAGCCGGTGAGGTGGCTTCGGTACTTAATGTGACCTTGGGCACACAACGCACAACTGATTCAGCCCCAGAGATCGTTTCAACCCCGTTGGCAATGGCTTTCGCCATGGCGTGGCAGTTACCGCCGTTGGTGTCGTACACGATCAGTATTCTAAGAGTCATGGTTGAGCAGTGTGTCACAGTCCGATGTTTTGGTTCATGGCGTCTTCACCCACGCCACATACCGCCGATACGCTGTCTATGGTGTCGTGGATGATAATTTCGTGCTGACTGAAAACGCTAAGCGGTTTGCAGACCCGAATACGGGAAAGCTGGAGCTGGGAGCGGTGCTGGATGGGCTGCTGCTAGACGGCCACATTGAAGAATCCAACAGTCAGCTGCTGCGTCAGGTTGCCAAAGGTAATCACAACACAAAGTCGCAAGGCCCGTTAGAAAGAATTGCCAGCAGTAATTGGTCCCATGCACGCGAACCCGACCAAAAAATTGACCTAAATTTCCTTACCCGCTGGCTAGCGGCGAAAGTCGGTTTGCCCTGGTACAAAGTAGACCCGTTGAAAGTGGATGTGCCATCGGTTACCGGTGTGGCGTCACTGGCCTACGCCCAACGTTTCAACGTGATTTGTGTTGACGTACAAGACGACCATGTAGTCTTCGGCACGGCTGAGCCCATGTTCACTGAATGGCAAGCCGAACTGCAACAGGTACTTAAGAAAGAGATTCGTTTGGTGATGATGAATCCCGACGACATTCGTAAGTATCTGATCGAGTTTTACACCGTCTCTAAATCGGTGCTGGGTGCTAATGACGCCCACAAAAACGATAGCTCCAGCGCTGTGCAAAATTTAGAGCAACTGATGGAATTGGGGCGATCAGGAAATCTGGAAGCCAACGACAGCCACGTTGTGAGCATTGTTGACTGGTTGCTGCAGTACGCGTACGAACAGCGCGCCAGTGACATTCATTTAGAGCCCAGGCGTGAAATGGGGGGTGTGCGCTTTCGTATTGATGGCGTTATGCAACAGGTGTACGAAATGCCTGCGCCGGTCATGACGGCGGTAACCAGTCGTTTAAAAATTCTTGGCCGAATGGATGTGGCCGAAAAACGCCGACCACAGGACGGGCGCTTAAAGACTCGTAACGCTGAAAAGAAAGAAGTAGAACTGCGTATTTCTACCATGCCAACCGCGTTTGGTGAAAAGATGGTGATGCGCATCTTCAACCCGGAAGTACTGCTTAAAGATCAGGCTGAATTGGGACTAGACCAACACGAAAGTCGTGTTTGGAATCAGATGATTCAACGACCCAATGGCATCTTGCTGGTAACCGGCCCAACCGGCTCGGGCAAAACAACGACGCTTTACAGTACGTTAAAAACCCTGGCAACACCCGATGTAAATGTTTGCACGATAGAAGACCCTATTGAATTGGTTATGCCAGCGTTTAATCAAATGCAGGTACAACATAATATTGACCTGGATTTTGCAGCGGGTGTGCGAACGTTGCTTCGTCAGGACCCGGACATCATCATGGTGGGCGAGATACGTGATGTTGAAACAGCCCAAATGGCGGTGCAGGCAGCGCTCACTGGGCACTTGGTGTTATCCACGTTACACACAAACGATGCACCCTCAGCAATTACACGACTGATGGAGCTGGGTGTGCCGTATTACCTCATTCGTTCTACGGTTATCGGAGTCGTCGCGCAGCGCCTGGTGCGTTCGTTCTGTCCGCATTGCACCACGTCGTCAACCATTGAAGAAACACACTGGAACGAATTGATTGCCCCGTGGAAAGCGAAAGCGCCGGAATCGATCAATGCCGCGGTTGGGTGTGAACATTGTCGGGATACCGGCTTTCTAGGGCGACACGGTATCTATGAAATCTTAGAGATGACGCCCGGCTTACAAAAACACGTAAAGCCGGATTCTCACATCGAAGACTTAAGAAACCAGGCGTACAAAGACGGTATGCGTCCGTTACGCATCAGTGGTTTAACAAAAGTGGCGCAGGGGCGAACGTCTGTCGATGAAATACTTAAGGTTACTCCGTCACCACTGGCGGGCGGTTAACACCAACTTGTAACCTTCGGTGCGTCGTTAAAACCAACGTCATGGTTTCAGGTTTATCTGAAGTCCTGATAACAGATTTCATAGCTCCTTGTCAGACGTCAGGTCGTGCGCACACGATAAATCATCAATGTAATACTGCTTATTAAAATAGGCGGTGAGGCACAGCTGTGGATCGTTTAAAAGGAAAAGTCATATTAGTTACTGGCGCCGCGCAGGGCATTGGGTTGAACATTGCTCAAACTTGCCTTTCTGAAGGTGCAACGGTTCTACTGACTGACATAAATGATGAGTTAGGTTCTCATCAGGTAAACACTTTAGGTAGCTCCGCAGAGTACATGCACCTGGATGTTTCCAACAACGAGCACTGGGAGCGCGTTGCCGAGTACATAGGGTCAGAATACGGCCGCTTAGATGGGTTGGTGAACAACGCAGGCATTACCGGCTTTCTGGAAGGAGAAGGGCCACACGACCCTGAGCACTTTAATACTGACAGCTGGTCGTTGGTGCATCGGGTCAATTTGAATGGGGTTGCATTTGGTTGCCGTACCGGTATTCAGTTGATGAAGACATCTGCTGCGGCCAGCATCGTCAACGTATCATCACGCTCTGGTTTGGTTGGCATCCCAGGGGCAGCCGCTTACGCATCAAGTAAAGCAGCCGTTAGAAATCATACCAAGTCGGTCGCGTTGTACTGCGCAGAAAATCGCTACCCCATTCGCTGTAACTCGATCCATCCCGGGGCGATCTTGACCCCCATGTGGGATGCCATGTTAGGTGATGCTGAAACTCGTGATCAGACCATTGCTCAAATTGTGAAAGACATACCGCTTGGCACTATGGGTGATGCACAAGATGTTGCCTGGGCTGCGGTGTATCTGTTGTCGAACGAGTCGCGATACGTTACTGGTATTGAGTTAAACATTGACGGCGGAATTCTTGCCGGAAGCGCTGCTCCACCGGCTGAAAGATAGGATTAACTGCTAAGCGGCGTTAAATCCCCGTGCGGTCGCGCAACCGATACCACGGTGCTCATCCCAGCGTGCGGGGTACCCACCTTATAGTTTTCACTGGCTTATCGACGTAACCATACTCTCAGTCGTCGCGATTTCTCAACCGCCAACACAGCAGCTTGTGAAATGAGGTGTTTAGAGCTTACTTGATATTCCCTAACAGTTTGCCGCTCTGGCAAACAACGGTTGAACATTTCTGCATCCGGCTTAGCGCAGGAATCAATGGATGTGATGTCGTCACGTGTAATACCATAACGAACCAGTTCCAGCATCAAACGCTGACCGACAGAAAACTGTGAAAAACGCTCGTTATAGCCAATTTTATAAACTAGCAGTTTGCTATCGTTTATCAGTGAGTACATGGCAGCGACAGGTTCATCATTAACGAAGGCTACCGCCAGTACCAATCTTTTTTGATTAGCTGCGTGATGTGCCATATCGCTCATATAACGACCCACGCCCGGGTTCAGTTTTATGGCAGAACCAGCACCGGCTTTCCAGCTGTTCGCCTCGACATCAATGAGTTGGACTAACGCATCGTCTAGTCCTGGATGGGGGCAGTCAATGATGGTGTGATGCCATCGCCCCGCAGCCTCCAGCTTGCGCTGTTTTCTTTTCAGCGTGTTCCGACTTTTACCGCTCATGGTCTGTTGAAGGTATTGATCAAAACTTAACGATGTTAGCGATGCAACCGCCCGATCCGTCGTGAGTGACGTTTTGACTACACAGCCCGATTGCTGACCTGTACTTAACCAGGCTTGTCCCAGTGCGCTGCTTGGCAAAAGTTCACTGACGTAGAAAATCTTGGCAGGGCTTTTATTCAGCCATGCCCAAAACGCATCGAGTGTGGTTTGCTGGACCGTCCGCCTGACCAGCGGAACCGCCGACATAAAATGGTTTTTAAACAAGGATGCAAACTGGTCAATCGGTAAAGGCAGTCTTTTGGCCGATTCCATTGGGAAGAACCCGCAAAGTTCGTCTGCGTCCCAAACGGTTACCACAAACCAACCTTCGTAATCTAACTCGCTCAGCACGCTGAGTAATGGGGTCGGCTCGTAATTGATGTTTTGCTCGGTGACCTCACCAAGTAATGCTTGCCATTGTGGGACAATGGCCTTGAGGTCGGACAAATTGTCAATTACGCGTACGTTCACAGTAAAATGCTAAGCGCGATGAGTGTGTGAGGCAGTTTAGCTTTTTTTATTCGTCATGATGATCCAATTATTCTGATGTAAGTGCGTTCACATCGACATCATCCAACCACCAGAGGCGGCGACGGCAACGGCTAGGCCGCGATTCAACCATGTGGATCCGTTCGATGGTTTTATAAGCTGACCACACCGGTGCGTGATGAAAATTACACCCGCATAAGTACTAAAAACTATAGCGAACGTCAGTATGGCCAGTAAACCGGCCGCACTGGCCTCCACGGTTGACATATCCAAAATCTGGGGCAGTATCAGCAGGAATAGCAGTAGGTAGTGAGGAGCGATCGCACCGGTAGTAAAGCCTGCAATACCAGATGAAATTATTCCAGTTCTCTTTGGCTTTTCTGTCGTTTTGCTTTTTTCTTTGTGAGTCCACATGGTGTAAGCAAGCCACAGTAGGTAGAGTACTGCCGCGCACTTACCAACAACAAATAACGTTGGGACCGATTGAATCCATAAACCTAGACCAGCGCACACCAAAATAAAAAAGGCTAATTGTGCCAGTGCCACTCCCATATTAAACGCGAGAGCTCCTTTTACATCTTTCATTAAGGTTCTGGCAACGAGTATTGCCATGCAGGGGCCTGGGGCGATAGTCATCGATAACAACATACTGACATAGGCGATCAGTTCAGCGGTTTGCATGAGAGGGGCTCCGTGTTGGGTTTACTCGACGAGAGGCGGTGTAGCCGGAGTCAGATGGCTGACGAACGCTATTTATATGAATCACTACAACGGATGCACTGGCGAGCAGTAGACCCAGAAACTGAAGAGCGGTTAAGGTTTCGTTAAAGAGAAACCACGCCATCAACATAGTCGTGCCCGGCGTTAAGTAACTCAGTGATGAGACCTTCACTGGGTCAAGTCGTCTGAGTAGTAGAAACATTAAGCCGTAGCTACCGATGGATACGACAACTGCCATGTACAACAAGGTGGCGATTAGACTAGTGCTCCATTGAGTGGATAAACCTTCTAACCCAATGCCGAAAACACTAAAAAATGCCAGTGCCGAGATGCTGTGAAGAAACAGCACCTGCAGTAGTGGTGTTTTTCGTTTTCTTGCTCGTCGGTTTGTTAGTGATTGTTTTCGGTCCAGGATAGTGGCACCACACAATCCAAAGACCGCAAGCAGTAACAAACCGTAGCCATACAGGCTTCCGCCGGCAGAGATCTGATCCAGTACGACAACCGCCACGGCGGTGATGCCCAGGATGACGCCGAACCATTGGTTCTTACTGGTCTTATCACCCAGAAACTGTTGCGCAAGTATTGCGGTGAAAAGTGGTTGCATGGACGTAACGAGCGCCACAACGCCTGCGCTAATACCTTCGTCCATCGCACAAAGGCTTGCGCCTAGGAACACGCCGTGTGAAAGCACACCAACCAAAAGATGGTTGAGTAATTCTTTAGTTGATAACCGCTTCCATCGGGTGGCGATACAAACACACAGACCGAGAATGAAAACAACCAAAAGGTAGCGCAGACTCAAAAACGTAAAAGGTCCGGTAAGCCCAACCCCGAATTTGGATCCGACCCAGCCAGAACTCCACAAAACAACAAAGCTAAGACATAACGATGCGTTGACTAAACTGCTCACTAAACGTCCCTTCCTTCGATAAACAGCGCTTACTGAAAAAGCAGGTGCTGTATGGAAATCTTTTGAGCGACTAAACCCGTCTGGGCTGTGCTCATTTCGCTGGATAAGAACGTTATGAAAATCAGGCAATCGCGTTCGTCAGTTAAGCGTTAGTTAAGCGTCAAGTTGTGCCCGTGACGCTTTGAATGGCCTGTTTGTCGGTCCATTAGGTGGGCTAAAGGACCAAAAAAAACGCGGCAGAAAGCTTTAACTCTTTGATATTCGAGGGTTATACTCAATAGGCGAAATATTGCCGTGGAATAAAAGGAATGACCCGTGAGAAAGCTACGCGTTAATGTTTTTGGCTCTGGGCTAGCTTTTTTTGGGCTAATAAGTTGCGTATCCGCACCGTTATCCTTCGCAGCTGATGAACCAGCTAGTGCGGCTCAACCAGCATTCGAAGCAGCTGCCGTTGAGCAATTTGAAATGGCATCTCGATACCCAGTGCCTGACGGTTATGGGGACGGTTTTAAACCCAATTTCGATTTCCCCCAAAATTTTGACGCCGAACCGTATCCGTGGTTAGACGCTGATCCCAAAACAGACCCACGCGCTTACATGAGCGCTGTGCTCGCTTATATTCTGGAAGGCAATGTTGAGGTGGACTGGGATGTTGGCAACAACGCTGTGCGTCAGTGGTATCACGCCCCTTGGCTGCATTTTGGTGAACGTGGCCGAGAGCCTATTCATGGTTTGACCATGGAAAAAACGGCAGAGCCGCAAGAGCTTCATCAGCTACAAACTAAAGAGGCCTTTAACTGGGCGGTTAATTTCTTCAACGCACCGGGCGGTAGCATGCTGGGTGAAGTTTGGAACGATCGCACACGACCAAATACGGAAAACGTTAACTTTCCTGAAGGTACTTTGTCAGCCAAGATGCTGTTCACCAGCGCTACGCCCGCAGAGGTGCCCTACGTTGAGGGATCAAAAATCTGGATGGCGCAAATCAATCGCAAAAATACCGATCCTGTGGAGATGCGATTGTTGCAATTGGATTTCGGGATTAAAGACAAACGAGCCGACTCAACCACGGGCTGGGTTTTTGGTACTTTCCTATATCAAAGTGATGAGCCGGGTGAGACTGTCTACGACCGGCTAATTCCGGTTGGTCTGCATTGGGGCAATGACCCGGATAGGACGGAAGCCGACTTTGATCAGAACAAACCGCTACAGGAAGGGTGGGTAAATCCCAGAGTGGCAGCGTTGGTCAGAAATTTACCCAGAAAATGGTTGGGTTTGTACGGCCGAATGAACGGACCGGTCGATAATTTCAATTCATCCTGTCTGGCGTGCCACGCGCGCGCGATGGACATTGGAGAGATGACAGACCGCGAGCCCCCATTCGGTGCGGATGGGTCCGACATCCAGGCGATGAAACACTACTATAAGAATCGAAAATCGGATGAGCCTTTCTTTGAGGGTTTCCGATCTTTGGACTATTCGTTAGTACTGTCTGCAGGCATCGAACACTACAGAGCGTGGGTAAGACACTTATACCCAGACCATATCGATCACATCTACACAGACGATGTAATTAATCCTGAAGATGGCCACGGCCCGCATCTCAAACGCCCAGAACTCGCACTCGGTGATATCCATGAAGAGTACCTGTCTATCTTCCGGCGGCAATGATCTCGGGTGAAGGACGGCTAGATGCCGAACGTAACGCTAGGTTGTACGCCCCAGTTTCGGTTGTTCGATTCGGACACGGGCGTATCCGTACCGGTTAAAGGTACAAAGACCAAGGGGCTAATAGCGCTACTGGCTTATGCACCCAATCAAACGCGTAGTCGTGGGTGGTTAAAAAAGCACTTGTGGAGTGACCGAAGTGAAGAGCAAGCTTCTGGCAGCTTGCGTCAATGCATTAGCGATATAAAAAAAAGCCTGGGTGACTACAAGGAGTTTCTGAAAGCAGAAGGCGCTAATCTGTCTTTGGATAGCACGATGTTTTCTATTGAACCTGGCACACACAATTCGGGAGAGGCGAGCCCAACCGAACTGTTGGAGGATCTGGATGCCATCAAAGATCCAGAATTTAAACGTTGGTTAAATACGCTAAGAGAAGGTCAGGTCAATACCAAAGAACCCGACCATACCGCCACACCGAAAATACAAGAAAAAGCCATCAGCGACTACTTCCTGGTCGTATTCGATAAACGTTTTGGTGGTGGTCTTCATGAAAATGTACTGGGTAGTGAGCTACTGACCTCGGTTTCAAAATTCTTGCTTGAAATGCCAGAGATACAAATAGTAGATGCGGCATCGTTAAAAGAAAATCCACTCACCGGTAAGCAGGTGAGGGGGTGTCACATAACGATCCAGACACAGGGCAATGCTGATTCTGTGTTCATTGTGGTTGGGCTGGAATCGTTGGCTGACAGACGACTGCTGTGGACAGAAAAACTGCTGATGCCAGTGCGCGAAGATTTTGGGCTGCAATCCTTTGAACTGCTGACGTTTACTGGCAGCGTCGTTAATCAGTTCAACGAGTACGTCAAAAATAGCTGTGATTGGGTGGATGCACAGTCCCTTACGTCTCAACTTTTCAACAAAGCGGTTACCGGCATTTTCTCTCTGAATAAACAAGAGATGAAAAGTGCGGATGCGGTGTTAAGCAATATCTATGAAGCGAACCCAGCGGGCCAAATCCTTGCGTGGAGAGCTTTTCTTCGCAGCCTGGCTGTGTTTCAACATCGGGATGTTAACTTTTTAGAGTCGGATATCTCTTCGGCCCAGTTAGCCGATGAAGCATTGAAAGAAGCACCCAGTGATTCGGTATCACTGCTAGTGACGTCGCAATTTGAATACCTACATCGAGGCAACTCTGAAGCTTCTATGCACTTCGCGAAGCAAAGCGTGCAGAAAAACCCGTTGAATCCATTAGCGTGGGCTATTCTGTCGAACACGCAGTTGGTCGGTGGTCACAATGACGATGCGGTGGTTTCTGCCAAACGAGCGCTCTCCTTGGGGGCGGAGAGCCCGTATCGACACTATCTGGAATTTTTTGCGTGTATGGCGCTGTCGGCTGTGAAGGAATACAAGCAAGCGTGTACACATGCGGAGATTGCTCAAACGTATTCGAAATCTTTTACAGCGCCCTTGCGATACCTGCTCCCGTTGTATAAAGCCACTAATCAAGATGAAAAATTTGCAGCAAGCCTAAAACGGCTACAGACTCTGGAACCGGACTTTGTCATTTCACGTTATTCAGATGCTGACTATCCAGTTAATACCTTAAGAAAAATAGAGCTGATTGATTTTGTGACCTAGCGCATCTTTGCAATCGGTACTGAATACTTACCGTCTGATTTGCCTATTCAATCATGTGAATTGAAATCTATTGAAACAACTGTTCAGTCAAGTGCTAATGAAATTAGTGGTATAAATCCGCCTCATCCATTTTGGCGGACGCTTGTTTTGCATAAAGATCTGAGCTCCATTGCGATATTTGTGGCCGTTGCTGAAGAAGGCGGGTTCAGTAAAGCGGCGGAAAAACTAAATCTCACTAACTCTGTCATCAGCCACCACGTGTCTAAGCTGGAAGGGCGACTGGGTGTGACCTTACTGTATCGATCCACTCGGCAAGTTGCATTGAGTGAGCCTGGCAAAGCGTTCTACCAAGTCGCTGCTGATGCACTCAAGCAAATAGAGACCGCAACAACCGCGCTAACCGCAGACGGTGGTGAGCCGTCTGGTTCGCTACGCATTGCGATGCCTTCATTTGTGCCCGATTTGAGATTGCAGCAGGCGTTGTGGGCCTTTGCCAAGCAGTACCCGAAAGTGGAAACGTCAATCAGCTTCTCAGATAACAAAAAGGGGCTTATCAGCGACGGTTTTGACATAGCGTTTCGCTTGGGGTCGCTTGAATCTTCTGGCATGGTCGCCAAGAAAATAGCGGACGTGCATATGCTGTTGGTTGCGTCGCCTGACTTTAAAACAAAACACGAGCAACCCATTGAAGTTCCAGAAGATATTGCAGAATGTGCCTGTATCGCTCTGGCTCAGCTTCAGTGGAAACTCTTATTGTCTAACGGTGACGCGCAGCATACTGTTGAAATACAAAATCGGCGCATCGAGGTGGATAACATATACGCTGCAAAGGAAGCTGTGCTTGCAGGACTCGGCGTTATCCCGTTACCGCAAAGTTTGTGTCAGGAAGATATTGATCGAGGGCGCTTGGTTCATTTGTTGCCCGATTGGGAACTCGAAAAAATTCCACTACATGCGGTGTGGAGTAACGAAGCACGACGAAATAGCCTGACGCGTCGATTACTTTCCCACCTTGAAACTGCAGAACACAGCGATTCTTAGCCTTCTTTTCAGCTTAATCTTGCGCAGTACTGAAAAACCTCTCACTAATTCGAATTATTCGAAAACTCATTTCTGTTTAATCTATTTTTTCGTTAAAAAGCCCTCGCTTAGTATACGGCGTCGGAGTGTGTAAACAGATTTTTACGCGCGACCCGATCCCTTACTAACCCTAGAAAAGTTGAACTTGCGCAGGTAATTGGTGAGCAGCTGAAGGCATACGGAAAAAAATCGATGAAAGGTAGAAATTGTATTGCGGCTGCAGCGTTGCTTATAGCCTCTGGCCCGGCGTATGTTTTGCAAGCGAAGCCACACTCGATATGAAGTTTGCCGGGGCCATGGAGTTTTCAGACGAAGGTGTACTCTTTGTTGGTGACAACTATAACGGTGCCATTTACGCCTTTGACCTGACAGATGGTGTGGCACCTGAGCAAGTCATGCCTGTCAACATCGGTGATATAGATGTCAAGATTGCTGATGTACTTGGCGTTGCAACCAGTGCGTTAGCCATAAACGATATGGCCGTACACCCCGTTACCTCTGAGATTATGGTTTCTGTGACTCGCATTGGTAATTTTGAGTCTGCGCCTGCGGTGGTCAAGATCGCACAGGATGGTGGGATAGAACTGTTGGATCTGAACGACTTGCCCACACAGAGGCAAAGCTTGAGTGACTTTCCTACAGACGATACTAAGTTTCGGCCCCGTGGTTTAGGGCAGAACCCACCGTTACAGCGTGACCTCGCTAAGGGTAATATTGAATTAACTTCTCTGGCCATCATGGATATGGAATTTCACGAGGGCGAGCTGTTTGTCTCTGGGGTGGCGACTAACAATTTCCTGTCAACACTGCGACGCATACCGTATCCATTTACGGGTGTACAAGCTGCGGCGAACGTTGAGATGTACCACATCTCACACGATCAATTTGAAACGCGTGCTCCCATACGTGCAATGTCGATTCAGCAGGTCGATGGAAAAACTCAATTGGTCGCAGCGTATACCTGCAGTCCTATCGTTTTAATCGACCTGGAAGAGGTGGTTGATGGCGCGAAAATTTCAGCCAGGACGCTAATGGATTACGGAAACGGTCAACCGATTGATATGGTGTCCTATTCGTTGAATGGTGAAGACATGCTTTTCTTAACCAACAACAGCCGATCTCCTTATGTCATTCCGGTGACAAGCCTGACGGGTGCCAAGGCCTACACACCGGATAACATTCCTCGTGGTGGAAAATCCGACTTATCGCCATTGATGCCGGTTGGCGCAACCGGTAAGACCGTGATGTTCGACGGTATGTCACTTCAGATTGCTCAATTAAGCGATAGCTTGTTTGTATCGCTGACCAGAGACATGTTTACCGGTAGCTTGAACATGGATTCTAATTACAGTGGCTTTCCAAACCGCCTGCATAACCTAGTGGCAGAGTTTGATTTCCCACAATATTACGAAGATAAAAAATAAGTAGCCGAAAAAATCTAATTGTAAGTTGATCACTTGGTGAATCACGCAATAAGTGTTCTATTGGCTGGCTTAGCCTTGGTTGCATCCATCCAGTTAGGTGTAGCAAGCGTCGATGAGCAGGAACGATGGACGTTTCCGGTCAGTAGCGATTCAGCCGTTAGCCTTGAGTTAGACGCTCACCAGATTTCTCAACCTCTTAATGAGCTTCTTCAGGTGTTTGTGGGAAGCCCGGATGATTGCTGCCAAGGAAGGCGAGCCATCTCGGGTAACTACACACTGACGGGCAATACGCTGACGTTTACCCCGAGCTTTGGTTTTATTGAAGGTCAAGCGTATACCGTTTACTTGTCTTCACCACGTCAGGTTGTGGGCGATTCGTGCGGGCAGAGCTGCGTATTGCGAGAGTTCGTACTTGAACCCAGCACTGAGAAAATCGTAGCGCGAGTAGCTGCCGTATTGCCAAGTGGCCCTGTGATTCCTGAAAATACCTTGCGTTTCTATGTGTATTTCACAGTGCCTATGGCAGCGAATCGATCTGTAGAGTTTATTGACTTGGTTGATTCAGCTGGGAGAGTTGATTCAGAAGCTTTTATGAGCTTCAAACAAGAACTGTGGAGCGAAGATCGAAAGCGGCTAACTGTGCTGATGGACCCTGGCCGGATCAAACGTGGGGTTGCTCAGCATGAACGACTTGGGCCTGCCTTAGAAGAAGGTCAGTCCTATTTGTTCGTGGTTAAAGGGAACTGGCCCTCAGCAAACGGAAAGCAAGTTACACCCCGATATGAACAACCCTTTAAAGTAGCGAGCGCACTTAGAACGGTACCTGAGGTGGCTAACTGGCGCGTAGATGCGCCGAGTGAAAAGTCTCGACAACCACTAACCATTCGATTCGATCGTCCATTTGATTTTGAGTCAGTCAAAAGCCACTTAGCTGTTTTTACTGAGGATGGCACAGAAGTAGTGGGAGAGGCCTCGCTGACTCAGCAAGAGCAGCTGTGGCAATTTGTACCAGCCAATCCCTGGAACGGCACGCAAGTGCTTTTATCAGTGGATAAGCGCTTGGAAGATGTTGCCGGTAACAATTTGCATGAACTGCTTGATCGGCCTCCCGGCGCAAAAGCGATTCCTGAAAACGATCAGTCCGAAACAGATGTGCTAATCGTTCCGTTAAATCCCGCCAATTAATGGGTTGTCTTTAAGGCAACAGATTTGGCTTTTATATCAGCACCACTTAGTGAGAAATTTATATGATTCTTAATCAATCCCGCCGTGTATGGAAAACAGGCATGTACGTGACAGCATTTTCTGCTTGCTTCGTTGTAAACGCTGTGATGGCAGCCACGCCCACCACCGTGGAAACCGCGGCTAATCTGTTTCAAAACGCTAAGGCCACCGGTGGTCAGGCAATGACTGTTGATGCCAAAGGCCCAGTAGAGATTACTTCTGCCGTAGAGTTTCCAGGGTTTGCGTTCGCTGTCTACGATGTGGATGTGACCGAGACCAGTTTAACCATGACGTTAATCGCTGAACTGGAAAAGCTGCAGATCACGTTGTATGACGACACAACCTTTGATCGTTATTACTTCGCGTTTGATACGGCGGTGACTGCCGCTGAAATATCATCTGAGACTGACGAAAACTTTAAAGCGAGCGTGGAAATATTGGAACCGGGTTCGTCTGTTACATCTGCTGGTGCTTTTATGGATGGTATGCCCACTGAGTTCGTCATGGAGCATGGCGGCCTTTTGATAACGATAGGGGAAGGCACCGATTTGACTAAAATCAGTGAAAACGGTGGGTCTTTAACCGTAAGCTTCTAATTACGTTATACCTTATGCAGGTATGTTAAGAAGACCTACTAGATTTTGTATTCCGGTTGACTGACACAAAAAAAGCCAACCTGCCAGAAGCAGGTTGGCTTTATTCAGATCAACTGTGATTGGCGCTCCTAACGCGGAGCATCAGCCAAACATTTGAATAATCGTGCTCAGCGTCTACATTGCCTTATCAATTACGGCATGACTCCATGCGCCTGTCGGTGCTTCACTGATAACCGGATCAGATCCGCCTGACAGTAACGTTTGCACGGTACGCTCGTAATCCGCTGGGTCAAGTTTGCCATCTGATCCTTCAGTCAGCTTATTGATTTCTTCCATCATGCGGCGTTGGTGTTTTTCGGTTTGTGCACCTGACGCATCGTTATCCAGAACGATATCGGCAGCTTCATCAGGATTGGCGCGAGCATACTCCCAACCTTTCATTGATGCGGCAACAAAGCGTGCCATCTTGTCTACAAACGCTTCATCAGCAAGATTCTCCTCTAACACGTATAGCCCGTCTTCCATGGTGGAGACGCCTTGCTCTTCGTATTTGAATACCAATAATTCATCTGGTGTTATTCCAGCATCGATGATTTGCCAGTATTCGTTGTACGTCATGGTAGACACACAATCGGCTTGCTTTTGTAGGATGGGGTCAACGTTGAAGCCTTGCTTCAGAACGGTTACACCCTCGTCGCCACCATTGGT
The DNA here is from genome assembly GCA_020629835.1 of Granulosicoccaceae bacterium. Taxonomy (GTDB): domain Bacteria; phylum Pseudomonadota; class Gammaproteobacteria; order Granulosicoccales; family Granulosicoccaceae; genus Granulosicoccus. The sequence goes on from JAHDCO010000023.1 coordinate 15,066, forward strand.
GTCTATACCCAGTTGGGACATCCAACTTAGAAACGGGTATTCGTTGCCAAAGAACCAGACACCCAATGTCTTACCTGGAAAGTCAGCGGGTGAGGTGATACCCGAATCTTTTCGGCACGTGAGCATCATGCCTGAGCTTTTGAATGGCTGTGCTATGTTTACCAGAGGTACGCCTTTTTCACGACTGGCTAACGCTGACGGCATCCAATCGACAATGACATCAGCGCCACCACCTGCAATGACTTGCGGCGGTGCGATATCCGGACCACCGGGTTTGATGGTGACGTTCAGATCAGCTTCTTCATAGAAACCTTTATCTTGCGCGACGTAATAACCGGCAAACTGCGCTTGAGTTACCCATTTGAGTTGTAGCGTGACATCGTCGGCAGCTTGAGCGGTAACCGCTGTGCCGAAAAGTGCTACTGATAAAAGTCCTAACTTGGCTATTTTCATAATGTGTTCCTTTGTGGATGAATGAATCTTTATTCCCTTGTTATCGTGAGCCATCGATTTCGTGAATCATTGGCGCATAGAGGGATGCCAAAACGTGAACAACCTTTCTATTAATGCAAGTACTCCATAAAACAACGAGCCGGCTACGGCCGCTACCGCAATCTCAGCCCACACCATGTCGACATTCATGCGTCCCACTTCTGTCGAAATTCGAAACCCCATGCCTACGATGGGGGTACCAAAAAACTCGGCCACGATTGCGCCGATCAATGCCAGTGTTGAATTAATTTTTAGTGCATTGAAGATAAAGGGCAGTGCTTCAGGTAGGCGCAGTTTGAATAACGATTGCCAGTAAGAAGCGGCGTAGGTTTGCATCAAGTCGCGTTGCATCGCTGAAGACGCGGATAAGCCCGCTACTGTGTTAACCAGCATAGGGAAGAACGTCATAACGATGACTACCGCTGCTTTCGAAGGCCAGTCGAACCCGAACCACATCACCATGATCGGTGCAACACCCACGATCGGCAACGCGGATACAAGGTTGCCAATGGGTAGCAGCCCGCGCTGCAAAAAGGGAGAGCGATCAATCGCCAGGGCGACCAGGAAGCCAGCGCCACAGCCCATGGCATACCCAATGAGCACTGCTTTTAAGAACGTTTGCTTAAAATCCGCCCACAGGATATCGGTGGACATGGCAAAACGCTCTGCGATAACACTGGGTGCAGGTAATAACACCTGCGGTACATCCAAACCGCGTGTGGTCAGTTCCCAACCGAGCAACAACCAGGCACCGAATAATATCGGTATGAGAAGTCGTAGAAAAAACGTTAGGACCTTGGATAAGGTTTTTACACTGGCAAACTGCTCCACGGAAGCCCAAGCCAGGAGCCAGGCTGAAATAGCCAGTAACCAGTAGTGCGTGCCGTGCGGTGCAACTTCCGGCTCAGAACCTGGCGCTAACGGTTGTAAGAGAATATAGGCAGCGGTAGTTGATACGACGAACAAAATAAACCCGCACTTCCATCTAGCGGTCGCCGGCACCAATTTCCAGGTAATGCCAACACAGGCTACTAACCCGACAGACGCCAACAGCTGGATAAGGTGCAGGCCACCGACAAGATTAAGTAAAGCACTGAGTATGGCCAACGCACCGGCTGCTAGTAGTAATGCCTGTTCAAGCGTCCGCCTGCTGGTGATTGAATCAGCCATGACTCAACCCCATACGGTGATTTACAAAACGCCCGAGTAAATCGATAAGCGTAACGAGTAGAGCTGCAAGTATTGATGCAACAACTAACGCTGACCATATCTGGATAGTTTGGCCATAGTAAGAGCCGGCCAATAAGCGTGCACCTAAACCTGCTACTGCACCCGCGGGTAGCTCGGCCACAATGGCTCCCACTAACGAGATGGCCACCGCTATTTTCATACTGGTAAATAAATAAGGCAGCGATGAAGGCAGGCGCAGTTTCCAAAATGACTGACTGGCGGACGCACTGTAGGTGTACATTAAGTCCAGGTGATGTGTTTCTGGTGAATTTAAGCCTTTAACCATTCCCACAGCGATGGGGAAGAAGCTCAAGTACATAGAGATAAATGCCTTAGGTAACAAACCCTGTACGCCGATTGCGTTCAGTACCACAATGATCATGGGAGCAATGGCGAGAACAGGGATGGTCTGTGAGGCAATAATCCAGGGCATCAAGCTTTTATTTAACGCTTGGTTATACACAATGGCGATAGCCAAAAGAATTCCGAGTACCGTGCCCATCGCAAAACCTAACATCGATGATGACAAGGTGATTTTTGCGTGATAGATAAGGCTACGTTTTGAGGTTATCTTTTTTTCAACCGTGGTCGCCCAAACCTCTTGTGCTACCTGATGAGGTGAAGGAAGAACGGGGCGTTCCTGAGACCAGGTGTCTTTTATAAACTGCGTTTGACTAACATCAGTCGTGCCAGCACGTTCGTACACGTCTTTTTGCCACGGTGTGTTCATGACAACCGCCATGACGTACCAAAAAACAGTAATCGTGGCCAACACCAATAAGATCGGAAAAATCTTGCCTTCGCGCCAACCTGTCATACGGGCACGTCTTCACTGTGACCAGCACGTAAACCCTCTCGTACCCGGTTTGCAAGAGCCAAAAATTCAGGTGTCTCTCGTATGTTCAATGGCCGGTCTTTGGGCAAGTCGCTGGTGATGATCTCGTGAATTCGTCCAGGCCGGGGCGACATCACAACAATGTGCGTAGACAGGTACACCGCTTCGGGAATTGAGTGGGTAACGAAAACCACCGTCTTGTTGGTCTTGGCCCACAACGACAGCAGTTGCTCATTTAGATGGTCCCGTACGATCTCGTCCAGCGCACCAAACGGCTCATCCATCAAAAGCAGGTTGGGTTCTACAGCCAGTGCGCGTGCAATTGAGGCGCGTTGTTGCATCCCGCCAGACAACTGCCATGGGTACTTCTTGCCAAAGTCTGCTAAGTCCACCAGCGCCAGGTTTTCCTTAATGCGCTTTTGCTGCTCGGCTCGACCGATACCCATAATTTCTAAAGGCAGGGCAATGTTTTTCGCAATGGTGCGCCAAGGGTATAAAGATGCTGCTTGAAATACGTATCCGTAGGCGCGCTGCAGGCGCGCTTCCTCGGGGCTTACACCGTTTACCAACAGAGAGCCCGAAGTGGCCTGTTCTAAATCAGCAATGGCTCGAAGAAGCGTTGTTTTCCCACATCCCGAAGGGCCGATTAAGGAAACAAAATCACCGGCCTGAACGCTGAGATTGATATTTGATAGAGCGTGAACCGGCCCGTCGCGGGTAGTAAACGTTAACGAAAGCTCTTTGACGTCGATGGTGGGCACAGCCGTACTCACATCTATACACCCGCAGGCATTTTCGCAGGGTCTCTTGCAATAGGCTGCGGTGCCGTTAATGCCTTCCATTGCGACAGCGCTTTGTTCACAGCCGGGTAGGCCTCTCGTGGCACGAATTCTCCGTGACCCTCTTCGGTGTTCACTTCGCTCTCTGTGACGACCACTTTGCCGCGCGTTAGCGTAAACCGTGGTAAACCAGTCAGTTCAAAGCCTTCGAACACGTTGTAATCAATCGCCGATTGTTGCGTGGCGGCTTCTACCGTTTTCGAACGCTTAGGATCCCAGACGATGATGTCGGCATCAGCGCCTTCAACGACCGCACCCTTCTTGGGATACATATTCAAAATCTTGGCGATGTTGGTTGAGGTAACCGCGACGAACTCGTTCATGGTTAGACGTCCGGTATTAACACCTCGGCTCCAAAGGACGGGCATTCGATCTTCCAGCCCACCGGTACCGTTTGGAATTTTAGTGAAGTCACCCAGGCCAAACCGCTTCTGCTCAGTCGTAAATGCGCAATGATCTGTGGCGACTACCTGCAAGCTACCGGCGGCAAGGCCTGCCCACAACGAATCCTGGTGTTGTTTATTTCTGAACGGTGGTGACATTACACGCCGCGCGGAGTGATCCCAGTCATCATGAAAGTATTCGCTTTCATCCAACGTTAAATGTTGCACCAAAGGTTCACCGTAAACGCGTTTACCCGCTTGGCGAGCCCGACGGATGGCTTCATGCGCTTCTTCGCACGAGACGTGCACAACGTACAAAGGCACACCGGCCATATCGGCAATCATAATCGCGCGGTTCGTAGCCTCGCCTTCTACTTGTGGCGGGCGAGAGTACGCGTGACCTTCTGGCCCGGTATTCCCTTCATCCATCAATGAAGCTTGTAACTGTGCGACAACGTCTCCGTTTTCGGCGTGCACCATGGGCATGGCGCCAATGGCAGAACACCGCTTAAACGATGAATACAGCTCTTCGTCGTTCACCATTAAAGCGCCTTTATACGCCAGGAAGTGCTTGAACGAATTAATACCTGAGTCCACCACGGTGGCCATTTCGTTAAATACTTGTTCGCTCCACCAGGTAATAGCCATATGAAACGAAAAGTCACACGACGCTTTAGAGGTTTTGTTGTCCCAGCGTTGTCGTGCTTCTAACAGCGATTGGCCGGGCTCGGGCAAACAGAAATCCACTACGGTGGTGGTACCACCGGATAAGGCGGCACGGGTGCCAGATTCAAAATCATCACTGGAGTAGGTGCCCATAAAAGGCATTTCCAAATGGGTGTGTGGGTCGATGCCACCGGGCATGATGTAGCATCCAGACGCGTCCAGTGATTCGTCGCCGCTAAGGTTCTGACCAATTCGAGTAATCACGCCTTTTTCTATAAGGACATCAGCTTCGTAGCTGCGGTCCGCAGTAACGACCGTGCCGCCTTTGATTACCGTTGACATGATGCTTCTCCCGAGCGTTTTGCCTAATACTTGTTACTTGTTACTTGTTACTTGTTACTTGTTACTTAAATCAGAGTTACGTTGTTATGGGTCATCAGCACGCGTGCATGCGCAACGACATTGCTGTGCAGCTAATCAACAATGCCGGCTGTCTCTACCACCGCATGAAACAGAACGTTTGCGCCTGCTGCAGCCCACTCTGGTGTGATTTCCTCTGCTTCATTGTGAGACAGGCCATCCACACAAGGGCACATCACCATCGCGGTCGGGGCCACACGATTAATCCAGCACGCATCGTGTCCAGCACCGGACACCAGATCTCTATGGCTGTAACCCAGACGTTCAGCCGCGCTGCGAACCGCGCCAACACAATCTTTATCGAATTCTACGGGGTCAAAGCCACCGACTTGCTCAATCTCCATGCCCAGGCCGATTTCATCTGCGATGGCTTGCGCTTCCGTACGCAGTCGCGATTCCATATCGTCAATAACCGCTTTATCCGGATGACGAAAATCTATCGTGAATACCACTTTGCCTGGGATGATGTTGCGCGAGTTCGGATAGACATCGCAGTGGCCCACAGCACCTACCGCATTAGGGGCATGGCTTAAGGCGATGTCATTGACTAATGTGGTGATGCGGGCCATGCCTAAGCCGGCATTGACTCGCATCGGCATGGGGGTGGAACCGGTATGGCTTTCCTTTCCGGTAAGCGTGACTTGCAACCAATTTAACCCCTGGCCATGCGTAACCACACCGATGTCTTTGTTTTCGGCTTCCAGGATGGGCCCTTGTTCAATATGCAATTCAAAAAACGCATGCATCTTGCGACTTCCAACCGGCTCGTCACCAACGTAACCGATTCTTTTTAGCTCATCACCTAAGGTCAAACCGTCAGCATCTTCCCGTGCGTAAGCCCAATCCAGTGTATGTATGCCGGCAAAGACGCCGGAGGCAACCATGGCAGGGGCGAAGCGGGTGCCTTCTTCGTTGGTCCAGTTGGTGACAACAATTGGGTGCTTGGTTTTAATGTTCAGATCATTCATCTGGCGAATGATTTCCAAACCACCTAGCACACCGAGTACACCATCGTATTTACCACCGGTCGGTTGGGTATCAAGGTGGCTACCTACATACACGGGGAGGGCGTCAGGGTCTGTGCCTTCACGCCGGGCGAACATGGTGCCCATTTGATCTAAGCCCATGGTGCAACCGGCTTCCTCGCACCAGCTCTGAAATAAAGCACGCCCTTTAGCGTCATCATCTGTTAGCGTTTGACGGTTGTTACCACCAGCGATGCCGGGCCCAATCTCAGCCATGGTCATGAGGCTGTCCCATAACCGCTCGCTGTTGATCTTCATGTTGCTGCTGATGCCCATAGGGGAACGTCCTCAACGTCAGTTGGCTGTGAAGTCTGTGGTGCAGCCGTCGCGGCGGGGCAATGAAAGCTCGACACCAACGAGCACTCACGCTATCGTATGTTGACCATTCGGTCAAGAATTAAGTTAGTGCAGATAAACCCGCATTCCGCACCAAAGAAGCGCACCCGTATACAAGCTGAAAATGAAGCCACGATTGTGGCGTGTGCATTGGAAGTTTTTGTTCAACACGGTTATCGCGGTGCCACCGTTGATCGCATCGCAAGCGCAGCCGGTATGTCGAAGGCGAACGTGTTGTATTACTTCAAACGCAAAGACGATATATACGTAGCGGTGTTGGAAAATACGATCACCACCTGGCTTGACCCACTTAAAACATTAGACCCCGCAGGCGATCCTCAGGTTGAGCTGGCAGAATACATAAAAGCCAAATTAGCTATGTCGAGGTCATCCTCTCATGCTTCCCGCTTGTTTGCCAATGAAATTTTGCGTGGCGCACCAGCAATAAAATCGTATTTGGAAAACGAACTTAAATCACTGGTGAATGAAAAATGTACCGTGATACAGCACTGGATCGATACGGGCAAGCTCATCGCTATTCAACCGGTGCATCTTTTGTTTTTAATCTGGTCGTCAACTCAGCACTACGCAGACTTTGCACCGCAAGTGGATGCGCTGCATGACGGTGATGAAGATACGTTGTATGCCGATGCGGAAACGTTTCTTACCACCGTCATTTTGCGGGGTCTGAAACCTTAACTGCTGCAGCTTAGCCATTACTGAATGGATTATTCGGGTGGCTTGTCCAGTTGCTGTAC
>JAHDCO010000023.1:22149-54581 GCA_020629835.1 Granulosicoccaceae bacterium
TGCAGCTTAGCCATTACTGAATGGATTATTCGGGTGGCTTGTCCAGTTGCTGTACTCCGATGAAATCGGTTGGCCCGTCCTGGGGTCGGTACCTTCAGTCATCTGTTCCATCGTGATGCATTGATCGACCGGACAAACACTCACACATAAATTACAGCCCACGCATTCTTCATCGATAACTTCAAAATGACGCTTACCGTTCACCGAGGAGGTAATGGCCTGGTGTGAGGTGTCTTCACACACCACATGGCATCGACCGCATTCAATGCACAGGTCCTGATTGATTTTAGCTTTAGCGATGTAGTTAAGATTGAGCTCTTGCCAATCCTTAACGTTGGGCACCGCGCGTCCGACGATGTCTTCAACCCGCTCGTAACCAGCTTCCTCCATCCAGTTGGACAGCCCTGATGTCAGCTCTTCAATAATACGAAAGCCGTATGTCATAGCAGCGGTGCATACCTGTACATTGCTTGCACCTAAGGATAAAAATTCTGCAGCATCTCGCCATGTTGTAACTCCACCAATGCCTGAGATCGGCATGCCGGCGGTATGCGCATCGCGTGCAATTTCAGCCACCATGTTAAGTGCAATGGGTTTAACCGCTGGCCCACAATAACCACCGTGTGAACCCCAGCCATCGATGGATGGTTCAGGAGACATGGTGTCCAGGTTAACGCTGACAATAGAACTGACTGTGTTGATTAATGACACTGCGTCCGCACCGCCATCTTTGGCCGCGCGTGCAGGGAATCGAATGTCGGTGATATTCGGTGTCAGTTTGACAATCACCGGAAGTTTCGTGTGCAACTTGCACCACTCAGAAACCATCTTGATGTATTCCGGTACTTGCCCAACGGCAGCTCCCATGCCGCGTTCAGACATTCCGTGCGGACAACCAAAATTAAGCTCCACACCATCGGCACCGGTATCTTCAACTTTTTTCAGGATGCTGGCCCAATTGGGTTCTTCGCACGGCACCATCAAGGACACAATCATGGCCCGGTCGGGCCAGTTGCGTTTTACACGTTTGATTTCTTCCAAGTTGGTTTCTAACGGACGGTCGGTAATAAGTTCAATGTTGTTAAAGCCCATCAAGGTTCGATCACTGGAATGTACTGCGCCATAGCGTGGGCCGTTAACATTCACAATGTGGGGATCTTCCCCCAGCGTTTTCCAAACCACGCCACCCCAGCCCGCTTCGAAAGCGCGTACCACATTAATCTCTTTATCCGTTGGCGGTGCAGAGGCTAACCAAAAGGGATTGGGTGATTGGATACCGAGAAAGCTAGACGTTAAATCAACCATATCTGTGCTCCACTGTCAGGTTAGGCGGACAAGTGTTGGTGAATAGAAAGGGCGGCTACTTTTCCTGCTTGTACAGCGCTGACGGTTAAGTCTTCCCCGCCGGATACACAATCACCGCCTGCCCACACAGCGGCGTCACTGGTGCGTCCGTATTCATCTACGCGAACGCGCCGATCTTGTAATTCAACACCGCTTAACGCGTCTGCCGCATCAAACTGCTGGCCAATGGCCAACAACACCCGATCGCATTCGAACACGCGTTTATTCCCCGTACCTTGCAGCGAGCCATTGGCACTATCGGTCTGTTCAAATTCAACCCCACTGACTTGACCATCGTCGGCAATCAATTGAATCGGTTGCCAGTTCGTTTTCAGAAGAACACCGTGCGTTTGCGCAACAGCTTGTTCAAACTCACTGGCATTCATTGCATCCTGACCACGCCGGTAAACCAGCGTTACGTCATCTGCACCTAATAAGCGGGATTGTACGGCCGCATCAATGGCAGTCATGCCACCACCGATGACGACAACGTTACGACCTACATCGAGCGCTGTTGGATCCTCTGCCTGTCGAAGCGCTTCGATAAAGTCCACGGCATCGTGGACGCCTGCGGGCGTGTCACCATCAACATTTAAAGCGTTGGTACCGCCTAAACCCATACCTAAAAACACAGCATCGAACTGGTCTTTTAACTGGGAAAGATTTACAGATGTACCTAATTGCTGGTCGTACTCCACCTGGATACCACCAATCGACAACACATAGTCCACTTCGCGTTGAGCAAAATCATCAATGGTTTTGTAGGCGGCAATGCCGTACTCGTTCAATCCACCGGGTTTAGGTTTCGATTCGTAGATGGTTACTGAGTGACCGTGCATGGCCAGCCGGTGTGCGCAGCTTAAGCCGGCCGGTCCGGCACCAACAACGGCAACGGTTTTACCTGAATCGGCGGAACGCTCGTAAGGTTGGCGGCCGGTATCCATCAGAGTGTCGGTGGCGAAACGCTGCAGTTCGCCGATGCGAACTGGCTTCTCTTCCTGGCTGTTGCGCACGCACGCTTGCTCACACAGGGTTTCGGTGGGGCAAACCCGAGCGCACATACCGCCTAAGATGTTTTCGTCGAAGATGGTTTTGGCAGCGCCCTTTGGGTTATCGGCTTTAATCTGCCGGATAAAAAGGGGTATATCGATACCCGTGGGGCAGGCGGTTATACACGGCGCGTCGTAGCAGAAGTAGCACCGGTCAGACTCTACGCCTGCCTCATGGGCGGTAAGTGGGGGGTGTAATTCTTCGGTCAGGCTCTGCAGACGTTGGCTCGTCATGAACGCTTCTCGTGTTGAATTCCCCTACATATAATCAGGTTTTGTCCAGTTGGTCAAATTTCTATTTGTGAGCTCAACTATCTAATGGTGGCGATCGCATCGGCATAGTCGATCACAACCGAGTCACTTGCTCGCCGGTCGCGGTACTCCAGTTTGTTGTCTGCTAACAGCTTATCGCTGACCACCAGGCGGTGAGGAATACCAATCAACTCCATATCAGCGAACATCACGCCAGGGCGTAATGGCCGGTCGTCGAGTAGCACATCAAAGCCTGCGTCCAGTAATTCCTGATAGAGCTTCTCTGAGGTCGCTTTCACCTCGTCGGATTTGGCTGCGTTAATGGGCACGATAACCACCTGGAAGGGTGCGATGCTTGTTGGCCACTGAATCCCTTTGTCGTCGTGATTTTGTTCTATGGCTGCGGCTACTATGCGAGTAATGCCAATGCCATAACAGCCCATGTGCAACGTTTGGTTCTTCCCGGATTCATCGGGCACGGCGGCTTTCAATGCTTCGCTGTATTTAGTGCCCAGTTCGAAGATGTGGCCAACCTCAATACCACGCACGATGGTCAGCTCTCCGTTTCCATCCGGTGATGGGTCACCGGCGACCACGTTGCGCAAGTCAGCTACTTCGGGTTCGGGGCAATCACGACCCCAGTTAACACCGCGAATATGCTGGGCATTTTTATTGGCGCCGCAGATGAAGTCACTCATGTTGGCAGCGTCTTGATCGGCAATGACGGGTATCGACAAACCAACCGGCCCGATCGAGCCAGCATCGCAATTGGCCGCTTCGCGAATGGTTTTGGCGTCCGCGAATGTTAGAGGTGTTTGCACCAGGGGATGATTCTCCGCCTTGATGTCATTCAATTCATGATCGCCCCGCAGAACCAGTGCAACGACTTTGGGGCCTTCGGAAGGCTCGCCATCTTCTGCGGTGTTCATACCAACGCCGTTGACTAACAGGGTCTTGGCGCATTGGGCAGCCGCGGCTCCGGTCGCGGCACTGAGTTCTGCAATGGTGTGCACCTTCGGCGTATCAATAACCGTTGTGTCTTCAGTGGGTGCTGCCCGTTCGGTGCGACACACCACAGCGGCTTTTTCTACGTTTGCCGCATAGTCGCTGCCATTGGATATGGCCAGGCCATCTTCACCACTGCTGGCCAGCACATGAAATTCTGTGGATTTTGCACCACCGATGCTGCCGCTATCGGCGTCCACTGGGCGGTAGTCCAACCCGATTCTGTCAAATACCGATACGTACGCCGCGTGCATATCATCAAACGTCTGACTCAGCGACGGCCCATCGATATGAAAGGAATAGGCGTCTTTCATGATGAATTCGCGCGCGCGCATGACGCCGAAACGAGGTCGGATTTCATCGCGAAATTTCGTTTGAATTTGATAGAAATTAACCGGCAGTTGCTTGTAGCTGCGCAGCTCACGCCGAGCGATGTCGGTTATGACTTCTTCGTGGGTGGGGCCAACGCAAAATTCACGTTCGTGTCGATCGTGAAGGCGCAGAAGTTCGGGGCCGTATTTTTCCCAACGCCCGGATTCCTGCCAGAGTTCGGCTGGTTGAACGGCTGGCATCAAGACTTCCAGCGATCCTGCGCGGTTCATTTCTTCGCGCACAATGGCTTCGATTTTTCTAACCACTCGCAAACCCAGTGGCATCCAGTTGTACAAACCCGAAGCCAGGCGGCGAATGAGTCCGGCGCGCAACATGAACTGATGACTGGCAATTTCAGCATCATTGGGTGTTTCTTTGGTGGTCGCTAAGTGATACTGGCTGGCGCGCATGGGCCTAAACTTCTTCTGTAAACGGGGATATGGGTGCGAGTATAGCGAGATTGGTGCCGATGCTTGTGTGCAGACTGGGTAGAATGCAGGGATGTCCGATCGACGACTCCAGGTATTCCACACCGTAGCCGGCGTGCTGAACTTTACGCGTGCCGCTGAAATCCTGCATATGACGCAGCCAGCGGTCACGCACCAAATCCGTCAGCTGGAGGCGGATTTCAATACGCGATTATTTGACCGTATTAACAACAAAATTAGCCTGACCCCGGCCGGTGAGCAGGTACTGGAATATTCCACTCGGATCTTGTCGCTTTATGACGATATGCATGAGTCGGTAAAGCAGCTCACGGGTGATCGATCCGGTCTGCTCACTTTAGGTGCAAGTACCACCATTGCTGAGTACCTGTTGCCAGAATTGCTCGGCGGTTTTCGTCGAGAGTTTCCAGATGTTCATGTCAGGTTGCGTGTTGCTAATACCGATGCTGTTGTTGCTTTAGTTGCCGACAGCTCGATTGACTTGGGCATTGTGGAAGGAGAGGTGCAAAAGCAGCACCTCGTTGTGGAAGACTGCAAACAAGATGAATTAGTGGTGGTGGTTCCAAACGGTCACGCTCTCACCGCACAACTCTCGGTAACCGCGCATGATTTACTGAATTATCCTTTCGTACAGCGCGAAGACGGTTCCGGCACTCGCAGTGTGATTGCACGCTATTTAATTGACCATGGCTTGAATGAAGATCAACTGCAACAACCGTTTGAGTTGGGCAGTACCGAAGCGATCAAGGGTGCTGTGCAAGCGGGTATGGGCGTATCGATCGTATCCAAAGCGACGGTAAAAAAAGAAATTGAGTTGGGACAGCTGGTGACCTTGCCGCTTAACCCCCCGCTGTTAAGACCCTTTTATTTTGTTCGTCAGCGTCAGCAATTTCGTTTGCGCTTAATGGAAGAACTGTTCGAATTTGCAAAAATCTATTGCCAAAATCGTTAGGCACTCATTAGTCAATGTAATGACTAAGCCTTTCAACACCGAAGTCCTTCTCAATCAATGGCATACTACAATCGTCCTCGCTTTGGTACCCAACTAGCGCTGCGCGCTTAAACCCGTATGCTCGATTTAATTCGCGACTGGTACGATCGCAATTTCTCCGACCCGCAAGCCGTCATTTTGGCGTTTTTGTTGTTGGTGCTGTTTGGGCTCATCTTTGCGCTGGGCGATATCATGGCACCGGCATTGGTTGCTTTGGTATTAGCCTATCTACTAGATGGTGTTGTTACTGTCCTGCAGCGTGTTGGCATACCGCGAACCCTGGCGGTGGTCATAGTTATTCTGGTGTTTATTGCACTGTCTTTCGTATTGTTGTTTGGTGTTTTACCGGTGTTATCACAGCAGGTGACGCAAGTCGTGCGTGCGTTACCGGGCATGATCGTCGAGGGGCAGGAGCAACTGCTTAAGCTCCCGGATTTATACCCCGAAGTCTTCACGGTTGAGCAAATCAACGAATTGATTGGTACGTTGCGAGCTGAGTTAGGCAGCCTGACGCAGAAAGTATTGGAATTTTCATTTGCGCAAGTTGGCAACATCGTTGTGCTAAGCGTGTACGCGGTCTTAGTGCCTTTGATGGTGTTCTTCACATTAAAAGATAAATACAAACTGCTGGAATGGGCTCAACGTTTTATGCCGCGCCGAAGTGAATTGTCATTTCAAGTGTGGCGTGAAGTGGATGTGAAAATCGCCAACTACATTCGCGGCAAATTTGTAGAGATCGCCATCGTCTGGCTGGCGTCGTACATTACCTTTGCGTTCGCTGGTTTGGATTACTCATTACTGCTGAGCTTTCTCGTCGGTATTTCAGTCATCGTGCCTTACATTGGTGCAGTGGTCGTCACGGTGCCTATCGCAATCATCGCGTACTTTCAATGGGGCCTTACCGCCAAATTTTGGTGGTTGCTACTGGCTTATCAGATTATTCAAGTACTCGATGGCAACGCTCTGGTACCGCTGCTGTTTTCAGAAGTGGTTAACCTGCATCCTCTGGCCATCATCCTGGCAGTGTTGTTTTTTGGTGGCCTATTCGGTCTTTGGGGGGTGTTCTTTGCGATCCCGCTGGCAACCTTGGCCCAAACCGTTCTGAAGGTGTGGCCCCGCTATGATGCCCGCGAACAGGCCTTATCGAAGGGCAGTTCAGTAACAGCGCGTTATAAGGAATAGTCGAAAACCCTTCGTAAGCTGTATCATTCAGGGCCAATCCATTTATTGAGAAGTCCCATGTTCCATCAAGGCAGTATGGTCGCGCTGGCTACCCCGTTGAGTACCGACGGCAAGGTAGACAAACCCGCGTTGGCTGATTTGGTGGAATGGCATGTTTCTGAGGGCACTGATGCCATCGTGGCTGTGGGCACTACCGGTGAATCTGCCACATTGACCGTCCCGGAGCACCTGGCTGTCATCGAGCAGGTGGTGGGTTTGGTTAACGGACGAATCCCGGTGATTGCCGGCACGGGCGCCAACGCCACAGCGGAAGCCATTGAATTAACCGAACGTGCAGCCGGTGCCGGGGCCGACGCCTGCTTGCTAGTCACCCCGTACTACAACAAGCCATCACAGGAAGGGCTGATCCAGCATTACACGGCCATCGCCAACGCCGTGCCCATCCCGCAGATCTTATACAACGTGCCCGGAAGAACCGCGCTGGATATGCTGCCCGAAACTTCCGCTACGCTATCCAAAATCGGCAATATTGTAGGTATTAAAGAAGCGTTCGGCACCGTTGAGCGCATTAAGACGTTGCTGGAACTGACAGAACCGGGCTTTATGATCGTGACCGGGGATGACAGCACGTCAATGGAAAGTATGCTGGCCGGTTGTCACGGGGATATTTCAGTAACCGCCAATGTGGTGCCAAAGGCCATGGCCGATATGTGCCGGGCCGCGATTGCTGGAGACCGTGAAACTGCAGAGGCCATAAACGCGCCTATCAACGATCTTCACACCGATCTGTTTGTGGAATCAAATCCCATCCCCGTGAAGTGGGCCCTGGCAGAGATGGGCCGGTGCGGACACACATTACGACTGCCGCTCACTCCGCTGGCAAGCGACTATCATCACAGGGTGAAATCCGCTTTAGTCAAAGCTGGCGCCTTGCCTGCTTAAGCGGACTTTGGAGAAATTCATGTATCGCGCGATTGTGACGGTAGTACTGGGTATATCTGTGGCCGCTTGCCAGCCAGGGTATCGTGCGTCCAGCCCGGAAGTGCTGTACTCAAAAGACGCAACTCGCGCCCTGGATTTACAGATCCCGCCAGATTTATCCAACGTGACCGAAGGGGAGCAGTTCGTTCTGCCCGGGAATACGGGGGCCGCTATCACCCGCAATACGCTGTTACCGGAATCGGCCAGTGTGCGCTTTGTCCGCACCAGCGATGAAAATTTTCTAGCTATTCAAAAGAGCCCTGAAGAAGTGTGGTCGCAGCTGCAGGCCTTTTTGCGAGCGGAACGTTACTCCATCGCTAAAAGCGAACCCGTGGCGGGTGTTATGACCAGCCAGTGGCGAGAGCTGAGCGAAGATGCGGGTCGCAATGCGTTAAAAAGCCTGTTGAACAGCGATGCGACGGTTGGACGAGTAGCGTTTCGACTAGAACGCGGCACCGGCAACAGCACGAGGTTGTTCGCCCGTCAACAAGTGGCGATCAGCGCGGATGCTGCATTAGGCCCCAATGATATCTGGCCGCCCAGCAGCCACGACCCTGAAAACACCAGCGAATTGTTGGTACGGCTTATGGTTTTTCTGGGTGTTCAGGAGCAAAGAGCCCGCGGCATATTAAATGATGCCGCTGTGTCCGCCGTGCTGGACGATGCCACTCTGGAAGCCACCGCCTCCCAAACCTATCTGGTGGTGCACGAAAGCTATCGGCCTGCGTTTCGGTCCGTGTCAGCTGCAGTAAAAAGTCTGGCTACAGGTCCTGTTGAGGAAGACAGTAACGTGGGCCGTTTAGTGGCTAACATAGACGGCGACGCGGTTTCGTTTCGAGTTGCTCCGGTAAACGTTTCTGCCGCGCGCGTATCAGTTAATGCGGCGGAGCCGTTAAACCGTCAACGGCAGCAGGCTTTGTTGAACAGTCTGCGTGAATTGTTGGTTTAGATAACTCGCGTGCTGATGCCAATGGCAACACCGTATGTTTTGGCATGTTAGAAGTTGCCTCATTAGGCAGCGGGAGTTCCGGCAACGCTACCCTGGTGCGTTCAAAAACCACCACACTGTTAATTGATTGTGGCTTTACCCTAAAAGAATCACTAAAACGGATGGCAAGCCTTGGAGTAGCGCCATCCGATCTGACAGCGGTATTGATTTCTCACGAGCACAGCGACCACGTGAAAGGGATTGGCCCGTTGTCGCGCAAGTTCGGCGTACCCATTCATCTAACACACGGGACCTACCGCCGTTTGCGTGATAACCGATTACTGGCTTACGAGTTGTTTCACGCGCACGCCCCGTTCACACTGGGTGATATTGAGGTTGACCCTTTCCCCACACCACACGATGCCGCAGAGTCTTGTCAGTTTGTACTGCAACACAACGGCGTAAGCTTTGTGGTGGCTACGGATATGGGAGTGTGTACTCCCTACATTTTAAAAAAGCTGGCAGGCGTTAATGGTGTGCTCATCGAATGTAACTACGATGACGAGATGCTGCGCAACGGGCCGTATCCTCCCAGCCTGCAGCATAGAATCCGCGGCAACTTCGGGCACCTGGGCAACGTGCAAGCTGGCCCTGTACTGCGCGCTATTGATCACCCCAGGCTGAACCGAATTTTATTGGGGCATTTAAGCGAAAAAAACAACACAGAAGATTGTGCTCGTAACACGGTATTAGCCAGTCTTCCTCAAGCGGCTGATCGTGTAACCGTGTTGAAGCAACATACCGCTAGCCCCTGGTTTGCAATCACGGGTGAATCGATGCCGATTGAAAATAACGCTTCACACACTGAAGCCCTGCTGGCTGATGGTGGCCAGAAGTAGTTAACGCTTAACGATCTCGTTCACTTGAGCTAAGACTCCCGCCTCGTCCAGTCCTGCGCGCGTCAGTAACTCCTCGCGTGAACCGTGTTCAATGTATTCATCACGTAAGCCAATTAATGTAACGGGAGTGCGGCAAGCCGTGGTCGCTAAGTACTCCATGACACCAGCGCCCGCCCCACCGGCGATCGCATTTTCCTCCACAGTAATCAGATGGTCGTGGCTGGCAGCCAGTTCATCGATTAAGACCGTGTCCAGTGGCTTCACAAAGCGCATGTTCACAACGGTTGCATCCAAAGTGTCTCCAACGTCTTCAGCCACTGAAACCATGGATCCGAAGGCGAGTAAGGCAATGGATTTGCCCTTGCGTCGAACTTCCGCTTTACCAACAGGCAGCGGCGTCATCTCCATTTCAATTCCTGCGCCCGGACCACTGCCGCGTGGATAACGAACCGCTGATGGGGAATCCAACTGATAGGCGGTGTACAGCAGGTGACGGCATTCGTTTTCATCCGCTGGAGCCATGATCGTCATGTTGGGAACGCAGCGCAGGTAGCTGAAATCGTACGCACCGGCGTGTGTGGGGCCATCCGGTCCAACCAAACCCGCACGGTCAATTGCGAATACCACCGGCAAGTTTTGAATGGCGACGTCGTGCACTAATTGATCGTAAGCGCGTTGTAGAAACGTGGAGTAAATCGCCACAACGGGCTTCTGCCCACCACAGGCAAGTCCTGCTGCTAAGGTAACGGCATGCTGTTCGGCGATACCCACATCGAAATAGCGTTCGGGGAATCGCTCCTCAAATTCCACCATGCCCGAGCCTTCACGCATTGCAGGTGTGATACCGACAAGCCGCTCATCACGCTCAGCCATATCGCACAACCAGTTGCCAAACACCTTGGTGTACGTGGGTTTGTTGCTACCACTGGGCTTTAAGCTTTTGCCGGTCTTTGGGTCAAACGGTGACACCGCGTGTAACGCTAGCGGGTCTTCCTCGGCAAAGCGATAGCCGTAGCCTTTTTTAGTCACCACATGTAAGAACAACGGGCCGCTTAAGTTTTTCATGTTTTGCAGTACGGCCACCATGCCTTCCACATCGTGCCCGTCAACCGGTCCGTAATAGTTAAAACCCAATTCTTCAAACATGGACGACGGCACCACCATGCCTTTCACTTGTTCTTCTGTGCGTTTGGCAAATTCAAACAGTGGGGGTGTTTTACTCAGTACTTTTTTACTGCCTTCGCGCGCACCAGACACGAGCGGCCCCGTCAGTAGCCGCGCCAGGTAGCGATTCATGGCACCCACATTGGGAGAAATCGACATGTCGTTATCGTTTAAAACGACCAGCATGTCTGTCTTTAAGCCACCGGCGTGGTTCAACGCTTCGTAAGCGAGGCCTGCGGTCAGCGCACCGTCGCCAATGACGGCAATAGCTTTCGCCGCTTCCTCATCAGGCTGTTCCGCGGCTCG
The DNA here is from genome assembly GCA_020629835.1 of Granulosicoccaceae bacterium. Lineage (GTDB taxonomy): Bacteria > Pseudomonadota > Gammaproteobacteria > Granulosicoccales > Granulosicoccaceae > Granulosicoccus. The sequence continues at coordinate 33,069 of JAHDCO010000023.1, forward strand.
TTGCTGCGCGGCGATGGCCATACCAAGCGCGGCGCTAATCGATGTGCTGGAGTGCCCAACCCCGAAGGTGTCGTAATCGCTTTCGCCGCGTTTTGGAAAAGGCGCTAACCCATCAGACATGCGCATGGTGTTCATCAGGTGCTTGCGACCAGTCAGAATTTTGTGCCCGTAGGTTTGATGCCCAACGTCCCACACCAACTGATCGCGTGGTGTGTTGTAGACATAATGCAGTGCCACAGTCAGTTCAATGGTGCCAAGGCTGGCCCCGAAATGGCCCCCGGTTTTTGCCACTGATTCAATCAGAAACTGCCTTAACTCATGACTGAGTTGCGGCAGGTCGCTGATGTCCAGCTGACGAAGGTCAGCAGGGACATCAATCTGACTGAGCAGAGGGTATTCGCTTGGTGTGTCCATTGTTGGGCTCAATGGCGTCGCTTGGTTATGTAGTTGGCCAGCTGCCTCAGTTCATCAAACTGTGGCCCCAAACCTTCTAGTTCGGATAAAGCACACTCATGCATCTGTGCGGCGTGTTCGCGAGCGCCCTCTAGTCCCAGCAGTGCCGGGTAAGTGGGTTTGTTCAGCGCAATGTCTGCGCCTTGCTGCTTGCCCAGTGTATCGGTGTCGGCCACGACATCCAAGATGTCATCCACAATTTGGAAACATAAGCCGATGGCCGACGCGAAACGGTCCAGTCGCCCCATGATGTCGTCCGAGGGGTCGGTGGCGGCTAATCCGGCTAAGGCCACGCTGGCCCGAATCAGCGCACCGGTTTTGTGACGGTGCATGGTTTCCAGCTGTTCCAGGGTCAGCGCGGAATTGACCGATTCCAAATCAATGGCCTGGCCTACAGCCATGCCCGCCGAACCGCTGGCGTCACCGAGTACCTTAACCATCTGCAGTTTTCGTTCGGCGTCAATGCCGCTATCGTCATTGGTGGCAAGGATCGTAAACGCCAAAGCTTGCAGGGCATCGCCTGCCAGAATGGCCGTGGCTTCGTCAAACTTAATGTGACAGGTGGGTTGGCCTCGGCGCAGATCATCGTCATCCATGGCTGGTAAATCATCGTGAACCAACGAATACGCGTGCAGCATTTCTACTGCGGCTGCAGGCACGTCCAGGCGTTCCAACGGCACGCCGAGTGCCTGTCCTGTCGTGTAAGTCAGAATAGGGCGTACTCGTTTACCTCCAACGGTTACCGCGTACAACATGGCTGCTGGCAGTTGGGTTTCGCAGGCGTTCTCTGTTGGTAACAGAGTGCGAAGCACTCGGTCCACTCGGTCCTGATAGCCTTTTAGAAGGTCATCAATCGGCTTCATCGGCCGCATCCAAATCTACCAGGGCGTCCGCACCGTCTGATTGTTTCATGAGCACTTGAACTTTCTGTTCTGCCGTTTTCAGGCTGTGCTGGCAGTGCCGTGCCAGGCTGATACCTCTCTCGAACTGCGCCAGCGATTCTTCCAAAGGCTGGTCTCCTGACTCCAGGCCGTTAACCAAAGCCTCCAGCTCGCTCAAGGCCTCTTCAAAAGCCATGGACTTAGGAATTTTTTTAGATTTTTGTGGCACTCGAGCAAAGACCTGACAACAAGACGATCAGTTTATCAAATCAAGCGCTTGATGCAGGCGATTCACACCGTCCACGCGCAGGCCTTTGATGGGTCTTTTGGGTGCATTGGCGGTGGCAACGATGGCCCGTTTAAACCCGTGCTTTCGCGCCTCGGCCAACCGCTCTTCGCCATTGGCCACCGGACGCACCTCGCCGGCTAGACCGATTTCCCCAAAAACGATGAGATCGCTGGGTAGCGGACGGTCGCGAAATGAGGATAAGGCCGACAGCAGCACGGGTAAGTCGGCCGCTGTTTCCGATATACGAACGCCACCCACCACGTTGATGTAAACATCCTGATCAAACATCGCAATGCCAGCATGCCGGTGCATGACGGCCAGCAACATGGCCAACCGGTTCTGTTCCAGGCCAAGAGCCACTCGCCGAGGCGCCCCGCTGTGGCTGGTATCCACCAGTGCCTGAGCTTCCACCAAAAGCGGTCGCGTGCCTTCTCGGGTAACGAGGATTACACTGCCGCTGACGGGTTCAGGGTGTCTGGACAAAAAGATCGCTGATGGATTTGAGACCGCTTTTAACCCGCGTTCACCCATTGCAAACACACCCAGTTCGTTAACCGCACCAAAGCGATTTTTCACCGCGCGGATGACTCGGTAGCGGCTGCCAGGGTCGCCTTCGAAATACAGCACCGTATCCACCATGTGTTCAAGCACTCGTGGCCCAGCCAATGCGCCTTCTTTCGTGACGTGCCCCACCACGAATACCGCGACACCGGCTTGTTTTGCGTAACGCACTAAGCGAGCGGAGCTTTCCCGAACTTGCGCTACCGCGCCTGGGGCGGAGTTCAAGGTCTCGGTGTGCATGGTTTGAATCGAATCCACCACCATAACCGCAGGCTTTTCCGCCTGTGCATGAGACAAGATGGCCTCAACGCTGGTCTCAGCCAATAAGCGCAGGTTTTCCGTGGGCAACTCCAGGCGTCGAGCTCTTAAGGCCACCTGCTGTAAGGATTCTTCACCCGTGACATACAACGTCCGGTGCGAGGTCGATAAGTTCGCCAGGCACTGCACTAAAATCGTTGACTTTCCAATGCCTGGGTCACCGCCTAAGAGGGTGACAGAGCCTGCCACCAAGCCGCCACCGAGCACTCTGTCCAGTTCAGATAAACCGGTACCAATACGCGCTTGAGATTCCAGTGATACATCGTCGGCATTGGTAATGCCAGATGCGCCCGCGTAGTTAGCAAAACGATCGTTACCGGCCGCGGGTTTGGTCACGGCAACGGTTTCTTCCAGCGTATTCCACTCACCACAGTCAGCGCATTGACCGTTCCACTTTGTGAATGATGCACCGCAATTGGTGCAGACATAGGCGGTTTTTGTCTTCGCCATTCAGTCTTGCTCAGCGCTGAAGTCGTCGTCGTCTTGTTTAGGCTCTATACGCACACGCTGCACAAAGTTTTCTTCAACTTCCAAGACAGTGATGTTGTGGCCATTGAAGTTAAACATGGCACCCTGAGGGGGGAAATTTTCAAAATGCTCAAGCACAATACCGTTCAGAGTTTTTGGCCCGTCACTGGATAATTCCCAGTTCAACGCTTTGTTTAAGGCCCTGATTTGTGCGCCGCCCTCGGCCAGGAAACTGCCGTCATCCTGGGCCTGGATATCCTCGGGGCCGTGATGCGGATCAGTGTCAAACTCGCCGACAATTTCTTCAACGATATCTTCAATCGTGATTAGACCCTGTATATCACCGTATTCATCCACCACTAAACCGATACGTCGTTTTTCCCGCTGAAAATTCAGCAGTTGCACCGTTAACGTTGTGCCATCGGGAATGAAATAGGGCTCGCGGATGATGCGCTCCAGGGTTTCCCGAGTGTATTCACCGGTTGCCAGAGAATCCAGCATTTTGCGCAGGTAGATAAAGCCTTCAACCTGGTCAATGTTGTCGCGGTAAACCAGCATACGGCTGTGCTTACTTTCGCTAATGTTTTTCTTAACGTCTTCCCAGGAATCGTCTAAATCCAATCCGGTGATTTCGTTGCGCGGCACCATGATGTCATTGACTGACACGGTGGATAAATCAAGGATGTTCACCAGCATTTCGCGGTGGCGCGGCGGGATCATACCAGTGGTTTCGTTGAGTACCGTACGCAGCTCATCACTGCTAAGCGCCTCGATTTCTTCGGTAGCACTATCAACTTTGAAGAGTTTTAGAATTCGACCGCTCATCCAATTGGTGGCCAGCACAAGCGGGTAAACCGCCTTCATCAACGGCACATAAACGGCCGAGGCCATAAAAGCGACTTGCTCGGTTCGACGGGTGGCAAGGGTTTTTGGCGTTACCTCTGCGAACACGAGGATAACCAATGTCAAAACACCGGTCGCAACCGCTATTCCAGCCTCGCCCATCAATCGAAGCGCAATGATCGTTGCGATAGCTGACGCTAGGATGTTGACGAAGTTATTGCCTAGCAGAATCAGGCTGATCAACCGATCAGGTCGTTCTAGTAGCTTCGCGGTTCGGATGGCCCCGCGATGGCCTTGCTTGGCTTGGTGCCTTAGTCGGTACCGATTGATGGACATCAATGCTGTTTCAGAACCTGAAAAACAGCCTGATAGGACAATCAGGAAAACCAAAAGGAGCACCAGCACGCCGATGGGGATGGTGTTCAAGTAGAACGATATCTCTTAATTTAAGATCAATAGCCGCATAATAGCCTAGCTTCTGATCAGCTGCGTTGTAGAACCAACTCCAACACGAATTTGCTGCCAAAGTAGGCGACGATCAGCACGCCAAAGCCCGCCAGGGTCCAAAAGACTGCCCGCTTACCGCGCCAGCCCCAGCGCCAGCGCGCGAACAGCAATAACCCGAATATCAGCCAGGCAATTACCGACAGCACCGTCTTGTGAACAAGCGATTGCGCGAACAAGTTCTCGAGGTATATGAAACCGGATGCCAGCGAAAGTGTCAGCACCGCAAAACCGATGGACAGAAGTGTAAACAGCAGCCGTTCGGTTTGATCCAGTGCCGGTAGGGCGTTCATAAATCCGCCCGGCTTATGGTTTTGCAGCTTCATTCGCTGCACCCACACCAGAATGGCTTGTGAAGCAGCCAAGGCTAAAAACGCGTAGGCGGTTAACGACAGCAGCACATGCAGCTGGATATTTAACGGTAAGTTGCTGGTTGCACCACCTGTAGCACTGCTCAAGAGCAGCAAAATAGCCGCTAGCGGGTACACCGCAAGCCCCAGATAGTCTGCCGGTTGGCGAATGCACAACACCAGCAGCAGCCACACGACAAACAGGCCAGCGACATTCAAGGACACCATTAGCGGCAACTGCAGCGTTTCGGGTAAGCCGGTCTGTCGCAGGCCAACGAATGCATGCATCAGCACGGCAACCGCTGCCAGCATCTGTGCTTTACGTCCGCCACTGCTGTCCGCGGCTGGCTGGGCTTTGGCCAGGCTTAAAAGCAGCAGAGCCGCAGAGCCCACATAGAGAGCTGCAGCAAATATGGCGAGTATGTTGGTGTTTATCACGAAGCGGATATACTCACAGGCCGGGAAAGTAAAGTAGCGACGGCAGACCCTTACCGATGTTTGAGTCATTAAGTGAACGATTGGGCCGGACGGTCAAGCAGCTGCGCGGCCAGGGCCGCCTGTCTGAAGACAACATCAAAGATACCATGCGCGAAGTTCGTATGGCTCTGCTTGAAGCGGATGTGGCCTTACCGGTTGTCAAAGAATTTGTCGATAAAGTGCGTGAGAAGGCGCTGGGACAGGAGGTTGTCGGCAGCCTTTCGCCCGGGCAGGCGCTCATTAAGGTAGTCAATGATGAGCTAACCGCCTTAATGGGCGAGAGTACCGCCACCTTAAATTTAGCGACACAGCCGCCCGCTGTTGTACTGATGGCAGGCCTTCAGGGTGCAGGTAAGACCACAACCGTAGGCAAGCTGGCACGCCTTTTAAAAGAGCGTGAAAAAAAGAAGGTCATGGTGGTCAGCTGTGATGTGTATCGCCCGGCAGCCATAAAACAACTGGAAACTCTGGCGGAATCCGTGGATGTGTTGTTCCATCCCAGCACGGCCGTGGATACGGTAAATGGTATTGCGCAAGGGGCTTTGGAAGCGGCCAAGCGGCAGATGGTGGATGTGCTGCTGGTGGATACCGCGGGTCGATTGGCCATCGACGAAGAAATGATGGCCGAAATTCAGTCGCTGCACAAAGCGGTAAATCCCATCGAAACGCTGTTTGTTGTTGACAGTATGACCGGCCAGGACGCGGCCAATACGGCTAAGGCCTTTGGAGATGCGCTGCCACTCACGGGTGTTGTTCTGACAAAAACCGACGGTGATGCCCGCGGTGGGGCAGCCCTGTCGGTTCGAATGATCACCGGTAAGCCCATCAAATTTATTGGATCCGGTGAAAAGACCGATGCACTTGAACCGTTCCATCCCGATCGTGTTGCTTCGCGCATTCTTGGTATGGGGGATGTGGTCAGTTTGGTGGAAGAAGTTACCGCCAAAGTCGATCACTCCAAAGCAGAAAAGCTGGCCAGGAAAATTAAGCGCGGTAAAAACTTCGATTTAGAAGACATGCGTGATCAGCTTGAACAAATGGCCAACATGGGTGGTATGGCTGCCATGCTGGATAAGCTGCCGGGTGGGGCCGATCTGCCAGAAGCAGTTAAGCAAAAAGCCAACGACAAAGAATTCGTGCGCATGATTGCGTTAATAAATTCCATGACACCGCAAGAACGGCGTCACCCGGGCATTATCAAAGGGTCTCGGCGCAAGCGAATCGCTGCCGGCAGCGGTTGCCAGGTGCAGGACGTCAATAAACTGCTGAAGCAGCACCTTCAGATGTCGAAGATGATGAAAAAAATGAAGGGCGGCGGTATGGCGAAAATGATGCGTGGCATGAAAGGTCGTTTACCGCCCGGCATGATGTGACGTGATGCTGCGGAACAAGGCCTTTTAGGCTGTCCTTTTTTTACTCAATCCGATACAATTGGGAGTTACCTTCGCACACACCCCTTCGGTGTGGGCCGATCTACCGATTTTTCGTGGACTACTGCACTATGGTTACCATCCGTCTGTCTCGCGGTGGCTCTAAAAAAGCCCCGTTCTATCACGTGGTTGCAACTGACAGCCGCAACCGCCGTGACGGCCGCTACTTAGAGCGCCTGGGTTACTACAACCCGATGGCTCGTGGCGCTGCTGTCGAAACTAACATCGATCTCAGCCGAGTTGACTACTGGGTTGGTAACGGCGCTCAAATGAGTGACCGTGTAAAGCAAATCGTCAAGACGTACCGCAAAGCGCAAGCGGCGGCTACGGCGGCGGCCTGAGCCAGTCTTCAGACAACACCTCCTGGGTGTTGTTAGGTCGCATTATTGGAGTTCATGGTGTTCGCGGATGGGTAAAAGTCCATTCCGACACAAAACCCCGCGAAAATATCCTGAGTTACCCGGTTTGGTGGCTTAAGACGCGCGAGGGTTGGCAGGAAACGAAAATCGACAGCGTGCAACACACCGCTAAAAATGTGCTGGCGCTGATAGACGGAATTAAAGACAGAGACGCGGCAGAGCGATTGCGCGGCACCGAAATCGCGGTCCCGCGAGATCAGCTGCCTCCAACGGGGGCCGACGAGTACTACTGGGCCGACTTAATCGGCTGTGAGGTATTCGATCTGGCGGGTGTGCGGCTCGGGTCGGTTACCCGATTGTTTGAAACCGGGGCTAATGATGTCCTGGAGGTACGCGATGAGAGGCCACTTGAGGCCGATCAGAAGCGAGTTAACGGGCCCAACATTTTGGTGCCTTGGGTTCGACCTGAGGTGGTTGTGTCGGTTGACATAGGCACTAAAAAAATCGTGGTCGACTGGGACCCGGATTTTTAGATGAAGTTTGGTGTGGTTACGTTATTTCCTGAGAGCGTCGCAGCGCTGACGGATATAGGGGTAATCGGTCGGGCTATTGAGCGCGGTGAGGTGGTTGTAGATACCGAATCACCTCGCGGCCATGCGCACGACAAACACCGCACAGTTGATGACCGGCCATTTGGTGGCGGTCCGGGCATGGTAATGACACCGCAGCCTACGTTGGATGCAATCCAGGCGTTAAAGGCACGGCTGCCACCATCGAAGGTTATCTACCTGAGCCCTCAGGGGGCAGTGTTCGATCAGGCCATGGCGCAGCGGTTTAGCGAAATGGACAGTTTGATTTTGTTGTGTGGAAGGTACGAAGGCATCGATGAGCGAATAACCGAACGCGCAGTCGATGAGGAAGTGTCACTGGGTGACTTTGTACTCAGCGGCGGTGAAGTAGCGGCGGCGGCGGTTATTGACGCAGTCGCTCGGTTAGTCCCTGGTGTGTTGGGGCACCCGGAATCGGCAGTGCAGGATTCGTTTGCCGACGATGGGTTGTTGGATCATCCGCATTACACGCGGCCAGAATTGTATGACGGGATGGCTGTGCCATCGGTGTTACTGTCCGGCGACCACAAAGCAATCGCTATGTGGCGTCGGCAACAAGCGTTACTGAGAACGAGTCGTAGACGCCCGGAGTTGATTGAAGAATCGACACTGAGTGAGGCAGACAAAGCTCTCTTGAAAAAAATCGAGCCCACCCAAGGGTGACTCACATTACTTAAGTACAGGTTAAGAGCATGAGCAAGATCATCGACGAAATCAACGCCGAGCAAATGGGAAAAGAAATCCCACCGTTCGGCCCCGGCGACACCGTCGTTGTGCAGGTAAAAGTAAAGGAAGGCAGTCGTGAGCGTCTTCAGGCGTTTGAAGGTGTGGTTATCGCGAAGCGCAACCGCGGTTTACATTCTGCCTTCACGGTACGAAAAATCTCTCACGGTGAAGGAGTGGAGCGTGTATTCCAAACGTACAGCCCGCTCGTTGACAGCGTTGAAGTAAAGCGACGTGGTGATGTGCGCCGCGCCAAGCTTTACTACCTGCGCGGTCTGACCGGCCGTGCCGCGCGAATCAAAGAAAAGTTATAACACGCAAGTCTTTAAAAATTGGGGTGTTGGCTCCAGACATTGCAGTGCGTGTTTAACCGATTATTTAGATGGAAACCATGTCTGAAGAAATGAAATTTGAAGCAGAAGTTAGCCAACTTCTGCAACTGATGATTCATTCGCTGTACAGCAACCCGGAGATTTTTCTCCGGGAGCTCATCTCCAACAGTTCCGATGCCTGCGACAAGCTTCGCTTTGATGCCATATCGGATGCCAGCCTACTCGAGTCAGACCCCGATCTATCCATCGTGGTCGGCTTCGATGCCGACGCCGGAACCATTACCGTCAGTGATAACGGCATCGGCATGAGCCGTGACGAGGTGATCGAAAATATCGGCACCATCGCAAAATCTGGCACCAAGCAATTTTTAGAATCGCTCACTGGCGATCAAAAAACTGATTCAGCCTTGATCGGCCAGTTTGGTGTGGGGTTTTATTCAGCTTTTGTCATTGCGGATAAAGTCGATCTGCAAACCCGTCGAGCTGGTGCAGAGGCATCCGATGCGGTGTTGTGGTCGTCAGATGGTACCGGCGGTTACACATTGGAGTCTGTGACTCAGGAAGCGCGTGGTACAACCGTTACCTTGCACGTTAAGGATGAACACAAACAGTTTGCTGATCATTGGCAACTGCACAGCATCATCAAAAAGTATTCTGACCACGTAACGTTCCCCATAAAGATGTTGGAGCAGCTGCCACCGCCAGCTGAGCCGGAAGAGGGTGAGGAACCCGAAGCTCCGAAGACGCCCGAATTGCAGCAGGTCAATGCCGCATCGGCCTTGTGGACGCGCCCGAAAAGTAGCATCAGTGACGAGGAATACCAGTCTTTCTACAAGCAGGTTTGTGGTGACTATGAAGACCCGATGGCCTGGAGTCATAACCGGGTAGAGGGTAACTACGAGTACACCTCGCTACTGTATGTGCCCAAGCGCGCACCGTTTGATCTGTACGAATCCATGACACCAAAAAATGGCATCAAGCTGTTTGTTCAACGCGTGTTCATCATGGATGATGCAGAAAAATTAATGCCGCGATACCTGCGGTTCGTGCGCGGGTTGGTCGATAGTAATGACTTGCCATTGAACGTATCCAGAGAAATTCTGCAAGACAATAAAGTCATCGACAGCATGCGTCGCGGTTCGGTGAAAAAGGTGTTGTCGATGTTGTCTGATATGGCCACTAACAAAGCGGACGAATACAAAGAATTCTGGAGTCAGTTTGGCAACTGCTTAAAGGAAGCCCCTGGTGAAGACCCGGGTAATAAGGATGAGGTAGCGAAGCTGTATCGATTCGATACCACTCAAACCGGCACGGAAGGCGAACTGACCGGGCTGGACGATTACCTGGCTCGGATGCAAAGCGGTCAGGACAAAATCTACTACATTACAGCCGACAGCTATTCGGCCGCGAAAAACAGTCCGCACCTGGAGATCTTCAAAGACAAAGGCATCGAAGTGCTGCTGATGCACGATCGGGTGGATGAATGGATGATGGGCTACCTGAGTGAATACGACGGTAAATCCTTCGTTTCCATCGCCAAAGGCGATTTGGATCTTGAGGGGGTCGGTAATGCGAGTGATGATGACGACAAAAAGGCCGAGAAAGAAAAGAAAGCGGCCGAAGCTGAGCCTTTGATCAACCGCATCAAGACGGTTTTGGAAGACGACACCAGCGATGTGCGTGCCTCCACTCGATTAACCTCGTCTCCTGCCTGCATTGTCATGGGTGAGCACGATATGGCATTGCACATGCAGCAGTTGTTGAAGCAAGCCGGTCACGAGATGCCTGCCAGCAAGCCAGTATTGGAAGTTAACCCAACCCATCCAATTTTGGACTTATTGGATAGGGAGCAGGATGATGATCGTTTTGCCAATTGGTCTCGCTTACTGCTCGACCAGGCGATGTTGGCTGAAGGCGGCCAACTGGCTGATGGTGCGGGTTTTGTGAAGCGCATGAACGAAATGTTTGTGGCTATGCAGCCTAGTGACTCTGACGCCTAAGGGATTTGGCGGTTCGTTAGACAAGGTTGTGCGGTAAACTTTGCATAGAGGCTGGCCCTCACTTAATTTGACTTTGAAGGTTGTTTGTTCTCTCATGAAATCACTGATGCAACGCCTTGCCATGGGCGCTACTTGCAGCATGGCTTTAGCGCTTACGTTAAGTGCTCCAGTGTCAGCAGCAGGGGATCCGGTTGAAGGCGCTAAGAAGGCCTACACGTGTCTTGGCTGCCATGGCGTCGAGCACTATGTAAATGCGTATCCCACGTACAAAGTGCCGCGCATTGCGGGTCAGCATGAAGCCTATTTAGTGGCCGCATTGCAGGCTTACCGGGCTAAAACCCGTCATCACCCCACGATGCAGGCCAACGCTGGTCTTCTGAGTGATCAGGATATCGCTGATATTTCGGCGTACTTAGCAAGTCAGGGCAAGTAACGTGACACACACATCTCAACTATTCGTTCGGTTTCTGGGTGCAGTTTGTGTCGCATTGCCAATGATGGCAAGCGCCGGTGACCCTGCTAACGGAGAAGCACTCTCCACAGCTAAAGGTTGCATCGGCTGCCATGGCGCGGACGGTAACTCAGCTATCCCCACTAACCCCATCTTGGCCGGCCAATACGAAGATTACCTGGTTCAGGCTCTTAAGCAGTATCGATCAGGTGATCGGCAGAACGCGATCATGTCAGGTTTCGCGACAGGGCTTACCGATAAGGAAATCGCCGACCTTGCTGCATGGTTCTCGTCAAACGAAAGCAACCTGACTCACTTAAATAAGTAAGCCACTCATCGCCCGGCGATACTATGATTTACCAGGGCGGTTGACGACTTTCGTCGGCCGCCTGGGTCACCAAATGTTCAATGTCTTTGGGCATTTGAATGTGGAAGCCCCGTGACATCAGGTTGTCACGCACTTCTGCGATATTTTCCTGGCCAAGCGAGTTTCGTTTGGATAGATCGACTGTCAGTGCCAGCGTGGGTTCGCCCAGCTGTTTCATTACCGGTTCAGGTAAGTGGTCGAGGCCTGCGTCTTCCAGTACATAGACGTATAGACCCTCTTTCTTTGAGCTTCGGTATACAGAACAGAGCATGGGCAAAGCACTCACAACGGATCAGGATGGTTTCTTAGGATGGCCTGCGTAATGCCACTAAGCGAAGTATACTGTGAGCTATGCTTTAGGAACTGTGTGTGAGCCGCGATAAAAACGCGGAGCCGGCAGTGAAAGTCCGATTAGACAAGTGGCTGTGGGCCGCTCGTTTCTTCAAGACACGCAGTATGGCTACGGCAGCCATTAATAAAAATCGTGTTCAGATCGACGGATCATCAGTAAAACCGTCAAGACAAATTCAGGTGGGCGAATCGCTCAGGATCGAAAAGCCACCTTACGAGTTTCGGATAGAGGTACTGGCCTTATCCGATACGCGCCGCTCGGCGAGCGAAGCGCAACAGTTGTATCTGGAAACTGACGAGAGCAAGGCCAAGCGGGAACACCAACGGCTGGAGGCTCGTGCTGACAGAGAAGCCCGCTTGGGGCTGGCCGGTGATGGTCGGCCTACTAAAAAGCAGCGTCGCCAGATCCGTTCTTTTAAGGACCAACGCAATAATGCACAAACCGGTGATGAATAAATCATGGTGAAATCCGTGAAGACTGCGCCCGCAGTGGAAGTTCTGGGTGCCGATGACCACGACATGTCGCAAGACATGATCAGCGCTAATGCTTTAAAGGTGCTCAATCGATTAATCGACGGTGGATTTGACGCCTTTCTGGTGGGCGGTGGGGTACGCGATGCCCTTGTGGGCCAACAGCCCAAAGACTTCGATGTAGCTACGGATGCCAGCCCGGAAGAGGTGCGGGAGTTATTCCGTAACTCGCGCATCATTGGCCGTCGATTTCGTCTGGTTCATGTGTTGTTCGGCCGTGACGTCATTGAAGTGGCGACCTTCAGAGCCGCTCACGATAAAGGCGATGGCGGTGAGGTTGGGGATGCCGGACAGATAGTCCGAGATAACGTATTCGGTACCGTGGAAGAAGATGCCATTCGCCGCGACTTCTCGGTTAACGCGCTGTACTACAACATCGCAAACGATTCCATCACCGATTATTGCGGTGGATTAAACGATATGCGCGATGGTGTCTTTCGTTTAATTGGGGACGCCGTCACGCGCTGCGAAGAAGATCCGGTTCGAGTGCTAAGAGCGGCTCGTTTAAGTGCAAAACTGGGTTTTGATATTCATAAAGATACGCTCAAAGCCATGAAGAAAACGCGTCATGCGCTGGCTGAGGTGCCGGCGGCGCGTTTGTTTGAAGAGATGCTGAAACTGTTTCAGGGCGGCTATGCTGAGCGCAGTTTTAATGCGGTACGTGAACACGGCTTACTTCCGTATTTATTTCCGTTGCTTGCTCCACGGTTGGAAAACGACACCGTTGGTTTAGAGGAGCTGCTCACCACAGCTTTGCAAAATACGGATGCAAGAGTGGCGGCAGGTAAGCCGATTACTCCTTATTACCTGTTGAGTTTTATGTTGTGGCCTGATGTAGAGCAACGGGCTCGATCTCATGTAGCTGATGGTATGCCGGTGGCAGAAGCGATTGGTACGGCAGCAGATTCTGTTACTGCAGAACAGGTACGTATTATTGCTATTCCCCGACGTTTCTCAGAACCGATGCGGGAAGTGTGGGCGCTGCAGTTACTGTTAGAGCACGTCGATGCATCCAATATTGAAGCGTTGATGCAAAGCCGCCGTTTCCGTGCAGCGTATGATTTTCTGCTGTTGCGTGCATCGATTGATGACACCTTGCAGCCGCTAGCTGATTGGTGGACCGACATCCAAGCCGCCACGCACGATCAGCGTGACGAGATGCTTGAATCCAAACCGGTCATTGAAGGCTACTGGGGTGAAAGTCCTGAACAACTCGAAAACTTAGTGGTGCCTGTACCGCCGAGCAACGACAGAAAAAACAACCGAGATCGCAATAAAAAACCTCGGCGAGGGGGGCAAAACCGCGACAACCAAAGCCGGGATTCGCAAACTAACGGTAAACCCGGGCGTGGTGCATCCAACGCGCAAGCCGATGACAGCAGCGGCAACAACCCGGGTAATCAGCGCGGGCCAAGAAAGCCGAGAAGTAACGACAACGACAACGTCGGTAATCGTCAAAAACCAACGCGTCGGCAACAAAGTGGTGGCGGCCATGAAAATTGGGACGACGACAATTTCGGCAATCGTGCGTTACCGGAAGAGAACGAAGACACCTACACCATTTACGATGAAATACAGCCTGAACACAACGCAAATCGCGATGCCGCAGAATTACTAGGTATGCCTGCGCAGCGCCGTCAACGCGGTGGCCGCAAGCGTCCCTCGGGTAACAGCAACGGTCAGGGCAGACGGCGCAACCCGAATGCAGGCAACGGCAATAGCGCGGCTGGTAACGGCCAGGCTCGACGTAAGAAGCGCAGCGCACGTCGTCGCCCCGATAACGCTCAAAACGGTTCAGCAGGTAATCAGGCAGTTGCCTCCGACGGCCAAGGCCAGGGAAGCAGTAAAAAAACGGCAGCTAAGAAAACCGGCGGTCAGGGCATGAACGGCCAACGGCGAAGGCGTTCGCGCACCCGGCGCCCGCGTAATTCAGCACCCGATGGAAACGCCGATTGAATGAGACCACGCTGGTGTATGTGGCTCTCGGTAGCAACCTGGAAGATAGCCACGCACATTTGGATGCCGCCATTGCCTATCTGGATTCTCATGAGGCAATGCATTCAGTACGGGAGTCACCACGCTACATCACGGACCCGATGGGTCCACAGGATCAACCGGATTTTTTAAATTCGGTGTGTTCGTTTCAAACCACGCTGGAAGCTCACGAATTACTGGATGTCTTACAAGCCTTGGAAATTGAACGTGGCCGAGTTCGACCAACTGATGAAGCGGCTATCGCTGCCTTGCGTTGGCACGCACGCACACTAGACTGTGATGTGTTGTTGTTCGGGCAAACTGAAATCAAGAGTGAGCGCCTTACGGTGCCCCACATCGGTATTGCTGAACGCGCTTTCGTGTTGCAACCGTTATGTGACTTAAGCCCACAGCTACAGATTCCAGGGCTTGGCCCTGTGGCAAACTTACTGAGCGCAGTGGATTCCTCTGGCATTCGACCAGCCCGGGGTTAAGCTTGGGGTTCGTTGCGCATCACGTCTGTGCAGGTACAGCTTGGGGGTAGGGGATGAAATACAAGTACATCGCGGTAGAGGGGCCCATCGGAGTCGGTACTACCACCTTGGCAAAAAAACTCAGCGCTGCAGTGGGTGGCCGTTACCTAGCCGATTCTGAAGAAACCAACCCGTACATTGAAGCGTTTTACCAGCAACCGGATCGCGTAGCGTTCCACACGCAAATGCATTTTTTAGTCACTCGCTTACAAGCGATGGAAGCGGCCAGGATTCAAGATGAGCCACGCACGGTCGTGTCAGATTTTGTTATTGATAAAGATCGCTTGTTTGCCGAACTCACTTTAGATGAAGCTGAGTGGCAAATTTATGCGGCTTTATACGAGCGCACCGTGCAGCACTTACCCAAGCCGGATTTAGTGGTGTATTTGCAGGCACCGCTTGAGCGTTTGTTGCAGCGTATTGAAAGGCGAGGCATAAAGCACGAGCAGCGCATCGAAAGCCGATACTTGCAAAGACTCATTGAGCTATACGAACGCTACTTTCATCAGTACGATGCATCGCCTTTACTGATTGTGAACGCTACTGACATCAATTTGGCGGACAGCCCAGAAGATTTTGAAATGTTGGTGGAGCGAATCCAGTCGGTTGAAGGCGGGCGTCATTTCGTGAACCCAATTGCATCATCGGCTACATAAATTACGCCGAATTCACAAAAAATTACATCAGATCAATAACTTATTTAGTTTGCGATGACTTCCGCAGTGTTTCTTGATGCTGCAAATTGGTATTATTGTGAATTAGCATCGGGCCAGCGCTTTTGAATATTAGGCTGGCCCCTAGCACCTGTTTTAGGAGTGGCACATGTCTGACCGACCCGCATTGCGCATTGCGTTGCTTGAAGATGATCCAGAGCAGTCGGCCAAAGTCAGTGGCTGGATAGAAGACCGCGGATACCATTGCGGCGCGTACTCTTCTGCCGAAGAATTCCAGCGCGCGTTTCGTAAATCCAGTTACGACGTATTGATATTGGATTGGATGTTGACCACCGGCAGTTCGGGTTTGGAAGTATTGACGTGGGTGCGCAAAACGCTCACGAGCGATATTCCTATTATCTTTGTGACCTCTCGTGTGGCCGAAGAGGACATCGTGACGGCGTTACAAGCCGGAGCCGATGACTACCTGTCAAAGCCTGTACGACAGCATGAGTTACTGGCTCGTTTGTTTGCCCTGGCTCGTCGTGCCCAGCCGGAATCCGAAGTGTTGGAATGCCCACCGTACGTGTTCAACACTGCCAACCGTGAAGTGCTTTTAAACGATGAACCCATAAAGCTCACCGAAAAAGAGTACGAGCTAGCGTTGTTCTTGTTCCGTAATCGTGGCCGTGTATTGTCACGCCAGCACTTGTTGACATCGGTTTGGGGCACATCGGCAGAGCTAAACACGCGAACCGTTGACACACACGCAAGCCGCTTACGCAAAAAGCTAAACCTGTTAGCCACTGAACGCTGGAAGTTAACGTCAATCTACCAGCATGGTTACCGCCTCGAAGAGCACACCAGCCCTGGCTGAGCGCGCAAAGCACCGGCGGCACAGCGTTACGTTGTTGTCGCTGGGGGCGTTTTTGTGCGCCTTGTTTGTGCTCACCGCGTTACTGTTGTGGAGCGAGAGCACGTTAAAGCTCGATCGCCTGTTACACGACACCTGGGTACGCGTTAACCAGCGAGATACCCCTAAAGATCTCGTAATCGTAGGGATCGACCCTCAAAGCCTTCAGGACTACGGCCGTTGGCCATGGCCACGCACTCTACAAGCTGAGTTGTTCGATAGGTTGGCTGAGTCTGACGCCGAAGGCGTGGTGGTGGATCTGTTATACACCGAGGCAGCGTTTGACCCTGCTGACGATAGACGCTTGGCGGATGCCATCAAAGCGTTACCCAAAACTGTTCTACCAGTACTAACAGAAACCCGCCGCGTTGGCGTCAGTAACTCTGGAGATGTTGAGCGTCTGCCAGTACCTGCGTTGCTGCGACACGTGCAGGATCTGGGGCAAATACAAATGCCCATCGACGATGATGGCATCGTCCGGCGCGTATTTTTAATGGCCGGTTACAACACGCCGCATTGGCCAACTTTATCGTTAGCCGCTCATCAAGCGTTCGGCAGTGCGGATGGTGTTTTAGAAATAACAAAGCTTCCTGGATTGTCTCGCGCGCCCGAGGGGCAAATCGGGCAATGGCTGCAAGACTTTGAAGTCATGATTCCCTTTTACGGACCGCGTGGAGCGTTTACGACGGTGTCGGCGGGTGAGGTGTTGGATGGTGCAATCCCCCCTTCGTATTTTGATAACAAAGTGGTGTTCGTTGGTATGACATCAGTAGGTTTACAGGACGTCGTGCCGACACCGGTATCTGCTCTGGACCAACCGATACCCGGTGTTGAGATTCATGCAAATCTGTTTGCAGGGTTACGAGACGGCAGTTTGATAACTCGCATCGATGGCCGTTGGAATTTAGTCGTAGCGCTTGCCATGTTGCCGTTCCTGATGTGGGTCTATTCGCGCGCCGGGCCCGAATGGTCGTTGGCTGCAGCCATCGCTGTGTCGTTCGCCCCAATAGGATTAAGTTATGTGTTGTATCAAAGCTTTCAGCTTTGGTATGCACCACTTGCCGCATCCATTCCCATCCTGGTGAGTTATCTAGCCTGGAGTGGAAACCGACTTCGGTTTGTTAACCGATTCCTGGCAAGCCAAAGTAAAAAGTTAGAAATTGAGCAAGCTCCGCGCGATCGTTACACCAACGAAGATTTAACGCGATTCTTCACACATGCAGCGCTGCATCTACCGCTGGATGGCTGGCGCTTTTCAACTAAGTCGTTAAGTCATGTAGGCGGGGATAATCCACCGCCACGAGCAACCGGTTTATCCGAATCCTGGGTTAGGGAAGGCAATGTCTACGCGCGCCGTTACCCTACCGACGACCGCCTGGATGTCATGTTGTCGGTCGGAGACCCCATCGTTGCTGACGAACTTACGCGCTATATCGATCGTTTGTCACGGGTACGGCGACGCATAAAACCATCCATCTGGCGTGGCTCGATAGAGCAGCTGCAAAACAACGCTTTAAAACTTGGTGATCAGTTGGAATGGTTGCGTGCTGTTAAAGCATTCTCCGACACCATTTTGGACGGTAGTCCGGCAGGGTTCATCGTGTGGAATGTGGTGGGTGAACCGATACGCCTGAATGACCTGTTAATGCGGATGCTGCCAGACGTCGGACCACGACCGTTGATGCGTGAGTTCATTGAACGTGCAGGCGTCGATGTTAGTCACAACGAAGAGGCACGTGAGAATTTTGAGAACCTTATCCAGCGGGCGGTACCTTGGCAGTTCACGGTGCAGCAGGATGAGAAAGAGCTACTGATTGGTTTCAGTGCGGTAGGGGCGTCGCTCGCTGATCGATTGTTGTGTGCGACAGTCATTGATGTGAGTGAGATTCGTACCGCTGAGCGTGCTCGCGCTGAAATGATGGATTATTTATCGCACGACTTGCGATCTCCGTTGGTGTCCAGTTTGTACCTGCTGGATGCTGATGGTGAATCCGTTAGCACCGAAGACCTGGCTAGCGCTCGACGAAATATCCAATCGTCACTCACCATGATGGACAACCTGCTGCATATGTCTCGAGCAGATACCGTTAGCGTAGAGTCATTCAAGGATGTGTTGTTGGATAACATCATCGACAACGTAACCACACGGTATATGCCGCAAGCCAGTGCTCGGCGTATCACGTTGCATTTGTCGGTATGTGACGATGAGCTATGGCTATTTGGTGATGCAGGGTTACTCGATCGGGCCGTCGGTAACTTACTGAGTAACGCCATTAAGTACTCCAACGAAGGTGGGGAAGTTTGGTTGGATGTAAAGCGTTTTGATGATGAGACCACCGATCGATCTGAGGCGGTAATCACCGTCATTGATGATGGAGTGGGTATCGACCCGGCTATTATCGATTCGTTGTTTACGCGTTTCAAACGCGACCCCAGCGTAGCGGATCGTTTTCGTGGTATCGGTTTGGGGCTGGCTTTGGTCGCTCGTGTGGCAAGGCAACACGGGGGCAGCGTAACCGCTCACAGTAGCGGGAAAGGCGCGAAATTCGAATTCCGCCTGCCCTTAGGTGCGGAAGGGGACTAAGGCCCGCAACAATTAGCCATGTTATGCACGAGGTAAATGCGTTTCCGTTCGCCCGTCAGCGTACCCAACGATTAGCTCATCAGCAGGCCTTAAAGCGAATAAACCGACCGTCACGATACCGGGTATTGCATTGGCCGACTGTTCTAAACCCTTGGGGTCTGAGATGTGAAAGCCGTGGCAATCCAAAATGATATTGCCGTTGTCGGTAATTACACCCTCTCGGTACTCTGGGTCACAGCCTAATTTCAGTAGTTCTCGGGCGGCAAAACTTCGCGCCATGGGGATGACTTCAACTGGTACAGGAAACGCACCCAGTACATCGACCTGCTTGCTGTCATCAGCAATGCAGACAAAACGCTTACTAGCGCCGGCGATGATTTTTTCGCGGGTTAGTGCGGCGCCGCCACCCTTGATTAACTCAAGCATCGGGTTGGATTCGTCTGCGCCATCCACATACAGGTCTAACGTGCCGGTGGTGTTAAGGTCGAGCACGTCCACACCAATAGCCGTTAAGCGTTCCGCCGTTGCCACAGAGCTGGCCACAGCACCGCTCAAGCGAATACCAGACTCTGCCAGGGCATCGATGAAGCAGTTCACCGTGCTACCGGTGCCAACGCCCAAAATTGAGCCCTCTTCAATGTGACTCAGTGCCGCCTTTGCGGCTGCAACTTTTGCAGTGTTCATGGTGGTGTTACAGTGGCGTATTAAATAAGAAAACTGCGCCTCGAGGCGCGAGCATGAACACTTTACACGAAGACTACTTACCCAAGATTCTGGCTGCACGAGTTTATGAAGTAAGCCAGGAAACTCGGCTGCATAAAGCGCCCAAATTAAGTGATCGCCTGGGCAACCGCGTACTGATCAAACGAGAAGATGAGCAACCGGTTTTTTCGTTCAAATGCCGTGGCGCTTTTAATCGAATTTTTCGCTTAACCCAAGAGGGAAGTGTCTCGGGTGTTATTGCCGCCTCCGCTGGCAATCATGCCCAAGGTGTTGCGTTAACCGCACAGTCGTTAGGCATCCCGGCCATCATTGTCATGCCCACTCCCACACCGTCCATCAAAGTGGAAGCGGTGCGGGCAATGGGAGCTGAAATCGTTCTGCATGGCGATGATTTTGATACGGCACTGGCTCATGCTAACCACTTGGTCGAGCAAACCGGTTATTCGTTTATTCACCCGTTTGATCACCCGGATACTATCGCAGGGCAAGCCACCATTGGGGTCGAGATCAGCCGTCAACACCCGGATAAAATTGATGCCGTGTTTATCCCCGTCGGTGGTGGTGGTATCGCTTCAGGCGTTGCGTTGTACTTAAAGTATTTGCGGCCCGACATTAAAATCTTTGGCGTAGAGCCGGTGGACGCGGCTTGCATGAAAAGGGCGTTGGAAGCGGACGAACGGGTTGTTCTGGACTCGGTAAGTCTGTTCGCCGATGGGGTGGCAGTTAAGCAGGCGGGTGCAGAAACGTTTCGTATTTGTCGAGAACTGCTGGATGATGTGATCCTGATAACGGTGGATGAAATGTCCACCGCGATTAAAGACATTTTTAACGACACGCGTACCCTGGCAGAACCCGCTGGCGCTCTGGGTGTTGCCGGGCTCAAAAAGTACGTGCAAACCACCGGTGCGAAAGATCAAACCCTGGTTGCCATCAACACCGGTGCAAACATCAATTTCGACAGATTGCGTCACATCGCTGAGCGTGTGGAAATCGGTGACAGCCGTGAAGCACTCTTCGGTGTGCGAATCCCGGAAACCCCTGGCAGTTTTCTGCACTTTTGCAATGTACTGGGTCGTCGGAGCATCACTGAATTTAACTACCGATATTCGGATTCAGAGTCTGCTGTGGTGTTTGCTGGCGTGGAGGTTGAACGCGGTGCTGAAGAACGAGCTGAAATCGCCAGCACTCTGGAACAGGCCGGTTTTGATGTGCTGGACATGACGCACAACGATACCGCTAAGCTACACATACGCCATATGATCGGTGGGCATGCGAAGCTTCCCGATGAACAGGTACATCGATTGCGCTTTCCTGAGCGCCCCGGGGCCTTGTTAGATTTCTTGAAAGGTGTAGGCGAACAGTGGAATATTTCTATGTTCCATTACCGCAACCACGGTGCAGCCTACGCTCGTGTGCTTATCGGTATCCAAGTGCCGGATGCGCACGCTGTTGAGTTCCCAGACTTTATCTCCGGCTTAGGTTTTCCAGCAGAGAATGAGTCCGATAATGAGGCGTTTGATTGGTTCTTACGTTGACGCATCTGCACGATCTGCTGGGGTGAAACGGGCGTCCGGGATTCAGTCATCTAGACGCTGGTGAATACCCTATAAACTATGTACCTTAACTTTTCCGGGCTCCCAACCATGTGGATACCTTACGTCGTTACTGCCGCCGCGCTTACGCTGGTAGCCCTTGCCGGTATGAAGGCCACCGTTATAGGGCCCTGGTATCGAGAGCTGAAAAAACCTTCGTGGAATCCACCCGATTGGGCATTCGGGGTCATCTGGACCATCATTTACGGATTCATCATCGCGTCAATTGGTATTGCGTGGAACGC
>JAHDCO010000083.1 GCA_020629835.1 Granulosicoccaceae bacterium
CGGCCACCGAGCAGACTGCCTAATATGCCGCCCGCAATATCCAACACCTGGCTGGTACGCTGATCACTTTTACGACTTTGAGCCTCAAATTCAATTTCACGCAGCTTGTCTTCGGCTTTTTCAATTGATGCATTGATTCGGTCAAGCTTTGTGGCCAGCGTTCGTCTTAATTTATCGGCATCAACGTCCGCATGATTATCAGCCACTTCCGCGCAACGCGTTTCAAATTCCGCTTCTGTTTCACCTACACGTGAATACAGTTTTAATGACGGGTTGTGATACAGAGTAATTTCCTGCTCACGATATAAGTGATTTCGGATGGCGGTTTTAGCGGCCGAAAAATAGCCTTTGTTTTTAACCTTTGCATCCGGCAGTAAATACACGGCGTTCTCTGGTGCGGCTTTGTTTAAATCGCGATCGTCGTAGTCCACTTGCAAGGCCGTATCTGGGTCAAGTGGCCCGTCCAGTGGCGTTAATATCGCTTCCCATTCCACCTCATGCCGTAGCTTTGCTTTGGTATCGTCGAACAGCATCTCTACTCGCACAGCAACGCCCGCTTGCAAACGTTTTCCTGTTGGGTCTGCGCCGATCTGTTCGGCGTACGGCACGCCATGATCTAAGTAACGAACGTCGACGGTATCAGCGACTTGAGGTTCCACAGCGCTTTCGTTATCGGCTAACACGACTGGAGCTGCAGCAGCAGAATCTTCCGCACCCAATCCTGTGGAACTGGTTTGCCCGGGAGCGTTAGTGAGCTGCTTCGGTTGTCGTTGTTCATCGGTGGTGAGCGAACTGATTTGCGCGCGAGTTAACGGGCCAGGAAGGTAGGACATAGCCCATCGGGTACCGAACACGACGGGCGCATCGGCTTTGGTGGAATGCAAAACAAACTGCCGTTTATCCAGCGTGCTGATGGTATTTGATAATGCTTTTAAATCGATAGAACCATCTGCCGCACTCATACCATCTAACAGCCGCTGTTGATCGCGTTCTGTTTGTAATCGGCCAATCATCCAGGTACCCGCGTTTGACAACGCTTTGTAATCAATATCGACAGGGTTTTGTGTAGACATCACTAAGCCCACGCCGAAGGCTCGAGCTTGCTTCAATATGGTTAGGATGGGTTTCTTGGATGGCGGTTGCCCGATGGGCGGTACGTAGCCAAATACTTCATCCATGTAGATCAGCGCGCGTAAGTCGGTGGTCCCTGGCTGGGATCGCATCCAGGTCACCATCTTTGATAGCAGCAAGGTCACTACAAACTGGCGTTCATCTTCGCTAAGGTGCGCCAGCGATACGATGGCTGATTGAGGGCGTCCGTCCTGACCATAAAGCATCTGTTCAATATCGAGCGCATGACCGGTTGCCCAACTGGCAAAAGACGGTGATGCCGCTAAGCCGTTTAACTTCATCGCCAACTTAACGCGATCCCCGGGCGGGAAAAACGTATCCAAATCAATGACGCCTAACTTGCGCATGGGGGGCTGCTGAATCAGGCCAATCAGAAGGCCTAAGTCCAGGTCTTTACCTTGCGACCAAAAATGGTTAACGATATTGGCAATGAGAATGTGCTCGCGGCTGCCTAACGGGTCGCTGTCTATGCCTACCATGGCGAGCAGCGACGAGGCTAACCCTTCAATTTCGTCTTGAAGGGTTTCAGCATCAGAGGTTTTTGGAGCGCTCATCGAACCGATGACGTTGAGCGGCACGCCGGCAGTGGATCCGGGTGTGTAAATCGTGAAATCAACGGATTCACGCAGTTTCGCGATACGCTCTTTGGATATGCCTGATCTTGCCAAACCCGCCTGCCAGGCCGTGGCTTTCTCAAATGCGGCCTGGGCTACATCGCCGTTACTTTCAGATTCGGTAATCCACGGCATGAAGTCTGTGGGCAGCAGGTTAGGGAAGGTAAGCAGCAAATTCCCCATGTCGCCCTTGGGATCGATGATTAGCGTGGGCTTGCCCGCTTGCAGTGCTTCTTCGAGTAAAACAATACCCAGCCCGGTTTTCCCTGAGCCTGTCATACCGACTATGACGCCGTGCGTGGTGAAGTTGTCGGAATCGTAGAACAGTGGCTGCCCGTCTGCGGCTCTGGCGCCTAAGTAAAACGACCCAGTCGGCGGGGTGATTTGGGTGGTGCTGTCGGTACTCACTGGCGCTGATTCCTTACGGGCAAGGCAAACATGATTCAGCCCATACTATAGCCAACCTTTCTGTTATTGATCAGAGCTAAGCAAGGCCGGTTTTAGCGTTGTTATCACCGCTTCCACCTTTTTGAGCCGTTCAAACTGGCTTAAATGGCCGTTGAGATTTCCATCAACGTATAGATTAGCCAGCCCATGAACCGCCGACCACAGCAACAGTTCCTGGTCGCTGATGGCCTCCGGGTCACCGTCGTCAATTGACCCTGCAAAGCCAGAACTGATCTGGCCCTGTAACCTCAGGGCGGCTTCCAGGTAATCAGGATCTTGGGTGTATATCGCTTCTTCACGCCACATGGCCCTGAACAGTGCGGGGTGGGCCAGGGCGTATTGCACGTACGCGAGACCAACCGCCATCAACGCATCGTTGCCGCGACTGTCTGCTTCGGTGTGGGCTTGCTGCAGTGTATCGCTGAGCTGGTTTAGGGCTCGGGTGGCGAATGCGGTGAACAACGCCCGCTTATCGCTGTAGTGTCGAAACGCAGAGGAGGGCGACACGCCGAGATGCTTGGCACAGCCGCGCAGCGTCACCGCTTCGATGCCGAACTGCTCTGCGATGGTATTCACTGCGTCTAATAGAGACTCTGCCAGGTTGCCATGGTGGTAGGAAGCTCGTTTTTTCGCCATCAAAGTGCCCTTTTTCTATGCGTCTCTGATCAGTATGTGTACATTGTTCACTTTTTTCTAGCCTTTGTCTTGAAATAGCGCGCAAATGCTGTATATTGTATGTGAACAACGTTCGCATAGGGCGACAGTTGTCGGAAAATCGGAGAAATTACTATGTCAGAAGTCACCTCATCGGTTAGTACGAAATGTTCGGATCGCTGGACACCGGTGAATATTGCCGGAGTCGTAGCCGGATTCGTCTTTATGGGCCCTTTGGGACTGCTCGTACTGTTTTGGGTACTAAGCGGAAGAGACATCTCACAAATACCGGCTGCCATACGAGGCGCCTTTCATTGGATCAGAGGCATGAAAAACGGAAAAGACTGGTCATTTAACCTGGCCGAGCATCAAACCACTGACAACGTGGTTTTTAATGAATATCAGCAAACGCAAGTGGATCGAATCAAGGAGATTCGAGAAGACATGAACCGTCGACGCACGCAGTTTGAAGAATTTCGTGCAAACGCAAAACGTCGCGCGGATGAAGACGAGTTTCGTCGCTTCATGCATGAGTCGCCATTACGTGCTGAGTAACGATTGCCTGTAAGGGTAGTGTTATGCGTTACGTGTCATTTGGGTAAGTCTGGCCTTCGGTTTGAAGGCCGGCTACCCAAGGCGTAAACCAGCGTAGCTTTTCATGAAGCGTCACCACAGATCCAATAATGATCAGTGTTGGTGCTTTTACTGAAGCGTTCGCAACCTGACTTGGAAGTTCACTTACCGTACTCGTAAACACACGCTGGTGGTGAGTGGTACCTCGCTCCACCAAGGCAGCCGGCGTGTCAGCGGCCAAGCCATGCATTTGCAGTTTATGGCACAGCTCGGCCAATGCGGTAAGCCCCATATAACAAACAACGGTTTGATTCGGTTGCACCAGGTGCTCCCAATTAAGCTGCAACTCACCGGCTTTTAAATGTCCGGTAACGAACACACACGCCTGTGCATGATCACGATGCGTGAGTGGTATTCCTGCGTAGCTGGCGCATCCTGCCGCTGCGGTTATTCCCGGTACCACTTCAAAGCGCACATTAGCTTCTGCCAGCGTTTCAATCTCTTCGCCGCCTCGTCCAAAGATAAACGGGTCACCGCCTTTTAAACGCAGCACACGTTTTCCGGCTTTGGCGTATTTCACGAGCGTTTCGTTAATGGTGTCCTGTGGCATAGCGTGATCTGCGCGCCGCTTACCGACATACACATATTCAGCTTCGGGTGGACACAAGGCCAGAACATCGTCAGACACCAATCGGTCGTGCAACA
This sequence comes from Granulosicoccaceae bacterium, assembly GCA_020629835.1. Classification (GTDB taxonomy): domain Bacteria; phylum Pseudomonadota; class Gammaproteobacteria; order Granulosicoccales; family Granulosicoccaceae; genus Granulosicoccus. Next base: position 4,125 of record JAHDCO010000083.1, read on the forward strand.
CCACATCCGCTTGGTGCATCAAGCGCAACGCTCGAAAGGTAAGTAGGTCAGGATCACCCGGGCCGGCACCAACTAGGTATACCTCGCCCGGGTGCTCCTCTATTGATCCGCCTAACACAGAAACATCGCTTTGCGCGGGTGTGCTCGAAGTCGGTTGCAAACTGGCTTCTAACTGTGCTCTTGCACCCGCGTCATCCCCGGTTAAAAGTCGTCTGGCAATGGGGCCAGTCAGCACCGCTTCCCAAAACCGACGACGATCGTTGAGCGAGTCAAAACGTGTTTTGATGTGGTCGCGATAGTCGCCTGCCAATTGCGCTAAAGCGCCGTAGCTTTTGGGAATAAATGCAGCGATTCGAGCGCGCAGTAAGCGAGCTAGTATCGGCGAATGCCCGCCGGTACTGATGGCGATTTGCAACGGCGCACGATCCACCACCGAGGCAAAGGATACGTTACCCACCTTCGGTGTATCCGCAACGTTGACCAAGGCACCCACGGAGTGCGCATCTTCGGCAATTTGAAGGTTTACCGCGTTATCGTTGGTTGCCGCAACGATCAACCAAAAATCGGTAGCGTCACCGGCTTCGTAGTTGCGAGCATCGTGTGTGATTGTGTCGTTCTCAGCTAGCGTAGCCAGTGAACCACACAGCGTGGGTGCGATTACATGGATATCTGCGCCGGCATTGATAACTGAACGAACTTTTCGAGCAGCGACTGGCCCACCACCGACAACCAATACACGACGCTCACGAAGGGTAATAAAAAGTGGAAATTGATCCATGCGAGCAGCATAGCACCCACTTGTGAATGCGCTACCATCAAGCCATGGATTCCAAAAAATTATCCGCGGTACTGCAAAAAATTGCGACCGGTCCGCATCTGAGTAAAAACCTCTCGGTTGACGAAGCATACGGCGCCATGCAAGCGATTCAAGCCGGGGAAGCGCACGATGTTCAAAGCGCGATTTTCTTTATCGCGTTGCGCATGAAGCGAGAAACCTCCGATGAGATGTTGGGGGTGTTTCGCGCGCTATTGGATGCTGCCCCGCATCGGACTGTCAATGCTGATGCGTTAGTTACATTGGCCGATCAGTACGCCGGTTACGCCCGCGGTTTACCCGCATCACCATTTATACCTGCCGTCCTTTCCGCGCTAAAGGTGGCTTCGGTTATCCATAGCCCGAGTACCATGTCTCCAAAATACGGGCTAACACCACTGACCGTGTTGCAGGCCTGCGACATTCCGGCACAACCCTCGCTGGATTCGGCAACCGCGGTACTGGAAAAAGACAACGGCTGGGTGTTAATCGATCAGGCAGTTGTCACACCGCATCTGGCTGCTTTAAATCGATTGCGCGACTTGATTGTTAAGCGGCCTTGCTTATCCACTTTGGAGTGCTGCATTCGGCCGTTCCATGCATCAGGTTCTAATCATCTCGTTACCGGGTATGTCCATAAACCGTACCCGCCTATTTACGCGATGAGCGCCGATGTTGCCGGGTTTGATACAGCCACCTTTGTTCGTGGTGTGGAAGGCGGGGTGGTGCCATCACTGGCGCAGGTGTCCCGATATTTTCCGTGGGATCGGGGTGAGCATGCGCAGCCCGGCAGAATCGTACCCTTTGATGACATTAACCTGCAGGAAGTTGCCATCGATCCGGCGTCGCTCGGCGTTGAGCAAACAGAGCGAGCCACTGCCTGGCCAGACCTTGCGGTGAGTGATCACGCCGGTGCGGCTTCGGTGTGTGCCGAGCTCGGTATGAACGCGTTACAGGGGGAAGCCGGAACCATGCGCGATGCCATTCGATTGGGGGCCGCTGTAAGTTATGCGGGAGTGCACAAGTTGGCTCTGGATAGCGCACTTGAATCAGTCGATGCCGCACTTACGTCAGGTTCGGCATGGCGTTGCTTTACTGAAAACCGCAAAATGCCGTGATTTTTTTCGCCCGAGTATTCCCCCATGGTTGCCATTCATCCCACGGCGCGTTTGCGGCCGTCACCGTTTTACGATTCCGCATTGGCAGCAGGTATGACGACCACGTCTATCTACAACCGAATGATCCTGCCAACGTCCTACGGCGACCCGGAAGCTGAGTATTGGAGAATCATTAACGATTGCTCCATGTGGGATGTGGGCGCTGAGCGCCAGGTTCAGATTGAAGGCAAAGACGCGCTGAAACTTGCGCAGTTACTGACGGTGCGAAATTTATCTACCTGTGCGGAAGGGCAAGGCAAGTACTCGCCTATCTGCAATCACGAGGGGTCACTGTTAAACGACCCGATCATTCTGAAATTCTCGGATGAGCTGTTGTGGTTCTCGATCGCCGACTCTGACATCTGGTACTGGGCGCGAGCCATCGCGGCCGAGCGAAGCTTACGCGTTTCGATCACCGAACCCGATGTATCCCCATTGGCTGTCCAGGGGCCGAAAGCTGAGGCGGTTGTTGCGCATTTGATGGGGGACTGGGTAAAGGATCTGAAATACTTCTGGTTCAAAGAGGCAGAACTGAACGGTATTCCACTGGTTGTCCAGCGCTCAGGCTGGTCGAAGCAGGGCGGCTTTGAACTGTATCTTCGAGATGGAAATCGTGGTGCTGAGTTGTGGGATTTAGTGGCAGAAGCCGGTAAACCTCATGGCATCGGGCCAGGTGCCCCGGCAACACCAGAACGGGTTGAAAGCGGGCTGGTGTCTGTGGGTGGTGATACGGACCACTACACCAATCCGTTTGAAGTTCGCTTAGGACGTTATGTGGATTTGGAGCTTTCGAATGATGTGGTCGGCATTGATGCGCTAAAGCAGTTGCACGCTGACGGGATCAAGCGTCATCAGTTGGGTGTGGTGCTGGAAGGGGATGTTCCGGACCCAATGGGATTTCGCTGGGAGACGATTGAATTGAACGGCGAGCCTGTGGGCAGTATGACGGTCTGTGTGTTTTCACCGCGGCTGAAGAAAAACATCGGCTTTGCGCTTGTTGATCGCAGCGCCGAAGCCGGAATGGACGTTATCGTGCGTCGGCCTACCGCTGACGTGCCCGGCAAACTGCAGGAATTGCCTTTCCTCTAACTGCAACCAGTTGCAAGGCCTCGGCGGCTGCCAGTCGCCGGGCCTCGATTCGTAGAATTGCGCTGTCCGATGTGAGGGTTTATTGACGTTGAAACCGGTTGCAAGAATTGCTTGCATCTGAGGTTTCTTCCTCGCATAATCGTTGGGGTGCGAAGTGTCACGAGAACGCAGCACGGGTTCGAGTATCACTGAGCCAACCGGTTTTTAGTAAACCAAACCCATAACGAGGAGAGCAAGAAACCATGAAACCTTGGATGAAGATGGCGGCAACGGTCGCCGTTGCTGCATTGCCATTGGTAGGGGCTGTAAACACAGCACACGCTGAAGGCGAAAAATTTATATTGGTCAGTCACGCGCCTGACAGTGACTCCTGGTGGAATACCATCAAGAACGGTATTGCGATGGCTGGCAAGCACGTTGGTGCGTCAGTTGAATACCGCAACCCACCAACCGGTGATATTGCTGATATGGCTCGCATCATCGAGCAATCGGCTGCATCAAACCCTGATGGCATCATCACAACCCTGGCTGACCCTGATGTACTCAGCGGTCCCATAAAAGACGCTGTTGATCGTGGTATCCCTGTCATCATTATCAATTCAGGTACACCTGAGCAAGCTGCAGACGTTGGTGCATTGATGTACGTCGGTCAGCCTGAGTACGATGCAGGTCTGGCGGCAGGTCAACGCGCTAAGCGTGACGGTATTACTTCTTTCTTATGTGTAAACCACGTCATCTCTAACCCGGTGGTAGCTGAGCGTTGCTCAGGCTTTGCTGATGGCTTAGGTGTTGATTTGGGCGACTCCATGATCGATTCCGGACAGGATCCAGCTGAAATCAAGAACAAGGTAAAAGCCTACTTAACCGCTAACAGCGACACTGATGCGATCTTGACCTTAGGGCCAACCTCAGCGGATCCAACTATCGAAGCCGTTAAGGAGATGGGTATTGCAGGTGATATCTATTTCGGTACGTTCGATCTGGGTACTGAAATCGTTAATGGCATCAAAGACGGCACGATCCAATGGGGTATCGATCAACAGCCGTACTTACAGGCATACATGCCCGTTGTTGTATTGGCCAACTACTTACGTTTTGGTGTACTGCCCGGCAACAACATCAACTCAGGCCCAGGCTTCGTAACGGCTGATGGCTTGGAAATGGTAGAGAAGTTCGCGGGTGAATTCCGCTAAAAAACCGCGATGAGCGAACAGCGCTGGGACCAAGCCCCTAGCGTTTAGAAAAGCTTAAGCGTAAAACCGATCCGGTGAAGCGGCCTGCACGGCCGTCTCTCCGGATCGGTACTCACAATCAAAACCGGTAGCGCCATGTCTTCTAGTGACCCAAACCAGAACGCAGCGCCTGAAACTGCGTCCCCTAATTCCCCTAATACTGACGAACGTATACAACGCCAATCTGCGTTTAAGCGTGCGCTGATAAGGCCCGAGCTTGGCTCCATTTGTGGGGTCATATTGGTGTTCTCGTTCTTCCTGATGGTGGCCGGTGACTCCGGCATGTTCTCTCCATCGGGTGCGATGAACTGGACCGTCGTATCTGCACAGTTCGCCATTATTGCTGTCGGTGCCTGTTTACTGATGATCGCAGGTGAGTTTGATTTATCGGTAGGTTCAATGATCGGCTTTTCAGGCATTGTCATCGCGATGATGTCGGTGACGTGGGGTTACCCAATGTGGGTCGCCATCCTGACCGCGTTTGCTGTGTCGATGGCCATTGGTTGGTTGAATGGTTACATCGTTGTTAAGACGGGCTTACCGTCGTTTATTGTGACGCTTGCGTTTCTGTACATACTGCGCGGGCTTACGATCTTCTTATCCATCGCCACCACCAACAAAACCATCATCGGCGGCATTCGTGAAAAGGCCGAAGGCGACTGGTTAGCGCAGCTCTTTGGTGGCAAGGTCTTTACCGGTTTGTTCCAGTGGCTGGGTGACCAGGGCTTAATTGAAGTATTCAAAGGTGGCTCACGCAAAGGTCAACCGATTGTGGATGGCATACCCATGCTCGTTATCTGGGCGATTATCCTGGTTATTTTTGGGCATTACTTACTGACCAAAACCCGTTTTGGTAACTGGATATACGCATCCGGTGGTGATGCGCAAGCCGCGCGTTACGTCGGTGTTCCGGTTGATCGCGTAAAGATTTTAATGTTTATGTTCACCGCATTTTGCGCAACCGTGTTCGCCACATGCCAGGTGATGGAGTTTGGTTCGGCGGCAGCAGACCGTGGTGTACTCAAAGAATTTGAAGCCATTATTTCGGTGGTTATCGGCGGGGCCTTGTTAACCGGTGGTTATGGTTCGGTCATCGGTGCAGCGCTTGGGGCGTTGATATTTGGCGTGGTGCAACAGGGGCTGTTTTTTGCGAATGTTGAAAGCTCACTGTTCCGGGTGTTTTTAGGCGCCATCCTGTTACTCGCGGTTATATTGAATACGTACATTCGCCGCATGATTACGGGGGAGCGCTAGCATGAGCACCCCTATCATAGAAATGAAAAACATCGAGAAGCACTTTGGCTCGGTAATCGCCTTAGCCGGTGTTTCGTTAGCGGTGCATCCGGGCGAATGTCACTGCTTACTTGGTGACAACGGGGCGGGTAAGTCCACTTTTATCAAAACGTTGTCGGGTGTTCATCAGCCCACCAGCGGTGTCGTTGAATTTGAAGGCAAACCGGTTGTGTTCAAAGACGCCCGTGCAGCCATTGATTCGGGTATCGCAACTGTTTATCAAGATCTTGCCATGATTCCGCTAATGTCCGTAGCGCGAAATTTCTGGATGGGCCGCGAGCCCAGAAAAGGCGTTGGGCCGTTAAAGTTTTACGATGCGAAAAAAGCCAATGACATCACGATGAGCGAGATGGCTCGCATGGGCATCAACCTGCGTGAACCAGAACAGGCTGTGGGTACCTTGTCCGGCGGTGAAAGGCAAACCGTGGCGATTGCCAGAGCGGTGTATTTCGGGGCCAAAGTGTTGGTGTTGGACGAACCGACCTCAGCGCTCGGGGTACGTCAAACGGCCAACGTGTTAAACACCATTGATAAAGTGCGCAACAAAGGCATTGGTGTGGTCTTTATCACTCATAACGTACGTCATGCAATGGCCGTTGGGGATCGATTTACGGTGCTAAACCGGGGGCAGACCCTGGGTACCGCCGTACGCGGTGAAGTCAGCACCGAAGAATTGCAAGATTTAATGGCCGGTGGCCAGGATATGGTTAAGCTAGAGCAGTCTCTTGGTGGCACGGTTTAGTCAATACGCCATTCTAGTCTCGTGAGTGTCACGCTTAAAGATGTGGCGCTTGCTGCCGGCGTTTCTCGTTCAGCGGTATCGCGAACCTTTACCGATGGTGCGTCAGTATCGGATTCGATGCGCCGTCGAGTGGAGAAAGCGGCCAAAGAATTGGGGTATCAGCCCAACGCCTTAGCTTCCAGTTTAACCACCGGCCGCACCCGGCTTATTGGGCTGGTGTCAAACAACTTTCATAACCCGATTTTTTTGGAAGTATTTGATCTTTTTACACGCGGGCTACAAGAGCGTGGCCTGCGGCCACTGCTTGTGAATCTCACCGACGAAACCGATCCCGAGCAGTCGCTGCAAATGTTGCGACAGTATTCGGTTGACGGTGTGGTCGTTGCCTCATCGACTTTGCCTCCAGCGTTTTCACAAGCGTTCCGTGCAGCCGGTATTCCCGTTGTGCATTCGTTTGGCCGACACTCCAGTGCACCGCAAGTACACGTGGTGGGTATTGATAACGTGGAATGTGGTCGTATTGCCGCGCGCGAATTGATAAGCCGAGGCTACCGGCACGTGGCATTTTTGGGCGGGCCAATGGAAGCCACGTCCACGCAGGACCGCTTGCATGGATTTGTGTCCGAATTGCAGGTGTTGAGAGGTGAGGAACCGTCCGTATCCTATGCCTCGGCGTATTCGTTTAATGCTGGTCGAACTGAGATGTTGCGTCTGCTGGACTTACCCAATCATGTGCACGCAGATGCGTACTTTTGTGGCGACGATGTGTTGTCCATCGGTGCTTTGAGTGCCATAAAGGATCGCGGCTTATCGGTGCCCGATGATATCGGCATCATCGGATTAAACGATATGGAAATGGCGGG
>JAHDCO010000024.1:0-17346 GCA_020629835.1 Granulosicoccaceae bacterium
CTGTCTGATAAAGACATCGAACAAGGCAAGCTTCCGGTGCATGCGCTACTGGCAACCGGCGCTGTGCACTTTGCTTTGTTAGATGCCGGACTAAGAACCGATGCCAACCTGGTAATTGAAACCGGTACGGCCCGAGACCCACACCACGTTGCTGTACTGGTGGGATACGGTGCCACGTGTGTTTATCCGTACCTTGCGTACGAATCCATTCAAGGCATGGTTAGAAGCGGTGAAATCAGTGACGAGAATATCCCGCAGCTGGAACAGAATTACCGCAAGGGTATTAACAAGGGGTTGATGAAAATCCTGTCGAAGATGGGCATCTCAACCATCTCAAGTTACCGTGGTGCCCAGCTGTATGAAATTGTTGGCCTGCACGACAGTGTGGTTGACCAGTGCTTTACCGGCACCACCGCACGCATCCAAGGCATGGACTTCGACGACTTACAGGAAGATGCCATGATCCTTGCCGGTAATGCGTTTGATGCCAACACCGATATCGAACAAGGCGGGCTTCTAAAGTACATCCACGGTGGTGAGTACCATGCGTATAACCCGGATGTGGTGCAGCAGCTACAAGCCGCGGTAACCAGTGGCGAATTCGAAGACTACGCCATCTACCGAGACAGTGTCGATCAGCGTCGTCCATCTATGCTGCGCGACTTACTCGACCTCGTACCGGCCGGAGACCCGATTCCTGTTGATGAAGTAGAACCCATTGAAGCGATACTGCCGCGATTCGATTCAGCTGGCATGTCGTTAGGCGCCCTTTCACCTGAAGCGCATGAAACCCTGGCTGAAGCCATGAATCGTTTGGGCGCGCGCTCAAATTCAGGTGAAGGTGGTGAAGACTTAAATCGTTACGGCACCAATCGCATGTCGAAGATTAAGCAGATTGCCTCTGGCCGATTTGGTGTCACGCCCAACTACCTGGTTAATGCCGAAGTGCTGCAAATCAAAATTGCACAAGGAGCAAAGCCGGGTGAAGGCGGTCAGCTTCCAGGCCATAAAGTTAACGAAACGATTGCCAAGCTTCGCCACAGCATGCCTGGGGTTGCGTTGATTTCACCGCCACCACACCACGACATCTACTCTATCGAAGATCTTGCGCAATTAATTTTTGATCTTAAGCAAGTCAATCCGGAAGCGTTGATTTCTGTGAAGCTGGTGGCTGAAGCCGGTGTCGGCACCATTGCCGCCGGTGTGGCAAAAGCCTACGCCGACCTTATAACGATTTCAGGGTATGACGGCGGAACCGGTGCATCACCACTTACCAGTGTTAAGTACGCGGGCAGCCCATGGGAACTGGGCATGTCTGAAACGCACCAGGTATTAAGAGCGAACAACTTGCGTAATAAAGTCCGCGTGCAAACAGACGGCGGCTTAAAGACAGGTCTGGACGTTATCAAAGCCGCCGTCATGGGTGCAGAAAGCTTTGGTTTTGGCACAGGCCCGATGATTGCGATGGGCTGTAAGTACTTGCGTATCTGTCACCTGAATAATTGCGCAACCGGTGTTGCCACTCAACACAAAGTGCTGCGCATGCGTCACTTCCACGGCAACGTCGATAAAGTAATGAACTACATGAAGTTCATCGCTGAAGACGTTCGTCAGCACATGGCGTCATTGGGCGTACGCTCGTTAGACGAACTGATTGGCCGCAACCAATTCTTAAAGCCCAGTAAAGGCGTCACACCTCGCCAGGCTAAATTGGATCTGACACCGTTGTTAGCCGATGGTGGCGTACCAGAATCTGCACCTCGTTTCTGCACGGTGGCACGTAACCAGCCTCATGATCGCGGCTTACTTGCTGAACAAATGGTGCAGGATTGTCAGCACGCTATTCGTACCAAGAGCGGCGGCGAATTCCACTACCAGTTGAAAAACGTCAATCGCTCGATCGGCGCACGACTGTCCGGTGAGATCGCGAAGCACCACGGCGACCGAGGTATGGAAGACGCCCCGATCAACTTACATTGCACCGGTACCGCCGGACAATCGTTCGGTGTCTGGAACGCCGGTGGCTTGAACCTTCACTTGCACGGCGACGCCAACGACTACGTCGGTAAAGGCATGGCAGGTGGAAAGATCACCATTCGCCCACCGGTCGATGCGAACTACCGCGGACGCGAGTCCACCATCATCGGCAACACGTGTTTGTATGGTGCTACCGGTGGTGCTTTGTACGCAGCAGGACTTGCCGGTGAACGTTTTGCCGTTCGCAACAGCGGCGCCACCGCGGTGGTAGAAGGCATTGGTGATCACGGCTGTGAGTACATGACCGGGGGTTGTGTGGTGGTACTCGGCAACACCGGGGTTAACTTCGGTGCCGGTATGACAGGAGGCATCGCCTTCGTATTTGATCAGCACAACGTGTTTGTTGATCGTTACAACCATGAACTGATCGACATTCACCGGCTGCATTCTGAGTCGATGGAACGCCAGCGTAATTACCTGTTACAGATGCTGGAAGATCACGTGCGTGAAACCGGCAGTACGCTGGGTCAGCAGATGATTGATGAGTATTACAGCCTCGCCTCACGCTTCTGGTTGGTAAAACCAAAAGCTTCTGAACTGTCTGAATTGATGTTAACGCTGAAGACAGCCGCTTGATCGATCGGGGGATTTTGCCAGTGCTATAGTGGCTCCATGGCCGGGAAAATCCCCCAACATTTTATTGATGAAGTACTCAGTCGCACCGACATTGTCGATGTGATTGACGCACGAGTCACGTTGAAAAAACGCGGCAATAGCCACGTGGCCTGCTGCCCGTTTCATAACGAAAAATCTCCCTCCTTCAACGTAAGCCAGCAAAAACAGTTCTACCACTGCTTTGGATGCGGAAAAAGCGGCAGTGCTATCACGTTTTTGATGGACTACGAAAACATGCACTTTGTTGATGCCATAGAAACTCTGGCAGAAAACTTAGGACTTGAAGTTCCACGAGAAGGCGGATCAACCGCGCGACCGGTTAATGAATCAAAACCGTTGTACGAATTACTGGAAGCGGTTTCAGCGTTTTATCAGCAACGCCTGAAGGAACACCCTGAGGCCATTGCGTATTTAAAAAAACGCGGCTTATCCGGAGAAACCGCACAACGCTTTGGTATCGGTTACGCCCCGGACGGGTGGGACGCGCTTAACAAGCAGTTCCCTGGACGTGAACAAGATTTACTCAAAACAGGCATGTTAAAAACGTCTGATAAAGCCGGTGCTTCGCAAGATCGCGCTTACCAGCGTTTTCGTGACCGCATCATGTTCCCGATCCGTGATCGGCGTGGGCGCGTTATTGCCTTTGGCGGTCGCATCATGAATCAAGGCGAACCGAAGTACCTGAACTCTCCGGAAACCCCGTTGTTTCACAAGGGCAGCGAATTGTATGGCTTATTTGAAGCCAGAAAATCCGCTCAGGATAACGCCAGCGTTATTGTGGTGGAAGGCTATATGGACGTGGTGGCGTTGGCTCAACACGGCATACACAATACGGTTGCAACTCTGGGTACCGCTGCCAACCAACAACACAGCGATATCCTGTTCAAGATCGTACCGAACATCGTATTTTGCTTTGACGGCGACGCTGCTGGGCGAAAAGCTGCATGGCGTGCCCTAGTAGCTACACTACCTGCATTGCAGGACGGTCGTGACGCGCACTTTCTGTTTCTCCCCGACGGAGAAGACCCTGACACCATCGTGTCGGAATCCGGGGCAGCAGGGTTTAATGATCGTTTAGCTCAGCGTGTACCCATCATTGACTACCTGTATGAGCACTTGGCTGAAGGCATCGATATCACAAGCATTGGTGGTAAAGCGCAGCTGGCTGATAAGGCCAAACCCCTGGTGGAAACAATCCAACCTGGCGTTTATAAAGAGCTGGCATTTCGTCGTTTAGAAGCGCTGATTGGCATCGCCTTGACTGGATCCAGACCCACTCGACGACCAACACCTACCAACACACCAGCACCGCGCCGGCAAGTGGATGAAGGGTTAACGCAAATGAGCCGGGCCGTGTTGATTGTGTTGCAGTTTCCGCGCGTAGTGGCTGCATTAAATGGCGAAACAAACCCCGTGCACGACAGCATCCGGGGCGCTGAAGTGCTCAACGGCCTCATTACCAGTCTACAAGCAGAACCCACGCTATCAACAGCCATCATTCTTGAACGCCAACGGTCGCGACCAGAGTACAAGTACTTAAGTCAGTTGGCCGTGAGACCTCTGTACCCGGATGGTCGTGAGCTGGATGATGACAGCGCGCTGTCTGAATTTACACACGCCATTGAGCAACTCAGAAAACGCAGTGGGCGTACGCATACCGCTCAATTGGATCAGAGTAAACGCCGTGGCCTTCTGTCACGTCGACGCGGGAATTGATGTTGAGTAAACCTTCTGCTGCCAACAAAACCGCCCGACACCCACGCGTCTGGATAGAAGCGTCGGTCCAGCCCGGCGATACCGGCAAAACCATTGAACTTCCCAAACGCAGCGCTCATCATTTGCTTAAAGTTTTACGAGCAAAAAGTGGTGACTGCATAGAGGCCTTTAATGGCGACGGTCACAACTACCACGCCACCCTGTCGGTACAGGGTAAGTCTTTGCTGGCCACCATCCAGGCCGTGACCGAAAACCAGTCTGAATCGAGTATCCAAACCTTGCTGGTGCAGAGCATTGCACGCGGTGATAGAACCGAAACCAGCTTTCAAAAAAGTGTAGAGCTGGGGGTTAATGCTATCCAACCGATATACACCCAACACTCAATTCCACCGCTAAAAGCCGACCGGGCGGCTCGTAAAGCTGAGCACTGGCAAGCCATTGCCATCAGCGCTGCGGAACAATCCGGTCGCAGTACCGTGCCTTACGTACACGCTGCGTCCACTTTGAATACCTGGCTACAGGAGACATGGCCTGAGCTTCGTGACAACGGCTATACCGGCTGGGTACTGGCTCCGAGCGCCACGCGGAGCTTTCCGAGACCAGGACCCAACGGTCACGCCGGCTTAAATGATCCGGCTGCACAACATGCTGTTTTGATTGGACCGGAGACCGGGTTAACCATGGATGAGATTCAAAGCGCTGTGGATGCAGGCTTACAGGCGGTGCGATTTGGTCCCAGAATCCTGCGCACAGAAACTGCAGGACCTGCAGTGCTGAGCACATTGCAGGCGCTCTATGGCGACCTGCTGGCATAATGTGGTTATGCGCATTGGCGTCAACAATACTACGCGCGTACTAAAGGATACTTAATGCACACCAAGATCAATCCATTCCGGCGGTTCGGTCGATGGCTATGTGTCGCCTTGATCGCCCCGGTGTTATTAATCGGGTTATCAAGCTGTGCCGTGCTTGACATGGGAAACCCGCAATCGCCGTCGATTAAAATTGAACGCGTGGTACCCAAGCAAATTGGCAGTACCGTACAGAAGCTAGAAATTGAACTGCTAATCCAGAACCCTAACCGCTTCGACTTGCAAATCCAGGGTCTGGACTTCACCGCATTCGTGAACGGTGAACGCTTTGCCAAGGGTCAGTCCGAGCAGTTCACCATTGTGCCGGCGCTGGGTGAAGCGCTACTGGAAATACAAGTCGCAGTTGGCCTTGCCGACTTATTCTCACAGGCCGCAAAGCTCATCTCAGAACCTGAAACCGCTCCGCTCGTCTATGGGGTTACCGGCACCGTCACGTTAGAAAACTGGCCTTCAGCCATTCCCTTCAATGTGGACGGTGAATACGCAAGCCCATTGCAGTGAACACTTCGGGTCTTAGTGAGGTAAAGCGCTCGCTTGCCGAGGTTTTAGCCAGCCAGAAGACCTGGTTGGTATTAACCGGCGCCGGGTGCAGCACGGCCGCAGGCTTAGGCGACTATCGCAACACCAAAGGCGAATGGAAGCGGCCGCAACCCATCACAGGCCAGGCGTTTCGACAAGATATCATGGCCAGGAAACGGTACTGGGCCAGAAGCTCGGTCGGTTGGCCTAACTTCGCCGCCGCACAACCCACACAAAGCCATTACGCCATCGCTCAGCTGCAGGCCCTGGGCGTTGCACCCAATCTAGTCACTCAAAATGTGGATGAACTGCATCAGGACGCAGGTCATCAGCGGGTTATTGATCTGCACGGAGTGCTATCTCGAGTCATTTGCCTGGACTGCCAGCAACTCACCCATCGAAACGAGCTGCAAACTCGTCTTATCGATACCAATCCATGGTTGCAAACGCTGGATGCCCGCTACGCACCCGATGGTGATGCCGATTTATCCGATGACAGAATCGTTGATTTGAACGTACCCAACTGCACCCAGTGTGGCGGCTTACTGAAACCTGATGTGGTGTTTTTTGGTGAAAACGTGCCGCGTGAACGGGTACAAGCTGTGTCAGATGCACTAAGTGCAGCGGATGGCTTAGTGGTTATTGGCAGTTCACTGATGGTGTATTCAGGCTTTCGTTTCTGCCGTAAAGCCATAGAGCAGGACAAACCCATCGTGCTCGTTAATAACGGCGTAACCCGTGCTGATGACCTTGCCGCTTACAAATTTTCCGGCGAATGCGGAACTCTCGTTACTGAGGCCGTTCAAGAGCTTCAAGCTCTTCAAGGTCCGGCGTCGGCAACGACAGCGTAAACACCGCGCCCTCGTTCAACTCACCAGTCGCTTCAATGCGCCACCCATGCTTTTCACAGACTGTAGCGCAAATAGCCAGCCCAATGCCTGTGCCTTTGTAGTCAGAAGAGTTATTCAGACGACTAAACAGCTCAAACATTTCATCCGCGTATGCGCTATCAAAGCCAATACCATTGTCACGAATGACAATCTGACGCACGTCGGCTGAATTAACCCATTCAATATCTACTTCGGGTTTTCGCAGGGGTGATCGGTACTTCAGCGCATTACTCAGTAAATTAGAAAACAACTGCCGCAACAAGGGTTCATTACCTGACACTGTGGGTAGTGACTTTCGACGTATCGAACCACCCACCTCTTTTGTGGCCAAGTCCAATTCGTTCTCGATAGACGCAAACAAACGATTCAAATCAACCAAGCCCATATCCGGTTTGGACGCTGACGTTCGCGAGTAATACAACAAATCCGTAATCATCTTACTCATGCGTTCGGTTGAGTCCGTGATCACTTTCAAGTGATAGCGGTTTTCATCACTCAACGTAGCAGCCAGATCTTCTTCAATAAAATGACTGAATTGTTGGATCTTACGTAATGGTTCCTGCAAGTCATGAGAGGCTACCGCAGCAAATTGATTCAAACTCTCATTCGCTACTTCCAGTAAACGATTTTTTTCCTCAGCTGCCCGAAAGGCTTCATTCCTGGCCGACACATCAGAAGCGATTACCATACGAACATTTTGCATCGCACCGATCGGTTTGATGCGCAGGTTAAGCTCAACCTCTAACATCGACTGATCTATCGTCAACAGCTGAGCAGGAATATGGTCACCAACTCCGTGCGCGATAGCACCTTGCACTCGCTTTCGGTCGTTCTCATGAAAAAACTTTAAGCACATCTTTCCAGGAACAAGATCACTGTCCAAACCTATCTGCTGAGCAAAGTGATTACTTGCTGAAATAATCAATCCATCCGCATCGCATAAAAACATAATCGCAGGAACTGATTCAAACAACGATTGATAATGGGCATTCTGTGCATCCATTAACTCCAATTGTTCACTGGTACCCAGAAGATAACCTAACCACCCAGCAACTTGAGCCACAAAGGCTAAATCATCATCGGTAAACTCGGTATCACTGCGTTCTTGTGAAGCAAAACAAACCGTACCAAACGGACCATTCGATGTATTAACCACAGCGCTAATGTAACGATGGACTTCAACCTTCGATTTACCCAGTACCGGCAGCGCTTCACCCATCGGTAAACCATTAAACGCAAAGCTATTATGCTGGTCCAAATACCGATTAGCAGGTGTTTCACTTACCGGCAATACATCACCGACACAAACACCGGTTGGCCCTGTGCTTGCCATTCGGCTCACCGTATAGGATGGCCCGGTGATAGAACTCACTATGGCTAATTCAACGTCAAAGTGCTTCAAACTCAAGTGTAAAATGCTGCCAAGCTTCTCGTCATCAGAGAGTGATGTGTCAGAAAAAATCTGAAACACTCGCTCGGTAACACCACTAGCCCTTGCATATTCGTGCGAAGACAGACCTTCGGTTATCGCAAAACTGTTAAATGTCATCGCGATTACCCGGTACGCTTGTGGAGTTCAACGAGCAGATCCTCTTCCAATCGTTGTTGCTGCTCAGCCTGCAGTAATGCGGCACTTTGGGTGTTATCCACATAAACCACCCAACGTAGCTCTTTGGCGCTGAATAGATGCAGATCCACCCATTGGCCTGGCTTGAGTTGAGTATTTCGGATAATCAGAGGTTCGTTATCCCGCGTAAGCAAACCCTCTAAGTGAGCGTACTGCTCTAACGCCAATTGCCCGACGGCGGCAGTGGATACATCAAACACAGCGACATTCCCACCGACACTTTGTATATATCCCTGCTCATCCAGCGCTAAAAAGGCGTTGGGTTTGGCGACTGAATTAATCGCACCAAGGTAGTCGAAAACCACCTGCGGCAAATTCACGCTCACGATCCCACACCCGCGTTAGCTTTTAGCAAAGAGCGTCCGAGACACGTAAATAATTCGTTTACGCCGGTATCCATCTTTGCACTGGTTTCAAATACACCGGCCGCCTTCGCTTTTAACGCATTCAACTCATCGGTTGAATCAACCCACTCGTCTTTAATGTCACTCTTATTCAGAGCCAACACAAACGGCATCTCACCGATGGATTCTTCTACCATGGCGTTTAATGAGATCAGGCTAGAGAACGTAGAGGCACGAGTTGGGTCAGCCACTAAGATGTAGCCAGCCAAGCCTCGTAAGTACGATGGCATTACGCGTTGGTGGTTATCTTCCCCGTACACATCCCACAGCACCATGGATAAAAACGTATCATCTATTTCCAACTGCTTTTTATCGATTTTCACACCAATCGTTGTGGTGTACTTTTCAGAAAATATGCTGTTTACGTACTGACTTATCAGGCTGGTTTTTCCAACTGAAAACGCACCTAACATGCATACTTTTTTCTGAATAATGCTCATGGA
The DNA here is from genome assembly GCA_020629835.1 of Granulosicoccaceae bacterium. Taxonomy (GTDB): domain Bacteria; phylum Pseudomonadota; class Gammaproteobacteria; order Granulosicoccales; family Granulosicoccaceae; genus Granulosicoccus. The sequence continues at coordinate 9,124 of JAHDCO010000024.1, forward strand.
GATTAATCAACCTGATTTACATTGAATAGCACCGCTTGAGCTCCCTGCAACGGCTTTGCTATGGCTTGTGCTTGCTGTACCCATTGCTTGTCAGCCGAACCGCTTATTACCACGCTCCCGCCTTCGACAGATATCTTTACGGTACTGGGAGGAGATAACGCACTGGTCAGCCGCGTCACAACAAACTCAGGGAGTAAAGCCTGGTAAGGCTCTAGCTCAAACCTTACTTTTCGCTTGGTATCCGAAGCTTTTAATACCTCACCTGGGTCTACCGCTAAAGGATCACGTAAACCGAACACTTTATACAGCCGGCCCTCTTCACGAAAGCCTGTGACCACAATACCCGGCGACGCATCCAATACCTGAATGAACTCCGCCCAGCGAGCGTCTTGCACTCGCCCATTGATAAACAACAAAATGGCGATAGCCAACGCAGCCACAGCGATAATCGAATTCTGTTTGGCCTTCGTCGACATATTTTTAAGCCGATTGATGAAGCTACCATCGTGGCTGTCAAGAAACAGCATGAGTTCAGGTTTCAGCTCTTCAAACGCCGAGTTATCACCGCCGTAATCCACCAGCTCCTGGTTATAACGGCGGTGAATGGATTCAATCAAAATCTGCATGGCATCACGCAATGACTTGGGAGGCGTTCCACGCACCACACCCGCGAGTACGCCTTGCGGACCCCACTCAATCCATACCGATAGCTCGCCCAGTTGTAGGGTGTCTAAGCCATCAAACTCATTGGTTTCAAACGCGTCTTGCACGAAAGATTGAATGGCGCTTAGCATACCGCTGACCATGTCTGCATCCTGCGTGTGCACAGACTCCGACGCTACATGGCATATGGGTAAACCGGTGTTCTTATCGATAAGAAACAACTGCTCAAGCCGGTACTGACGTTTCTTATTCTTCTTGTCTGGCGTGATGATATTAACAATCATCTTTCGAACCGCAGGTCCCAATATCGGGAACAGAGCTTCCGCCATCATTTCCGGATCGGTTCGGGATACTTCGCGAAACTGATCCACCACGATCGGTTTTAACGCATCACTGAGTTTGTCATCCTGCTTGTGCGATCGCTTAACGGCTGTGGCCAGGACTTCACTGGTGCTTTGAGTTCGAGTGTCTTCGTCTTCAACGTCGTTTCGAAGTGCGTGCAGTTCTGCTTCCAGCTCTGCAATACGTGCGGCCTGTGGTTCAAGTAACACCTCCCGAACACGGTTCAGCTGCGCTTCATTCGACACAGATGAAGTGCTATTTTGTTCGGCAGTGGAAGAGGCCTTCACGTTCACGAGCGATTTATCCTGCCTTCTTCAGCGGCTGCGCTGTACCAGCGAGTTCAGTCGCAGCCTGCGAAAAGATATCGGCTAATTTATGCCGGTCCAACTTCTGATCTCTTAGCTCATCAGCTAGCTGATTGAGCTCATGATTGAACTCGTCACGTGTGGCCGACAAGTTGGCTTCCAGAGTTGTCTGGCAGGCTTTCAGTTCGGCATCCAGGCGTTTTTCGCCTGCCATTTGAGCCGCGGCCTGTGCGGTGTGCTGTGCGATCAGTTGTTGATTGAGTGTTTCAAAGTTTTTGGTCAGGGACGCATCTAACTGTGCCAGCCTTTCATCCATACGCTCAGAAAGGCTTTGTAAAGCCGTCTCTGATTCGCGCTTGAAATCAGCCAATTGCTCATTGCTGGCTTTTACTTGTTCGCCAAACAGGATGTCCTTGATGGTATCCAGGCCATCGCCAACCTCTGCGGCACGCGGGTTGATGCTTACCACGTTATTCTCATTACTCGAGCCGTTCTGCTGTTTTTTACTCATTACATCTCACCTCTAAAATCACCACGTTCGATGGAGGCGTGCCTCAGATCAGGCACTACCATCGCCGCGAACGGACCAAATACCCACTACGTGTAAGTACAAAAGCCCGTGCGCTCAGTCAGTGTCTGGCAATCCAATAATCGAGCCAGCCATTGGCGAAATACGAGGTGCTGAGTAAATCGTTACCAACTGTGTCTCAGAAACGACAAAACGCGAACCACTCGTAAGTTCTCTGGTATCCAAGTTGCAGGTACCGCCCCATGTTGAACATTTTGCTTATCGATGATGACGCTGACATTCGATTTGGATTGAATCGAGTGATGACCCGTTGCGGGCACCAGGTACTGGAGTCCAATTCCGGCGATGAGGCATTATTTAGATTGGCTAATGAGCCGGTGGACGTGGTGTTCTGTGACTGCCGGTTTCCACACGGTTTGACCGGTGAGGAAACCCTGGCCAACATCAAAAGCAGGTTTCCTCAAATCAAGGTGGTCATGATGTCCTGCACCATGGAGTACGACGACCAGCAGTCGTACAAACAACTTGGCGCTAGCGACGCTTTGCAGAAGCCGTTTTTCGCCTCGGAGTGCTCGGCCACTCTGACCAAGCTATTCCCTGCACTAAAGGCCGCCGCCTAAACCCTAGCTTTGAAATAGTTGACCGTTCAGGCTCTGCACCATCGACTGAAGCCGGCCCTCTACACGCACCAGCGCTTCGTGATCGCTACCCTTAGCTACCAACACCACCCGTTGCCCATCTTCTGCGGACATCGGATAACTACCCAGGTCCAGGGTGCTGAATTCTTCTTGCAATTGCCTTAACGCATTCGCGAGGGTGCCTTCGGCCAAATTACAGATGACCGAAATACTATCGATACGCGGGCCAGTCGCTAAACAGGGTTCGATGGATTCGAACATGGATTGCATGATGCGTGGCACGCCAGCCATGACATACACGTTCTCTATTTGAAACCCCGGAGCGATGGATACCGGGTTATCGATCAAGGTACCCCCGACCGGTACGCGCGCCATTCGCATCCTGTCGGCATTGGCTTCAACGTCTCGACTCTGGAAATACGCCAACAACCTTCTTTCCGCTTCCGGGTGTACTTCAAGCGCGACTCCCATAGCCTCTGCCACGCAATCGGCTGTAATGTCGTCGTGTGTGGGCCCAATACCGCCTGTTGTGAATACGTAGGTGTGACGAGCGCGTAACTCGTTGATGGCTTGCACAATGACAGCCGGGATGTCCGCAATAACCCGTGCCTCGCACAGCACAATACCGCGAGCCGCCAGGCGCGAGCCAATGAACGCGAGGTTTTTATCCTGCGTACGACCACTGAGCAACTCGTTGCCAATTAACAGTAGCGCTGCGGACGGTGCGGGAGTGTCGGTATTCACGGCGGGGCCTGGGAACTTGTTTGAATTACCCTATACGAAGCCATACGCAAATGGTGCCGCCAACCGGCCTACGAAACCGGCCTGGGAAACCGGCCTGGGAAATCTCTGCGTATTACTGAACGCTGGCGCAGTGATGCGGGTAGTTACTTTCGGATAAGTTCGCTGATGTCCATAAGTAACGACCGAATATGGAACGCAGATTGAAGCCTACCCGGCTTAAGGTACCGTCTAGATCAATAACGTTAAGTTGCACCGTGGCCCCGGATGAGTAGCGTGTGGCCGTTGCCGTGATGGTGCCGTCAATGTGATACAGCACATCGTCGTCATTGGAATTCGGTTCGGGTGGTGTGGTTGAGACTATGACCAGTGGAGCGGTGGCCACGACATTCAAACAGCTTTGCATGTACGTCCAACTGGTTTGGATAAATTCCATTTCCACACGGCTTAACGGACGCTCCGGATCTGAGGTGATGCGGATTCCCGTGTCGGCCAAGGTGACAACCTCACCCAAATTCTCCAAATCAGTTGGGTCACTGAACGGAAGATCAGGGGCTGATGACGGGTCTGAGATGGTTGCATCATCAATGCCGTTGGCATCTGAGAACACCGGATTTGCGCTTTCAGGCACGAGCGAATTATCCGTTTGCAACGTCAGCCCTTCGACCGGCTTGCCGGCATTGCCCGCCAGCCCTTCAATGGGGTCGCCCGTGGCATCCGATTGACCGCACCCGGTCAGCACCAGCGCGCACGCCAGGGTGGCTAGCGGTAGCCGGCACCGTAGTACGCCAAACCTGTTTGCTTTTGTACCCATACCTTGGATAGCGGGATAACCCGGAAATCCTGTTGCCCAGCGTGTGATTGGCTTCCCAAAACGCAAAACCGCCAAACCATAGCAACGTTGGGTGTCACTTGCCGTTCTGCCGCCTTGCAAGGCTTTTCGACACAGCGTGTGAGGCGGCTACCAGGCCAAAAGTACCGGTGACGAAGCTACTCGATCCGTATCCCTGAGCACAATCCAGCCGCACGCCAGGTACACCCGGCTTTGATGGCGTAACTTCCCCTGCGCCATCGGGGTAAACCGGTTGCTCAGTGGAGTACACGCAATCCACCCCAAACTTACGCTTAGGATTTCGTGTGTACCCGTACTGGGCTCGAAGCCGAGAGCGCACTTTGGCCGCCAGTGCATCATTCCAGGTGCGTGATAAATCCGCGACATCGACGGCCAGCGGATTCACCCGTCCACCGGCACCACCCGTCGTGATGATCGGTATTTTTTGCCGGCGACAGAAATTTATCATGGCCGCTTTGAAGCGAATGTTATCGATGGCATCGATCACCATGTCGAAGTCGCGCACCAGGTAATGGTTTAAGTTTTTCTCTACCAGAAAATCTTCTTCAGCCGCCACATCACAGCGAGGGTTGATATCGGCTATGCGTTCTTTCAGTACGTCAACTTTCGCCCGACCCACAGTTGAATCGAGCGCAGGCAATTGCCGATTGATGTTACTGAGCGTGACATCATCGTGATCAATCAGCGTTAGATGACCCACACCTGTGCGAGCCAGCGCTTCCACCGCCCATGAGCCAACACCACCGACACCCACCACAGCAATACGCAAGCTTGTTAGCTGCGCGGTTGCCGCCTGCCCATAAACCCGTTGCAGTGCGGACCCTCGATCATCAGTAAACACTATCTGGCTCCAAAAACAATGCGCTGGTGCTGCCAACAGTCGGCCGACGGCAAGCGCGTCTTGCCTCTATAATGACGCATTAATAAAGAGTTCGGCGTAGTGCGCCGCCAACCTAGTAAACCCTGGCCGTCTTGACCGAACTTTCAACGCTGGAGCCATGATGGTCTCAACAGACCATAACGACCAACCCGATTCCGCCAACCCAGCGACTGACCTGGCCACTGAGAAACGTGATATCCAGGGTGTCACCGGCACACTCACTTCTCGGTCCATACGCAGCTTTGTCATTCGTAACGGGCGTCTCACCAGTGCACAGCAGTCAGCCCTGGATAATTTGCTTCCCAAATTCGGTATTCCGTTCAGCGAAGCCACGCTGGACTTGGCTTCTGTGTTTAATCGCTCTGCCCCCACGTGGGTAGAGATTGGCTTTGGCAATGGCGATGCCTTGCTGCACATGGCAAAACAACACCCCGAAGTTAACGTCATCGGCATCGAGGTGCATGCACCGGGCGTAGGACAGGCGCTGTTAGGTATACACGCGGAAGCACTCAGCAATTTACGCATCATCCAGCATGACGCGATGGAAGTCTTGCAGCACATGTTCGCCGAGCAATCGCTGGATCGGGTTTTGTTATTTTTTCCCGATCCCTGGCATAAAAAACGTCATCACAAACGTCGTATTGTTCAGGATGAATTTTTGCAGGCCGTAAGCTCACGCTTGAAGTCCGGTGGTTTGCTGCACTGCGCAACCGATGTGGCCGACTATGCTCAATGGATGTTGGAGCATTTGGATAACGCCAAGCAGCTACGCAATGAGTCCCCCAGCCAGGACTTCGTAGCGCAACCGGAATGGCGTATCAACACACGGTTCGAACGGCGCGGGCAGAGACTCGGGCACGATGTATTTGATTTACTGTACCGGCGCACATGACAGCGCCCGTGCACCCACAAGGAAACTGATGGACCCGATTACGCTCGATCTTGAAATGATGGTTGTCATGGGCTTACTGACCGTGACCATCATTTTGTTTGCTTTCGAGTTATTACGTGTGGATGTTGCCGCCATTTGTGTGATGGTGCTACTCGGCTTATCTACTTTGGTACCAGGTTTGGAACCGCTGGTGTCCAAACGAGAACTCTTCTCGGGTTTCTCCAGTAACGCCGTTATCTCCGTCATTGCCGTCATGATCATCGGAGCCGGGCTGGATAAAACCGGCATCATGAGCCGGCTGGCGTCCTTAATACTCAAAAAAGGCGGCAAAACCGAAGGACGAATCATTCCGTTGGTGTCCGGAACCGTTGCGTTCATATCCAGCTTCATGCAGAACATAGGTGCTGCGGCACTGTTTTTACCGGTGGTAAGCCGTATCTCTACCCGTACCGACATTCCTATGTCGCGGCTCTTAATGCCCATGGGGTTTTGCGCCATCCTCGGCGGCACAGCGACCATGATCGGCTCCAGCCCTTTGATCCTGTTGAATGATTTGCTGCTGTCGTCAAACAAAACCCTGCCCGAGCAGCATCAGATGGAAACCTTCGGGCTCTTTACTGTTACCCCTATCGGTATTGCGCTGGTAGCTACCGGTATTGTGTATTTCATTTTATGTGGTCGCTTCGTTTTACCAAATATCAAAGAGAGTGACGCCAACAGAACCTCACGAGCGTCCGACTATTTCGAAAGCGTTTACGGCATCCAGGGTGAACTGCTGGAAGCGCGCGTAACCGATGACAGCCCATTCGTCGGTATGACGATTCGGCAAATTGAAGACAACTACGTCAACACCCCATCCATGCTGGCGCTGTACAGCGGTGACGTAGTGAAGGTACCACCGGATCGAGAAGAAACCATCTGGGTGCACACGTCCATCGGTATGATGGGCGACCGTGCCGAAATTGCAGAATTCTGCCGTGAATACAACCTGGTTTTAAAAGGTGAGCCAGAACAGTTTGCCGACGTTCTGAACGCGCAGCACAGTGGCATCGGTGAGGTGGTTATTCCGCCGGGTTCCAGCTTGATTGGCCAACTGATCAAAGACATCAAACCGCGCCGAAACTACGGTGCCAACATTCTGCAAATTTTTCGCTCCGACCAGATCATACGCCGCGAATTTGCCGAAATCCCGTTGCAAGCGGGCGACACGTTGGTTGTACATTCCAGTTGGAAAGATCTGAACAAGCTGTCACGCAACCGTGATTTCGTGGTAGCTACCGATGTTAAATACGAAGACTTACGCACCGACAAAATTCGTTATGCAATCACGTTTTTTTCCCTCGCCCTAATCTTGTTTTTTCTCACCGACAGCTTATCCATTTCACTGCTTACCGGTGCCATGGGTATGGTGCTAACCGGTGTACTGACCATTGACGAGGCTTACGATGCCGTCAGCTGGCAAACCGTGTTCTTACTTGCCAGCCTGATACCGCTCGGCATTGCCGTCGATCAATCGGGTACTGCGGCGTGGATAGCGCAAGAGATTCTGCTGCTCGTAGGTGAGGTTCCGAACTGGGTGCTGCAAACGGTGATCGCCGGGCTCGCTACCTTCTTCACTTTGGTGATGTCTAACATCGGGGCTACCGTATTACTGGTGCCACTAGCGGTGAACATCGCCATTGCCGTGGGTGCAGATCCTGCGGTATTTGCACTGACGGTGGCCATATCCACGTCGAATTCGTTTCTGATCCCAACCCATCAAGTCAACGCACTGATCATGGGCCCGGGTGGCTATCAAGTGGCCGACTTCATGCGGGCAGGCGGCATTATGACCATCCTGTTTATGGTGGTCAGCCTCGTGATGCTGAACGTTATTTTATGACCGGGACGCCAACCAACCTAATGGGTCTTCGGGGTTAATACCGTCCATAAAGGTTTTCGTTAAATCTTTATGCGTAAGCTGATACACCAAGCCGACCCAATTACCCACGAGTGATTTTCCACTGTCGTGCCACGTGTTGTGTAAACGCTGGGTCAACAGTTCGTCAGGAAACTTGGGGAAATCGGCTTGAGCAACCGACCGGTTTAATGCATCTTCAACCGTGTGTTGGTATTCAGAGAGTACCGCCCGGCTGAACGCGTCGTAGTAGTTTTCAGGTAACGGCGGGAATTCTGGCAGCTCCCGATTGATGTAACGTCCCACTTCCCGTCGGTGCTCTTTCATCAAACTCACATGATCGTATTCGGGGTGGCCCTGGAAGTACACCGTGCGGAATCCATCTGGGCTGACGATTAGATGCACACCGGCATCGCCTTCGGCCAGGACATGCATACCATTGGCTTCAAATTGTTGTCGGTCGATTTGGTTGAACCGCGAATG